>NZ_JAIUIL010000001.1:0-619099 GCF_020165595.1 Mesorhizobium sp. BR-1-1-10 | reverse complement strand
GGCGACAACGGAGCAACTGGCGCAACGGGTGATACCGGAGCCACGGGTGCAACCGGCGATACCGGAGCCACGGGTGCGACCGGGGATCCTGGCTCAACGGGTGCCACCGGCGCTACGGGCGACACCGGTGCGACTGGGGACACCGGCGCCACAGGTTTAACGGGTGCGACTGGCGCGACCGGTGACACTGGAGCGACTGGCGACACTGGAGCGACTGGCGACAACGGAGCAACTGGCGCAACGGGTGATACCGGAGCCACGGGTGCAACCGGCGATACCGGAGCCACGGGTGCGACCGGGGATCCTGGCTCAACGGGTGCCACCGGCGCTACGGGCGACACCGGTGCGACTGGGGACACCGGCGATACCGGAGCCACGGGTGCGACTGGGGATCCTGGCTCAACAGGTGCCACCGGCGCTACGGGGGACACCGGTGCGACTGGCACAACGGGTGATACCGGAGCCACGGGTGCGACCGGCGATTCGGGTGCAACGGGTGCCACCGGCGGTACAGGCGACATCGGTGCGACTGGCGCAACGGGCGATACCGGAGCCACGGGTGCAACTGGCGATACCGGAGCCACGGGTGCGACCGGCGATACCGGAGCCACGGGTGCGACCGGCGATTCGGGTGCAATGGGTGCCACCGGCGGTACAGGCGACATCGGTGCGACTGGCGCAACGGGTGATACCGGAGCCACGGGTGCAACCGGGGATTCTGGCGCTACGGGTTCGACTGGAGCTGCAGGCGCGACTGGCTCTACCGGGGCGACTGGCGCGACCGGAGCCACGGGTTCAACTGGGGCAACCGGTCATTCGGGTGCGACAGGGGCCACGGGATCGACAGGTCATACTGGCGCAACGGGTTCGACCGGGGCAATTGGCCATTCTGGTGCGACCGGGGCCACAGGGGCGACAGGTCATACTGGCGCCACGGGTTCGACAGGAGCGACCGGTGCTACCGGAAGCACAGGCACAACTGGGACCACCGGCGCAACGGGCGACACCGGAGCAACTGGCGCAACCGGTGATACTGGTGCGACCGGAGCAACTGGCGCTATGGGTGATACTGGTGCGACCGGGGCTACCGGAGCGACGGGTGACACCGGAGCGACCGGCGATACTGGCGCCATGGGTGCGACTGGGGATCCTGGTGCAACGGGAGCTACCGGCGACACCGGAGCAACTGGCGCGACGGGTGATACTGGTGCGACCGGGGCTACCGGAGCGACGGGTGACACCGGAGCGACCGGCGATATTGGGGCCACGGGTGCGACTGGGGATCCTGGTCCAACGGGAGCCACCGGCGCTACGGGCGACACCGGAGCAACTGGCGCCACCGGCGACATTGGAGCAACTGGTGACACCGGAGCGACTGGCGCGACGGGTGACACTGGAGCAACTGGCGACACCGGAGCAACTGGCGCGACGGGTGACACTGGAGCAACTGGCGACACCGGTGACACCGGAGCAACTGGCGACACCGGAGCGACTGGCGCGACGGGCGACGCCGGAGCAACTGGCGCGACGGGTGACACTGGAGCAACTGGCGACACCGGAGCCACCGGAGCAACGGGTGATACCGGGGCGACTGGCGCGACGGGTGACACTGGGGCGACTGGCGCGACGGGTGACACTGGGGCAACAGGTGCGACCGGAGCAACGGGTGCGACTGGCGACCCTGGTGCAACGGGAGCCACGGGCGCTACAGGCGACACCGGAGCAACTGGTGACACCGGAGCGACTGGGGCGACCGGCGACACCGGAGCAACTGGCGCGACGGGTAACACTGGGGCAACAGGTGCGACCGGGGCCTCCGGAGCAACGGGTGATACCGGGGCGACTGGCGCGACGGGTGATAGCGGGGCGGCTGGCGCGACGGGTGACACTGGGGCAACAGGTACGACCGGGGCTACCGGAGCAATGGGTGCGACTGGCGACCCTGGTGCAACGGGAGCGACCGGCGCTACAGGCGACACCGGAGCAACTGGTGACACCGGAGCGACCGGAGCGACCGGCGACACTGGAGCAACTGGCGACACCGGAGCCACCGGAGCAACGGGTGATACCGGCGCGACGGGTGACACTGGAGCAACAGGTGCGACAGGGGATCCTGGTGCAACTGGTGCCACCGGGGCAACAGGTGCGACCGGCCATACTGGTGCGACCGGGGCAACTGGGCACACCGGAGCAACGGGTTCCACCGGAGCAACGGGCCATACCGGGTCCAGTGGTGCCACCGGTCATGGCGACAACGATCATGACCACAACGGCAACCACCATCACCATGGTCACAATGGCAATCACGACCACGATCGCCACAATGGCAATGGTGACCGTCATCACAATGACCGTGGTGACAATGGCCGTGGCAGCCGTGACAATGGTCATGGAGGGCATGGCAACGGGGATCATGGTTCGTCGGCCAACAGTCAAGGTGGCTATATCTCGACCGACACGCTTGGGCTGAAGGACATCAAGCAGTTCATACAGTCCAGTAGTTCCGCTGACAGCCAGGACTTGTTCAGGCAGCTCATCAGCCTCGCCATTGTTTCGGTGGCAGTGGACCTCCTGAACCTGCTCACTTCTGTCGCAGGCTTTGGTCAGACCCAGAACAAGCCGTTCGGTTCGACCTTGGACCTGACATCGGACAAGCAGAGCTCGGGGTATGCTCAAACCGACGACACACTGAAAAAGACACTGAGCAATATTCTGAAGCCGCATGACTAAGCGGTTGAAAACAGTGGACGCGGACCCTGCTGGAAGGCGGGGTCCGCGCCTGCGCGCTTCCAGCGCCGGCAATTGTCTCATCTCGTATGCCTGTTGGAGATGCGAACGGTCTCGCCAACTTCCATTGCGACAAGACGTAGCGAGCCTCTTCGAACTCTTGAGGCTGGTTCGCGGGAGCAGTGCACTGTGAGCGTACAACTCAGTCAAGGCCCCAAACCGAGCCCGAACCATCATGACGCGCAAGCGAATGCGGCCGGCAAGCATCCGGGCGAGGGCAAAGCGCAACGGAGTCCAGGCGGGCCTGCCGAATTCGGTCAGGTCGCACCGCGCCTAAGGGCTATGATCAAGGTCGCACGTTACCACGGTGTCGAGCTGGACCCCAACGAATTCAGGGCCGCAAGCGTAGGCACCACTCCGACCGCTGCGGATCTCTCTCAATGGGCGCAGAACGGCGGGATGTGGTCGCGCGCGGTTCGCGTCCGCTGGTCGCATCTTCTGCGCTTCGAACAAACCGGACCGGTGGTTCTGCTGTTCAGCGATGGCCGCGCTGGCCTGCTTACTGGAGCTAGCGCCGAACGCAATCTCATCTTCTTGAAGAGCGTAGATGCGCCGGATGATGCCCAAGCGATCGCGATCGACGAGCTGAGGTTGTCGCGGGTCTGGTCGGGTGAGGCGGTGCTGCTGCGTCCTCAACGATCCTTCGTCGCCGCCGACGCGCCGTTCACCTTTCGCTGGCTCGTAGATCTTGTGCGGCTCGAGGCTGTGCCGCTGCGCGACATCGGCATCGCTTCGTTCACACTCAGCATCCTGACAATTCTGCCGCCCCTTATCGTCATGACTGTGGTCAACAAGGTGCTGCAGTTCAACAGCATCTCGACTCTGGCATTGCTGAGTGCAGTGATAGTCGTCGTTTTCGCCTACGAGACCCTGCTCGGCCACGCGCGCCGCCTGATCATCAACGTGGTCGGCGCTCGCTTGGACACCAAGCTGAACTTGCACGTCTTCGGTCGGCTGTTGCGCCTGCCGCTTGACTATTTCGAGCGCCATCCAGCGGGCGAGACAATGTACCATCTGGCACAGGTCTACCGCATCCGCGAATTCCTCACAGGCAAATTGCTCAGCACCTTCCTGGATCTGATGACGCTGTGCGTGCTCATCCCGGTCATGTTCTATATCAACGCAACACTCGCCTGGATGGTGCTCGGCTGCGCCGTCTTGATCATGCTGATCATCCTTGCTTTCCTTGCGCCGCTGCGGGCCAGCTACCAACGCGTGGTGAATGCCGAGACCTGGAAGTCGGCGGCGCTCGGCGAGACCGTCGCCGGGATCAAGACGGTCAAGGCGCTTGGTCTCGAGCCGCAACGCAAGGCACTTTGGGACGAACGGGTGGCGGACGCGGGTAAGGCGCGCCTGGCTTTTGGGCAACTCGCCAATTGGCCGCAAACCCTCGTAACGCCAGTTGAGCGCGCGATGGTGTTGGGCACCATGCTGATGGGGGCGTATCTGGCCATGAGCGACAGCACTGGCTACATGGTCGGCAGCCTGTTTGCATTCATGATGATCGCCCAACGCGTCGCGCAGCCCCTTGTCGGCCTGGCACGTCTGGTAGAGGACTACGAAGAAGTCGGCGCGGCCATCGGTGAGGCGGCGTCAGTTCTCAACCGTCCATTAGAAAGCAGTTCAAATTCCGCGGGCCTGAGGCCAAAACTTGTCGGCGAAATCAAGTTTAGCGACCTGACCTTCACTTACATGGGTACCAAGACGCCGGCGCTCGACCGGGTCAGCTTCGACATTCCGTCTGGCTCGATGTTCGGCATCGTCGGGCGCAGCGGGTCCGGAAAATCGACCATCGCGCGTCTTCTGCAAGGCATCAACCGCGACTACAGCGGGTTCCTCAAGCTCGACGGGATCGACCTCAAGGAAATTAACCTGCGCCACCTCCGCCAGGGCCTAGGTGTTGTCCTTCAGGATAATTTCCTTTTCCGCGGTTCGATAAGGGACAACATCATCGCGGGACGTCAGGGCTTGACGCTTTCGGATGCCATGCGTGCTGCTCACCTCGCCGGCGCGGCTGAGTTCATCGAACGCATGCCGAATGGCTATGATACCTACATTGAGGAAGGCTCACCCAATCTGTCGGGCGGGCAACGGCAGCGATTGGCAATAGCCCGCGCGCTCATTCACAACCCGACCATCCTGATACTGGACGAAGCGACAAGCGCGCTCGATCCCGAGAGTGAAGCGGTGGTCAGCGACAACCTCATGCGTATCGCCAGCGGCCGAACGATGATCATCGTCTCGCACCGGCTGGCATCGCTGACGGAGTGCGATCAGATCCTCGTGGTGGATCAGGGCAAGGTTCTCGATGTCGCGCCGCATTCCGTCCTACTGGAGCGGTGTGGCGTTTACCGCCAGCTTTGGCTTCAGCAGAACCGGCACCTGGAAGGCCGGCGTGGCCGATTGGCGGCTGTGCCCTCCGTTGATGTGAGCCGGCCATGAGCGTCACCCCCTATGCGCCAATTGCTGCTCGCCGTCGTCGGGCAAAGGCCAGCGATCCGACGGCGCCGGTCATTCTCGAATTCCAATGGCCATCGACAGCCGTCGAAAACACGCCGGTTCCGCGAGTGGCTCGTAGCATCGTCTGGGTCGTATTTAGCCTGGTCGTCGCGCTGATAATGCTCGCAGCTCTGATACCGGTTGACCAGGTGGTCACGACGAGGGGCCTGGTGGTGGCACAATCGCCAAACATCGTCGTCCAGCCGCTCGAGACAGCCATCGTCCGCTCTATCGAGGTACGCGAAGGACAGCAGGTCAAGGCCGGCCAGGTGCTTGCCCGACTCGACGCCACTTTTGCCTCGGCCGATCTCACCGCATTGGCCGCCCAAGTCACGACCCTCGAAGCCGAGGTGGCTCGCCTGAAGGCCGAGGCCGACGGAAACTCATTCACCTATGACGGCCTGGATCCGAGTTGGACACTGCAGGCCTCGATCTTCGATCGTCGCAAGGCGGTCTATGACGCCAAGCTGGAGAGCTTCGATCGACAGGGTGACCAACTCAGTTCGGTCATCTCCCGCTCCCAGTCCGATGCCGATGGCTATCGGCAGCGATTGGCCGTCGCGGGGTCGATCGAGCAAATGCGCAAAAAACTCGAAGTGAGACAGGTCGGAAGCCGTCTCAATACGCTTCTTGCCGAGGACAACACAGCTGAAATGTCGCGAGCTCTCACCAACGCCGAGCAGACATCCGAGGCTGCTAAGCGCCAGCAGGCTGGGGTTGCGGCCGAGCGTGACGGCTTTGTCCAGAGTTGGCGCGCAGACGTTTCGCAGAGCCTGTCGGAGGCCAATTCGCGCATATCCGACGCCCGCGAGCTTCTCAACAAGGCCAAGCTGCGCAAACAGTTGGTCGAGCTCAGGAGCGAGGCCGACGCTACCGTTCAATCTGTGGCTAAAGTTTCCGTGGGTTCGGTTCTGCAGTCCGGAGAGCGGTTGATCACCCTGGTCCCGGCTGACGCGGTGCTTGAGGTGGAGACGAATATCATCGGCCGCAGCAGCGGCTTTGTTCACGTCGGCGATCCCGTAGCAATCAAATTCGATACGTTCCCCTATTCGCAATATGGCCTGGCTCACGGTACGGTACGCTCGGTCAGCCCGGATTCCTTCTCTGCCAGGGATCAGGTGCGTGACCCGAATAGCTCGTTGGCCATGCTGCCCTCGGATGCCGACCAGTTCTACCGCACGAGAATTTCCATCGACGACGTCGCCCTTCATGGCGTGCCCGCCGGCTTCGCGGTCAGCCCCGGCATGCCGGTCACAGCTGATGTGAAGGTAGGCCGCCGCACGGTGCTCAGATACATCCTCGGCACGATGCTGCCGATCGGTCAGGAAGCAATGCGGGAGCCATAAATGGCGTTGATGGATCGGTTGGCCGGACGTATCCACCCGGCGCTGGCGCTGCGCAGGGCAGCTCAGCTTACTGAACAAGGCAAAGCTGCCGAAGCGTTTCCGCTTATAGCCACCGCTGCTCGTGCCGGGGTTCCAGAAGCGGAATGCCGCGTCGCGCGCTGCTATCTTGAGGGGTCGGGCGTACCGCCAAGCCGATTGGAAGGGACGCGCTGGCTACGGCGGGCTGCTGACCATGGTAACCCCGATGCGCAGGCACTCCTTGCCGCGCTTTACAGCACTGGGCTGGCCGAACACGAGGACAACACAGGAACCAGCAGTTCAGAAAGCCTGTTCAAGTCGCCGTCTTCACGAAAGCCGGATTTCGAGGCAGCGCTTCCGTTCGCCCAAAAAGCTGCCGAGGCTGGCTCCGCAACAGGGCAGGCCATACTCGGCTATATTCTAAGCAAGGGCCCAATGCCGATGCGCAACCTCAATGCCGCTCATGGCTTGTACGAGAAGTCCGCGGCGGCCGGTTGTCCGGAAGGATGCCTTGGCCTCGCCCTGTCACTTGCCCGTCGCAAGCAACCGGAGCACAGGACTAGGATTGCCGAAGCGATGCGGCGTGCGGCCGATGCAGGTCTGCCGACAGCGATCTACCTTCTTGCGGTCCTCACCGAGCACGGAATGGGGGTGCCCGTCGATCGCGAGGCGGCTGCTGAGCTTTATCAGCTGGCTGCGGAAAAGGGCCTCGCTTCGGCCCAATTCAGGCTGGGGCTTTCTCTCATCGAGGGCAGCTTGTCACGTCAGGACCCCGCAGCAGGCGAGGCGTGGATGCGTCGCGCCGCAGTGGCCGGAAACCTCGACGCCGCCTATCGTATAGGCGAACGGTATGTGAAGCGCCCTCAACCGGATTATGCGGAAGCCGCGACGTGGTACCGGCGCGCTGCGGAGGCAGGTCATCCAGTAGCCGCTCGTGCCTTGGCATCGCTGTATCTTTCCGGGAACGGTGTAGCTCAGGACGCCGAGGAAGGAACGCGCTGGCTGCGCGGCGCCGCTAATGGTGGCAATCGAGAATCCCAGGTCGACCTTGCGAACCTTATCCTGGAAGGCGCCGGCGACCCTACTGATGGTCTCGATGTCGCGGAGTGGTTCGAAGCGACTGCTTCGTCAGGAGACGCAGTCGCGGCCTTCAATCTCGGGCTTTGTTTTGCCGAAGGGGTCGGAGTGAGCAAAAACCAGGAACTGGCGGCGAAGTGGATGAGGCGCGCAGCCGAAGGCATGGCGCAGGCGCAGTATATGTATGCGCGCATGCTTCAGAATGGACGCGGTGTGCCAGCTGACCAGATGCAGGCCAGGCTTTGGTTTGACCGAGCGGCCAATGCTGGCATGGTGGACGCGCAGGTGGCTTTGGCCGAAATGCTCTACAATGGGCGTGGAGGAGAGCGCTCGGCGCGCGCCGCGGCGCATCTATTCAAGCAGGCTGCCGCCACCGGCCATGTTGGCGCGATGTTTGCAATCGGGGCTCTATACGAGAGCGGGCAGGGGCTTACTCCGGATCGGAAGGCGGCGCAGAAATGGTTCGCAGCCGCCGCTGAGCGAGGGCATGGACACGCCCAACTCATGCTGGGCCGCTACCTTTCCCAAGGTGTTGCCGGTGAGTACGAGCCAGTTGCCGGCCGGATCTGGCTCGAGCGAGCCGCCTCTCAGGGCATTGATAAAGCGGCCGATGAGCTTGCTGTTCTTCGAGAGAGACGCGAAGCTTCAGGTCCCTCAAATGCAAGGATCCCAAGGGGCTGAGGCGCCTGGTGCTCAGCTCCTGATGTATTCGCCGTCGAATCCGGCGAACTTCGTCAGGCCCGGAGAATCGAGCACGCGGACATGGCCCTGGCGGAATTCGAGAAACTTCCGCTCGCGAAGTTCCCGCAGCATTCGATTGACATGGATCGGAGTAAGACCAAGGGCGTCCGCGAGATCGTATTGGGTGAGCGGGCAGTCGAAGCCGTTGCGGTCAACCGCGCCTACTCGTTGCAGGCGCGCTGTCAGTTCGAGCAGCAAATGTGCTGTTCGCTCCAATGCGTTGCGTCGTCCTATGTTGGCGAGGTGCTGGGCCATCACCGCGCCGTTGCGTACGAAAGCCCCAACAATGAACGAGAAGAGTTGAGGCGATTTCATAGCAGCAAGCGTCAAAGTCTTGGTGGGTGCCACAAGCAACGAAAGTTCAGTTCGAGCTACGAACGTCTCAATAGAGCCGCTCCCATGTGATTGAGGCAGAACGACATCGCCTGTCAGGGCAAAATCGAGAATTTGTCGCTGGCCATCCGGAAGCTCATGGGAAATGCATCCCCAACCCGACTCGACGACGTAAATACGATCCTTGTTGTCACTTTGGCTGAAGATCACCGCGTCGGCTGGATATCGCTTTGCGGTGAACCCGAGAGTCTTGATCAGAGCGGCGTCGTCATCGCTAAGTCCAACGTATGTCGAACGGTGCTCATCTCCTCTCGAAAAAGAACGTGAAGCATTCGCCATCCCTACCCCCTACGCCAACTCCATGTGTACCTTCCTGAACTTCACCATGTATATAAAAATTCATGTGATGGGCGCCTCTTTGGATCCCGGCAAAGAAAGGTCGCGAAGTCAATGTCGTATCGAAATCTGGCTCGCAACACGCTAGGGCTCGATTGACGCCGCTTAGAGCTGGCGTCATCTATGACTTACTTCTCTTAAAATTCTCTCTCATTGACTCAACTATTTCGCTGGCAACGAGACAGCTCCGATTATCTGCCTGGTCGGCGGCGTTGCGCAACGTCAGCGACGCATCCCTCAGCAGTCCCCTGATCTCAGACGGAGACAACAACTCCGATGCTTCGAGTTCCAGGAGGACCGATTCACTCACATGAAGCGCGGCAAGCGCAACGGCCCGAGGCCTTGTTGCAAGCAGCTTCAGAAGATCACCACTGCGCCTGTGCCGCGATTTCTTTTTTGCCATCGTCGCCTTCAACTGTACGGACAACGGTTTCTAATTCCCACGTCTTGACAACTTTACGCAGCCTCAGATCGAGAGGCAGGTCGATCCTCTCGTTTTGGCGTGACTTCCACGATATCGCACTTTGCTGTGGTGACACAGAGACAAGAAGATACCGAATTAGCGGTAGCTGGCGTCCAAGGCGTCACAGGGACGAATGGCGAGAAAACATTCTGTTTGGAGAAGATCCGTCCCTTTGCGATGAGCGATCGCTTTCTTTAGCCATAACTCTGCTTCGCGACAGCGCTGTCGTCTTTGAGAGACGGTACGGGGAACGCCTCCACCTGCCCCTCGGTCTTGTCGAGATATTGCATTAACGCTGTCACCAAATGGTAGAAGATGCTGGCAGGAACCTCCGTCGCCAGCGATCGGCCGCGCTCGTCGATCCTGTCCATCCACAGGCCAAGCGGTGCGGGATCGATATGCCATCTGAAAAGGCGCGCGACACGAGCTTCGATCTCTGGTTTCAGATCGGGCCCGCCGATGCCATCCAACGCGATCGCCGCCTTGATCGCTTCGCATTGCGGCCAGCTACGCGAGAGCCTGTCGAGAGGCAGCCCTTGTCGCGAAACGGCCGCATACGCCAACCCTGTGGCTCGATTCAGCCCGCTGGCGACCGCCGACGAATAGAGTTTCCTCGCATAAGCAGCCAGATCTTTCTGCCCGCTTGCCCGCGCGAAGTCGACGAGCAGAGAGGCCCATTCGAAATGGTGCCCCGGTTCGGTCCACTGCCCCTGGTCTCCGGGCAACGGCAGCCAGTCCGCATCGAAATACTCGCCGAGCGTCCAACTTTCCTGATCGAAGAAATGGCTGCGGAAGAGATCGATGACGCGAGCCGCTCGACGCAGATATACGCGATCGCCGGTTACGGCATACCAAGCAAGGAAAGCTTCAAGCATGTGCATGTGTGGGTTCGAGGACCGAACCCCATTCCAGCCAGGTGTCTCAAGGAAGCCATTCAGGCTGCCATCCTCGAGGTGAGAGTCGATGAACTGAAATGTCTCCTGTGCAAGCTGAAGGCCAGCCTTGTGGCCGCATCGATAGGCATGGGCAAGTGCGAGGAGCACGCAGGAGTGATCATAGGCGTCCTCCACGGGGTCCGCCACGCTTCCATTCGGATTGAGGGTGCGTACCCACCCTCCGCGATCGGTGCGGCCGTATTTTGAGATGAAGTCGATTCCGTGATCGATGAGCTTGTCGGCGTCCCCGGTCCAGCCACGTTCCTTGGCCACCGCAAAAGCATAGATCTGGCGAGCCATCGTCCGCATCCGCTTGGGTTTGCTTAATGGCGTCGCATCGAAACGAAGCGCTTCGTGGAAGCCGCCATGCACATTGTCGACCCCTGCGTTTGACCAAAGCGGAAGGGTCTCGTTGAAGAGCCAGTGCTCGACGCGCTTGCGCCATGACCCGCTGACAATGACCCGGTCTTCCGACGCCGTGAATTTCGTCTCGAGACGCCCACTCTTCTCGAGTTGCTCGACGACCTTCTTCACATTCTGGCTATGGCTGACCGGGGCGACGAATATTGCGTCCGGCGTTGCGACCACCGCCACATCCTTCATCCCTATAACGGTGAGCAGCCGACCTTGGCTTCTGAGGTAGGAACTGTCGCAGTCCATGGCGACAACATCGCCCATTACCACGTTGCCATTGCCGTCCACGGGGCTCGCCTCCAGCAATGATTGCCACGATCCAAGGTCGTTCCAGCGGAAGGACGCCGTCACCATCGCGATGCCCTGCCCATGTTCCATGACCGCATAGTCGATCGATGTGGAGGGGACCGCCGAGTAGAAGCCTTGTGGCAGGTAAAGACCCGAGACATCCACCTTGGCCGTCTTGAAGGCGCGTTCCGCCGTTTCCCATATCTCCGGCTGAAATTCGATTAAAGCTCTCTGCATTGTGTCGGCACGAAACAGGAAGATGCCCGCATTCCAGTAGAACCTTCCCGACGATAAATACTTTTGCGCCGTCTCGATGTTCGGCTTTTCGACAAACCGTGAAACCGCGGCCGCGCCGTCACCATTGGCCGCAACCTCAATGTATCCATATCCCGTCTCTGGATGAGTGGGCTTGATGCCGAACACGACGATGCTTCCCGAGTCGGCGGCAGGCATGCCCGCTTCAACGGTCTCCCAGAACTGCGTCTCGGTCGATATCTCGTGGTCGGAGGGGACCACGAGCACAAGCGCGTCCTTGCCGTGCTTCGAAATCGTCTGCAGTGTCGCAATAGCGACAGCTGCCGCGGTATTGCGGCCCAGGGGTTCGAAAATCGGCTTTCCGCCGTTCAGCCCAAGCGGAGTTATGTCCGAGATGACCCGTTCGGCATGACGTTCGGATGCTATCAGATAGATCGGCGTTTCGCTGTGCGGCCACGCCTTCAGGCGCCGAACCGTCTTCGCCAGCATGGAACCGTCCCCCGAGAGATCGTGGAACTGCTTGGGATTGTCTTCGCGCGAGAGCGGCCATAGCCGGGACCCGACTCCTCCGCTCATCACAAAACTTACGATGCGGTGTGCCATGCTTCAGCTCCTCTCAGAATGTCTGGTTGTAGGCCCCGACCTCTGGATTGCGGCGCAGGACGGCGTCGATCGCCTCGAACATCTGGCGACGGCGCTCCGACGAGACGGGGCTTTCGACGACGACGACAATTTCGGGCTTGTTCGACGAAGCTCTGACCAGACCCCAGGTGCCGTCTTGAGCCACGACACGCACCCCATTGACGGTAACCAGATCAGCCAGCGGCTGACCCGCGAACACCGTCCCGTCCCCCTTCATCTTCATGAAGTCGCCGACGACCTTGTCGACAACGCCGTATTTGACTTCGTCGGGACAGTGAGGCGACATTGTTGGCGTGCCAAAGGTTACGGGCAGGGCGCGATAGAGGTCGGCCAGCGTCCTTCCCGGATTGCGGTCGAGCATCTCGCAGACGGTGATCGCCGTTATGAGGCCGTCGTCATAGCCACGCCCGATCGGCGGGTTGAAGAAGAAGTGCCCCGACTTCTCGAAGCCGGCGATTGCGTTAAGCTCGGCAACCCGTCGCTTGATATAGGAATGCCCCGTTTTCCAATAGTCCGTCCGTGCACCGTTTTGCGCGAGAACGGGATCGGTCATGAAAAGTCCGGTTGATTTCACGTCTACGACAAAGGTGGATTGCGAATAGAGGCTGGAAATATCTCGCGCCAGCATGACGCCGACCTTGTCCGCGAAGATCTCGGAGCCTTCATTATCCACCACGCCGCAGCGGTCGCCGTCGCCGTCGAAGCCGACACCCAAATCGGCACCGGTTTCCAAAACCTTGTCCCGGATCGCATGCAGCATTTGCATATCTTCGGGGTTAGGATTGTAGCGCGGAAAGGTGTGATCGAGCTCCACGTCAAGGGGGATCACCTCACAGCCGATGGTCTCCAGCACCTGGGGGGCAAATGCGCCCGCCGTCCCATTACCGCAGGCAACGACGACACGCGGCCTGCGTCGAACGTTCCTTCCGGTAGTCAAGTCTTCGATGTATCTCTCGCGAAAGTCGGAAACGAATTCGTAGCCGCCGCCACCCACCAGATCGAAGTCGCCGTTCAGCACGAGCGCCTTGAGCGCTGTCATCTGGTCAGGCCCGAATGTAAGAGGCCTCTGCGCGCCCATCTTCACTCCGGTCCAGCCGTTCTCATTGTGGGAGGCCGTTACCATGGCAACAGACGGAGCGTTGAGTGCGAACTGCGCGAAATAGGCGGTCGGGGAAAGCGCAAGGCCGATGTCCTTGACACGTGCGCCAGCCGCCATCAGCCCTGACACCAACGCCATCTTTATGGACATCGAATAGCTGCGAAAGTCATGGCCGGTAATGATCTCAGGGCCCACGCCCATCCGGCGGATCAGAGTACCCAGACCCATGCCCAGCGCTTGGGCGCCCATCAAATTGAGTTCGGGCTCTTTCTCAGAGCCCGGATGCCCAAACCACCAGCGCGCATCATACTCGCGGAAGCCAGTGGCTTTGATGAGAGCATTGTTCTCGAACGCGAATGTGTTTGGCTTGGCTTGGCCGACTATGTTTAGGGTCACGACTTTCGCTCCGAAATTGCGCCAACATTCCTAGCATCTCGGCGAGCCACGGCCGCTTCATGAATTCGGGTAGCGCTACCCCACGCTTCGTGCCGCCTCATCCAATAGGTGGAGCCCATCGATGATCGAAAGGATGTCTCGTCTGGGCATGGCGGTTGAGTATCGTGGGAAGTAGGCCCGCGTCGGGCGCTAACCTCAATGTGGCTGTGTAGTGCCGCTGACACCATTCAGTTTCCTTTTTCGGAAGAACGTCGATCATAGGCGTTTCCGAGCCTTGGCACGTGCGCTCGACGGCATTCAGCCAGAAATCGAAAGAGAATCGGAGCGACTTCGCGGGGCCTGGAAACACATGACAGATTGTGCGGCGTTTTCCCTGGAGGCAACGGAAAACGGGGATAAGAGCGAACGCCTGTCAGCTAAGCTGGATATTCTCGCCCGGGACCTTGCAGCCAACGGAGCACGACAGTTGCTGCTGGAACGGCAGAAGTCATTTCTAGCCACGATAAGGGCCGGTCTGCCGCGCATTCTTCACTCCCACAGGGCGTAGGTCTACGCCAATTGGTGGCGTTTACCTTCCCCCGCGTCGGCGTAGTCTTTCTTGCAAAGCTTGGGATCGCGGGGCCTCGGCTCTTATGAGAACATCGGGCGGACGCCATGAAGCTCTTGTGTCGGGCGGCGTGCACGAAGGATTCTCCTTCATGCCCGCCGGAGACGTTGAATGAACCGTTTGTTCGCCAGCCAATGGCCCTTGGCAACCAATCATCAGGCCAATGCCGGACAAGAATTCATCGGCCTCTCGGACATAACCGAGTTTCTGAGATATTATGTCGGAACAATGTCGGCCTGCCTTGCCGCGGCACTCCTGGTCGCATGGTTTTACAATTCGACCACCGATCCGGTTTTTACAGCCAGCGCGAAGATATTGATTGAACCGAAGCTGCCCCAACATCTGCAGGAGGGTGGCGAAATAAATCTCTCGTTGGACACCGCACAAATAGAAAGTCAAATCGCTGTACTGCAATCCGAGAAGATTGCTTCCATGGTCATCGGTCGGTTGAAACTGATTGAGGATGCAAGTTTCAATCGCCCCGAGACACCGATATTGCAGGAGAGATTTAGGAAAATCAAAGATATAATGGTCCAGGCTGTGGGGCTTGAGAAAAGCATCTGGCTGAACGCGCTCTGGGGGCATATCGGTTTAGGCGCTCCGGAGTCGGTCGCGAAGCTGACCGACTACCAGAAGTCACGTCTCAGCATGCTGATTTTCCTCAATGGCCTCGATGTGCGAAGGGTGGGTGTCTCCTACGCGATAGACATATCCTTCACCTCCGCGGATCCCGAGGGCGCCGCCAAGATTGCGAATGCAACGGCCGACGCCTTCGTGCATGAGCAGATCGACACCAAGGCCGAGTCGGCAAGAGAAGGTGGGGCATGGTTGGAAAAACGCCTTCAGCAACTGCGCACCCAGATGAACGAGGCAATGGCCAGGGCACAGGCATTCCGCTCTCGACACGATTATAGCGTAGGCGCTGATTCAAGTGCCGGTGACGGCGTCAATTCTGAACCTACTCTCGAAGAACTCGAGGTGACCGCCGACACCTACCGAAAAATGTATGAGAGCTTTCTGCAGGCTTATACCAATTCAGTAAGCCAGCAATCCTATCCCGTCGCCGATGCAAGAGTAATCACGGCCGCGACACCACCGCTTCTTCCAAGCGCTCCAAAACCGAAGCTGGTGTTGGCCTTCGCCGGCGTCGCAGGGCTCATTCTCGGCATTGGCCTTTCCTTCGCGCGGCATTCATTCGACTGGACCATACGCTCGCCACGTCAAATCCGCGATAACCTGGAAATAGAGTGCGTAGGAGAATTGGCGCCCACCAGCAAGCGCAGGGAATTCGGAAACGTCGACGAGGTGACTAGGCATCCGTGGTCGCGATACAGCCAGAGTCTGAGGAAAGTGCGAACCGAAATCAGCTTGGCGGAGACGAACCATCCGGTGAAATTCCTTGGCCTGACTGCAGTGTCGAACAACAGTCAGAAGAGTTCCGTCGTCAGCAATCTCGCGACCCTGTATTCTATGTCCGGCCTAAAGACATTGGTGATCGACGCCGATGTCCGGAGATCGACGATCACCACTCAACTGCTTGGGCGCTCGAACGTCCAGGGCAAAGAGTGCCAGGATGGTTTTCAACACAATGTCATTCGCGCCCTGGGGCGGCGGTTCGACGTTCTTTCAAGTTCCGTGGTGGATGCAAAAAGCCTGCTCGTGCCAAGAAACATGCAGGCTTTCCTGTCTCAAGTCAGTGCTGAGGATCCGACAGCCGACGAACTGGCCGCTTATGATATGGTCATCGTTGACCTGCCAACGCTCGAATCCGGGGCGGATGACCTGATCGTTGGATCCGTGCTCGATGGTGTCGTGGTCGTTGCGGAGTGGGGAAGGACGCACGTCGACACGTTGCGGGAGCTTGTGAGGACGCTGCAGGCCTCCAGGACGCCGATACTTGGCGTGCTTCTCACGAAGGCGCGGGCAATGACGTCCAAGCACCGTCGGATTGCGGCCAAGCGCAGCGCTTTCGGAAGTCGGCAAAGCGTGTAGGGCAATCATACGTGAGGATTAGGGGGTAGCCGTTGGAGTATCGCGCTACCTCCTTTGCATTTCTTGCCGGCAAGTTCCGTCCTTGGAAGACTGTGGAAGTTGAACAACGAGAAACAGCGACCGTCACATGACAAACGCCTTCGAGAAGCAGTCGCACCAGGGGGGGGCGCTTTGGGGCCAGCCCGCTGTGCCGGCGGCGGTCGAGAGCAGGGCGGTCCTGCATGTTGTTTCTGCGCGTGACTACGCCGGCGCCGGGACCGTGTTGAATGACCTGTCGGATGTCATCACTGGAGCGACGAACCCTCCGATCGGAGGCGTCCTCAAACGGATCATGGATCTGGTCATCGCCGGCGCAGCGCTCGTTTTCGCCGCGCCCGTCATGATCCTCGTAGGTCTGTTGATCAAGATTACGGCCGGCGGTCCGCCAATATTCTCGCATAGCCGCGTAGGCTTCGGCGGAAGGTCATTCGATTGCTATAAGTTTCGCTCGATGGTGCGCAATTCGGACGAAGTTCTGAGTGCATATCTTGATGCCAACCCCGACGCACGCAGAGAGTGGGAAGAGACCCACAAGATCAGGAACGATCCGCGCGTTACGCTCTTGGGGCGACTGCTGCGCAAGTCCAGCCTGGATGAGCTTCCCCAACTCATCAACATACTGCGCGGTGACATGAGTTGCGTGGGCCCAAGACCTATCGTCAAGGACGAACTCAGGCGTTATGGCGAGCATCAGGCGGAGTACCTCGCAACCAGGCCGGGACTCACCGGTCTTTGGCAGGTGAGTGGAAGAAGCAGCATGGACTATGATAACCGCGTTGCGCTCGACAGCCAATATGTGCGGAACTGGTCGGTCTGGCTCGACGTCGTGATCCTGCTCAGGACCATTGTCGCGGTCATGCGGGTCGACAGGGCCTCCTGAAGCGTCGAGCGACGATCACTTTTCGTTTCGAGTCCAGCAGTGCGCTAGAGACAAGCCTGCGAGGTAGGCGCAAGCCAGAACAAATACCAGAATTAGAGATTTGCCAACGGTCACATAGCCAGGCAGCCCCATGCTATTCCAGGTGACCGCCCCGATCACCAGCAGCGCGGTCGCTGCCAGCAGCGCCGCAGCCTTGAATCGTAAACCCAGTAGTATCCCTGCCACCGACACGGCCAGTATGCTTGTGAGCACCGATATCTCCAGTGGCACCAGCAGAACCAGTCGGCTTGCCGCGGCAGGGAGTTCCGTCAGGGGCCAAGAGCCCGCGTGCGCCAACTGATATGCGGCCTCGCAGTGCAAGGCAA
Organism: Mesorhizobium sp. BR-1-1-10; assembly: GCF_020165595.1. Taxonomy (NCBI): domain Bacteria; kingdom Pseudomonadati; phylum Pseudomonadota; class Alphaproteobacteria; order Hyphomicrobiales; family Phyllobacteriaceae; genus Mesorhizobium; species Mesorhizobium sp. BR-1-1-10. The sequence continues at coordinate 601,527 of NZ_JAIUIL010000001.1, read as the reverse complement.
GTGCTAGAGACGGTGTGTCGGAATGCTGTTCGAGATCGCGAACGGGTACTTGTAGGGCGACATATTTTTCGGGTCATAGCCACGAGCATGACCATGCACGACCCGCTGTGCCCGTCCAACGCCACCTGTAGCAAGAGGGCAGCCCGGTCGATCAGCGGCCGAGCCAGGATACGGCCCTGGTTGGCCCCAACCCGGATCCGGTCAGTTCGTACTTCCAACAGCAGTTGTTTCCGCCTGGATGCTTGTATCCGCTGCGGGCAAGCTATCTAAGCCCGACTGCGGCAGCGGGATTTCGACCTTCACGGTATCGCCCGGCTCGACGAGGGTTGTCTCCTGGGCAGCAAACTCTTCCGTGCCGCTGTCTTTCGGCCTCACAATCGTGAAGATCGGCTTGGCCCTCGCGGCATTTTGCCTTAGCGCCAGCAGTGCGGGCACTGCAACCTGGGTCTCGCGCAGCAACTGCACCGCGGTGTCGGACTTGCTGGTGACCTCATTGAGCTGCTGTTGTGTCTCGCGCAAGCCCTCGGCAACCTCGCTGGAATGCTGATTGCTGAGGTTGAGGATTTCGATGTCCGTCTTGCTCATCTCCTGCCTGACACGCAGCATCGAGGTCTCGGCCGCCAATCTGTCGCTCTGCATCTGGGCGACGGTCCCCTCCAGCGAGAGTTCCCGCGGTGCGACCGCGAGGCCCTTCTGCACGAGATTCGAGACACCCGCGAGCTCCTTTTGGATGAGTTCGATCTGTTTGTCATGGAAAGTCAGCTGTTGCTCGAGCGAGGCCAGCTCCTGTTGCAGGAAGTCCTTGAGTTCTCGCAGTGAGCGCAGTTGGGTCGCCAGTGCATCCTTGCGGATAACGAAAATCTTGCGTTCCTGGTCCATTGCCAGCGCAACGGTTGCGTTCGAAGCCCTGTCCCTCAGTTCGCTCGGGAAAGCGATGTCTTCACTGCCGGCCAGCTCTGACAGCAACCGCGCTTTGCGCGCGAGCAGGCTGACATTGTTCAAAGCCAGCAGCCCGACATCGCCTTGGCCCGTAATGAACTCTCGTCCAAGCCGAGACACATCGTCCTCGCGTATAGGCAACCCGCCGGCGACCCCGAGCGCCTGCAGTACCGTCAGGCCGGGCCTGTAGGGAAATTCTCCGGATTGCTTGACGTTGCCGATGATATAGAATGGCCTATATTGGGCAATCTCCACGGCCACATCCGGCTGGCGGCCGAGACCCATGTGCTGCATCAGCCGATCGCCTATGGCGTGAGCGAGATCCCCGGGAGCGGAGCCCTCGGCGCGCATCTGCCCAACAAATGGCAGGAAGAGCGTCCCATCGGCACCGACAGTGAAACTGTCATTGAGAGCCGTCCACTCGAAGATGACGTCACGCGATGCGCGCCATTCGTAAACCTTGAGCCTGACCTTGTCCTGCGGCCCAAGCAGGTACTCCGCGGCTGACGCCGGCAGCGGACAGGCAGCAGCTGCCGCCAATGAAATCCCTGCCACTGTTGAAAGCAATTTGCGCATTGTCTTCCCCCGTCGTCAGATCTTCAGGATGTATTCGGGTTCGATTCGCCCCATGGCGATATGCAGGATCGCGAGCGCGTTCCCGCTGAGACGACCCCTTCGGTCGACATATGGCTCGGGCCAAAGGCTCTTTGCGAGGTTGGCTGCAATATTCCTGAACATAAGGGGAAGCGCGAAAGAGGCTGGAACTGTCCCTTTCCTTACCAGGTAGACGGCATTGGCGACCTGGGAGTAGCCGAACCGCTTTCCGCTGACGCGTCCCGTTTTTATTCCAAGATGAACACCCGTGATCGACGTCACGCATACGACGCGACCTCTGGTTCTCATTTGACTTGTGAAGTCGATGTCTTCCTGCCAGCCATAGAGGACGAGGCGCTCGTCGAAGCGCAAATCGCCAACCAGCGAGGAACGGAACGACATGTTGCATCCGTAGGCACCGACATGGTCGACCACGCAGGGTCCATTTGCTGTGTGGCCTTCCGATTCCCTTAGCGCAGCTTCTGCATCCTCCCAGGTAAGACCGGCATTGGTGGCGCCGTCTCTGACGACCCTGCCCATCACAACCGCCCATCCCTCATTTCCAGCAAATGCCTCCTCGACCTGCCCCAGGTATCGAATGGAGGGAACGAAATCGTCGTCGAAGAATGTTATGATGTCGAAACGCCCCAATGCGGGCACAAGAGCCGTGTTGCGTTGGGCAGCCAATCCTTTCGGACCGAAAACACTCGATACCGGGAACGGGCAGCCGTCCGGCAGTTCGATGTGTGTGGCGTCGGGTGCCGACAATATGACTTCATCGGGAGGTCTTGTCTGGCCGCCTAAATATCCAAGCAGGCGAGCAACTTGCTCGCTGCGTCCGAGGGTCGGGATAATTACTGCAAGTTTCATGTTTCTTCCAGGCATCGCTTCCCTGACCCTATGATGACGCGAGGGCTCAAGCAGCCTGCATAAAAGTGGGCTCGACCAACGGGGCCTACCCCCGGGTACCCGCTTTTGAAGTATTTCCCGCAAGCGGCTCACAATCATAAGCGGTAGGGCAAATGCCAGCCGGCAGCAGTCCGTGACCGATCGGACAACTTGCGATCCTCCTTCGACAAAACAGAAACTGAGGCCTCAAAGGGGAAGGGGAGAACCATGCTCCATGAACGCTCTTCCGACCTGGCCATCGCGGCCAAGGTCGAAATGCCGATTGAGGAGTTTCCGGCTGCTCCGGTGTCCGACTTCGACAGATATGCCAGGATAGCGGTCGTTCACGACTGGTGCCCAAATTTCCGGGGTGGCGAACGAGTTCTGGCGCAGATATGCAAGCAATTTCCCAATGCAGAGGTGTTCACACTTTTTGATTTCCTCCCGGCTGAGGTGAAGGAGCAATACTTTCGCGACGTGGAATTTCATGCCTCCGCGGCCAATCGGATACCGATGGTACGGAAATTCTACCGGTCCCTCTTCTTCTTTTGCCCATTTCTGATCGAGCAGTTCGACGTGACCGGCTATGATGCTGTGATCTCGTCTTCGGCGGCATTTTCCCGAGGTGTGATCACAAGACCTGATCAGCCGCATCTGTGCTATGTGCACAGCCCCGTCCGCTATGCCTGGGATGAGCAATTCTCCTACCTTCAACAGGGCAAGCTCGGCTTCGGTCCGAAAGGACTGCTCTACCGCTATATGCTGCACCGTCTGAGGACCTGGGATACGAGAACCGCGCACGGTCCAGACCTGATGCTGGCGAATTCAAACTATGTCCGTTCCCGAATCCAGCACATTTACGGACGTGACGCACGGGTTGTTTTCCCGCCGGTCTCGCTGAAGGAATTGCCCTGCGTAGAGGACAAGGACGACTACTACGTCTCGGCGTCCTTCCTGGCCCCCTACAAGCGCACCGACCTGGTGATCAGGGCTTTCAACGAGATGCCGTCGCGACGGCTGGTCATAGTCGGCGAAGGGCAGCAATCAGCCAGTTTACGATCGCTGGCGGGTCCGAACGTCACATTTTCGGGGTTCCTCCCTCGCAAGGAATATATCGATACGCTTGCCCGGGCGAAGGCGATGGTGTTTGCGGGTTGCGAGGACTTCGGCATCGCGCTGGCCGAGGCGCAGGCCTGTGGGACGCCGCTGATCGCTTTCGGCAGAGGCGGCGCGGTCGATATCGCGCGAGGCCTGGGAGCAAAGTCCGAGCCGACGGGGGTACTGTTCAAGGCTCAGACCATCGAGCACCTCATAGACGCGGTCAAACGGTTTGAGGAACACAGCCACCTCATCACGCCCCAGGCCTGCGGCAAGAACGCGCAGCGCTTCTCGGAAGAGAATTTCGACCGCGCCATGCTGGAGTCCATAGGAGCGGTCCAGGCACTTCACGCGATCATGTGAGTTCACGCAGCCTGACTATGTTGGTTTCTGTATCGATACCGTCAGCAACAGCCATCGCCTGCAGGTAGCGCAAGGCGCTTGCTCTCCAGCTATATGCCGAGGCTCTAGCCTGTCCCGTCCCTATCAACTGCAGGCGCAGGCTCCTGGAATTGCGGAGTTCCATGAAACGGTCGAACCATGCCTGCGGATTGTCAGCGGCAGCATAGAGGGCTGCGTTCCCACAGACCTCTGGCAGGCTGGCGCGTTCGGACACGACAACCGGACAGCCGAGCGCCATTGCTTCGACAACCGGGAGACCAAAGCCCTCTGTTAGTGAAGGAAAGGCCAGGCAAAGCGAGTCCGTCAACAGCGCAGCCAACTCGTTGTCGCAAATGCGTCCGAGCCAATGGATGTTTCGGGCTTCAGCTCTGGCCGATCCTGTTTTGAAAATGGCCGAACCCGCCATGCCGACAACCGCGATCTTCAGTCCAGCTTTGCCAAGGCGGTCGGCCATATCGAGAATGAGATTCACATTCTTGTGGGGTGCGGCGCTGCCGATCATGACGATGGTTTCGCGCGAGGCGGCCAATCGTGTCGCTGCCGAGTGTTCAGCCTTCCACAGCAAGGCATGTTCATGGCCGTTCGGCGCAACGAAGACCCTCCGCTCTGGGACGATGTCCCGCCGGACCAGTTCGCCTAGCGAAAAATTGGAAACTGTCGAAATGCGGCATGCCATCTTGCCGAGGCATGGTAACAGCGCTTTGTAGGAGGTCCTGAAGCCAAGTGAATAGCTTTGTGGGGCATTCCAGACATTTGCATCGTGAATGCACACGATATGCTTGCGCGACAGAACCGGCCCGGTATTGCACAGGCTGAGTAGCCCGCCGCCGCGCACAGAGGCGGCTAGCCGGGTCTGCTCCCATAGATGCCCACCGCTGCTGCCTAGCACGCAACGTTCGATAGAATTGAGCGGTATGTCCGAGCTCCCCGGTGGGCAGTGAAGCCTGAGCTCAAGCCCACAGGTGAGCGGCGCCTGTTCGGTGATCAGCGCGTCCAGCGAACGGACGATCTCTCCCGCATAGCGCTGGACGCCCGTTGTCGGTTGGGAAAGGAAACGTCCGTTTATTGTCCAGTGCCGTGCCATGTCACCCTCTCGATGTTTCTAGTTTTAAACCGCTAGCGCGTGCGGTCACTACGGCCGTTGGGTCATCCAGACGCGCTGAGGGTCATCCAGCCAGGCGAGGGCGAGCGTTGGAACTACCTCAAACGTTTGAGGGCCGCTGCGTTGGCGACGGTGTTAGTCTGGCTGTTGGTCCGGCAAGGTGGAGGAGATGGTGGGCAAATCTGAGTTCAATGCGGCGCCGGCGTTGCAGTCCAGGAACTCGCGCCGGCAGAGCGCCGCCGCGATGGTGGCAAGATCGCTTCCCGACGGCTCGCCGTACCTGATTGGCCATCCTGGCCGGACACCGTCGGACTTCGAGCCGCCCAAGCGGCGGTGGACGATAAACGGCGATTTCACGACGCTTCGACGCAATGGGATAGCGCGTTACGCCCACGAGGTGACGATGGCTCTCGATGCCCTTATTTCCGAAGGGCATCCCTTGGGTCGCGACCTTGAGATCGATCTCGTGGTGCCGCGCCCGCCTGCCGAGGCTCTTCATCTCAAAGCCATCTCGATGCGGATCGTCCCTGAGTTCAACAGGCCTCGACTTCCGCAGTTGTGGGTGCAGGCGCAGTTGCCCTGGCACGTGCCGGGAGGGCTGCTCAGCTTCTGCAACCTCGCGCCCGTCGTGCTGAGACGCCAAATTGCGTGCATCCACGACATGCATACGAGAATGATGCCGTCGAGCTACGCGAGAGGGTTCCGTTGGGCACACCGCCTGATCCTTCCAATGCTGGGCAGGCGGGCCGCACGGATCACGACGGTTTCGCAACTCTCCCGCAGTCATTTGGTCGAGTTCGGGATCGCACGCGAGGAAAATATCGTCGTTACCTACAACGGCAGCGATCATGCCAAGAAGTGGGACGCAACAAGATCATCCCTGACCGTCAATCGGGGCAGGCCATATGTCGTTTGCCTAGGCCGGGGGGATCAAGAATACAAGAACATGGGGCTTCTAGCCAAGCTCGCATCGTTTCTAGATGGGATGGGTCTCGACCTCTGGATGCCTGGGGATATCGACGAGACCACGGTCTTGCGGCACGTCCCGGAAATGCCGTCGAACCTAATCCTTCTTGGGCGCGTAAACGATCACGACTTCAAAAAGGCGCTCGAAGGCGCCCTCTGCTTCCTGTTTCCATCACGGATCGAAGGCTTTGGGCTGCCCGCAATCGAGGCGATGGCCTCGGGTTGCCCGGTCATAGCCTCGACTTCGCCCTGTTTGCCTGAAATCTGCGGAGATTCCGCGCTCTATGCGGACCCGGACGACGTACAGTCATGGGCCGAAAACGTTCGCCAGCTAGCGGTTGACCCGGATTTGCGTAAGCGAATGGTTGGCAAGGGCCATACCCGGGCGAGCAGCTATTCTTGGCGATGGATCGCATGGAAGTATCTCGAGCTTATGATCCAGGTCGACGCGGATTTCGGGGAAGTCTACGGGTAGTCGAACGCAAGTGCAGTTACCCCCAACTGATTGCCGCACAAAGCACATATCAATTCGTTTCATCACGGCACGCATCAACGCCCATCCGAGTGTCCTGTCAGGGAAGTGGCAGTCAAATAGTCATGCCGCCTGATGGCTAGGTCATGGCCTCCAAAGGAGGTAATGCGAAGCTTCCCACCCCCGTATAGGCAAATTGCTTCAACATCCGGTAGTTCCGACAATCCCGATATTGAATGTCGTACAGGGAGGCATGATCGCTATGTCGTTTCGTTTTGCAGCCGCGGCTGCTTTGTTGCTGACAGCATCCGCGCCCGCATCCGCCGATTTGCTCTGGGGCGTGAACGGCCATCCGGTGGTTTCCTACCCGGATGTTCCGATCGAAAGACAACTCGATTTCGTCAGAGATCTCGGCGTCAAATCATATCGGGTCAACATCACGGCGGCAGATCAAGGAGATACCCTTGCGCGACTCGTAAAGGCCGGCAAAGAAAGAGGGATCGAAATACTGCCCGTGATCACGCCGGGACTAGACCTGGACAAGGACAAGCCGGAAGAGCTTTATGGCGAGGCTCGGCAATTGGCGTTCGCCCTTGGGGCCAGGTTCAAGAACGATATCCGCGTTTGGGAACTCGGCAACGAGATGGAGATATACGCCATCATAAAGCCCTGCGAGAAACGCGATGACGGGTCGCAATATCCATGCGGGTGGGGTCCAGCGGGTGGAAACGGAGTGCTCGACTACTACGGTCCGCGCTGGGTGAAGGTGAGCGCCGTCCTCAAAGGCCTGTCCGAGGGCATGACGGCAGTCGACCCGAGCATAAAAAAGGCAATGGGTACAGCTGGATGGGGCCATACTGGCGCCTTCGCGCGGATGAAGCAGGATGGAATCGCCTGGGACATCTCCGTCTGGCACATGTACGGGGAAGATCCCGAATGGGCTTTCCGCGAGATTTCCTCCTACGGCAAACCGATCTGGGTCACCGAATTCAACAACCCCTACGGAAGTCAGCGCAGTGAGCGCCAGCAGGCTGACGGCGTCAAGCAAACAATGACACGGCTTCGCGAACTCCAGGACAAGTACAAAGTCGAAGCAGCGCACATCTACGAGCTGCTGGATGAGACCTACTGGGCTCCAAGCTTCGAAGCCAATATGGGGCTGGTCAGACTTGCCGCAAACAAAGGCAAATGGATAGCAGGTGAACCCAAACCTGCCTATATGGCTGTTCGCGACATCACCCGTGGCCCGCAGCCCCTGCCCAAACCACGCCGGGATTGCGATGCGGGTGCCAAGTTTGCCGACGGGTTCACCTATGTGCGTCAGGTAAATTTTGCCTATTGCCTCGTACTTGGCCATAACGGCGACGCTGCGGAGTTGGATCGCTGGTCGGCAACGCTCGAGAGCGGAGACGCCCGGCTCACCAACGTGATCATGGAAATGATTCGCTCCGAAGAATTCGAGGCTAAGTATGCCACGATTGGGCTTACCGACCGCGCCTATGTCGCGTTTCTTTACCTGCTCTTGTTGGAACGCCCTGCGGACAGCTACGGTATGGAAACCTATACCCGCCAGTTGCGCTTAGGATCAATGACGCGCGATGCCATTGCCTTTGGCATCGTCAGCTCGAGCGAATTCAAATCCCGACATTCTGCCATGCGCGACGCCTCGGATGTGCCCGCGCCCGACTAAGCAGGGCAAAGACGCCGGTTATGGCGGTGGCATTGCAAGTCCATTGCTCCGGCCGCGGCACAAGACTTGAGGCCACCGCCGGCAGGTCCGTCTGATTTCACGGTTGACCGGAATCTGTACAAGCATGGTTGTTTCGCGCCATACCATGGGCCCTGAAGGACGAGATCATCAGGCAGATGCATCACCAGCCGGCCGGGGCGCGAATTTACCAATTCCTTTCGCGACAGTGGCCGCGCCCCATCGGAGTTGCCGAGATGAACGCCGTTCCTTTTTGCCAGGGTCGCAGCACGCGCATTCGCGACGTTGGAACCGCCGTTGCAGCGCTGCCCCCCACTGCTCTTAAGACGGCCGGAGAGACCACGATTGATGAAACCTGGCGCGAGAACCGACACTGTCCTTTGCCCGCGTCGGTGTGAGAGCACCTGCAGTTGGTGCATGATCCTGCAAACGGAATAGATTTGCGAAAACAACCGCGGTGCTTAAGCCGATATTGCGTTTTGGCTCAGACGAGACGCCATTCGAACAATGGCGGAGCGATATTAACAAAAATACGGCCCCCCGGGGCTAATCCCCAACGGGCCGCCTGAAACCACTATCATTCTTGCGCGAGAGCGCCTTCGCCGAAAAGATCGTTCACCTTGTAGGCGACCTCTGTCCTGTTGGTTGCCTTCAGTTTTTTCATGATGTTTCGGATGTGCACCTTCACAGTGCTTTCGCGCAAGTTCAGTTCGTAGGCTATGATCTTGTTCGCCTTACCTCGCCGAAGCGCCTGAGCCACTTCAGCTTGCCGGTGCGTGAACATAGCCGTCAACGGACGCGTCTCGCGGCTGCCTGAATCGATCAGATGCCGCATCGACAGCACGCTGCTGGCCGGCACGAAGATGCCACCCGCCGCCGCAAGGTTGACGGCTTCGACGCAGACGTCAATACCAACAGAAGTCGGGATGTATCCGCGTGCGCCGCATTCAAGTGCTGTTAGTATTTGCCCGAGATCTTCTGTATCAGATAAGATTATTACTGGAACAGAGCTGAACTCAGAAGAGATGGCTCTGATCTCATCTGCAATCCCGCGGTCAGTAAATTTGCGTCCGCCAAGATTAAATAGAATGGCAGCTAGAGGAGGATAAGCCCCCTTCTTTATACGCCATTCTTCGATCAATCCCATGGCGGCAACGGCCATTCCCAGGTCATGATCCTCGAGGGCCGATGCGAGACATTCGCGGTCCAACGCCCTTCCGTCCAGAATAAGGAGGCATTCTCTATCTGCTTGTTCGCTGCCCCTTCTAATGCTGCTCGACGGAGTTTCTGGTTGACTTGCGGAGTCGAAATTATGCAGTCCGTTTGCAGAAATCATACTAGTACCCCAACCCTTGATCAAACACGACGACCTTCTGGCGGCCGACATAACCCCCTCAAATTCCCGGATTTTCTTGAAGTTTTCTGCCCGTCCCGTGAAGGCCTAGCTGGACTTCTTCAGCTTAGAGCGCTCCTCGTTTCCCAAACGCCACCTAGGATTGAATAGTTTATGCTTTACAAGTGGGTGCTAATCTAAGTTAATTTTCCGATAATTTTTTTATTCAAGCCGAGCGAATGTCGCCAGTTGCGCGGGCAACAGGGCCGGCCGATAAGCTCAGTTCATGAACCGAGCATGCAAATAGTCCGAGATTGACTAAGCCGTCATGCTCATTCAATAGGCGGAAGCTGGGCAGGCAGTACTCTGTGGCGTCTTGCCACAAAAGGCTTCGTTGACGAAATGCGTTGCCCAGGACGAACATCGATTTGCCAGCGTCTGCCCGGGCCTTCGCGGTCTGTCTGCGGACACGCGAGACAAGATAGGGGAGCCGCCCGCCCGCCCCGATGGCTCCTCTACCGCTTTGCGGGAGCAGCGCCAGGACGGCGTAGTAGAAATCCGCCTGCCGGCATTGGCTGACAGGCTGATAATGCTCCTGGAATTGACGCTGGACCTCAGGCGTTTCCCTGGGGATCCGTCTCACTCAGCCACCGCCTACCCTTTTCATCGCTGCGGGTCACGGTTTCGAAGGCATCGATCAACTTCTTGGCGGCCTTGTTGGCAAGGTGGGATTCAGGATAATGGGCGCTCACAGCGCGCGCCCGTTCGTAAATTTCCCTCAATTGCATCATCTGCTTAGGGCCAAATGCGCCATGGACAACCTGGGTGGTCATACCGCTTATCCTCCTCAACATGGACCTCTGGAGAACCCACCCCGTTTGCCAAGAGCTCCCGATAGTGTCCCATTAACACGACGTCTCTCGATTGTAAGCAGAGACGTGCCCGCAGTTCTGTGTATAAGTGTGACATTCGCCGCCGTCGAGGCGTTCTTTAGTGTGCGTTTGCCAATTAGCCGTTTGCAGGAAGGGGTAGGCGGGAATCCGCAAGGGCGGCGTCTCGAAAATTCCGGAGGTGTCGGCCCTACGCCGCACGTGCTTCTCTTGCTCAAGCAAATCGCTCCATGCTCGCCATCCATTTCTGGCAGCCCGTTTTACCAGGCTCACCGACAAGCATAACGCCGCGGTGGGGTCTGCCGCTGCTCGGTGCTAGGGCCTCCCGCGGGACACGGGACTACGCCGTTTGGCTCTCTTGCCCAAGCTATGTGCCTGTCGAAAGATGCATCACCGGATAGCGTCTTTCGTCAACGTTACCATGACCAACTGAGAGCGGGGCTCGATCAGCAATGCAGGTTTCTTTACCGGGTCTGCTGGTGTGCGCGGCTATTCTGATCATTGCATACTATTCCCGGGGACTGCTGATCGTTGGGCTGATTGCTTCCCAGGCATTCGGCGCCACGGCCCTCATGACCCTGACTGTTTTGGGTGGGTCATCTCCGCTCATCTACACCGTGTTCGAGGCTCTACTCGTCGCTGCCGTCGCTGCCAGACGACGTATATGGCTTGACTTGGGAAGCGTGTTTGGGAGCATCCGCCCGGTCTGGATCCTTGCGAGCCTCATGGTGTACGCAATCATTGGGGCGTGGCTGTTTCCAAGGTTCTTCGCCGGCCAAACGGCCGTCTTTGTCCAGTCGAAAATCCGCGGCACCGTCGTGGAAGCGTCGCTGGCTCCGGTTTCAGGCAACATCTCTCAGACGGGCTATTTCATTCTCGGTGGGCTCACGACCATTGCGCTTTGCACCCTGTTGCTGCACGCCGACAGGATAGACCAGCTACGCCGTGGCTTCTTCTTGTGGTGCGCCCTGCACGCTGGCATGGGGCTGATTGATTTCGTCAGCAAGAATGCCGGTGTGGGCGACGTGCTCGCCCCGGTCAGAACCGCCAACTATGCGATCATCAGCGACGCGTACGAGGCCGGTTTCGCGCGCATCACGGGACCTTTTTCCGAGGCTTCTTCGTTTGCCGGCGCTTCACTGGTCTGCCTGGCTTTCTCTTACACATATTGGAGAATGACCGGATCGCGCCTTGCCCAGTGGCTGTCGGCCATCCTGATTTTCCTGACCATCCTTTCGACGTCCTCGACCGCCTACGTTGGCCTGACTTTACTGTGTATTCCGGTCGCCCTCTCAATGCTGGCATCAGTTCTCCGGGGAAGAGTCGAACGGGAGGAGATATTGATCACGGTGCTGATGGTGCTGGGCGTGGCCGTTGTTATGGGCGTCAGCCTCTACCGGGCCGACGCGCTGGACCCCTTCGTCAGGCTCATCAACAGCACCATCGTCAACAAAGCCGATTCCGCCTCGGGGCATGAGCGCACCTATTGGAACCTCAAGAGCCTGCAGTCCTTCGTCGACACCAGTGGCCTTGGCGTCGGCTTCGGCAGCTCCAGGGCATCGAGCTGGCCGATCGCGGTTCTCTCCCAGCTTGGTTTGTTTGGGTCTCTGATGCTGGCAATGCTGCTCGGTGTCCTGATCAGGGGCTTGGGCGGGCTCCAACAGTGGGTGGCGCCTGAAACGGCTGCAGTTGCAATGAGCATCAGGAACGCCGCCTTCGCGGGCATAATCGCTAACTCGGTGTCTGGTGGCAGCGCCGACCCCGGCGCCGTGTTCTTCATCGCAATCGCCGTCGTCTCTGCCACCAGGGTCAGCGCCTTGCGCATGGCGGCAGATTTTGAAAGGCGCAATCCCTATCGGGCGGCACAGCCCACGCCTGCTGTCGATGCCGCTACCCCTTTTGGCGCCGAGACGGGCTGAAAATGAAGGCGTGCGCTGGCAGCGGGCAATGCCATTTTGATCTCGCGCGGCCCAGCCCCTTTTTGACCGCCGCCTATGGGCGAGGCGGCAATCCAACGCCCTGGACCCATTTTATGCTCCCAGCAGGAGACTTCTCCAGCCCTGCAGGAAGCTTCGTTTCGAGGCGCGGGAAGCAACGTCGCGCAGCTCGAGGCTGGTCTGCGCCTTTTCGTGAGAACTCCGTAAAAACGCGCGCCGCATCGCCTGTCCGATTGCTGCCGTGTCTTTCGGCGACACTTGTGCGCAGACGCCTTCCACGGCTTCCACCAAGGCACTGTCTTCGGAGACGATGGGGAGAAGGCCCATATGGGCAGCCTCCAAGGCTGGCATGCCGAACCCTTCCAGGAGGCTCGGCAGGACGAATGCCTCAGCGTGCGCGTAGAGCCAGCGCAACTGGCTGTCCGGCACATATCCCGGCATCACAACCCCCGGTATCGAGTTCGCAAGATCAATGATCTTATCGCGGCCCTCGCCTCGCGGACCGCAAAGCACGTATTTGATACCTTGCTCATAGAACCCGGCGTCCCGATATGCCTCAAGCGCGGCCTTCTGGTTCTTGCGTGTTTCAAAGGCGCCAACCGTCAGGAAGAAGGGGCTGTCGATACCAGGAAGGGCTTCCAGGGCTCCGGTAAATAGACCCGTACGCACGTACAGCGGAATCGTGGTGAGGAAGCGGAAGTGCAGCCCGAAGATCGAAACGAAATTATCTTTCGACCAATCGCTGACGAAAACGACCCCGGGTCTGCACCTGCGGATTTTTTCATAAGCGACACGGTAGTTCTCGACGGTTACAGCGTCATAGAGAAAACTATGGCTCAAAGGGCCGACGTCATGGCAGAGCACGATATCTTTTTCGGCCAGCTCCGATCTCAGCACAAAGAGCGGATCGAGAAAGACGCGCGTGTTCCGGTCGGCGGCTTTGCTGCCGATCAAGCAGCGTGGGCTGTCCTTGAGCCAGTTGATTTCCAGCATCATCAGCCGCGCCGCGATCTTGCGGGCCAGGCCTTCGGGAGCGAGCGCACCAAGCCGCCAATACCGAACCTGCGCGTGTTCGGGAACGAACTCCTGACAAAGGTCCTTGGCGATGTGCCAAGCGCCAGTCCGGTTCAATATCGATAGCGAGTTTTCAAAAAGTGGACGGCCGACAGCTGCAGCCACGGGCGGCTCTGCACAAGCCGATGCAAATCTTCCCTCCGCCCTCCGTGGAGCTTGCCGCTTCTCAATTTCCAACAACCGTTCACCTAATGTCGAACCGTCGGCGGCTTTGATCCGATGCGCAGCATCGGAAAAATTGTCGCAAGTTTCAGTTGATTGTCAAAAGCGTATCGGGGGGCAGGTTTTTGTCAACAAAATCACTGGGGAGGAGGCTCCTCTAAAAGAGCAGGTTCGGTCTAACCTTATTGGCTGATAGTTGCGCCACTGAGATTGACCATCCACCTGCAGATTTCGCGCCTCCTTGCGCTCGCTATGTCGGCCGACTGGCATGGCGCAGGTCGACTGCGGGTCAGGGCAGTCGGCGCTCTACCACCTCTGCCATGCCCGCCGCGAGTTCTGCAGCCAGTCATCGATAATTGGTGCAAGAGCGTCATCGTCAGGCCATTGCAAGGGCAGCGAGTGGACACGTATTCAGTCCACCCGGTCGAAGGATGCCAGCCTCATTCGGACTGGCGGGCCGCAGCAGGGGAGGGCGGATATGCCGCCTTTCATTCAGTTCCAGATCAGCGGGCGAGCGAGCGGAGCGAAAGTGGGGTCGTCCTCAGCTAAAACACCCAGGGCCTGGAGGAAGGAGCCTAACCCTTTCAGGCTCCTCCGGGAGCCTGCCGGGATTGTCCCCTCGCGGTCGATCTAATTATCAGCAAAAGATTCAGAACGCCCGTCGTAAGCTGTCATCCAATCATCCGCCGCGCGTGCGACCGCAAGTTCAGTTGGATCCGGCGCTTGAATTCCGTGGGCTTGAGCATAGGCCTCAAAGGTCGCGCACGCCGCCTCAATGTCTCTTTTGTCGGCAAGCGCGGACCGGCAAAGGGCGGCTGCCGCCTCATAGATGGGGCTGCGTCTGCCGGTCCACTCATCGAGGACCTGAACGGCTTCTTGAACGGACGTCACAGGATGGGGAAAGCCAAGCCCCACGAACACGTGAACTGGATGACTGAAGCGGTGCACCGACATTGTAGGAGGCTCCGTTGGGATGGGCTGTGGCCCGACTGCCGGGGATGATTTTTGGACTTATTTGGCAGCCGGGCCGGGGCCATCACTGGCGTGCTTATCTTCGCCGACTATCAGCAACAACACAACTAAACCTTAAGGATAGCCCTTCCGAACGTGGGCCATTGCCTCGATAACCAAGGTGCAGTTCGCGAAGTAAAGTCAAAGGCATTTGCGGTTTTCCTTTCGCGGGTTACGCAGTAGGACTTAAGTCTCATGTCCTAGGTTCCTAAGGTCTAAGCTGGCCGCTTTGGTTCCGCGAACGTCTATGGAATGTTCCTTCGTCGAGTAATCTCGATTAGTGCTCCAGGTAATACGCCGGCAACTCACGGCGGTCCAAGAGGGAGGTCGACTGTTCAGGTTCGGCGGAGCGATACGGGCAGACTTCTCATCTTGGTCAATCAAAACCAGATAACATCGGCGACCCGTTAAGCTCAGCACGCCCTTAAGGCACGGTGGCAGCAATCTACCGCCGAGCGCGGGAACGCCCGCTATTGCGCGGCTCCTTCGGCACTCCGTTAAATTAGACTCGAGGTGGCAGCCAGGCGAGATAATTTCAGCCAGATTATCGCACGCGAGACCGTCAGCACGGCAAAGCGCGCCGGTCTTACCCGACTCCTGTCTCACTTCATGATCCTGCCGCGACCTTTGCCCGGTCCTGGCTCCGCCCGCGATTGAAGTAGTGCTCATTTCCTCCGGGTAGCAGCGTCGCGATAACGCGCCACTCGAAGTCGATGGAATCCTATCAGCTCACGGCGATGCTGAACCAGGCTTCCAGCCCGGGCAAGACCGCCAGCCTGTGACTGAGCCTGCCTTGCCGTTGTGAGCGTCGCGGCCACATACTCACTGCGATTCAGTTTGCTCGAGCGAGGAAGGCAATGCGGACCTCACTCTACGACCTGAGCGAGCCTACCTTCCTGCAAGCCGTGAGACCCTTCCGAAGCGTTCTCGGCCGTGCCGTCACCTCTTTTCAACACCGGTGTCGATCCCAATCGGTTCGTGCACACCCGTCTTTTCGACGAGATGGCGCCATTTCATGTTCAGATCGAAGCGGCGTGGCATCATTCCGTGTTGGGAGGTTGAGGCTCTCAGGACTGGCGCGTTCAGAAACGGCCCTGAGGCCGTCGCCCCGGAGAGATTGACGGCTGCGCGGGCAAGCACCTAGACCTGACATACAAGGCGGCGCGGCTTGGTGCCCACCGATTAGCCGGGGCGCCAAGAAGATGACCCCTTTCCCGATCTCTTTCGCAGCGGAAGCTTGTCGCTTTCGGCGATGTCGCTAAGAAAGCCAATCACCATCTTCGCCTGTTCGGACGTACAGGAATAGAAGCGCCGTTTACCTTCGGTACGCGATCGGACGATTCCGAATTTGGCCATGCCGCTCAAATGCTGTGAAAGGGCGGTCTGGGTCCCGCCCACCAGAGAAACTAGGTCCGACACGGATTTCTCACCATCCATCAGATGAACGACGATCAGCAATCGCTTGCTGAAGCCCAAGGCTGCGAATAGCCGAGAGGCAACGGACATCTGCCGTCGCGAAGGTTTTCCCTTAGAGGGGCGGGTGCGAAGGGCGGGATCCGCTTTGATTTCTGCAAGGCGTTGCCGAACATAGGAGACCAAGGGACGAGCTCCAACAAAGGACCCGATTTGCCTTGGTCATCGAACACTTGTCAACGGTGCAGAAAGCCCGCCTGGACGGCGAGCTTTCCGAGCTGCCGGAGGCCAGGAGAGTGCGGCCAAAGCCTCACGGCCGCGTCTCGGTGCGACGGCGGCATTTCCATACGACCGCATGACGGTAGAGCGGTTTAGAAAGACCTTTCCTCGCGCCCGCTGGAAAGACGATCTGAAGGCGTGGTTCGTCCCAGGCAAAACTGCGGCGCGGCGTCGATCGATGGCTCGAACGAGAGCGTTCTCAGACGGAAACCCATGGCGATCTCAAATGCCGGGACGCCTTTGCCTTTGATCCCCCCTTTCCAAGTATCTTCGTCGGCTTGATGACTATTTGGAAGTGGTGACGCCCTATCCACGCGTCGTCGTCGTTGATGAGATGCGCGAGGTGCCATTTGCCTCCTGGAATGCCGATCGCCGTGTATGGACGGTCCCCTACCGGTCCTATGAAGCCCTGCGCCGGCGCTGGAGCCGGATCGAGGAGGCGGCTAGGCGTGATTGTTGAGTCCCCGTTCGATCTGTCGTGCTGAGGCGAAAAATGTCATCAAAGCTGGGCGATGCGTATTTCCGCGCCCGTCTGCTCACGTGCGGACGCTACCCGTGGCCTTTCGTTCTAGCAAGGGCACCGCAAACACCGAAGACAATGAACCCCACCCGCTGCCGCAAGGTGACGGGCTTATTGCTATGCTCTGGAACAGCCCGATCCAATGCAAGTTGGGGCCAACGCAGCGCACTCCCCACGTTCCTTCGCGCTGCTGCCCAAGGGAAAACTTGGTCGGCCCGCGCTTTTCTGCCAGGGGCGCGGGCCAAACCCCGCAGCCCGCTGACATTCGGACTTGCGCTTGCGAGTCCCTGCGATAGGCCGTATCCATTTGCGGCGAGGGGTATCTGAGGACCTGGTAGTGCTCCCGCTTGGGACGGGGGGACTGCAATGGGGGATTTGCGCTCAAGGGCTGAAGTCTCGACGTTCGATTGCAACATTATGCGCGATGCCTTCCGCGTCATGGTGCGTGAGGAACATATCCCTGAAGGCGAGTGGCAGGAATTCGCTGCTCAGCTATTTCGTGATTATACCGGCTACGAAGAGATCGAACCGCGCTTGCTGGAATGGATCACGCGCAAGTAGGGCGTTATCCACCGCTGGTACCAGTGAAATTGCATTTAAATTGGCGCGCCAGGATCGCGTGGTAGCTGCTGGTTTAGGAGCGTGGCTAGTGCCGTTGTGATCTGCGCGACGGCAAATGGCTTTGAAATCATGATGCTGTTTGGAACGCCCCGTTTAGCCCAATGCAAGGCACTGTCACCGCTGACGTAGACAACTGGCATGGCTGGTGCGGCCTGACGCAAATATTTGGCGAGTTCCCATCCACATTTCCCGGCCCCCAAACGAATGTCGGTGACTAGGGCACGAATATTCGATGGGTCTGTGTCAAACACCTCGATCGCAATTTCTGCGTTTTTCGCGCGCACGACCTCGAACCCAGCGTCTTCTAACCCCGATTCAATTTCCATTAGAATTAGCGGGTGATCTTCTACGACCAAAATCACGACTGTTACACCGGCCCCCTCAATGGACGGCATCTTGCGATGTAAGAGAAAATTAGTCCATGCTAATAGCCTTCCCTATTGAGGTTGGCTATCCACCCCCATAGGGCGTATGGTGACATCGTCGCCCGCGAGATTTGCCGGCATCGGACGTTTGGAAGTGAACATCATGCTTTCGCCCTAGCAGGGAGATGGAAGCATGGATTCCGTCAAAGATTATCTTCGTGACATCGTTTGGACCGCCTTGTCCATTCAGGACCGGATATTGGAGCGAATCAGGAAGCGGGCGGCCGACAGGGCAAGAGGAGCAGCTGCTTGAAAGTTTACTCGAAAACCTGAAATCCGCGCAGGATGCCTCCGGCGGCAGGAGGATAAGTGGAACCTATCAATCAGCATTCTCGCCACCTCCGGCCGCCGCTGCGCAGCAGCCGCAAGACCGCCCATCAAATGTTGAGTGTGTTACGAGCGCGCCGTATAGGTCGATGCGGATTCGGGCTCGCCCCGCTCACTGATAACCGCACGCGCAGCCTCGGCAACATCCTCCTTTTTGGAATTGCGAATCGCCTTGCGCTTAACCTGTGATAGTGCCTGTTCGTTCCGTTCAGAAGATGGCACAGAAGTCACAGGCTCCCCGGAGGCAAAGGCGTTCCACTGATCGATGCGGCGCAACAGACTGATTGAAGCTTGATGGCGAGGGGTGATCTGGCTGAGCCAATGAGACTTCCTGTGTCAACCTTTAGGGATATGCAGGCGTGCGGCGGGGTGTTTGTTGGGGTCGCCGGAGGGCGGCAGCAGGCGGCTGGCTTACCTGCAACCAGACGCATAATTGTCTAGGCGGACGGAGAATTTCCTAGCTCGTACGAGCCAGCATCGCCTGCAAAGCGCGCCGCATGCTCACGCTGGATATGCTGAAAAATCCCCCGTAGGGCTGACTAAGGTCGGCGATAACGAACATAACGCTGCTGAGTGAGATCGCGCTTAGAAGCATGAGGGTCCATGTCAGTTTCGTTCGTGGAGCGATGAGACCGTGGCAGGCGAAAATAATCATGAGCCACACGATCAGAATTCCGTAGAAGGGTTGCAGCAATTCACTGCGTGCCGCCTCGATCACGCCGAGACGGGCCGTAGAGACTTTATCATATCGGGCACGGCACATCGCTGCGATCGCCGTGTGTTGCGGATCGGCTGGCATGAGTTCGTTCACCTGGAGACCGATCTTGTTCATCAGCTCTTCAAGTTCCGGTGTGGCGCCCACAACAGGCATACGCGACGTGTCAGGGTAGGAAACACCGGTGGGCCGAGCTTCGTTAGGCCAAGTGCTCGCAATAGCGGCAGCGGTGTAACCTGCTAGGTCGACGCGAATGCGGGCGGCGTCAGTTCCGTAGTCATGTAGGCACGCATCCATTAGGTCAAGCTGCAGGGCATATTGCTGCCGGTCCAGAGCCGAATTGTCGTAGGCCTGCTTCACCGACGCGGTGAGAAGACCGAGAACAACCGCCGCAAAGGTCGCAAGCAAACCTACGGTTAACTGCATCAGCAGCGTGGCTTCCGGAGTCTGGTGCTGCGCGGGAAGCCAACCCCGGATAAGGATGCCCAAGCCTGCTCCAACGCATAGCAGCAGAAAGACCACTATTGCTGACAAGACCTCGACCAAGTGCCGCCCTCCTTCGACTGTCCAATCCTGCCCGCGACCGCCGCGCCTTCGTGTTTGCCGTGCGTACCTCTCATCCTGCCACAGGACCTGAAGGTGAAATAGCCGGCCCAGGATCCTGCGTACGTGAGGGCGAAGTCGTCGAGCATATGACATGTCGAGCCGCCATCTCGCGCCGGACCTGGTTTCGGCATTGTCGCGAGGACTGGAACCAGCGGGCATTCGCCTGGAATGGAAAGCCGCGCCGGTCAGCCCCGCCGGGCTAATAATCACCTTAGACTTCCCGCACCTCGCGCTGATCGCGCTCAGAGTTTCAGGCTCGTGCGAATGACGGTGACCGCACCGATGCGGCCGATATCTTGTCAGTTCGTGGTCGTCGATGTGTTTCGACGATGTCGGCTGCGAGTTGGGAGGTCAGGCCGCCGACGAGCCAGCGCGAATGCCGCATCCAGATGGCGCGCGCCGTGCTGGTTCTCGGGGCGGGTTCCTGCCTGGAACACGGAGCCGGCGAATCCTGCATGGTGCCTGCGGCGATGAGCCGATGATCGGAACGAACAGCTCCGTCAATTCCTCGAGCCACTCAGCAATCATCGCTGAGCTCTGCCCGGCCGGACGATGCACCGGAAGCCGAGATGGGAGATCGAAGTGTCCACCGGCTGAGCCATCCGCGCGGCCGGACGGTCGCGCCGGCGCGCGCACATGCGAGCCGCCCCTGGTGATGTTGCGCGGGATTTCACATTCGGCTGGCGGGGATCATAGCTCGCTTCACCGCGCGGGTTTTCGGCCGAGCAGCACGGGGTCAGGCCCCAGGAAGAAAACTGCCTACGCTCACGGAGATGAAGGACGGGAACCGGACCTTTGGTGACGTTGCTCGGACGAGGACCAAATGAGTACTCGCGTCAATCTCGAGACAGGAGCTGAGCGTCTGGAAGACACCCGCCGGCCACGGCGACCGCCAGAAGCCTTGCGGATGACAGAGACCGATGTCGCAGTTCCTAAGCCGCCTCGGCAGCGACGTTCACGGCTGACACTGCGAGCTGCGTAAGGGCTTCATCGGTGTCCTTTTCCTCGCCAAGGGTAAGCTCGAGAAGCTTAACCGCTTCGGCCATGCCGAGCTCGCTAGCCCAGGTCCGCAACGTACCATAGCGGGAGATTTCATAGTGCTCTACTGCCTGAGCCGCCGCAAGGAGACCAGCATCGAGAGCCTGAGAGCCCTTGTACTCGTCCATGATTTCGGCGCCCTCCTCGGTGATGCCCATAATGGCGGCACAGGTCTTGCCCTGGGGCTTCTTGCCTAGGGCTTCGAATATTTTCTCCAGGCGCGCGACGTGCTCCTGGGTCTGGCCGCGGTGCTTTTCGAAGGCTGCCTTAAGGTCAGGGCTTTGTGCCGCCTTGGCCATCTTGGGAAGTGTTGCCAGGATCTTCTTCTCGGCGAAATAGATGTCCTTCAAAGTGTCGACGAAGAGTTCGTTCAGGCCTTTCGTTGAGGCCCTTTTGGCGGTTGCCATGACTGTCTCCCTTTTTTCACTGCCTCACAAACGGGGCGGACGAGAAACAAAATTGCGCCAATGCAGTTCCATCGGGATTAGACTGGCATGCCGAACGGCTCTTGCCGGCGGTGCATGCAGATGCAAAATCACCGCCGAATTCCGACAAGCCATCGCCACTGCCGGCACACCTCTTTGTCACCAGCTCGATCAATCATCGCCACACATCGACTCCTTATCCATCCAGCAGGACGACTGACCGACTTTCGATCCGGCTCCACGCGCCTACAGAAAGGAGCCTGGTTAACCCTGTCGAATCTAGATGCGCTTGGCCTTCAGCCGGCGTATGACAAATTAGCAGGAGGGCATCTGGGAGGAGCCCATTATGTTTGAGGTGCGAAGTTTTATCGCCAAGCTGGTGAAACGCGAGCGGATAGCTGCCAAGCAGCGAGCGATGCAGCCGATAGCGAACACAATCGCCGATCGGCCTGTTCACAACAGACCCCGGCCAGTCAGGAACAGACCGTCTCCGCCGCAACATCACGCCGCCAGCAACATGTAGGCTGCCAGACGCCCTGGGCCGCGCCTTTTGCCGGCTGCGGCCCTCTCCGTACCCATTTGGATGACCGGAGGCCGGGCTCGGTGGCAGCCCCTGAGGGACCGTTGGGGAGCAATATTGTGCTATCGCGAATGCTTTGAGGTTATCCTCGCGAAGCTGGTGCGAACCTGTTACCCTAGCAGATGCATATCCCGCACGCTAAGCACGAACGTGGCCCCTTTCTTCGTCGCCGTCGGCGCATCGGGATCAGATGGCCTCAGCGACATTAAAGACCTTCTTAGCAACCTGCCCAAGGACCTGCAGGCCATCGAGGGCGCTGGACACATACATCGCGGGCAGACTGTCGACATCCTCTTCAATTCTGTGGCCGTTCACGCCAAGACGTGCGCAATCGGCATCGTGTTATCGGGCTCGCTGAGTGATGGCTCACGTGGACTTGCCGCAATAGCCCACGCCAGCGGCGCAACGAGGGTCCTTACCGAGGCCGGCGAGATCAAAGCCGGGATGCCGATGAAAGCGGCAATGTATGATGGGCCGCTCGACTTCACCGGTTCTGCCGATCAGATCGCCGGTGGGGTCATCCGAAGAGTGCGGCGAGCTCAGCCCCAGCCACTACTCGTTTAATCGAAAGCGAGGGGCAACTGAACATAACATTCTCGTTTGGTCCCACGGTCGGCAGCTCGCGTGCTGGTCAGGTCCCCGATACCCAGCCAGCCCCGCTTCCCTGCCGGTGAAGCAGGCCCACACGGTCGGCAAAGGTGGCAAGCTCCTTCGTTGGAACCTAAACGCCCATAATCGGTTGGGCGCTTGGTGGCAGTGGCCCTCCAGGCTCGCCGCTGGTTGAGGTCCGGCCTCAACTGCCCGCGCTTCTGCCGAGGGCGCGGGCTATCACTTAGGCCCAGAAAATGCGACGCAAGGTAGACAAATTAAGGCACGAACGGACTGACCGCGAATTTCGAGCCGTCATCGATGCGGAGCGCAGAGCCCGTGAAGAGAAGACGGCTCGTCTAAAGGCCGATCGGCTGGGGCAGCGTTCCGTCCCGCATGCAAATGTCGAGCCGAAGAACTTACGCTAGTCCGTGCAGCATGGGTAGGCTGCGGGCTTTTTTGCTACCGCCAAGAACCGATTCTATCGGCCCAAGGTCATTGCCTGGCGCCCATTGACACCTCCCAGGCCGGGAGGCGCCGAAGAGTTGTTCAGACAGCTTCGGGGCGCCCTCCGGACCCCCGAGAGCAACACATAAGACGCCGGTCGGCTTTGCCCAGGCCTTCCAAAAAGGTGATACCTATTGTGATACCTATTGTGATACAAATTCGCGTCAGGTACACAAAAAGAAAAATAAAAACAATAGCTTATCCATCGGATCGATCCCAGCCGATGGGTTTTATGAATTCACCGAACCAGCAGAGAAGAGCAAGAAGCGCAAGGACAAGTGGCTCTTCACCAAGCGCGACGAGCCGGTCTTCTGCATTGCCGGGATCTGGCGCGATACCAGTGATGCCGGGGAGGCGTTCACCATGCTCACGATGGAACCTGGCCCGGACATCGCGCCATATCACGATCGGCAGATCGTGATCCTGGAGCGCAAGGATTGGGCGAGTTGGCTTGATCCCTCCGTGTCCGCCAAATCCCTGATCAAGCCGCTTCAGGCGGGGACGCTGGTCGTGGAGCAGGTCGGGTGATGTGAGGCGGTGCGCCGCTCAATGCTGCCGCGATTTGGGCGGAGGCATTTTAGGCGCACCAAGCCTGTGGGCCCCGCGGCTATATGGCGCGAAGGTTTCATCATTGGCGAGCAACCAACGCCCCAGCCGAGACCGGAGCTGAATCGTCGTCAGGCCTTCGAACGGACGCGAGGCGGTGCCTTTTGCGAGAGCTCGATCCAGACCGGCGCGTGATCGCTGCTTCTTTCCCAGCCGCGCACCTCGACGTCGACCTGGGCGTCGATCAGCCGCTTCTTCAGTGACGGGCTCAGCAGAAGGTGGTCGATGCGCAGGCCTGCGTTGCGGCCGAAGGCATTGCGGAAATATTCCCAGAAGGTGTAGATCTTCTCACCGGGATGACGCGCGCGCAGTGCATCGGTCCAGCCTTGTTTGAGCAGCGTCGCGTAGCCGGCGCGCGCCTCGGGCGCAAACAGGGCATCGTCCAGCCAGCGCTCGGGCTTGTAGACATCGAGTTCGCTCGGCATGACGTTGAAATCGCCTGCCAGCACCACCGGCTGATTGGAGCCGAGCAATTCTGCCGCGTGGTCAATCAATCGCTCGAACCAACGCAGCTTATAGTCGAATTTCGGGCCAGGCTTCGGATTGCCATTCGGAAGATAGAGACACCCGATAATGATGCCATTGACTGCTGCTTCGATGTAGCGGCTATGGCTGTCGTCGGGGTCGCCCGGTAGGCCGCGCCGCGTTTCGTGAATCTTGCCGACGCGGCTCAGGATCGCGACGCCATTCCAGCTTTTCTGGCCATGCCAGATCACGTCATAGCCAAGGTCGCGGATTGGCCCTTCGGGGAACTTCTCCTGCGGCGCCTTCAGTTCCTGAAGACAGGCAATGTCCGGCGCTGCCTCTTCCAGCCAGCGCAGCAGCACTGGCAGGCGGCCGTTGACGCCGTTGACGTTGTACGTCGCGATCTTCATGGCGTTATAGATCCGGGAGGAACTGATCGGCTCGGCCCCATCCCGCGAGGGCCTTCGATGCGGCGCGCTTCTTCAACTCGGGCGCATCGCCGACATGGAAATGGGAGGGCGCATCGATTGTCTTCATCTCCGCCCAGGTGACCGGTGCCGCGACCGGGGCTCCTGGCCGCGACCTGGCGCTATAAGGCATGATCGCCGTTGCGCCGCGCTGGTTGCGCAGATAGTCGACGAAGATCCGTCCCTTCCGTTTCGCCTTCGACAACACGGCCGTGAAGTGAGCGGGGTCGCTCTGCGCGACCGCCTGTGCAAGCCCTGAGGCGAAGGCCTTTACCTCAGGCCATTCAGCTCGCGGCGTGAGCGGCGCGATTACATGCACGCCCTTGCCCCCCGTCAGCATCGGGAAGGTGGTCAACCCAAGGGACCTTAGTATATCGCGGAACTGGAATGCGGCAGCGCGAACCGCCTCGAAATCCAGTCCCTCGTCGGGGTCAAGGTCAAAGACAAGGCGGTCGGCCTTCTCGACGTCTTCGATGCGAGCTCCCCATCCATGGAACTCGATCGTTCCCATTTGCACACAGGTCACAAGCCCCTCGGCGTCGTCGACATAAAGATAGGGCTCCTCGTGACCATCCTTTTCGGTGATCCCGACCTGATGGACCTTCTCGCCGAAGCTCCCCGCGTCATGCTTTTGAAAAAAGCATTTCTTTGCTCGGCCCTGTGGGCAGCGGACAAGACTGATCGGCCTGCTGCCGGCCCAGGGAAGCATGATCCCGGCGACTTCGGTGTAGTGATCGGCAAGCTGACCCTTGGTGATGTTGGATTCAGGGTAGATCACGCGGCCGCGATTGCTAATCGCGATCGTTGTCGTTGTCGTTGTCGTTGTCGTTGCCGGCGGCGGCAGTGTCGCTGTGCAGTGTTCCGTCTCGAGCACGACCGCTTCCGGTTTCTTGTCCTCGCGCAGCCCGAGATAGCTTGGATGCCGCAGTGTTCCTTCATTGGTCATCTCGGTGAAGGCGATCTCGGCGACAAGCCTGGGGCGCAGCCAGTGCGCGCCGCGAACCTCCGCCCGCGGCGCTTCGACCGTGGCGGCCTTCTGCTCGAGTGGCGCCATGCTCTTCATCAGCCGGGCCATCTTGGCAGCATCGAAACCAGTCCCGACTTTGCCGGCATAGCGCAGCTTTCCGCCGTCATGGACCCCAAGGATCAGCGATCGAAAGGCGCGATCCTTGTCTGACGGGGTCCAGCCGACGAGCACGAATTCCTGACGTTTGATGCACTTGATCTTCAGCCAGCTTCCATCGCGGGCTCCGACATAGTCCGAATCCGCCAGCTTCGAGACAACCCCCTCGAGGCCGGCGCCGCAGAAGCGGTTCAGCAATTCTTCCCCCCGGCCCTGGATATGATCGGAGTAGCGAAGGATGGGGCTCTTCGCTGGCAGGATCGTCTCCAGTTTCCCCTTGCGCTCCAGAAGCGGCAGCCTCGTCAGGTCTTCCCCGTCCAGTTGGAGCAGGTCGAAGGCATAAAAATCGATGCTCACGGGAGCAGCCTTCAACGCGTTCTGCAGCGCCTGGAAATTGGATCGCCCCTCGGTGTCGATGACGACAGCCTCTCCGTCGATGAGGGCGGAGCGAACGTTAAGCCTGCGTGCCTCGGACAGGATCGAGGGAAAGCGGTCCGACCAGTCCAGACCGGAGCGCGTATAGGCGCGCGCCTCGCCGCCGCCCAGAGAGACAAGAATACGGTAGCCATCGTATTTCATTTCGTGGATCCAGCGGTCGCCGGGAGGAACCGTGTCCACCAGTTTTGCGAGCTGGACCGGCCGGAATGCGGGCGGCGCGAGTTTGGGTGCGCCGTCGGACGCCGGCTTCGCAAGGGGAGATGAAGATCCTTTGACTGAGGGCCGACGCAAAGCTGACTTGCTCACTTGAGTTGACCCTGTTCAGACCGAACTGTGCAATGGATCATTTCGAACACCCAGCTATATCTTCGGTTTCTCCGCGGCGTCATTGAGCATGTCGCGATCGTTGCCGACCGCGTGATCAGGTCTTCGGCCTGTTCTGCTGATACTTGCGCGCGAAATAACCGCCCTCGCAGCCTTCACCGCCGGAAACCGGCCGACGGTCTGCGGCGCCGCGCTTCAATTTGTTGTCTGCCATTATCGTCTCCCCTGTTCCATAGGCGCGCCGTCACGACGTTCCAGCTGTAACGCTCTGGGATGGCTTGCGATCCTGAGCCGGGCAAGAATTCGGCGTTTCACCTTCTCGCGTCTTGACGTTGATGTTGTTGATGTGAAGGTCCGGGATACAGGTTGCACGGCTACCCAGCCCATGGGCGGCAGCTGCGTGAATAGCTCATTATTTGAAGTGTCCGGAACTGCGCAGCTTCGCCAGCAGGATCATTGCGGTTCCGCGGTATTCAGCGCGCACATGCTCGCTCAACGGAGACGATTCCCAAGCAGCCAGTTCGGCGACGAAATGAGAAGCGTCACCATTTACTGACGCGCATCTGAGGCGGCCACCCTTCTCGAGCACGACTATCGCCGCATCCGATTCACCGTACCCTATTGCGGCCATCCGCTGAATGTTGACGTCCCCATCGATGCGGACGTCGAACAAGACAGATCCCGCCGTTTTATCCGCAGCATCGGCCACCCTGTCGGAAAACGGTCGCTGTAAGCCATCGCTATCGGCGATCGATTGCTCAAACAGGACCATTTCAACGTGTCCAGCCACCATGCTGGCGACTAGTGCGCGGTCCCTCAAAATTGGCAATGGCCACGGCTGAACATCCGTATATCGCAGTCATCTTTCACACAGGAATCACCGTATGGCCACGACGCACCAACAGCGTGCACATCCGTGCCTATCGAATAGAGGACGTGAACCCGGGATCAGGCTGACGCGGATGCGCTCGGTCTGAGATCGTGGCGAGCACGAACAAGGCGACGGCGAACGCGAGTGGCGCCAACAGAAGAGCGGCGCAAATCGGGTTGATCTTCCACATGCGAGGACAATCTGTGCAGCTATTTAAACAAGCCCGAACAAACATCGTTAACGCGGCCCAATCGAGCCGGGCAAGGATCAACTATGATTTCATACTGTTACGGCGGCGCCCGCGGCGCAGATGAACAATGCCCGGCCAAACCACCACAGCCCCGTTGAACGGCTGGGTCGATGAGGTGCGCTTCACCAAAAGCGGCGCGCTATCCTTCAGATGGGTCTCACCGTGCAGCCGCTGCCGTCAAGCCAGGAGTGCCCCCTTTTGGCTTCGTCCTGCTCGTCGCCATTCAGCCGCCTGCGCCTCGGCCTCGCTACAGAACCAGCGCTCCCCATACTGCGGGCCGATCCTTCCCAATAATGTCTTGGCCCGGGGACGTGACAAATGTGCTCGGCGCTATTCTGGCTGATGTGACGTTGCATCTCCTGAAGTCACGGCCGATCAACTGGCGACAGGATCACCGACAAACCAGCACCGCCCGATGACAGCGCCGTCTGCGGATGAATCGGACAAGAGGCGTTTAAGCACTGGGCCAAGCTGCGGCGCTGGATCGACGAATTCTAGGCGTATTCGCGCCCGACTGGCTTCACGGTGGCTAGAACCGCGGTTGGTCCTTTGCGCTACAACCAGGGCGTTCACCATGTTACCGGCGGCTTTCGGGCGTGATGGTCATGGGCGGGGCGGAACGAGAGCAGTTTGAGGAGCGGTGTTATGTCTGGTGTCCGCAATTGGTCAAGCTCTACGATGAAGCGAAAACATACATCGACGGAAAATGGCTGACGATTGCCATCTCATCGGCAGATGATCTGCACAAAGTGACGAAGCTTCTAACTATAAGCGCCCGCCAGATGTCTCGTCGGCATCACGCAGCAGTTCGACATCAAGGTCTTCGCGGAAGGCGTCGAGCCGATAGCCAACTGCGTGAGAGATCGAAAAGACCTTCCACGTCTGCAATTTATCTCGAACCAACAATCACTGGAGGAGACTATTCCCATGAAAGCATCGTAGTGATGGACCAGGCTGCAGGAACAGCCGGGATGAAGCTAGTGGAGCGGCCCGAGCCGCATGCCGCAATAAACGACGTGGTCGTGCAGGTTCATGCAGGGGGATTCGTCAACACCGAACTGGAATGGCCTTCGACCTGGGCTGATCGAGCCTTCAGGTGACCGACGCCGTCGATCCTCGGCCATGAGCTGGCCGGCGTGGTCACTGCACCGGTTTATGATACGACGGTGCTGCCGGTCGGGCAGCGGGTGTTCGCCCTTGCGGATTGGCATCGCGACGGCACGCTCGCGGAGTATGTAGCCATGGAGGCACGCACCTCGCGCCGCTGCCGGGCGATGTCGACCTTACAGCGGGCGCGAGCCTGCCGATCTCGGGCCTGACCGCATGGCAGGGGCTGTTCCAGCATGGCCGCCTTGAGGCGGGGCAGAGCGTGCTTGCTCATGGCGCAGCGGGTGCCGTCGGTTCGGCCGTGACGCAGCTTGCGCGAGAAGCCGGCGCCTATGTCGTCGGCACCGGGCGCGCTTCTGACCGCCAGAAGGCGCTCGACTTCGGCCGAAACGAATTCGTCGACCTGGGGAAGACACCCTGGAAGACCTCGGCGCAGTCGATTTGGGTTCGGTGTCGCTATCGTCGTTGTGCAGACCTGCCGTGACAATGCTGCCGATTGGTACGCACTAGCGAAGGAAACCGATCGGGAAGGATGACAGCTCTGCCGCAATTCATCTTGTCAGCACAAGCTCTAATCAGGCTTCATAGCGGTCTGCGGGGTTTCAGCGTCCCAAATACTGCAGTTCCGATTGCGTCCGCGAACTCAAGGCCTGTCCTCTCCCTGATCGGCATTACTTTTGAACAGCAAAAAGGGCCGGCGGATTGAGACGCTATCCACCAGCCCTTTGGCGAGGGCGGGTAGCAAGAGGGAAGGACTCCTCACGCCGCCAGCGACGCCACAGGCAACAATAGGGCGCAATTCGGACCTTGCCACAATTTCGTTTCATTTCGGACCATTCGCAAGGTCAGCGGCTCCGGTTGGACATGGAGACAATCTGACATGAATTTCCGTGAGAATTCGAACGGACAGATGACCGTTGCTGCCATCATAAAGCGTCAGATTGGCTCCAATGGAGTGAAGCGCTACACGGCGACCTTGCCGGTGTTCCAAGTTGACGACACCATCCCGGAGGTGTTCAAAGCATTGCTTGAACAGCTGGATCAGGCAGAAAAGACCAGCCTTCACAAAGAACCTCCCCGACGGGCCTCCACGAGGCAGGGCATTGAGACTGGCCTCTGCCTTTCGTCAGTCGTAACCGGGTCCAAAAGTCGACGAGCGGATTGAGCTTCGCTGATCGTACCTCGCGATCGGCCAACCCGTGGCTATGGCGCATCGTCGAAGATCGTCATGTCTGGCTGCGGAATGTTGATCGTGAATGGGCGGGTCGAATTGGCGAAGCTCGCGCCCAGAACTGCTTCGGGAGCAGTGATAAAGCAATTGAAGCCTAGATGCCGCAACAAGTTCGCGCCTTGTGAGTGAATGTAGTTCTGGTGATACGACGTCCTCTTTGCCGATCTGATCCACTTAGACGCGAGACTCAAAAATCAACTGACATCGAAGGCAATCTATCGCACGATCGTATCGGTGGTACGTTTGTACCGATTGATCAATTGCCCACTGTCGCGATTGAAAACCGCTGAAGCGCAGCTTGGCTGCTATCGTGCTGAGCTGGATGCGCGGCACGTCGTGAGCCTTGCGGCTTGCGCATCGAACTCGAAGCCGCGCCTCGATGGACCCCGGCCTATCTGATCGCCGCCAACTGTACGACGCCGCGCAAGCAAGGCGGTTCCACAGCCACGCCATATGCGCGCTGGCGCGGTCAAGACACCGGCGCAGAAAGCTGGGCGGGGAATGGTTTGTGTGGCAGTTTCGGCGACAAGGCATGAACGGAAGACCCGGAAGACAGACAGCTGCCAGGATCGAGATCGCCAGTGGCAAACTTCCCGTTGCTGCAGCGAGCACGCCAATTGCCATAGGTCCGATTGCGCCGAGCAGCCGACCGAAACTAAAAGCGAGCCGGATCTGCCGGCAGTGGTCGATCCCAAGCGTATTTGCACCATCGGATCGCGAATGCCGATCCTTGCTCCCGCTCGGCCCGGCGCTGCCTGATGGCGTCGCTGCGCAATGCGCATCGCGTGCTTGGCATGCGGCGCAAAGGCTTGGGACTCGGCAGGCTCGGTTTCGGCTCCGCCAACGCCGCGCTGACGACTGACATCGCAGAGAGAACTCATGTAGATCGTCCTGCCGTTTGATCCCGCGATCGTCTACCGCGCTCCCGCACCGCCGCAAGGCGATCCTGTTTTGCATGGTGATCCTGCAGCGCACGCTCGAGATAATCGTATAACGGGAGCCATGCTTCACCTTGCTCGCCTCGCGCAAGGAGGATCTCGGCTACGCGATCGAGCGCGCGCTCAATCCGCTCAACCGTGATCGGCCGAGCTGTTGGCGAGCGCCGCTTCACGGTCCGTTGTTTCTGGTCATCCACGAACAAAGCATATCATCTGCGTAAGCTAAGGGAAGGGCGTGCCTCTGGTCGGGCGGCGACCGGCGGCTGCGGCGTACATTTCGGACAGATCGCTGACCACACCCGCTAAGAGATGGTAGCGTCAGAGCGCTACCGCCAATACAGCGCTGCAACCGAGTTCGTCTGTCGAAGGGACTTCGCAAGCGAGGTCAGCAGATTCAAATCCTGTCCCCGCAACCACTTTCATCATAAATCAGTAACCGTCCCGGTCTGACCGGGGCGTTTTTTTGGTTCTGGGGGCCAGGAGTGTCTCGTGCTGGTTAGGGCATGGCTGGCGCGACGGCCGCACTACCAAGTCCACTTCACGCCGACGTCGGCATCCTGGATCAACCAGGTTGAACGGTGGTTCGCCGAACTCACCCGCAAGCAGTTGCGCCGCGGCGTCCACACCTAGACCAGCCAACTCGAAGCCGACATCCGCTCCTTCATTGATACAATGAGAACCCAAAGCCATACCGCTGGGTCAAATCCGCCGACGGCATCCTCTCATCCGTCAAGCACTTCTGCCAAAAGGCCGAACAGACCTTATGCAGCGAAATTTTAGATTCAGGTGACTAGTTCATCGATTTCCTATTGACGCAAAAGCTCGGATTCGGTTGCCCGTGGCTCGAAGTCCCAGCCCGCTGGCAGGAGTGGTGATTACAAGCGTGAAACTTCGGCGGAGCGCATTGAGGCGTAAAATTGGGCCAGGAGAACTTCGCCACAAATCGATCGTGGCCGCCTTCTGTGGATCGCAATAGAGGCCGTGGAGCGCTCCACCCTTAGTGAGCATTTCCGCTTCCGCAAATCATGCTTTCCCTGCGGCGGCTTGAGGGCGTTTGAACCCACCGCAGGGAAGGTCGGCAGAGGTTAGCCCTTGGCGACCGGCAGTGCGACGAAGCGGCTGTTGTCTTCACGGGTGATCTGCATCAGCACCGCCTTGCGGCCGGACTTCACCGCATCGGCCATCGCCTTATTGACGTCGCCTGCGCCGTTGACCTCGGTCGAGTTGACCGCGGTTATGACATCGCCGGCCTGGATGCCCCGGTCGGCGGCATCGCTGTTGGGGTCGACATCGGTCACCACCAGCCCCTTGCCGTTTTCGGACTTGGTGACGGTGAGGCCGAGAGCGGCCAGCGTGTCGGGCTTTGCCGGAGCGGCCGGCTGGTGCTGGTCGACTGAGGCCTGCTTGTCGCTGGCAGGCAGTTTGCCGAGATCGACCTTGACCGTCTGGCTCTTGCCATCGCGCCAGACCGTGACATCAACCGACTTGCCGGGCGAATAGGCGCCGATCAGGCGGGCGAGTTCCTTCGGCGACGCAACGTCCTTGCCGTCGACCTGGGTGATCACGTCGCCGGCTGATATGCCGGCCTTCTTGCCGGGGCCGTCGTCCTGGGCGCTCGAAACCAACGCGCCATTGTTGGACTTCAGGCCGAGCGATTCGGCGATGTCGGAGGTGACCGGCTGGATTTCGACGCCGAGCCAGCCACGCTGCACCGCACCGCTCTTCATCAGATCCCCGACGACCTGCTTGGCGGTCGAGGCCGGAATGTCGAAGGCGATGCCGACGCTGCCGCCGGAAGGCGAGAAGATGGCGGTGTTGATGCCGACCACCTGGCCGTTGAGGTTGAAGGTCGGGCCGCCTGAATTGCCGCGGTTGACCGAGGCGTCGATCTGGAGGAAATCGTCATAGGGGCCGGCGCCGATATCGCGGCCGCGCGCTGAGACGATGCCGGCGGTGACGGTGCCGCCGAGGCCGAACGGATTGCCGACAGCCACGACCCAGTCACCGACACGAACCTTGGAATCGTCGGCGAAGTCGACATAGGTGAACTTGCCGCCACCATCGACCTTGAGCACGGCGAGATCGGTGCGCGGATCGGTGCCGACCAGCTTGGCGTCGAGTTCCTTGCCGTCATTGGTCACAACGGTGAAGGCGGTGCCCTCTTCGACGACATGGTTGTTGGTGACGAGGTAACCGTCTTCGGAGATGAAGAAGCCGGAGCCCTGCGCTACCGGGCGCGGCTCGCCGTTGTTGCGGTCGCGATGTCCGAAGCGACGATGACCCTCGTCGTTCTGGCCGCCCAGGTCGCCAAAGCCGCGGAATTCCTTAAAGAAACGACGCAGCTGCGGATTGTTGGGAAGATTGTCGAGGCCGTCCTGATCGTCGGAGCCATCATCGGCGGTCGGCTGGATCTTGGCCTTGACCTTGACGCTGACCACGGCTGGCGACACACGCTCCACGACATCGGCGAAGCTCGGAACCTGCGGGGCCTCGACGCGCACGGCGTCAGCGAGAACGGGTGCTGTACCGGTGGCAAGGGCGCCTAAGCCGATCGCCCCGCTAATAGCCAGGGAAGCAGCGGCAGCCATCAAGCGTTTGCGGGGGCTGCAAGATACACTAGAGAAGGTTTTCATGATGTCGCATCCTCTTTCGATAATGTGGCCCTGAAAGGGCGTCGTGCTTAAAAGAATAGAGAGGCGTACATTACGACGTCATTGCCATTGCATGAACATTTCGTAACCTTGGTTGAATAATCTATCCAGGGATTACCTTGAGATGATCTCATGCTGCGGATCGCGGCGAAGGTCGGGAGCCTGAGTTACTACCTGTGCCCTGAATAGCACCAGAAGTGCTGCGATCATGCCGAGGCCGCGTTTGCAGCATGGCTGCGTTGGACTCCAGACCGGTGTGCAGTCGACGAGCGCTACATCCTGGCAGCGACCCTCCTGTTGAAGCCATCCAGGATCTGCTCGGCGAAACGGGCGTAGTTGCCATCAAAGTGATGGCCGCCGGTTGTGTTGATCACCTCGACACCTCT
Source organism: Mesorhizobium sp. BR-1-1-10 (assembly GCF_020165595.1). Lineage (NCBI taxonomy): Bacteria > Pseudomonadati > Pseudomonadota > Alphaproteobacteria > Hyphomicrobiales > Phyllobacteriaceae > Mesorhizobium > Mesorhizobium sp. BR-1-1-10. Next base: position 568,050 of record NZ_JAIUIL010000001.1, on the reverse strand, counting down.
CCAGGAGAGCGCGTGGCAGAATGTTTCTGTCCCCTCATCTCCGTAGAAACATTGGACCACCTTTGAACGCACCTGCTCGATCGCTGTTGCGACCGGAACGGCTTCCGAACTGGGGCAGCGCCAAGCCACCCTTCGACCTGAATCTCCCAGTCGGCTGCATTCGCGAAGCCAAGCAGCGAAACACGCCCGATATGTGATTTCACGCCAGTGGCGAGGTCGTTGTAGACGAAGGGGAGGACGTCGGCGCCAAAGGAGTAGCCGACCAATGCGACGTTTTTGGCGTGCTATTTTTCACCGATGTCTGGATCACCGAAGTCAGGTCCGCGGCCGTCTGTTCGGGCTTTTTTCTTCCAAAAATAGCGGACGCTGTCCCTACCGACGACGGATACACCACGTGACTGCAGCTCTTCGGCGATTGTCTTGTCCAAGTCGTGCCAGCCGCCATCGCCTGACAGAACGATCGCCATCAGCCATTCGGATTTGGCGCCGGCAGCTCGATCAAGGGAAGTGCCGAGAGCCCGGTGGCGTCACCCGCATTGAAATGCGGCTGGGCAAGTGAGATGACTGCATCGCTCCCGGTGCCCGGAAAGGGCTGGATACTCATCGGCGTGCCAGCGCTTTGGAGGGAGGCAAAATAGGCGCGCGCTTCTTTCGGCTCAGCCGCCGTAAAACCAAGGCTCCAAAACCCCTGCAAGGCCTTGGAAGGTCCGTACGCGAAACCGCCAAGCCGAGGAGACGAGGGCGCTCCCGCGCAAAGCGGGCGCTCGCTGGGCAGAACCACACTCGGATCCACCGAGATAGCCCCAGCCACCGTGTTAGCTGGAGCCTGCGCCAGAATGGCGCCCGCAAGTGTTCCGCCGGCATCGACACCAGCCAAGATGGGAAAATGGTACTGCAGGCCACTGTGCTCACGTTGCAGCCGGCGGCTCAGTATCTCTACATCGCCCACGAGGTTATGGCAGGGCTCCTTTTCTTCGGAAAGCCTGGCCAGATAGGTTTTGGTGTCCACGCCGACCGCGAGCGCCCCCTGCCGCCCAAGGGCCGCAAGTGCCGTCTGGTTTGCGTCGCTCCATCCGTTCTGATCCGAAAACAAGACGACGTATCCCCGGATCTGGCCGTCCGGCACCAGAAGGTGGACATCTCCAAAGCGGCCGCCCTCGATAGCCAATGATGGTGTCGCTGCCAGGATTGCAAATGCTGCTAACAGGAGAAAGGCTAGCCTATTCATTCTGCTTGCTCCTGAGCCTCTAAACCTGCCACCGATCCCAGCGGTCCCGGACAGGGAAGTAACCGCTGGGCCCGATGGGAGCGCTCTCCTTCCGATTGCAAGCGCTGACGCTGTCGCAATTCGCCAGTGCCATGCTGGCGCTCCCAACAGTCGACCCTGGCTGCGACGTTTAAGTTCAACGAACTTCTGATGTCGGCCGGAAACTATTCCATCCTGTCAGCCTTTTTTCGCAAAAGGTGATGCGGCAGGCCGCGGACGGAGTCCTGCACAGTTAACGGGTGCCTCTGCTCCCGCTGCCCTTGCCTGGCTCACGACACCTTGCCAAATACCGAAATTGGCAGCTGTGACGAACTCGTTGTGCCCTCAATTGGGCGTTCGATAACGGTTCTCGATCCCGAAGTTGGTCAGCAGACCGATCTGCAAGCCAGCATTCAAGCCGCAACTGAAGTGCTACGAGCGACCACGACGCTATAAGGGAACGCTCTCGCTTCTCATTGGTACAGAGCAGTAAGTGCCAGGTCGCCCCGCTTGAACGCACTGCCGGGACGCTGCTCTTAGGTTGACTTGTCGAATGGAAGAGCTCGCTAGCGCCGTCTCGACTGGGGTCCGGGGAACTTTTCGACCGGTTTGCGGTCAGCTTGGCCAACCTTGGATCAATAAGGCGTGGGGACGTCTTCTTCGCGCCCACTCCGTCTGCGACCACAATAGCCTTCTTCGCGATAAGGTAGTCGGCCCTGTTTGTTCGGAAGTCCTGTTGCACAGCCATCATTGTGATCTCCCAAGAAATCAACGCAACTAGACGCAAACCGGTTCGAGATTCTTACCTAGTGCTGCAACGCCCTGAGCCGTTGCGTGTTTCGGAACCGCTTTCTTGGCGAGAAATCCTGGACCAAGCGCGCTTTCCATCCAATTCTTCCTCAGCCTGTGCACCGGTTTGGAGAACAAAGTCCGTCTCTGTTAAGGTTTGCAAATGCCAGATGTATCATTATCTCGAACATGTGGCCCTCCACACATTCGGACAGGACTTCGAGTTGGCCGGGCGGCAGCGCCGCCCTATTTAGGAGCAGGAGGTTCCGGTCATGGTCCGCGGAGCAATAGTTGCTCTCTCATGTTGGTTGGTGGCCGGGACCCAGGTTAAGACCATAGAACAATATAACGCCTTTCAATATGGCTCGCAGTCGGCCGCTTTGGCCAAGTGCCACAGCCTGTGGGTAACAAACCCCGTTGAGTACCTGCACCAGGCCAACAAATACGAACGGCTTGATCAAAGTGATCCCCTGTTCAGATACTATCGGCGCGGTATGGCGGATTTTAACAGCAGATGGAAACGCACCGGCGAAGCGAACTGCGGCGCCGAGGGTCTCCTAAGCAACTTCCTTGGCACAGACATTCGACACTAACCGAGCATTGCTGGCGATCGAATGTGACCCTTGAATCTTGACGTTCAAACCACGTGTAGGCGTCGAGAAGCACCAGATGGAGAGGATGCTCGCAATGTTTCGCCTGTTTGCCCATTTGCAGGCTACCATCGTTCGAGTATTCCGTTCCAAGCCGCAGCCGCCACAGCGCGAGCGTTACGATCGATCAGGTCGCCATGCGACAACACGATCTGCTGAAAGTCCCACGCCAGAATGCGCCGTAGCGACTTCGCCGCTGCGTGGCGGTCGCTCCACCCCATCCGGTATTCCGGCGCGGGACGGGGATTGTCCCACATCCGCAACACGTACTTGAACCAGAACTTCAACGCCCCTCCGGTATGAGGCGTGGCGTCGGTGAAGTTCTCGATGAGGTCGACGAGGATCAGCGTCCGGCTAGCGCGATGGAACATCGCGACCTCGCGCATTATGCGCGTGCCCTGCACGAGCACCTGGTCTATTTCGCCGATCCAGTCGGCGGGGGCAACGTCACCGAGGAGACCATCATATGCCAAGCCGGGGCGTCTTCTCTCGATGCCGGGACAGATCCACGTCTTGGCCCCTGGAAACGCGGCTTGCGCGGTGGCTGCGTATTTGTGGTGGAAATTTCCAGGAGCAACTATGTGGGCAACAGGTCCGAGCAACGAGATCTCTTCCGCCACCGTCGAAGTGATGTTGCATGGCGAGTGCAGCATGAGCTCGCCAGAGGCGAGGCGCACCACCGTCATTCGTGCCTCGAACCGCGTAAATGCCAATCGAATGGGATATGGGCAGAGCCATATCTGATCTGCGACATAGGGCGTAAGGCGCATCGCTATCCTTCGATGGGACGGTTGATGGATGTCGTGTCGGACGGAGCGCAATCCGATGGACCAGTCCAGGTGCACGCCCGCTAACAATAGCGGTAGCGCCGATCCATCACCTACAAGCGTGCCCCGCTTTGGGGCCGTACGATTTGGCACGGCCTTGAATCATGGTCTCAGGCGAAATCACCCGGAGACAATCGCCGCGTGCTCGATAGCTCCTTTGTGTTTTGCGTTTCGTTCCTGATATCTTGCGACATGCCTTTCATTTACGGTCGGCACCCGGCCACCGGTCGCCGGAGTAGGGGGTAAGGCGTCTTCGCCGCTCATCGCCACGGCCACAAGCGTGATGCGTCCGACGCTCGGCGTGTCGGCCGTCGCCACAGGTCTTCCAGATGCGGCGCGACGTCGAAGCTCGCTGTCATGGGATATACCGAGCTGGACACCAAACTATTCCAAGCTGCCGGATTCTTCGGGAAGAGATGGTCGTGCCTGGATGAGGCAGCGATGTGCATCAACCAGAAGTCTGTTCACCGTTGGCGCGGTCGCGCTGTGCATTGGCCTTGGCGCCACAACCGCCGAGGCCGATGAATTCATCAACGTGCTGACCGGCGGAACCAGTGGGGTCTATTAGCCGCTCGGCGCGGCGCTGGCCAAGATCTATGGCGAAAAGATTCCTGCGGTGCGCACACAGGTGCAAGCGACCAGGCTTCTGTTGAGAATCTAAATCTGTTGCAGCAGGGCAAAGGTGAAATTGCATTCGCTTTGGAGTTCGCGATGCGTGGGATGGAGATGAGGAAGCAGGATTCAAACAGAAACTGGACAAGCTCCGAGCCATAGCCGCGATTTACCCAAACTACATTCAAACATTCGAGGCGCATGTGCTCGCTGCCGAGCGCCTCCATGGCGATGACACCACCGTGCCGATCCTGGCCGGCGGCAAGACCGAACCGGTCGCATCTGAACCTCGGCCGTTCGGTGGAATATCGCCGCCGGCGGCGGCACTCTACTATGCCTCGCGCGACCGGCGGCAGGAACATCCCCGAACCCCATCTGAAGACCTTTGGCGGCATTCTGCAGGGCGATGCCTATGGCGGCTACAATCCACCGTTCAAGGGGATCGCGATCCCAGTCCGCTGACCCAGGCGCTGTGCTGGGCGCATGCGCGCCGCAAGTTCTTCGTAGTTGCCGACATGGCTACCAATGCCAAGCGTGGCAGGGGACGGCGCGCCGATCTCCCCGATCGCGTTCGTGGCGCTCAATCGTGCGGCGGCAAATAGCCAAAACTCAGATCGAGATCAGGGATAATATACAGCACCCCGGCTGCCTCTCAAGCGGCCTCGCGCGGAACGGCTTCCTTCGGCCACCCGTTAGCGTCAACATGACAGCGAACAACGCGAGACGGCGAAGATGGACAAGCGGCAAGATACGAGAACCATCGAGATGTGCTGTCTTCCGTGCCAGTGTCACTGCTCCTCACCGTGGTATTCGCGGGAATGGTCGTTGGCTGAACGGATACGCTACCAAGCGGTCTGCGTCGGCTTGTCGACGAGCGGCCTCTTCGGCGATCAGGGAACCGAATCAGGAGCTTACGCTTCACGAAGGTTGCATGAGGCGAAATGTTCAGGGATAAACGCAAAGCCGCCCCCTCAAAAGGGTGAACGCTAACTGGGCTTTGGAAATTGTCCGGCGGATCACCGGCCGGAATAGCCACCCGGGATCACACCGGGTCCGAATTGAGTTGTTCCCGTATAGCACGTGATTGCTGCAAAGCAACATATCACCGGGTGCTTGCCCGGCTATACCGAGGCTGCGCAACATTGCGCATGGCTTAACCGGTGACCCTCCACCGCAATTTGCAGGGGTGGCCTTCTTCTCACGTTGGTCGCCGAGCTACCGCTGCTCCCCGCTGCCATCTTACGTGAGCGGTCCGGCATAAACCCCCGCGGAAACGCCGGACCGCTAAGGAAGTGCTGGCGCGTTCGCACTTCCTCGATCGAAAAAGCTTAGAGCTGCAACGCCGCGGCAACCGTATTCAGTGGCGCCTCAACCGATGCGCTGAATTTGCCAGGCCTCACCTCGAGGCAAGTTTGTGTCCTGCGAAAATCAAGCCGGTTCCTCTCGTAAATTCGAGTCTTCCAGGCACTGCCGAGCTTCCAAAGCCGTCAATGCCGTGCTCCTGAGACATCCGTTCGTCGCTGCTACGGCCGGCCAGCAGCTTAACCTCTGACCTTGGGGGCGACATTTCTGCGGCTGGCCACTTCCATTTCCTTTGCTTCCTTCTCCAGGCGATCCGGCGTGGCAGAGCCCATCAGCGCATATGCCGTGCCACCTGACTGCCAGTACACGGTGGGCACTCGACCGTCAGTGGCCGGAGTTGGGGGGACGGCGTCTTCGCCGTTCATGGGAACTGCCACCAGCGTAATACGGCCAACACTTGGGGTGTCCGCCGTGACTACCAGGCTCTGCTTCCCGTTCCAGGGCTGAACCTGAACGTCTTTCACCCGCCAGACTGTCGGAAGAGCGGGCATGCTTATGTTTACCGCTCCGATCAGCCGTTCGATCTTATCCTGCTTCGGCTCGCTGCCCTTCTCAGGGCCGGCATTGAGCTGGGCGACCCGCAACGCGTCCCGCGCGGCCAGGATGAACGTCTCATCCGCCTTTTGACCGCCTTGGCGAAGCGGCTCGGTCAACGAATTGGCTGACCAGCCCAAGAAGACCAGCGCCGCCGCAGCCAGCTGCAACTTGAACACCGCAAATACTTTCCTTCGTCGGAACGCGTTCTCCAACTCCCGGGCTCTGTCCAGGCTTGCTCGAGGGGGAAACAGCCGCTGGGGCTGGAGATTGCGCAACGCTTCCATGCGCTGTGCTTGCGCGAATACCTCCGCCGCTGCTTCCGGCTCGCGGGCAAGACGCGCCTGGAGTTCAGACCTCCGGGACGGCAACAGCTCGCCGTCAAGAAACCGGTTTATCTCCTCTTCGGAAATTCGGTCACTTGGCCACATCACGGCCTCCCACTATTTTCAATTGAGCCCGTGCGGCGTCGTTCGCCTTTTCCATATTGTGTTTCAGGGCAATCCGGGCCCGGCTCAGACGAGACATCACTGTTCCCACCGGAACCCCAAGCACCGCGGCAGCATCCGAATAGGTGAAGCCTAAGACGGCGACCAAATGGAGCACTTCGGCTTGGTCAGACGGTAGTCCCTCTAGCGCCCGTTGAACGTTGGAGAGCTCAGCGCAGTGTTCTTGTGATGGCATCAGCAACGGGTCGCATTGTTGGGCATAAGCGGCCAAGCGACGGCGCTCAGCATCAGCTCGGACAGCGCTTGTGAAAAATGTGTTCCGAACGATCGTGATCAACCACGGCATCAGCGGGCGCGAGGCGTCGTAGGTGCGCGACAACCCGAGTGCCCGAACAAGCGCCTCCTGCACCAGATCGTCCGCGTCGGTGTCATTTTTTGTGAGCACCCTGCTGTAGCGCCACAGGTCCTCCAAGTGTGGAGTGACGTCGAAGTTCACCTTCATGGTCCATATACTGATCGGGAGCCGAAACTATTCCAAGCCCACTGACTACAATTTGCTACCGCCGGTCTGATTCTACCGATGGGATCAAATCGTCGCCTGGGACTGGATTCGTCAACCGTGTTTCCAGCCACTCGCTCAGAGCTCTCTCAATGAGATCATCGCGACTGACATTCATCCGGCTCGCCAGAGTTGCCAGCCCGTCTGCAGTTTTTGGCGTCAATGGCACACCTGGCGCGTTTCGTAACATGAAGGCTGCGCGCAGGTCCGAGCGCTGCAAATCCGCTACTTGGTGGCCGGCCGTGTCATTCCTGGCGCCAGACAGTGTCATGGATGCTCCTTTTGGCGGGGGAGGCCCAGCAGTGAAGGGACAACCAAGGAGGGCCTGCTGGGCCTGACAGGCGAGGGGCGACTAGCTTGCCTGTCCTGGAATATACCGGACAGCACCGGAAACTATTCCAAGGCCGCCGGATTTTTTGCCGCCCAAAGGGCGAGACGGATCACAGTGTATCTCCTTCTCGGGGATGAGAGGCCGGCGCGGGCTAAAGAGATTAGCGCCCGGAGAGCTTCAAGGGGTCGCGCTTGGCATCGGGTGTGAATGGGTGACGCCAAGCTGGAGATCGGACAGCTCAGGCCGCTCTATCCGAGGCTACCGGCAAACCGAGGCTAATGTTTGCAAGCCGCAAGCGAGAATGACCGGAACTAACAATCGGATCGGACGGACCGGTGCGAAAACCCCTTGGTGCCAGCAAAAGCAGGACAACTGCGAGCGCGATCAATGCGATCACGACAGCAGTCTTGAAAATCTCTCTCATGACTTCCCGTTCAAGATGGTGAGAGTGAGCCTGATGACTGAGCAGTCGCTCCCACTCGATATCGAGCCATCAACGCCTCTGGCAGTAAGCAGGGCCATTGGAATTCTATTTGCAAGCGCTACTCGCCTGCAATGCGGCGCTCAGTCCCATCAGGGAATATACGTACTGGGTTTGGGTGCCCCTCCAGGACGTGGCGAACAGCGTCATCTTGCTTCCGGCTCGCATCGCACTGATCATTGACCGATCCTCACCGGCGTTCTGAAGCCAGGCCTTATTATCTTGCGTGAACATTGAGAAGCGCTGGTCTGCGATCACGACATTGATATCCGACTCTGGCTTGAGCCGATACCCCATGATTGCCTCGGGCTGTTCCTCGACCGGTGTGCGCGAGACCGTTACAAAATTTTCGCCATGATCGACACCGGCCGGCAGTTTGGAAACGGGGACACTCAAGACATAGCACCTTGTCGTGTCGGCACCATAAGAATAGACGCCCCAAGCGCCGTGCCGCGAGAGGAGTCTTGGGGCAGCCTGCACCCAAGTGGTAGAAACCAGCAAACATGCGATGCCCGCTCCAACTGATTTGATGCCCATTATTTCCTTCCAGCTTAGCAGCGCCATAGTGTCCCCGAGGCCTTCGCCCGGAAAAATCTCGCTTTCGGCTCTTCGAGGGTTCGTGACTGCCGTCAGCCTGCCGTCACCACGATTCTCGAAATGGTGAGTGGAAGGATCCGGCCCGCAACAGGCAGCTCGTTGTTCACAAGGGCGGTCGCTCAACAATCCGTGCTCTGGGATGCTTGCCTGTGATCGTCCGCAAGCCACTCGACCCGTGCGGATTCGCTTCAAAGCACCTCGCCGGGATAGACGCCCCACATACTGATCTGCCTGATGAAGCCGGATTTGGGGCCCAGTGCAACAGCACACCACTGTCCGTCGCATCGGGTCAGTTCTACCCGCACGCCAGGCTGCAGCCAGGCAACAACCGAACTGCCAGTGGACGGTTTGTCGCGCAGCGCAACGTTGCCCTTGGCCCAGGGCTCGACAACGGCCGCCCTGCGGCCTGACAGGAGCGATTCATGAATCCATCCGCTGGTTCCGTCCCAGTCTCTGACCCGTCGCCAATTGTCATACTGTTGGTAGATTTCCAGCGGCATTCCCGGGCGCATAAGGACCCATTCAACTTGATACCCCATGCCAGGCCCGACACGAAGGTTGGCTGATGAGGCTCTCAGGGAGGCAAAGCGAGGCAGAACGAGAAGATTAGCCTTGGAGCGGAGTCCAGTCGCCGTCGCGGATCCTGCGAGCGATGCAGCTATCAGAATGAACCGAGCAAGAGAGATAGACCAGTGATGCCCGGCCTTGCTGAGGACGTTCGGGCCGAGATTCGCGGTCGACTTCATGCAATCTGCCACGGAATGTGGAACGGCAATCTCCCATAGCAACAAAAACGAGAGCGTTGATTGCCGGGCGCCGTTCCTATGCTCTTGTAGAAGCCCGACCGAGCTTTGAGGCGAGGTGATTTCAATGCCGCGAGAAGATGCACGATCCGTCGGTCCAGGTAGCGTCCAGATCGGCCACTGCAGCTCAAGCCGCCGGGGGGTTCAGATCAGGTTTTACCGGTTGCGACATACGCCAGTGAGGTTCTCGCCAGCAGACCACGTATGGCATCAGCCCTTCGTCTGATCCTCAGACACGGTGCTCGTCGGAATCGCGTCCAACGCGACCAGCTTTTCCGCGCACAGATCAGCGGCGCCCGGTGCATCCTTTTTTATTCCGGCGAATTTGACCCAGCCACCGTCGGTAATGAAACCGTCCCTCTGATAGGAAGACGTTTCCTTCAGCTTGGCCAGATTTTGGCTCGCGTCGGACGCCGTGATAAACTTTTGGACACACAGATTGGCGGCCAGTTCTGCCCTCGCTTTTATGGCTGAGGTCTTGGCCATTTCCGCCGCAGTTCCTGCCAGGGTCCAGCCGCCGGCAGTGAATCCGACGATGATGGTGAGGACCACCGCGCCTACCACTGACCAGAACCAGAGCGTCTTGGAAGGCCGATATTCTTCGAATTGTTGCGACATTTCCTGGTTCTCCGTCTTGTTTGTTCTCTGTGGACTGGGATCGAAGCCAACCCGCCCAGGTCGTCAAAAGCTTACTGCTGGCTGTCCAGCAGGTGGAGGGGTGGGGCATCTCACCGGCAGAGCTTCCGATTTGTCTGATGCACAATATACTTAGCATGGGCGGAATCTATTCCACGCCGGTCGCAAGTTTCTGAAGGCAAGATGCTGGCTGTCCGTTTTCTCAGCCGGCTGATCTCTTCCTGTGGCGTAGCGCTACAGACGGAAACTTCGAAGGGAGCCCGATGTCGCGGACTCGTGGGTCAGGGCGAGAACCGCAATCGGCACAGCGGTAGCTATGCGCAGCAAGGGCCGGTCTACCACCTTGGCGTCAACCGGCGCTGAACTGTCGATGTGCTTGCCCCCAAGTTTGGCTTCTCCGGGTTTCGCCGTCACCAATACCCTCTTCGACACACTCTGTCCGACAGGGGCGGAGGAGCTCATATCTCGCCCACGACCGTGCCGTCACCGTTGGCCACCATCGCCGCAATTTCCCGGCAGGCATCCAAGTCGCTTGCTTGATCGAGCGCCTCCAGAGGAGCGCGAACGCGCAACCATACGGCGTCCCCGGTCCGTTGGGCCAGAACCGCCTTCACCGCTGGCACGACGGGCAGCTTCAGCAGCTTGCCAAGCAGGTCGTCGATCAAGGGATCGTCCTCACCGCGCACGAGTTTCGCCAGCAGGGCCGGTGCGAAATTGGCCACCCCGCTGATCGCCCCGCTGGCGCCTTGCCTGACCGCTCTCGCCAGATGGCCTTCATGGCCGACGAGTATGGCGAGGTCGCGATGCTCGGCAAGCAGCGCCGCTGTCTGCTCCCAGTCGCCGCTGGAGTCCTTGACGCCGGCGATGGCCTTGGGAAAGGCGACGCGCAGGCGCGCGACCAGTTTCGGACCGATGCGGACGCCGGTAAGGCCCGGGATGTTGTAGAGGATGACGTCGCGGGCGGCCGCGCCGGAGCGCTCCAGCACCTCGCTGATCCAGCGATAGATGCCTTCCTCCGTTGGCTGCTTGAAATAGAAGGGCGGCGTCAGCAGGATGCCGCCGCAACCAGCTTCAAGCGATCGCCGGACGTGGTCGCCTGCGTCCTGGGACGACGGCCCGTAGACACATTCAATCAGGCTGTCGGCGTGGATGCCCGCCGCGGCCGTTCTCTCGTAGAGGGTCGCACGGACCGTGGCCGAAATCGACACGCCTTCGCCGGTCGTGCCGAAGGCGGTCACCACCCGCATACCTTGTGCCAGCAAGTGTTCAGCGTGTGCGACGAAGCGGGGCCAGTCGATTGCGCCACTTTGCTCAAACGGTGTTGTCAGCGCCGCGCTGAGGCCGATCTTCTTGCGCATGGGATGGTCGTCGGACACAGGTAATATCCTTAATTGGTTGGCGGGATTTCGAGGAGCATTCGGCGCAAGGATGAGAGATCGGCCGGCGCCCGCCCGGTGAAGATACGGAAGGCTTCGATGCCCTGGTGGAAGAACAGCTCGAAACCGCTGAGTACCTTGACGCCCGCCGCTTCCGCTTGTTGCTTGAACATGGTGTCGACCGGCGTGTAGACGGCGTCGAATGCCCAGCGCAGCTCCGGCAGCAATTCCGGCCGCACCGGAGAGCCCGGATGTCCGTGCATGCCGAGCGGCGTGCAATTGACGATGCCTCCCGCGCCGTCCATCGCCGGATCGACGTCGACGCCGGAGGACGTTGCGACAGCGCCCTTCGAGGCGGTCGCGATCGCGGCGGCTAGTGACCGCGCTTTGCCGGCATCTCTGTCGATGATGGTCAGGCCATCAGCCCCGAGGGCCAGTAGTGCGAAGGCCACGGCCTTGCCGACTCCTCCGGCTCCGATCAGGACGACCTTGCCCGGCGCCATGTCGTCGAAGACTGCGCGATAGGCGGCGACGAAACCCGTATGGTCGGTGTTGTAGCCCCGCGCGCCATGCGGGTCGAACACCACTGTGTTGACCGAACCTATGCGCCTGATCAGGTCGTCGTGTATGAGCAGCCTGGAGGCCACGATCTCCTTGTATGGATAGGTGACGTTGATGCCGCGAAGACCGGCGTCGCGGCAGGCGTCGAACACGGCGTCGAAGTCCTTACCCATCTCGCGCGGGATGAAGAGGTCGTAGCTGACGTCCAGGCCACTGAGGCGGCCGGCGAGACGATGCAGGTCCGGCGAACGCGAGTGCTTTATGGTGTCGCCGATCAACCCAAGCCTGACCGGGCCGATCAGGCCGGCACTTCGGTTATCGTGCAGAGCCGTGCTCATCCCTGGTATCCGAACTGCCTTGGCAGCCACAGCACGATTTCCGGAAACAGCATCATCAGCAGCAGCGCAACGACCAGCACGCCGATGAACAGCCAGATCTCGCTGATGACTTCGCGCAGCGGAATGCGGGTCGTCGCATTGATGACGAACAGCACGACCCCATAGGGCGGCGTAATCAGCCCGATCATGGTGTTGACCACCACCACGACGCCGAAATGCACCAAGTCGATCCCGAGCAGTCGGCAGGTCGGGATGAACAGCGGTACAATGACCAGGATGATCGTCGATGCGTCGAGCAGACACCCAAGCAGCAGCAGCAGCACGTTGACCATGAACAGGAAAGCGACCGGGGATATGTGCAGTCCCTGCAGCGAGGCTGCCATCTGGGCTGGAATGTTTTCGCTGGCGACGATGTAATTGAAGATCAGGGCGCCGCCGATGACCAGGCCAACGGCGGCGGACGAGCGCGCGCTTTCTGAAAGGATGGCATAGAGCTTCCGCCAGCTCAGCGCACGATAAAAGACACCGGCCAGTATCAGCGCATAAGCGGCCGCGACGGCTGCCGCTTCGGTCGGCGTCGTCGCGCCGCCATAGATGCCGTAGAGCAGGATGACCGGCATAAGCAGCGCCGGAAATGCATTGAGTGTCACCTTCGGCAAGGCTCGCAGAGGCACGGGTTCCTCGACCGCGAAACCTCGCTTGCGGGCGACCCACGCGTTGAGGCCCATCAGCACCGCGCCCATCAGCAGCCCAGGCAGTATGCCGCCGAGGAACAGGAAACCGATCGAGGCATCCGAGACCAGCGCGTACATCACCATCGGGATCGACGGCGGGATGATCGGCCCAATGGTTGACGCGGCGGCGGTGATAGCGGCGGCGTAGCCGCGCGGATAACGGCCGTCCCTGGTCATCATCTCGATGATGATCTTGCCCAGCCCGGCGGCGTCGGCGACGGCCGAGCCGGACATGCCGGAAAAGATCACGTTGGCGACGACATTGACATGCCCGAGCCCGCCTCGCATACGGCCCACGATCGCCATGCAAAACCGCAGCAGCCGCTCGCTGATCGTGCCAGCGTTCATGATGTTGGCGGCGACGATGAACAGCGGCACGGCCAGGATGATGAAGCCGTCATAGAGCCCCTGGATGATCTGCTCGGCGGCAAGCCCCAGGTCCTGACCCTTGACGGCAAGGTAGACGATCGCCGCGACGATCATGGAATAGGCGACTGGCGTGCCAATTCCAGCGAGGACGAACAGCGCCAGCAGGCAAAGAGAGAAGGCGGCGGTCACAGCGGCGTCGCCTCGTCATGCGGCTCGGGCGCGCCGCCGCGGGCAAGTTGCCATAGGCGCAGCGCATAGCGCATGATCACCGCGACGGCGAACAGCCCATAGACGCTGAACACGACGTCGAGCCGGATGCGCAGCGTGGCACTTTTCTTGATCTTGTAAAAGGCGATGTAGTCGTATGTCGCCGGCAGCGCCGCCAAGAAACCAGCGACAATCGCCGCCGCCGAGATCAGCGCGAAAACGCGCTGGGTCCGGCGGCTGGCAATCAAGTAGAACAGGTCGAACGTGACGTGGTCGCGCTCGGTGAGCACGAATGCCGAACTCCAGAACACCAACCACAGCCAGGTGGTCAGGCACACTTCCAGTGTCCATCCGAGCGGGTCGTTGATCACGTAGCGCGTGAATATCTGCAGGATGAAGGCGATGAACATGGCGGCGAGAAGCGCCACCGCCACGTTATCGGCCCGCGCCTGCAGCCAGCGGATGGTTGCGGACATCGGTCTTTCCCGGCTTAGAGGGCGTTGATCTTGTCGACCATGCCTTCCGGCCAGTCTTTGGCGAAGTCGGAGTCCAGATAGGCCTTCTGCACATGTTTGCGGAAGGCGTCGACGTCGGGCGCGTAGACCTTCAAACCCTTGTCCTTGAAGAACTGCTCGAGTTCGGATTCCAGCGTCAGCTGCTTCTGCCGCCCGGACTCGGCGGCGTCGTCCGCCGCCTTCTGCACCGCCGCCTGCTGATCCGGTGCAAGCCCGTCCCAGACCTTCTTGGAAAAGGCGAGATAGTTCAGGTCCACGAGGTGGCTGGTCAGGCAAATCTGCTTGGTGACCTCGTAGAATTTGGAGTCCTTGTCGGACGGCAGCGGATTGTCCTGCCCGTCGATCGCGCCGGTCTGCAGGGCTGTGTAGATTTCGGTAAACGCCACTGGCACCGGATTGGCGCCCAGCGCCTTGCCAAGAAACTGCCAGGCATCGGTTCCGGGCATTCTGAGCTTGACGCCGGCCAGATCGTCCGGCGTCTTGATTTCCTTTTCGATGCGAAGGTTCAATTGGCGGCGGCCGAGATACATCACCGTCAACAGCTTGACACCGAGTTCATCCTCCACCTTTTTCTTCATCGGATCCATGAAGTCAGCCGCGAAAACCTTCTTTTGGTGCTCGGCGTCGCGATGCAGATAGCCGGCGGTGAAGATCCCCCATTCGGGATAGAGCGAGGCGAGTTCCTGCGCCGACGTGATCGACATTTCCAGATTGCCACGGGCAATTGCTTCCAGTTCGGTGCCTTGCTTGAACAGTTCGGCGTTCCAGTGCGGCTCAAACGTGGCGAAGGCGCGCACCGCTGGGGCGAACACGCTGGTCAGCGCCACCGCACGCTGGTCGCCCGGTGTCGCCGGTGACGACAGCCTCAGTGTGATCTTGTCCTGCGCCAGGGCGCGGTTGACGCGTGAGGCGTACATGGCACCGGCTACTGCGAAAGCGGTTGTGCGGAGAAACCTGCGGCGATGGATCGTGATAGTGGTCATGCTTTTCCTCCCTGAATTGCATGTCGGGCGACGTCACTCCCAATTCGTCACGCGTCGAGCATCGCACGACAGCCTTCCTCGTTCAACCACGTAGCGAAGAACGTCAGGTATTCGTAGTTTTGTATGATGATCCACGATGTACCGCCTCTATATGGGGTGGCAGTCGCTCGGATCCGACCGCTGGCCCGGAAGGCCTCAGAGTGTATGTATGGTATTTCAGGAAACTTATGATATTTCTGCCAAATGCTAGCGAACGCTTCCGACGCCACGATATCGGATACCGCCTATCGGCAGATACGGGCCGACATAATTTTTGGCCGACTGGTTCCCGGCGAGAAGCTCAAGCTCGAAAGGCTGAAGGGCCTCTACGGAGCCAGCGTCTCAACCCTGCGGGAAATACTCAATCGTTTGGCCTCCGATGGGCTCGTGGTGGCAGAAGGGCAGCGGGGCTTCGAAGTCGCGCCGGTCTCACCAGAGGATCTGAAGGAAATCGCGGCGCTGCGGCAACTGCTTGAATGCCACGCGATGGAATTGTCCTTCGGCGCCGGGGATGTGGAATGGGAGGGTAAGGTGGTTTCGGCCCACCACAAACTGCACCAAATGGAAATCAGGATGATCGGCGGAGACCGGTCGGTAACCCAGGACTGGAAACGCTACGACTGGGAGTTCCACCAGTCGCTGATTTCTGCATGCGGGTCTCGTGCGCTCATGGAAACGCATGCTGCGGTTTTTGACAAATATTTGCGGTATCAGATGATTTCGCTGACCTTTCGTGGGCAAATCGCGGCCGACGAACACAGACAGTTGCTGGAGGCAGCGTTGGCCCGCGACGTGGCCACGGCGCAGATGGTGCTGCGCCGGCATGTCGAGGCGGGCGTCAAGCATGGTTTGACCGCCTGAGCTGGATGCCTGTGCGGCAGCCACACCGCAGCTCATCCCGTCGATCGTCCCCAGAGATCGGCGCATCCACAATCGCGGTCTCATCTACGCGCCAACTTCCGGTGCGACCGTGTGCAGCCCCGACACAGATTGCCGCGCGCCTGTTCGCACGGCATCGCCACGAGCAAATCTCCAGCCGAACAACGATGCTCCGCAATCTGATTTGTGGGTCAGAGGCACGCCGAGTGGTGCCTACCCGCGGAACTCTTTCAACGGGATAACGAGGTGGCGGCACAGGACGATCGAGCACGCCTGAAGTCTTTGAAAAATGCGGCGCACCAAACGCAGCAAGTGCGATCCTTGTGAATGCTCCCTCAGGCTAAGACTGCTTGGAATCTCGCCCTCCTCCCGCAGCTCACGAGCACATCCCGATTTCCCGGCGAAGGTTAAAGTTGGTGCGACCAGTCGGATGCGTCCGCCTGAACGAAAAGGTAAATGCCGATGGCCAGCAACATCGCCAGCATTATCCAGATGATCAGTTTCGAGATGTTCACAGGTGGCAGATAATCGCAATGGCGCCCCGGCAGCAATTCACATTTCGAGGCTTGGAGCGTTTGAGGGATAAGATTGCACGATTGCGTTATCGCTCTTGATCGGCCTCTTTTTTTAGCGTTCCCTGATGCGTTGTGACGAGATCGATTTTCGAAACGATATTCGCTGTCGCTGCTGGGGTCGCCCTGTCGACTGCACTCGGCTATCTCGCCTATGCTTGGCCGGGCGATGCCGTGCCCATGCTGGAATGGCTTGCCAGTCCGTTTACATTCAGCACCCTTCTGTGGGCGGCGCTCGGGGCGACGTTTGGACTCAGCGCCTTGCAATTCCGGCGAGGCCGGACATGTGTAAGCCGCAAAATGCGGCGCGACGAGCGCGAAACACCATAGCTGACAAGCGCCTGCTAGAGATGCGGAGAGCCCTGTGAAAAGCACGCGCCTATCGCGCCGCGAAGCATGGTCACCGATTGCCCTCAAACCTCTGCGCCTGTGTAGCTGAGGGTGCGCGAAGGGCTAGGGGCGGAAGCAGCCAGACTGGCATTGATCGAAGCGGCCGGGAAGCGCATCTGTTGCCGAGCAACTGACCGAGAAGCTTTTCCCCCGGTTCTGCCTATCCTGCGGACTGATCGCTTCGTGCGAAATGCTTCGATGAAGAAGACGCGTCCAGCTCAGCAGACGAAACCCACGCCCATGGAGATGCCGGCGAGGCGGCGTGTCCAGTCATTCCGCGCCACAAAGGCTCGGACAAGGCATGCTGCCGCGAACCCTGGCAGCTCCTTTGCCCTCACGACGACACCGCAAAAAGGAGTGCCCGGCTGGAGGAACAAAACTCTGCCCCTTCAGTTCGGCCCGAGGTGCTGCGCCCCGGTGTCGCACGTGAGCCCGACGTGAGTGCCCTCTGGGGTGAACCGTCGGATCGGCCACCCCCAAAACGGAGACAATCATGTTTCACCACGTCAAGGAACTTCAGTTCAACGCGCGTGTATCTGAACCCGACCCAAAATTCGCTGCCCTGCTGCTTGAACAATTCGGTGGCGCCAATGGCGAGCTGGCCGCCGCGATGCGGTATTTTACCCAGGCCTTCTCAACCCGCAAACCTTACCCCGACAAGTACGATATGTTGATGGACATTGCGACGGAGGAATTCAGCCATCTCGAGATCGTCGGAGCAACCATCACGATGCTTCTGGACGGGGTCAACGGTGAACTGAAGAATGCGGCCGAGGCGAGCCCCCTGAACAAACTGACGAAAGGTAAGGCCGGCAAGGAGGATGTGCTCCATGAGGCGTTGACCAACCCACAATTTCTGGTTCAATCAGCTGGCGGACCGACCTTGACGAATAGCCAAGGTGTGCCGTTTTCCGGCAGCTACATAGACGCCAACGGCGATTTGACCGTGGACCTGCGCTCGGACATGGCCGCCGAGGCGCGAGCGAAGATCACCTACGAATACCTGATGAAATTCACGGACGATCCTCTTGTCCACGACAGCCTGCGATTCCTGATGACTCGCGAGATCGCCCACTTCCAGATGTTCGGGGCAGCGTTGGAGACCATTCAACCCAACTTCCCAATGGGCATCCTGCAGGGAGACCCGCGGCATACCCACACCTACTTCAATCTCTCGAACGGAGCCGAGGTGCGGGGTCCCTGGAACGAGGGACAGGGTCCGTGGAGCGCCGGCGAGAGCTGGGACTATGTGAAGGAGCCTCACAAGCACGTCATCGACACCCAGGGAGAGATCAACCACGAACCAAAGAGCGTCAACATCACTCAAAAGCAGGTGGAGGCCAAGAACAAGGAGCTCTCCCACAAACGCAGCGCCGAGGTCAAAGCAAAAACAACCTCTGCTCCCACCCAGTGGTCCTCCTATCCGCAGGACTCGATCGACAGCCCGGTGAAAGCGCAAACCACGGGAATCTGACGACGTGGGTGAGAGCGAGAACCAAGCCTCGCCCGAACCCCGGCCCAATAACACGCCGGTTCTCGAGATCTCGTATTTCACGGATCCGCTATGCTGTTGGAGCTGGGGGTTCGAGCCTCAACTGAGACGCTTACGTTACGGCTTCGCCGGTCGAATTGCGTTGCGGTTGCGTTTGGGCGGCATGATCGGTGGCTGGGACAGGTTCAGTGATCCACTCAACGACGTTCACCGTCCGGCGCAAATGGGTCCGATCTGGGTCCAGGCGGCTCGCATTACAGGCATGCCATTCGAACCGACGATATGGGCTCGCGATCCGCCAGCCTCTTCGTGGCCTTCCTGTCTCGCGGTCAAGGCGGCGGGTCTCCAGTCGGCCGCCGCCGCCGACCTCTATCTGCGCCGCATCCGCGAAGCCGTGATGGTTGAAGGCCGGAACATCGCGAAAGAAGAAGTGCTGGCCGACATCGCAAATGATCTTGCCAAAGCACGTCCTGATCTGCTCGACCCCAAGCGGCTCGAGTTGGACTTCGCCGGAGCCGAGGCGCGAGCCGCGCTGGAGGAGGATGTGCGCGAAGCCAGATTCCGAGGCGTCGGCAGATTTCCCTGCCTCAGCCTCAGTCGGCCGGGAGCGGATCGCGCCTGGATAGTCGGCTGGCTGCCTTGGGACGAATTGCTCGCCAGATTGCTCACCTATGCCCCCGACCTCGGGGCGGCGCGGGAGCCCCCCAGTGCTGAAGCGTATGCACTTTACTGGGGTGGGATGATGACGCCCCGGGAAGCTGAGGGCACAGCAGGCAATCCAGACGGCACGATGGCCAACAAAGCTGCGTTTCCCTAGGCACGCGCGGCGCGTTCCGCCGCTCACGTGATGGTGAAGCCGCGGTTGGAACAGACCGGCCAAGCTCGGGTTAGCAAAGTGCTCCGTCCCGCAAGACGCCCCCTTTGGGGTCGCTTAAAGAAACGTCGCAGGAACGATCATGAAAACCCAGCAATCGCCGAACATCAATCATCGTGGCCCGCTCGTCGTCATCACAGCGGCGGTGCTGGCGAGCGCAATCGCCGTCTACTACTTCGCCACCCCACTGACTGGGGTAAATGGAACCCCCGGAGCCATGCTTGTGCTCGTTGCCAGCCTGGCACTTGCGCTGGATGGCCTCGTATTGCGCTTCAGAGGAGGTGGTGTCGTCTTCACCCTGGCCTGGATCTTGGGCCTTCTAGGAGCACTCGGCACATTCACCGCCGCCGTATTTCTCCATGCCTGGTGGCTCGTGGCTGCCGTGGCCGTTGTGTTGGCCGGGCTGTTGATCACGCTGGTTTTCCGTCAGACCAAGATTCAGGATCCGTCCCAATGAAAACTGGTAGCTTCCGTTCGACCCTGGCCTTTGCCATCTTCATGTTGATGGGGGTCGGCATACATTCAGTCTCTGCCCAGAATGACAATAATTCACCCGCGTCACAACCGGGCGGCATACCGGATGCCGTTAAACAGCCGAACGACACCAGCGGAGGCACCAGCCCTTCGGCCGGGGGCGCGGGTTCGCCGATGGAGGCGACAACAGCCCCACTCCCTGCACCTAAGCCAATCCCTCTGGTCCCGCCGCAGCCGACCTGGAACAGCTTTCATGGCCAGCTTAATGGTCAGAAGTTCTCGCCGCTAACCCAGATTACCACGGCAAACGTCGGCTCGCTGCGCAAAGTATGGGAGTTGCACACCGGTGATATGTCGGACGGCTCAGGGGCATTGCCACCCTCCGTCTGGTCCGCAACCCCCATTTTCGCCAACGACACGCTTTATATCGGGACACCCTTCTATGGGGTGCTGGCACTCGATCCGGGCACAGGGGCGATCAAGTGGAAGTTCGAGTCCAAATCCACTTTGAAAGCATTGACACAGCCGGCCTTGAAGAACCGTGGCGTTGCTTACTGGCAGAGCAAGAATCCGATAGCCGGCGAAGGCTGTCAGAAGATCGTCTATCTCGGCACCATGGACGCGCACCTCTTTGCGCTCGATGCCGATACCGGACAGCTCTGCAAGAAATTTGGCTCGGGTGGCGTGTTGGATGTGAACCAATGGAACGACGTCAACGCCAAGTACCCGCTTTCGCTGTTGCAGCCCCCCACCGTGGCGGGCAACCACGTCATCATCGGCTGGGCTGGTAAGGATTGGGCCTATGCCGAGGCTCCTCCTGGGACGGTGTTCTCGTTGGATCCTCAGACGGGCGTGCGACAGTGGTCGTTTTCGGCGCTGCCGGCGCAGATCGCAAAACGGACCGGGACCGCAAATGTCTGGACGGCGATGTCCGTGGACGAAGGGCTCGGGCTCGTCTACCTGCCGGTCTCCAGCCCGTCGCCGAACTACTGGGGCGGCAACCGTGCTGACCCCATACCACTTGCGACATCGACCACCGCGCTGGATCTAGAAACCGGCAAGGTCGTCTGGTCGCGACAGTGGGTCCATCACGACATCTGGGACTACGACATCAATTCGGCGCCCACGCTTATGGACATCACTGTGGCAGGCAAGCAAATTCCTGCCCTGATGCAGGCAACGAAAATGGGCTTTCTGTTCGTCGTCGATCGGCGCACCGGAAAGGACGTCTGGCCGATCGACGAACGCCCGGTACCTGGCGGCGACGGCACCATTCAAGGGGAAGTCTACGCTCCCACGCAGCCGTTCCCGACCAAACCCGCACCGCTCCTGGACCAGTCCAGAAAGCCGGCAATCTGGCGTATAGCTGATATCGTCGGCATGGGCGAGTGCTCCCGGTTATGGGACACCCTGTCCTATCGTGGCATGTACAGCCCCCCGACACACAAAGGCCAAGGCGTGCTGGCTTACCCGGATTCGGCGGGCGGCGTGCAGTGGGGCGGGGTGGGGTTCGATCCAGGCACCCAAACGGCAGTGGTCAACTTCTCGCATGTCGTCCAATCCATCAAGCTCTATCCCCGCGATGAATACCAACGGCTCGCCGGCGATTCCGGCAATGAGCAGGGCTACTATCCGCAGGAGGGTGCACCCTATGGCATGTCGCTGCACAACGCTCTCAACTGGCTTGGCATGCCCTGCTGGGCACCCCCCTTCGGAGAAATCGCCGCCATCGACATGACCACCGGCGACATCAAATGGCGCCGGCCGATGGGAGCATCGCAGAAGTGGGGCTTCTATATGCCTGAATCACTCGGGTCGGTGACGATTGGTGGCCCCGCCGTGACGGCGGGTGGTTTGATATTTATCGGGGGTTCGATGGACGCCAAGGTGCGCGCCTATTCTCTCGCCAACGGACAGGAACTTTGGTCCGACATCGTCCAGGCGCCCGCGGTGGCCAATCCTGCGGTGTACGAGTACCGCGGCCGCGAATACGTGGTGTTCGTCGCCGGTGGAAATACCATTCTGAAAGACCAGGTCGGCGATCAGGTTGCCGCTTATGCCCTTCCCGGGCCGTAACGGCCAAACGCCACCACCGGTAAAGCTTTGGTCGCAGATCCGGGTCGCTGCCGCTGTGACTGTCTGGCTCAGGATGCCACCATCGGCCACATCTAGGAAGCTGTGAAGGCTACTTCGAATGAGAGTTGGGAATTGCCAAAGCGCAAAGGCTTCGTCGTGCATGCAAGGCAAGGGCGAAGTCCAAAGAGGCACCTGGCAAAGGGTGGATCGCGCCGCACCGCTCATCGCACGAGCCGTGGCCACTCTGTCGGCCGCCTCCGCGGTTCTGACCGGGTGTTCGGGAGGCGTATTCGATCCGCAGGGACCAATCGCGGCCGGCAACACGAAGATCCTGCTCAATTCGCTGGCCGTAATGCTGGTCATCGTGATCCCTACATTGATCGCGCTGCTCCTTTTCGCTTGGAAATTCCGAGCCACAAACAGTCAGAGCCGCTACGACCCCGAGTTTGTTTATTCCGGTCGCATAGAGCTGATCGTCTGGGGGATTCCAACTTTGACAATCCTCTTCCTTGGTGGACTCATCTACTACGGATCACATCACCTGGATCCCCGCACGCCGATAGCTTCAGATAAGCCACAGCTGAATGTCCAAGTCGTGGCGCTCGACTGGAAATGGCTCTTCATCTATCCCGACCAGCAAGTCGCCACTGTCAACAAGCTTGTCATCCCGGCTGGCGTGCCGATACATTTCACATTGACTTCCGCCAGTGTCATGAATGCTTTCTTCGTGCCGCAGCTCGGCAGCATGATCTACGCCATGAACGGTATGCAGACAGACCTGCACCTGCAGGCTGACCACGTGGGTACCTACTACGGGCAATCGGCGCATTTTAGTGGCGACGGCTTTTCGAATATGCACTTCCAGGTGCACGCGATCCCGGCACAAGAATTCGACGCCTTCATATCCGGTTTGAAAGCCGAAACCGGCGTCTTGAACGCCGACGTCTACCTCAAGCTCGCGCAACAGGGCAGCGATGTTTCGGCGACCACGTTTGGTCATGCACAACCGGGTTTGTTTGATGCAATCGTGCATCAGGCGCTGCCTCCCGGCCCCGGTCCAGCCGACAACAAGGCCGGCAGCAAACCGGGCATCAGGCCCGAGTCGTCGCCGTCGCCCACCGCTTCGGCGAACCCGGCGACGAAGCAACGAGAGGAGGCGCATAATGCTCGGTAAGCTCGACTGGTCCGCCATCCCCTTTGACCAGCCAATCCCACTTGGAGCGGCCTTGATCGTGTTTCTTGCCGGCCTCGGTGTGCTGGGCTGGATTACGGTAAAGGGGCATTGGCCTTATCTATGGCACGAGTGGATAACGTCCGTCGATCACAAGCGCATTGGCGTTATGTACATTGTGCTTGCCGTACTGATGCTGCTGCGCGGCTTCGTCGACGCAATCATGATGCGCACCCAGCAGCTGTTTGCGATCCACGGACCGGGTTACCTGCCGCCCGAGCACTTCAATCAGATATTCTCGGCCCACGGGACGATCATGATCTTCTTCGCCTCGATGCCGTTCATGATCGGCCTGATGAACTTCGTTGTGCCGCTGCAATTGGGAATACGTGATGTGGCGTTCCCCACGCTCAACTCGGTCAGTTTCTGGCTGACGGCGACCGGCGCCCTGCTGGTCAATATCTCGCTGGTTGTCGGGGAATTCGCGCGGACCGGCTGGCTGCCCTATGCGCCGCTTTCCGAACTCGCATATTCGCCCGGCGTGGGTGTGGATTATTATTTGTGGGCGATCCAGATCTCCGGGGTCGGAACGCTCTTTACCGGCGTGAACTTGGTAACCACCATTTTGAAGATGCGCGCCCCTGGAATGGGGTATCTGCGCATGCCCATGTTCTGCTGGACATCGTTGGCCTCTAATCTCCTGATCGTGGCTGCCTTCCCGATCCTTACGGCGACGCTGGCGATGCTGACGCTGGACCGCTACCTCGGCTTTCACTTCTTCACCAACGAAGCCGGCGGGAACCAGATGATGTTCGTTAACCTCATCTGGGCCTGGGGCCATCCAGAAGTGTACATCCTGGTGCTTCCCGCCTTTGGCGTGTTCTCCGAGATCTTCTCCACGTTCTCGTCCAAGCCGCTGTTCGGCTATCGCTCCATGGTGGCGGCGACGATGTTCATCTGTCTCGTGTCGTTCATGGTCTGGCTGCACCACTTCTTCACCATGGGCGCAGGCGCGAACGTAAATACGGCCTTCGGCATAGCCACCTCGGTAATTGCTGTTGGAACAGGGGTGAAGATCTACAATTGGCTCTTCACCATGTATGGCGGGAGAATTCGCTTCGACACTCCAATGCTATGGGCGCTTGGCTTTGTCACCACATTCACCATCGGGGGAATGACCGGCGTCCTGCTTGCAGTGCCGCCAGCCGACTACGTTCTGCACAATTCGCTCTTCCTGGTGGCGCATTTCCACAACGTCATCATCTCAGGCGTTCTCTTCGGCGCTTTCGCCGGCTTTACCTTCTGGTTCCCAAAGGCGTTCGGCTTTCGACTGCACGAGGGCTGGGGCAAGGCGGCCTTCTGGTTAACGCTACTGGGCTTCATCCTCGTCTTCGCACCTCTTTATGTGGTTGGCCTGGAAGGCATGACGCGCCGGCTCCAGCACATTGAAGTGGATGCTTGGGCGCCTTGGATCGTCATCGCGGCAAGCGGTATCGCGGTAATGCTTTTAGGTGCGGGCTGCCAGATCGCGCAGCTCTTCCTGTCAATCAGGGACCGTGAGCAGCTTCGCGACGAGACTGGCGACCCTTGGGACGGGCGCTCGCTCGAGTGGTCGACACCGTCGCCACCCCCTCCGTTCAATTTTGCGCACCAGCCGCATGTCGAAAACGAGGAGCCCTATTGGAGCATGAAACAACGCGTGATCGAAGGCCAAGACCCAAAGACGGTCAGGCAGTACGAGCCGATCGACATGCCAAAGAACAGCCCAACGGGTGTCGTGACTGCATTCTTCGCAACGGTTATCGGATTTGCACTCATCTGGCACATCTGGTGGCTGTCAATTCTCGGGTTCCTCGGCGCCTACGCCACATTTGTCGTGTTCGCCTGGCGAGACCAGGCCGAAACCGTGATCCCTGCCAAAGAGGTCGAACGGATCGACCGCGACCGCACCGCCGCGCAAATCGCGTGGCTCCGGCGCAGGGAGCAAGTGACATGAGTGACCACTTCGATACGATGCCCAGTGACATCACCGCTGGAAGTACCAGACGCGACCCCTACATGGTGGGCCGTTCGAGCGGGCAGGGAGAAGGGCGGTCACGACACCAGGGTGCCACCGGACACGGCGAGGGCGGTCCCGCCTCGAAGTTTGTAACCGTCACCTACGGATTTTGGATTTTTCTCCTGTCTGACATAATCATGTTCTCGGCCTTTTTCGCGTCGTACGCGGTGCTCGCGAATGCGACCGATAACGGGCCGACAGGCAAGCAACTGTTCGACCTCACACGCGTTGCCATTCAGACCGGGCTCTTGTTGACCTCGACCTTTACCGCGGGCCTCGCCTCCCTTGCGGTCGAAAGACGTTCAATGGCTGGCGCACAGTCGTGGCTGGTCGTCACTGGGGTCCTTGGAGCATTGTTCCTGCTTCTCGAGGGACAGGAATTCATCACGATGATCGGGGACAATGCCGGTCCCGGCCGAAGCGCGTTCCTGTCGGCCTTCTTCGCTTTGGTCGGGTGCCATGGCGTCCATGTGGGGCTTGGCATCCTGTGGCTCGGAACCATGATGGCCCAGCTCGGGGTGAAGGGCTTTCGCGCCGACATCTTGCGCAGGCTTCACTGCTTTGGCCTCTTTTGGCATGCCCTGGACATCATCTGGGTCGCGATTTTCAGCCTCGTTTACCTGCTGGGAGCATCGCAGTGACAGATAAGACCGCCCCATCCGACGCGCCCATCGACACCCGCGATGCCGCCCCTGGCGAGGAGACGATCACGCGCAATGAGCCTGCGGCTGGACTGCGGGGATATCTGCTCGGCTACGGCCTCGCGCTCCTGTTGACGGTGGGGTCGTTCATCGCCTCGCAGACGGAGTTGATCTATCAGCCGGCCGTCATTTCTGCGCTCGTCGTGCTGGCCCTTGCACAGATCGGCGTGCATCTGGTTTTCTTTCTGCATCTGACGACCGGACCAGACAACACAAACAACATTTTGGCCCTCGCTTTTGGAGTGTTGATCGTTGTCCTGATTGTGCTCGGCTCCGTCTGGATCATGCGACACCTCGACCAGAACATGGCGCCCATGAACCCGCAACCGCTTGCGTCGCTGACGCTCCGGGCTGCCGAACGACTTCGGCTACTCTCGGCTTTGCCCGGCGCGGTGGGCTGATCGAAGCTGTTCCCGTCAGTCTCGTGAGCCGGCGCATCAAATTGGCGGCCAGAATGGCAGGCGGCATCTGAATGCAATAGAGCGGCCCAACCGCGGCCCAAGGACAGCGAAAGAGGAGGAAACTATGATTCCCGAATGGTTACGTTGGGTGGCCGTGCTTTCCTTGCTGGCCGGAATTCTGTCTTCAATCTGGATTGCATTAGACGAGTTCCGAGCCCCGCAGGATATGTGGATCATGAACCTCGTTTGGCCGGTCTGTGCCCTCTTCGGATATGGCTTCGTTCTTTTCCTTTATGTGCACTCCGGCCGGCC
The DNA here is from genome assembly GCF_020165595.1 of Mesorhizobium sp. BR-1-1-10. Classification (NCBI taxonomy): domain Bacteria; kingdom Pseudomonadati; phylum Pseudomonadota; class Alphaproteobacteria; order Hyphomicrobiales; family Phyllobacteriaceae; genus Mesorhizobium; species Mesorhizobium sp. BR-1-1-10. Next base: position 541,651 of record NZ_JAIUIL010000001.1, on the reverse strand, counting down.
AAGTTCCAAGGGCACCGTCGAGCGGCCAAGCGGAGACGCAAAGAACGCACGCTCGCACAAGACAGCTCTTTGGCCGACGGCGATCGCAAAGGCAGCATTGCATTGCGGAGCCGGCTGCACCGTGGGTGATGTCATTGCCGAAACGCTGGCCCTTGCCTTCCCAACTGTCCTGTTGTGGTTGGGCTGGAAAAGCTTGTTTGCAGAGAGGACGATTTCGGTCTGGATCCTGGACTACATCTTCGCCTTTGGGCTGGGCATCGCCTTCCAGTATTTTACGATAAAGCCGATGCGACAGCTGTCCGCGAAGCAAGGATTGCTACAAGCCCTCAAGGCTGATGCTCTGTCGCTGACAGCATGGCAGGTTGGTATGTATGGCCTCATGGGCGTCGGTCAGTTTTTGATCTTCAAACCGGTCTTCGGGACGCAACTGGAAGCCAACACGCCTGAGTTCTGGTTTTTGATGCAACTGGCCATGCTGGCCGGCTTTGCAACCAGTTATCCCGTAAATTGGTGGCTCCTCAGGAAAGGCATAAAGGAACTGATGTAGGGCTGCGCCCCTCGCCAGAGCTGCCCCAGCTCCCTGCGGGAGAAACCTTTGCCTGGCGATGCGGCCATTCACGCAGGGCCGCTCAGCCTTAGCGCCGCCCAGCGCACGCCCTTGCCGATCAACACTCCGCCGGTCGGATGCTTGGTCGATCCTCGCTGCCGCGGCGGCACCGTTGTGCAGGCCTTTAAAATGGACCGCTTGGCATGCCGCCAGCTCTGGAAGATTGCCTAACACCGCTTTCGCTACGGCCGCCGGACGTGGTGCAGAACACCTAATACGCGCTCGCCGCCGCCTCGACCGACTTGCGCAGGTCTCGCACCTCGTCGGAGCTCACCGCGCCTGCCTTGTTGCCCCAGGCATTGCGGACGTAGGTAGCGACTGATGCAATCTGGCCATCAGTAAGCTTCCATCCGAATGACGGCATCGCCATTGGGTTGGGACTTTCGGGCATCGAGGCAGCGTGCCCGCCGTTGAGGATGATGCGTAAAACCGACAGCGGCTGGTCGGATTGGACGACTGCATCCCCTTTGAGGGAGGGAAAGAGTCCTTTCACGCCGACGCCTCCTGACTGATGGCAAGCAGAGCATTGGTCGGCATAGATCGCCTGTCCGGCACGAACGACGTCCTGGTCTGGACCTTCCGAGGCTTGCCCAGCGGTAGCCGGAAGCGACTTTAGATACGTTGCGATCGCATGCAAATCTTCGTCGCTCATTTTGGATGTCGAGTCCTTGATAACCTCGGCCATCGGCCCATAGGCGGTGGTGCGGTCATTGCGGCCAGTCCTGAGAAAACGGGCTATGTCCTCCGTGTCCCACGATCCGAGGCCCTCACGCCGGTCGCCTGCCAGGCTCGGCGCGTACCAGTTCTGAATTTCCCCGCCCTGATACATTTGGTCCGTCTTGGCCGAGCCGAACATGTTCTTGGGTGTGTGGCAGGCCCCGCAGTGACCGAGCCCTTCCACCAGATACGCGCCGCGATTCCACTCCGCCGACTGCCTTTTGTCAGGCTGGAATTCGCCGGGCGTGAAGAACAGTTCGTTCCATCCCGCCATGGCGATCCGATGGTTGAGCGGCCATGTAAACTCGTTGGCACGCGTCGGTGCCCGGACCGGCTCAACCGTACGCAGATAAGCGCGGATGTCGTCAACGTCAGCGCGCGAAACCTTGGTGAACCAGGGATAGGGAAATGCCGGATAGAGACGGTGGCCATCTGCGGCTATCCCCTCGTGCATGGCGCGGTAGAATTGCTCCTCGGTCCACGCGCCGATGCCCGTCTCGGGGTCGGGGGTTATGTTGGCTGAGTAGATAGTGCCGAATGGCGTCTCGATGGGCCGGTCGCCGGCAAAGGGCTTGCCGCCATCCGCCGTATGGCAGGCGACGCAATCGCCGGCTGCCGCCAGACGGCGCCCGCGCTCCTGCCTGGCGAAGTCCCCGATCTGCGCTTGGGCGAAGGGGCCGGGAAGAACCAACCACCCGCCGATCAGGGCGGTGGTTGCAGCCAGGGCGAGGAGCGTCTGCTTCGTCATGTCTGCACCAGAGGACCTGGTCGCTTGAGATACTGATTGCGGATCGCGTCCGCGGCCCAAAGCGCAAGTGCGCTCACTGTCCCGGTTGGGTTGTATCCGCTGTTGTGCGGAAAGGCGCTGGCGCCGACCACGAACAGGTTAGACACGTCCCAGTGCTGCAGATACCGGTTGACCACGCTTTGCTGAGGAGTGACGCCCATAATCGCGCCACCTGTGTTGTGCGTCGACTGATAGGTCTCGATGTCATAATGCGGCCCCCGCGGCGACTTCTTGATCTCGCGCGGCTTCATCGCCTTTGCAATGTCGACCATCTTGGCCATGGTGAAATCCTGCATCTTCAATTCGTTCTGCTTGAAGTCGTAGGTCATGCGCATCAGCGGGCGGCCGTAGACGTCCCGAAAGCTTGGATCAAGATCCAGGTGGTTGGCCGCGTTCGGCATTACCGCCCCCATCAACGAAACCGACATGGAGGTCAGATAGTTCTCGATGAAGGCCTTCTTCCACTTGGCACCCCATTTCGGGGTGCCTTCCGGCAGGAACTCCGTCTCGATTGGCCGGCCGGTGGTCACGTAGCCGGCAATGTAGCCGCCGTGGATGAAACCAAGCCCGCTATGGTCGAAGTTATCGCCGTTCCAATCGTCGACGATCATGCCCAAAGCGCCGGCCCCCACAAAGGGATTGAGGACCTTGTCGCCAAGGAAGACGTCCACCGAAGGGGTAATCTGATAGCAATAGTTCTTGCCGAGCGTCCCCTGGCCGGTGCTTGGGTCGTAGATTGTCCCAATTCCGGAGGTCATCAACAGGTGCACGTTGTGGGTGATGTAGGCGCACACGACCACAAGGTCGGCGGGCTGTTCGTATTCGTTCCCGTGCATGTCGACGTAGGTGACACCCGTGGCGTGTTTGCGCGAGCTGTCGAGATTGATCGCAGTGACCTCGCTTTCGGTGCGAAGACCAAAGTTTTTCTTCTGCATCAAGACGGGCAAGATCGTCGTCTGCGCACTCGCCTTGGAATAGTTGCCGCAGCCGAACTTTTCGCAGAACCCGCAATAGGTGCAGGGCGCCAGACTGACACCGAGCGGGTTGGTATAGGCCTGTGACATGTTGGCCGAAGGGCATGGGAACGGATGCAGCCCGATCGAGCCCGCCGCTTCTGCAAACAACGTCGGCCCATAGGTCTGCTTCATCGGCGGCGTGGGGTAGGATTTGGAACGCCGTCCCTCGAAGGGGTTCCCGCCCGATTTTTTCTGTCCGTTTACGTTGCCGGCCTGACCGGCGATCCCGCACAGTTCTTCCCACCGGGTATAGTACGGCTCGAGCTCGTCATAGGTGACGCCCCAATCCTGCAGCGTCATGTCCTGCGGAACCATGCCTTCGCCATAGCGTGCGATCGTCTGGCTGCGGATCTCGAAGTCATACGGCAGGAAGCGCCAGGCCTGACCATTCCAGTGTAGGATCGAACCTCCGACGCCGGTTCCGGGTAAGAATGACCCCAGGCGCCGCATCGGCAGCGCCTTCTGGTCGGACGTATTGCGGAACGTCAGCGTCTCCTGGGCGGTCTGTTCGAACAGATGGCCGCGGTAGCGATAGCGCAGCTCGTCCTGGATGAAGGTTGGGGCAAAATCAGTGCTGGTTTCCCGCAAACTGCCACGTTCGATCGCAAGGACTTCGAGCCCAGCCTCGGTCAGTTCGTGTCCCATGATGGCGCCGGTCCAGCCGAATCCGACCAGCACGACATCAACCGCAGGAAGCTTCTGAGCCATCGTGCCTATCCCTTGCTGTCCCAAGCGGGCCGACCGCGAATACCGACAGGGGGCTGATCGTAGCGGTCCCCGTGGCGGTCGACCCAGTCGAGATAGTTGTAACGCGCACCCGGAAAGCCGAGCATCTTCCAGCCGGCCATGTCCTTGTTGCCGCCATAGATGGGATCGCTGAACATGCCCTCCTTGGTGTTCAGCCACAGCATTTTAAAGAATGTCTTGGCATCGACGCCGCCGAGATCAACCTTGCCCTTCTCAAGATCAGACAGGAGTGCATCCTGCGCTTCGGGCGCAAGCTCCGCGAAACGCCTGCCGCCTTGCGAAGCGACTGCATGCTGGTCAATCGCAGCGATCGCTGCGCGGTAGAGCGCGGAAGGCGTCATGCGCGATTGGTAGCCCTGCGTGTCCTCGCCCTTGTCCCAGGGGCCTTGCATGTACCAGCTGCCGCCGCGTCCATACGCCCCAGCGAGCTGATGGTCGATGAACAGCGGCACACCACAGCCGCGGGCACCCGGGCCCAGAGCATCCTCAGGGATCAGCCTTTCGGTCGCGGCTTCGACAAAGGCGGCCTCGTCGGCGGTGAAGAATTTATAGTCAGCCGCATCGAGCGGGTTTGGCGCGTCCGCCTGATGTGGCAGCCACCTGTCAGCGTCGCCGCCTTTGACGTCTCGCGCCGAAGCCGCCCCAATCGTGGCCGATGCTGCGACTGTCGCACCTGCCGTGAGAAACCTACGGCGGCTCAACAGGTTCGGCTTCATGGCGGAGATCCAGCAGCTGTGGGATTATTTGATCCGCAACCCGCTTCATCCCGAAATGTTCCGCTGCTGACGCGTTTGTGATCGGGAACATCGCGCGGCGTATCGGCCAGGGTGCATCCGCATCTGCTCTGGTCACATCTCCACTTCCAGCTATTCGAACTTCTTCGCACCGGCGGTTCCACTGGGGCTTCAGAGCCCTAGTTGTCCTGGTCAGACCTTACCTGAGGCCGCTATGAACGATCTTCCAATCCTCACCCTGGGGATGATCCTGCTCACCGCTTCCTTGGTGGCGATGATCTCCAGACGGCTGCAACTTCCTTACAGCGTCGGGCTTGTTGCGGCAGGTATCGCGCTTGGCTTCATGCCCGGCGTTGTCGAACTTCCGCTCAGTCGGGATCTGATTTTCACGGTCTTTTTGCCGCCGCTGATTTTCCAGGCGGCCCTTGCGATCGAATGGCGTCATTTTCGCCTGAATCTGCCGGTCACAGTTCTGCTCGCTTTTCCCGGGGTCGCAATTGCCGCCGCAGTGGTTGCGGCTGGCATGCATTTGCTGCTCGGATGGACGTGGATCGGAGCCGGACTGTTCGGCGTGCTGATAGCGGCGACCGATCCGGTGTCGGTTATCGCAGCCTTCAAGGAGATGAAGGTTCAGCCCCGCCTGGCTCTGCTTGTCGAATCGGAAAGTCTGCTTAATGACGGCGCGGCCGCGGTTGGCTTCGGCATCCTGGCGGCAATCGCGGCAGGCGCCGAAGCGACACCCCTGAACGTTGCTGCGTCGCTGTTCTGGACGGTTGCCGGTGGGATTGCCTCCGGCGTGGCCGTGGCAGCTGTGCTGCTTCTGATTGCCGGCCGGACCGAAGACCATCTCGTTGAGATAACCCTGACCACCATCGCGGCCTATGGTTCGTTTCTGCTTGCTGAGGATCTTGGCATGTCGGGCGTGCTGGCTACACTCACCGCAGGCTTGATCGTCGGCAACGTCGGATGGAAAGGCGCTATCTCCGCCAATGCCAGAAGTCACGTTCTGGCGTTCTGGGAATACGCGGCCTTCCTGGCAAATTCCGTCGTGTTCATCTTGATCGGCGGCCATGAAGCCCATCAGCCACTTGGGATATTCGCAGGCACCTCGGCGATCGCCATCATCCTGGTGCTGGTTGGCCGGACCTTGGCTATCTATCCTTTCTGTGCCCTGCTTGCTGCGACTCCCCTGAAGGTGGATGCCAGCTATCAGCACATTCTGGTATGGGGCGGGCTGCGCGGTGCGCTCGCTCTGGCCCTGGCGCTTGCACTTCCTGAAAACGTCGCCGAGCGCAGTCAAATAATCGTTGTCGCGTTCGCGGTCGTTGCCTTCTCCATCTTTGTCCAGGGGCTGAGCATGCCGTGGCTTATCAGATGGATGGGGCTTACCGCCGAACGCGCGGGTTCCTCCACACCTGACCGGAGCCGGTGAGGAAGTCGAGGCCGTTCGCGGGTTCTCGACTGCTCAGGCGCTGTCATGTCAGCAGGCTGGAAAAGCCATCCCACTCGGTTGCAGCTCGGGCTGCGCCGGACGCATGCCTGTCCAGCAGATCGCCACGCATCGGGCGCAATGAGATGCGCGGCCCGCGTTGCGGGACCTGATGCCAGCCGCGTGCCCCCGCTCACGGGACGACCAGGAACAGCACGCCGCCCGGGCTAAACACCGATGTAGCGTTGCAAGAGTTCAGGCTGCGCCTTGATCTCCGCGGCAGGGCCTTCGTGGACGATATGGCCGTTGTTGATGATGTAGACCCGCTTTGCCAGCGAAAGCGTTGCCGCCAGGTTCTGTTCGACAAGAACGAGGGTATGGCCGGCTTCGGCCAGGTCGCGGCAGGTGCGAACGAGATTCTGTACGATGACAGGTGCAAGGCCCTCGAACGGCTCGTCGAGCAGGATGATTTTCGGGTCGCGAACAAGAGCGCGGGCGATCGCCAGCATCTGCTGTTCGCCGCCCGAAAGATCGGTACCCCGGCTGCCCCGCCTTTCCTTCAGCCGAGGGAAGATCTCGTATATGCGCTCGAGCGGCCATCTGTTGTCTGCGGTCAATCCAGCCAGGATGATGTTGTCTTCGACGCTCAAGCTGCCGAAGATGCGGCGATCCTCGTGGACCAGCTGCATTCCGCGTCGAGCGATGCTGTGCGCCTTGCTGCCCGCCAGTTCCTCACCATCGAGCTTGATACTGCCCGTTCGCGGCGTCACAACTCCCATCAGGCTCTTTAGCGTCGTCGACTTGCCGGCGCCGTTCCTGCCAAGCAGCGCGATCACCTCGCGCTTTTCAACACGCAGCGATACGTCGAATAGAATGTGGCTGTCACCGTAGTAGCTGTTCAGCCCGGCGACCTCGAGCAGGCTCATGCTAACTCCTCGTGGATCCCGCCGAGATAGGCTTCCTGCACCTTTGCATTGGCCTTGATCTCATCTGGCGTCCCTTCCACGAGGACGCGGCCCTCCTGCAGCACGGTCACCCTTTCGACCAGTTCGAACAGCGCATCCATGTCGTGGTCGATGATGATCATCGTGCGGCCGCGCGCGACCGACTTCAGCAGTGCAACGGTCTCCACGCGCTCTCGTGGACTCATCCCCGCAAGTGGCTCGTCAAGCAGCAGCAGGCTGGGCGAGGTTGCCAGGGCCAAGCCAATCTCGAGCCGGCGTTTCTCACCATAGGCAAGTTCGGATACTGAGGTCTCGGGCCGGTGCGTGAGGTTCACCAGCGCCAGCGTGCGCTCCACCTGCTCTTCGAGACCTGGGATTGCGCGGATGTTGCGGAAGAGATCGAGCCTGAACCTGCCGCGAAGCTCGCCCAAGGCGGCGATCGTAAGATTCTGCCTGACCGTCAACCGATCAAAGAGCTGGTTGATCTGGTAGCTCTTGGTCAGCCCGAGCTGGCATACATCCGCGACGCCCAAATTGGTGATGTCACGGCCCTGGAACAGGATCCTGCCGGATGTCGGCGTCACCTCTCGGGTGAGCATCTTGAAGAAGGTGCTCTTGCCGGCACCATTTGGACCGATTATGCCCCGCACCTCGCCGTGCTCTACGCTGAAGTCGATGTCGCTGTTGGCCAGCAGGCCCCCGTAACGCTTGCTCAACCCGATGGCGCGAAGGATCGGTCCGGCCGCGGAGTCTGTCGGGCGGTGTCTTGTCGGCATCAGCTGCGCGCTGGAGGGGAACCTAGAGTGGTTGTTCGAGGGGAGTGCGTCTGACAACTGTGCCGGCCCCGCGGCTTTCTTTCCGCCCGTGCCCCATTCATAGACGTCGATAATAGCGCCAACGATGCCTCGCCTGAGAAAACAGACGAGCAGCACGAAGACGATGCCAAGCACCAGCTTCCAGATCGCGCCAAGGTGCAGCGTGTTCTGGAAGAAGTCGCTCAGAAAGAGCCACACCGTGGCACCGACCAAGGGCCCGAACAGTGTTCCAGCGCCGCCGATTGCGGTCTGCATGACGAGCTGGCCGGAGGTGTCGAACATGAAGGCTTCGGGCGGCATGAAGCCCTGCATGACACCGAGCAAACCGCCGGCGAAGCCGGCATAAACGGCGGCAATCACGAAAGCGGCGTGTTTGTAGCGGTGGATGTCGTGGCCCAGCGCCGCGGCGCGTAGAGGGTTGTCCCGGATGGCCGAGAGGATCGCTCCCACGGGCGAGCGCACGATCCGCAACGCGATCATCAGGCCAACGAAATACCAGAAGGCCAGGAAGACATACATCGTTCGATCGGTATCGAATTCGAGTGTGGTGAAGCCAAGGTCGAAACTCGGCGTCGGCACTCCGGGCAGGCCGTTTTCGCCACCGGTGTAAGCCGATAGCGGGTTGAACTCGACGAAGAAGAACACCTCCGAAATCGCCACCGTGATCATCGCGAAGTAGATGCCTGTCCGCTTCAGCGCGATCAATCCGACCAGATAACCAACGAGGCCGGCCACGATGGCGCCGATGCAGACGGACGCCAGCACGTGGGGGAAGTTCAACTCGGTCATCAGATAGGCCGCGAACATGCCGCCCGTGCCGAAAAACGCGGACTGGCCGAACGAAAGCAGCCCGGTGTAGCCGAAGAGAATGTCGAATCCCAATCCGAACAGGCCCCAGATCAGAATGCGATTTATGGTCGCCGGCGCAAAGCCGAAATGCGGCAGCACGAATGGCGCTACGACCAACGCGATCGCCGTCAGCACCTCGACCAGAAATGGTTTTTTGCTGTTCATGGCGCACCCGTCACTCACGGCCCGCCGTGCCGAACAGTCCGTACGGGCGAAGCACGAGCACGAGAGTCATCGCCACAAAAAGCATGACATAGGCGTAGCCCGGGTTGAACATCGAGGTGATGGAGATGATCTCGCCAGCGATCAGGCCCCCGACAACGGCACCCGGGAAAGATCCTACGCCGCCGATGACGACGACAACGAAGGTCTGCACCAGGATCCACTCGCCGACGTCCGGCGCGATCGACACCACTGGCGCGTTTACGATACCGGCAAAACCGGCCGCCATCGCCCCGATGCCGAACACCAGCGTGAAGATCTTGTGGACGTCTATGCCAAGCGAGCTGACCATCACAGAGTCCTCAATGCCGGCGCGCACGATCATGCCGATGCGGGTGCGGTAGAGCACGAAGTAGAGCGCGAGCAGCGCAACGGCGACGATAGCCAGCAGAGCCAGGCGATACGTGGGATACATCATGAAACCGAGCGGGGTGATGCCGACCAGCGGGCCGGGCGGGGGCACGGTCTTCGACAGGCCGCCGAAAAAGAAGCGCACCGCCTCGACAAAGACGATGCCCAGTCCGAACGTGACGAGTAGCTGATCCTCATAGGGTCGCGAATAGAAAGGCCTGATGATGAGCTTCTCCATGAGGAGGCCGACCAGCATGACGAAGAGCGAACCGGCGACCACGGCAGCGACGAAAGAGCCGGTATAATCATAGGCGACGTAGCCGGCATACCCGCCAAGCATGAACATCGCGCCATGCGCCAGGTTGAGCACACCGAGTGTCCCGTAAATGATGGTCAAGCCGGAGGAAATGAGGGCCAGCAGCGCCCCCAGCACCAAGCCGTTGAAGCATTGCGATATAAAATTGGCCCAGTTGATCACGCTGCCGCCCGCCGTCCGAGGTTAAGGAATAGTTCGTGCCGTCGCTGCCAGGACGAGCCATCCGGTAACGTAGGTCGTTCGGGCCGCGGGTCGAAAGCGGGAGCGCCGGCCTTCTCCGCGCTCCATGCGCGGAAAAGGCCTCACGCGTACCTCAGGTATAGTCGCCGAGCTGACAGCCGAAAGCGTCGGGCTTCTGCATCAGACCTTCGCCGGGCACGATCTCGACGACGTCCCAGAAATCCTCCTCATTTTTCATGTCCTTGGCGGCCTTGCCACGAACGATGACGACGGGACGAATGAGCTGGTGATCCTCTGCACGGAATTTCACATCGCCGACCATCGATGGGAAGGTCTCGCCCTTCTCATACTGCTTGATTACGTCGGGTGGATAGAAACTTCCTGCTTCCGAGACCATGCGTGCCCAGATAGCGAATTGCATGTAGCCATTCTCGGCGCCCCATTCAGGCCGGTAGTTGTACTTCTTCTGGAAAGCATCGACGAAAGCCTTGGCCAGGGGGTACTGGTCTTCCATCGTCCACCAGAAATCGGTGGCCGCAAACACGCCTTCAGTCAGGTCCGCCCCGACTTCCTTGGCCAGGAATGGGATTTGGTACGGAATCACCATCTTCATGTTCGGCGTCAGGCCGAACTGCTTGGCCTGTTGTACTGACAGCACGGCGTCGCGGCCCCAGTTGACGTTGACGATGAACTCGGCGCCGGAATTGGCAATATTGGTAAGATACTGGCTGAAGTCCTGGGTTCCGAGCGGCGACACCTGGTTCGTCACCATCTGCCAGCCACCCTGCGAAGTCAGATAGTCGTTGACCGATTTGGTGACGGTGTGGCCGTAGGTATAGTCGGGCGTCATGAACGCGGCCTTCTTGCCGTTCCCAAAGTTCTTCAGCAGCACCGGACCGATGGCGTTGGCGCAGGTTTCGCCATAGACGCACTGACGGAAAGAGTAACGCGCGCAGTCCTTGCCAGTCGTGTCATTCGAGCCGGAGATGGCCACAAGGTAGAGGATCTTTTCGCGCTGGGCGAATTTGTTGAGTGCGACGGCCACCGCCGAGGACGTGGAGCCCGTCATGGCGACGATCTTCTTGTCGTTGATGAAAGTCTGCTGTTCCTGCACGGCGTTGTTCGGTTTGGCGGCTGAGTCGGCGACGACCAGTTCCACCTTCTTGCCCAGTACCCCTTTCTCGATCTTAGGCGCGATCTGTTTGAGCAGATCGTTGCCTTCGTTGATGTGCTCGATCGCCAGCTGCATGCCCTTGAGTTCATCCTCGCCCTGTACCGCATAGGCGCCCGTGCGCGGGACAGAAGCGCCGATATAGACGGTGTCTCCCTGCGAGCCTACAGGCCAGGTGCCGAGCGCAGGCTTGTCGTCGGCGGCAAAGGCCGGGCGTAGGAATGAAGCTGGCAGCATCATGCTGCCGGCAACGCCGGCGCCGGCCTGCAGCATGGTGCGCCGGGACAGGCCGGCCGATTTATGGTCGTTGAATTGCATTGCATGTTCCTCCCTTGGCAAGCGCTTCTGGAGCACTCGTTGCTGCCCGCGCTCGGGCAGAAATCGGATCGCATTGGCATTCGCAACCGCACGAGAGGTTCGGTCAATGCAACTTTGGTTGGATGATTTGGATTAATAATCTAGATTAACAAGCCACCGCAAATTGCATCGGCAGACGGAACTCTCACCGCGCGGACGTGGAATGCCCCTAAACGGTCACGCAGTGATGGCCAGACTGACGCAGGTCATGAAACTTGGGGCAGCTGACCTCGCCAGTCTTGAAGCCCTCTTTGAGCGAGAGGTTACCGTCGGGAAGCGAGAGGAACTCGTCATCCACGGCTCGCCCTTCCGCAGCTTGTGCTTTGTCAAAGACGGATACGCAATTCGCTACAGGGTGCTGCGAAGCGGAAGGCGTCAAATCCTCAAGCTCATCCTGCCGGGTGACGTCATCGGATTTCCGGTCAGCTTTTTCGATCGATCCACCTATACCGTCGTGGCGCTCACTGAAGTGACCTGCACGGTCTGTTCGCTCGAGTCCTATATCGGCCTGTGCTACGAGCAACCGCAATTCGGACTTGTTCTGAGTTGGCTCGCCGCGCAGGAAGCGGCAGGCTATGCCGAGCATATCGTCAACATTGGCCGGCGCAGGCCGATCGAGCGCTTGGCCCACCTCCTGCTCGAACTGCATGAACGCCTTTCGCAGGTCGGACGTGCCACCGAAACTCGCTTTGATCTCCCGTTCTCGCAGGAGATCATGGCCGACGCCCTCGGGCTGAGCGTGCCGCATCTCAACCGCGTCATGCAGCAGTTGCGCGTGCAACGACTGATTACGACCGAGGCACGTCGCATCGAATTGACGGACGCCACCGCTCTGCAAACCCTGGCCCAGTATGAACCGCTAGGCCTCGCCCCGATCGGCCTGCCGGATCGTCTGCGCTGAGTGCTGGCTGCCTTCTTCAGGGCAAGTCGCCAGGCATGTGGACACGCGAGGGCCGGAACCGAGCGATACGAAAGCGTCGCGCAAGCAGCTCCCTCCGGTTGACCTGTTTGTCGTGGGCCAGGCGCTTGGCACGGTCGCACTAGTGCGACCTGGGCTGCCTTCAGGGCTTGTATGTTAGATATGTCAGGGCGTATGATCCTGTTCGAGAAACTGGGCAGGGATGGTTTGACGGACGAAACGACAACGCTGCTTTCCGCCGCAACCCCGCCGCCGCGTGACGGAGCGGGTCGCAACGCTTTCGGCTTTTCCGGCAGTGCGCAGAAGATTGCGACTCTCGTTCATCGACGCCTACGCGACGATATTCTGTCGCTTGCGCTCAAGCCTGGGACGGTCGTTTCGGAAAATGAGCTTTCGGCTGTCTACGGCATCGGGCGAACGCCGGTCCGGGAAGCCCTGTTGCGCCTATCCGACGAAGGCCTGGTCGAAGTCGTCCCGAAGTCGGGGACGCGGGTTACGCGGATTCCGGCGTCACGGTTGCCTGAAGCTATCCTGGTGCGCAAATCGCTGGAAGACATCACCACCCGGGCCGCGGCTGAATGCGCCAGCATCAGCGATCTTATGGGCTTGCGCATGCTGATCCAGCGCCAGCGGGAGGCCGCCGAACAGGCAAATGAAGCCGCCTTCCACGCCGCGGACGAGGCTTTCCATGCACAGATCGCACGGGCGGCAGGTTATCCCGGTATCTGGGTGCTGGTCCAGCAGGTGAAGGCACAGGTTGACCGCTATCGCCGCCTTACCTTGCCGCAGAAAGGGCGCATGGCGCGCGTCCAGAAGGATCATGAGGCCGTCCTGGCCGGACTTGAAGCGCGTGATTGCGCCGCCGCCGCCGCTGCCATGGCCGCGCACATCGACCAGCTGAGGCTCGATATCGGGGCGATCCGAAGTCTTCATCCGGACTATTTCACAGACGAGACCGATGCCGACCGCAGATCGGACATGAGGGAGAGCAGCGGCGGATAGGCGAGGGTGTCCGCACCGAATTGGTTGAACACAGGGAGGAACTGTCATGATCACCAAACTTTTCAGGCTGGCCGTCGCCGCTTTCGCGGTGCTTTCGGCATTTGCCATCGGGCCGGCATCGGCCCAAACGGTGCTGAAATGGGCGCATGTCTACGAGACCGGCGAGCCCTATCACATCCAGGCGCTATGGGCCGCTGACGAAATCGCCAAACGCACGGACGGCCGATACAAGATCGAGGTATTCCCGGCCTCGCAGCTGGGCAACGAAAACCAGATAAACGAGGCGCTGACGCTTGGCACGGTCGACATGATCTACACTGGCGTCGCCTTCGCCGGCTCGATCTACGGTCCGCTGTCGATGACCAATGCCCCGTTCATCCTGCGTGATTTCAACCACTGGAAATCCTATCGCGATTCACCGCTCTTCCAGGATCTGGCCAAGGGCTATGACGACAAGACCGGACACCACATCGTTTCCCTGACCTACTATGGCCAGCGCGACGTGACTGCCAACAAGGAGATCAAGGAACCGGAGGACATGAAGGGCATGAAACTGCGCGTACCCCCGGCGCCCTTGTTCAAGATGTTCACCAAGTCGGTCGGCGCCAACGCCACGCCGATCGCGTTTTCCGAGGTCTATCTCGCTCTGCAACAAGGCACGGTCGACGGCCAGGAAAATCCGCTCCCGACCATCATGGCCAAGAAGTTCTATGAAGTGCAGAGCCATATCATGCTGACCGGTCACATCACCGAATCGCTGGTCACCATCGTCGGCGGTCATGTCTGGAGCGCGATGAGCGAGGAGGACAAGAAAGTCTTCACCGACGTGCTGAAGGAGGCTGCCTCGCGCTGCACCGACCAGATCCGCACCCAAGAAAGCGAGCTCGCCGACAAGTTCCGCGCTATGGGCAAGACGGTCGTCGACGTCGATCGCGAGGCCTTCATCAAGGCGGCGCGGCCGCTGCACAACGATCCCGACTCCGGCGCTGTCTGGACGAAGGAGCAGTACGACGCTTTGCAGGCCCTCAAATAGTCGCCAAATCCCGCCCCGGGGGAGGCCTCGCCTCCCGGTCTGCTATCCGCAAAGCTGCGGGCCAGGAATAGGGAAACCGCTATGACGCAAGACAGCCTTGGCGACGCGGCGCGCATTCGCGTCTCCGAAGAGGAGCCCGATCCTCCAATCGAGCATCATGTCGAGGACTGGCTTGCCTTCGCCATCTTCTGGAGCATGGCGATCATCGTCTTCCTGCAGTTCTTCACGCGCTATGTGCTCAACAATTCGCTGGCCTGGACCGAGGAGATCGCCCGCTATCTCCTGATGATCATCACCTTTGTCGGCGCCGCGATCGCCATGCGGCGCGGCACCCACATCAGCGTCCAGGTTGCGCATATGTTTTTGCCCGCACCGGCCGTACGCGCTTTGAACTTCATCATCGACGTGCTGGTGATCGGCTTCGTGGGACTTTTGTGCTGGTTCTCCATTGCGATCACACGGCTCATGCAAATCCAGACCATGACCGTGTTTCCATGGCCGATGAGCATCGTCTATGGCGGCATCGCCATCGGTTGTTTCCTGATGCTGTGGCGCGCGGCGGGGCGCTTCCTCGCCGGCGCCAGGCGCGGCTGGCGTCCTGATCTGAGCCGCACAGAACTGATCATCGATTGAGGCCGGACAAAAATGTGGCTCCTGTTCCTAGCGTTTTTCGCCCTGCTGCTGATCGGTGCGCCGATCTTCCTTGCCCTGGGCGGCGCCTCCCTGGTTTACACCGTGTTCTTGTCCAGCATCCCCGACTTCGTGGTGCTGCATCGCATGGCCGGCGGCGTCGATTCCTTTCCGTTGCTGGCGGTGCCATTCTTCATCCTCGCCGGCAATCTCATGAACACGGCTGGTATCACGAACCGCATCTTCGACTTCGCCGCCTCCGCCGTGGGCTGGCTGCGCGGCGGGCTCGGGCATGTCAACGTCGTCGCCTCGATCATCTTTGCCGGCATGTCGGGAACCGCCGTGGCCGACGCCGGAGGGCTCGGCAACATCGAAATCAAGGCGATGCGCGACCACGGCTACGACCACGAATTCTCGGTCGGCATCACGGCCGCATCCTCCACCATCGGGCCGATCATCCCGCCTTCGCTGCCAATGGTGGTGTTCGGCGTCATGGCCAACGTTTCGATCGGTCAGCTTTTCACCGCAGGGATCATACCCGGCCTCGTGGTAGCAGCCGCACTGATGCTCTACGTGAGTTGGTATGCTCGACGCAACGGGCTGGGCCGCGACCAGTCGTTCCGCTGGCGCGCACTTGGGCGTGATTTCATTCGCGCTATTCCCGCATTGCTGACCCCCGTCATCATCATCGGTGGCATGACCACGGGAGCCTTCACACCGACCGAAGCGGCCGTCGCTGCTTGTGCCTGGGCGCTGTTCCTCGGAATTTTCCTTTACCGCTCGCTCACCTTCCGACAGTTCTACCGCATCACGCTGGAGACCATAGAGACGACCGCAAGCGTGCTCATCATCGTCGGCGGCGCCTCCCTGTTCGGCTGGGTGCTGACCACCACACGGGTGACGGAACATGTAGCCGCCGGGTTGCTCTCGATCACCGACAATCCGCTGCTGCTGCTGCTGATCATCAACATCATCCTGCTGGTCGTCGGCTGCTTCATGGAGACCATCGCCGCGATCTCGATCCTGGTGCCGATCCTGATGCCGGTGGTCAATCAGGTCGGTATCGACCCGGTCCAGTTCGGGGTGGTCATGGTACTCAACCTCATGATCGGTCTGCTGACTCCGCCTGTCGGCATGGTGCTGTTCGTTCTGTCGCGCGTCGGCAAACTGTCATTCGACCGCACGGTCATGGCGGTGCTGCCGTTTCTCATCCCGCTGCTGATCGTTCTGGTGCTGGTTTCGGTGATCCCGCAACTGACGCTTTGGTTGCCGACGATGTGGTACCGGTGAGCTGTCCGCCAGGGCGGGCTGCCTTGCACGAATATCGCAGCACCCCTCTTGCCCTGGAGCCTCCAAACTCCAGCTTTCAAGGATTAGCCAGTGGCCGAACAGTTTTGGTTGAGGAGACCCGTTCCATTGGACAGCCTGCCGCTGCTAGCCGGTGGCGCGGCAAAGACGCTTAGGGAGGAAACATCATGTCAAACAAAATGCTTCATCTGGCCGGCGCGTTGCTGGCCGGCGCGGCCTTTGCATTTTCATCGGGTGCGGCATGCGCGGACGACATCGTGCTCGGCGCATCGGTGCAACTGACCGGCGCCTCAGCCAATACAGGCCGCTATTACAAGGACGCCTATGAGTTCGCGATCGACAAGATCAACGCCGCCGGCGGCGTCACGGTGGGCGGCGAGAAGCACAAGCTGGCGCTGAAAATCTACGACAACCAGTCGGACGTTAATTTGAGCGTGCGCCAGTACACGCAGTTGGTCTCGCAGGACAAGGTTGCCCTGCTGCTCGGGCCGTTCGCGTCGAACTTCGCGCTGGCCGATTCCGCCGTGTCGGAGAAATACCAGGTTCCCTTGGTGCAAGGCGGCGGCGCGTCCGACCAGATCTTCTCGCGCAAATTCAAATACATATTCGGTACGCTGGCGCCGGCTAGCAACTATTTTGGCTCGACGGTCAAGATGCTTGGCGAACTCGATCCCGCACCCAAGTCCGTCGCCTTGCTCTATGCCGACGATGCTTTCGACGTCTCGGTCGCGGATGGCACGCGGCCGTTGCTGAAGAATGCCGGGCTGACGATCGCCATGGACGAGAAATACAGTTCCAATGCCAGTGACTTCAATTCGCTGCTGTCGCAGATCAAGAGCAATGGCGCGGAGGTGGTTCTGGTCGCCGGCCACGAAACCGAAATCCTCAATTTCGTGCGCCAGGCAAAAAGCCTGGCCGTCGCGCCAAAGCTCTATTCCTTCACCGTCGGCGTGCCGAGCGAGGATTTCCGCAAGGCGCTCGGTGCGGACGCCGACTATGCCTTCGGCATGACTGCCTGGCTGCCTTCGGCGGAGCTGAAGGACAAATGGTTCGGCGATGCTGCTGCCTTCGCCAAGGCCTACAAGGCGAAATATCACTATGATCCCGATTACCATGCCGCCTCGGGTGCGGCCGACGTCGAGGCATTGGCGCAGGCGATCGAGGATGCCGGCGGCATCGATCCCGCCAAGGTCCGTGATGCGCTGGCCAAACTCAACCTCGACAGCCTCTATGGCAAGATCGCCTTCGCCGAAAACGGTCAGATCGACCTGCCTCAGACCGTTATCCAGGTGCAGGGCACGGACCTCAAGCCGATCTATGGCGCCAAGGGTTTCATAGAGAAGCCGAAATACCCGATGCCGGCTTGGGACAAACGCTGACGCTGTAAAGGCAAGTTGGGGAGACCGGGATGGATCTGCTTGCGCAAATCCTGATCAACGGCATCCTGCTTGGCGGGCTCTACGCCGTCATGGCGCTCGGGCTCGCCCTTGTCTGGGGCGTGCTCAACATCGTCAATCTGGCACACGGCGCCTTCATCATGCTTGGAGCCTATTTGTCCTGGCATCTCTACACCTATCTCGGCATCGACCCGTTCCTCGGCCTGCCGATTACCGCCATAATCATGTTCGCGCTCGGCTATGGGGTGCAGCGCGGGTTACTCAACCTGGTGGCGCGCGGGCCGATGTTCAACACGCTGCTCATCACCTTCGGGCTGGAGGTGGTGCTGACCTATCTGGCGCAGCTCGCCTTCTCCGCCGATTTCCGCACCATCAACCCGCCCTACGCCGGCAACAGCATCGCCCTCGGCCCGATCGTGCTGCCGCAGGCCCGGCTGATGGCGTTCGGCGTGGCCATCGTGCTGACGCTTGCCATGTGGGCTTTCCTGCTGCGCTCCAAGCTTGGCCGCGCCATTCGCGCTACCGCTCAGAACCTCGTGGCGGCAAGGCTTTACGGCGTCGAGCCGCGTCATCTCTACGCCGTGACCTTCGGCATTGGCATTGGACTTGCAGGTGCTGCCGGCGGGCTTTACGGCACGGTTTCGCAGATCAACCCGTATATCGGCGCGGCATTGACCGCCAAATCCTTCGCCATCGCCATCATCGGCGGACTGGACAACCCCTTAGGTGTGTTGGTCGGAGGGCTGTTCCTCGGCACGGTCGAGTCACTGGCGGTGCTCTATATCGGTGCGACCTTCGCCGACGTGGCAAGTTTCGGCGTACTGGTTGCCGTGCTGATTGCGCGGCCGAGCGGACTGCTGGGCAAGACCGCATGACCGCTTTGCGCACAGTCGTCGCTTTGGTCGTGGTCGCGGCGCTCGCGGCCGTGCCGTGGTTCGGCTCGGACGTGCTGATCCAGTTCGGTATCAACGCGCTGCTGTTGGGGGTTCTGGCGCAAGGCTGGAACATCATCGGCGGCTATGCCGGTTATGCCTCTTTCGGCAATTCCGTGTTTTACGGCCTCGGCAGCTACGGCGTCGCCATCGCCATGGTGCAGTGGCAGTTGCCTTTCGCCGTCGGGCTGGTATTCGGCGTCGCCCTTGCGGTCGCCTTTGCCTTTCTGCTCGGCCTTCCGGTGCTGAGGTTGAAGGGGCATTATTTTGCGATCGCCACCCTGGCGCTGGCGCAAGTCATGATCGCCATTGTGTCCAACATCGGACTGGCCGGCCAGAACATCGGCCTCGTGCTGCCGCCGCTCAACAACGACCTGCTGTTCTATGAGCTGGCTCTCGGGCTGCTGGTGCTGGCGACCCTGACGATTTTGTGGCTGACGCGAAGCCGCTTCGGCTTCGGCCTGATCGCCATTCGGGAGAACGAGGAGGGTGCCGCCGTGATGGGCGTCAACACGACGCTCTACAAGGTGCTGGCCTTCGCCCTGTCCGGCGTTTTCACCGCTCTCGCTGGCGGCATTCACGCCTATTGGATCACCTTCCTCGATCCCGAAAGCGCTTTCGATATCAGCCTCAACGTGAAGATGATCATCATGGCGGTCTTCGGCGGGCCCGGCACCGTCCTCGGGCCTGTCGTCGGCGCGTTCACTCTGTCTGCGATCTCGGAGTTCCTGTCGAGCGAGGTCACCAGCCTCGCCGGCCTGTTCTTCGGTGTCGTTGTCGTGGTCGCTGTGGTGCTGATGCCGCGCGGGCTGGCAGATGTGGTGCGTCGTTTCCGCAAATCGGGATGGCGCTATTTCATTGAAAATGTGCGGGCCCACCGCATATGAGCTCGATCCTTCAAATCAGCCACGTGACACGCCGCTTCGCGGGGCTGATCGCCGTCAACGATGTCTCCTTCACGCTCGACGAAGGCGAGATCCTCGGCGTCATCGGGCCTAATGGCGCCGGCAAGACGACACTGGTCAGCCTGATCAGCGGCACGCTGGCGCCAAGCTCGGGCGACATCATTTTCGCCGGGCAACCGATCACAGGCCTGCCTGCCTATCGACGCGCGCGCCTTGGCATTGGCCGAACCTTCCAGATCATGCGACCTTTTCCCGGACTGTCGGTGCTGGACAACGTGGCTGTTGGCGCACTGTTCGGCCATGGCGGCGGCGAAGCCGATCTGGACCGCGCACGCGAAAAGGCCCGTGGCTACCTCGATTTCGTCGGGCTTGCCAAATCGGCCGATCAACGCGCTGACGAGCTTGGCGGTCCAGGACGCAAAAGGCTGGAACTCGCCAAGGCGCTCGCCATGGAGCCGAAGCTTTTGCTGTGCGACGAAGTGATGGCGGGATTGAACCATGTCGAGATCGAGGAGGTGATCGACGTCATCCGCAAGGTGCGCGACCGAGGTATCTCCATTCTGGTGATCGAACACGTCATCAAGGCGATCAAGAGCCTCTCTGACCGGCTGCTGGTGCTGCACCATGGCGAAAAGATCGCCGACGGCGCGCCGGATGCGGTGCTCTCCGACAAAACGGTGGTGGAGGCCTATCTTGGCAGGAGGCGCGCATGAATGCCGTGACGCACAACGGGCATGAGTCGCTCTTGAAGGTTACCGACCTTGGGGCCGGTTATGGCGGCATGCCGGTGCTGCGAAACGTCTCTCTGGAAGTGCGCAAAGCCGAGATCGTCGCCCTGGTCGGTGGCAATGGCGCCGGCAAGACGACACTGCTCCGCGCCCTGTCGCGTGTCATCGCTGCCACCGGAACGATCGAATTTTCCGGCCGGGATCTGGTGCCGATGACCTCGGACGAAGCGTTTGCGTCAGGGCTGGTGCAGGTGCCGGAAGGCCGACAATTGTTCGACCGCATGACCGTCGAGGACAACCTCTTGATGGGCGCCTACCGGCGTATCGACAAGGCGGCCGTGGAAGGCGATCTCGCGCGCATGTATAGTCTGTTTCCCCGCCTAGGCGAACGCAAGAAGCAGCTTGCCGGATCGATGTCGGGCGGCGAGCAGCAGATGTGCGCCATGGCGCGCGGCCTGATGGCGGCACCCGCCCTACTTATGATCGACGAGATGAGCCTTGGCCTGGCGCCGGTCGTGGTCGAACAGTTGATGTCGGTGCTGGCAACCATCCGCAACGAGGGTGTGACGATCCTTCTGGTCGAGCAGGACGTGCATCTGGCGTTGTCGGGTGCCGATCGCGGCTATGTCATGGAGACCGGCGAGATCGTGCACCGGGGCACGGCCAAGGACCTGATCGACGATCCCGAGGTTCGCCGCGCCTATTTGGGACTTTGATCAGGCATGTTGGGTCCAGCGTTCAAGCGGTCCGCTTCGTTCGCCGCGTCGACCAACTCGGCCTTCGATCGCTCCCTCGAGCATCCGCCAACGGCGATGATTTGCTTCGACCTTGTGCCCAGCGATGCCCGGCAGAAATCACGAGCGCGCGCCGGCAGCGCGATTGCCGAGGAACATTGATGACGAAGACACGGCACAGACCAGCCGCAAAAAAGAAGCCAGGCAGGGCCACCCTTGCGCAAGTCCCGCGATCGTCACGCGAACAGGAAAAGGCGCAACAGGCCCCTAAGGCGAAACGGGAGCGGGAACGGCGTGTGCTCACGCAGGGCCATCCGGCCATCGTACGCAGCATCGCCGACGCCATCACCACTAAGGACATCAACCTCTATTACGTCGTCGCCCCGGATGCGCAGATACCGCTGAGTGATGAGCACGGGTTCGGGCTCTATTTTCATGATTGTCGTTTCCTCGGCGGCTATGAAATGTCGCTTGCAGGAGTGGCCCCCATCGTGTTGGCCTCGACCGCGGAGAAGGGCCACATCGCGCTTTTTCAACTCACCAATCCGGACTTGCACGTGGGGCAGGGGACTTTGATCCCCAAGGAAGAGTTGGGCCTCCGCTGGGAACGGGTTCTGGATGCCGATCAAACGCGCGTGCGCGAGACCATCTCATTCCAGAACTTTGGCCATAAGGCGCACCACTTCTCTCTTACCCTGGGCTTCCGCGCCGGTTTCGAAGACATATTCAACGTGCGCGGGTTGGTGCGCGAGACGCGCGGCAAACCCGAGCCGCCGCGCTGGAGCGGCGGCAAACTCCATTTCGTATATCATGGCGCCGACGGCTTTCGGAGAACGACGGCAATCGCCTTCTCTCCGCCACCTCACGCCAGCCATGACACCACCGCCGAGTTCAGGATCAGGATCTCCCCAGGGGACACCAAGACCTTTTCGGTTGGAATCGAGCTGACCGAAACCTGCGCGAAGCCCGGACACAATGATCCCGAGGAGCAGCCGAATGGAGCTCGGCAGGTGGGCCTTGCAAACCCGCGAAATGGGTCCGAGCAGCGCCTGGAGCAGCATACAAACTTCATCAGCGACAGCTTGCTTTTGAACAACATCGTTGATCGCTCGCTGCGCGACCTTGGAATTTTGCGGTCGCGGCTGGGGCGCGAGGAGTATTTTGCCGCCGGGGTGCCTTGGTTCGTGGCTTTGTTCGGCCGTGACAGCCTGATCGTAGCTCTCGAAATGCTCGCCTTTCAGCCGCACATCGCCGCCCAGACATTGCGCCTCCTTGCCAGCTACCAAGGGCAGTGCGTGGACCGGTGGCGTGACGAACAACCCGGCAAGATCCTTCATGAACTCCGCGTCGGAGAATTGGCCAGGGCGGGTGACATTCCCCATGCCCGCTTCTACGGCAGCGTGGATGCGACCCCGCTGTTTCTTCTGCTGTTGGGCCGATATGTGGCGTGGACAGCAGACCTTGCACTGTTCCGGGAGCTACGAGACACCGTCGATCGCGCATTGGCTTGGATTGCCGAAGCGTCGGACATGAACGGCTACGTGGCGTATCGAAGCGCTTCGCGAAAGGGCTTGGTCAATCAGGGCTGGAAAGATTCCGGGGATGCTATCGTGCGTGCGAACGGCAGTATCGCGCAGCCGCCGATAGCCTTGGTCGAGGTGCAGGGCTACGTTTTTGCCGCCAAACGCGCAATGGCCGATCTCTTCGAACGCGAGGGAGAGATCGACCGGGCCAAGCAGCTTCGAAGCGAAGCCAAGATGTTGAGGAGCAGGTTCAATCACGACTTCTGGAGCGAGGATCTTGGCCTGTTCGTGCTCGCGCTCGAGAAAGGAGGGCGTCAAGTTTCGGTTGTGTCCTCCAATCCCGGACAGGCGCTGTGGACCGGCATCGCAGACGAGGACAAGGCCCAAAGGTCGCTCGCACGACTGATGCAGGACGATATGTTCGGGGGCTGGGGCGTGCGTACCCTCTCGACCACAGAGCGGCGCTACAATCCAGTTGGTTATCACCTCGGAACCGTTTGGCCGCACGACAATGCCTTGCTGGCGGCGGGATGCCGGCAGTATGGCGAGGATACGGCAGCGTTGCGGGTCTTTACGGCCATTGCAGAGGCGGCGATGCATTTTCGGCATCAAAGGCTTCCCGAAGCAATTGCAGGGTTTGGACGGGAGGATTTTCAGGTACCGGTTCACTATCCGGTCGCCTGCCATCCGCAGGCCTGGGCGGCGGGAGCCGTACCATTTCTCCTGACCACCTGCCTTGGGCTGCAGCCGGAGGCATTGGCCCGTACTTTGCGGATCATACGACCGCGCCTTCCCACTTTTGTGAGCCGCATCGAGCTGCATGGCTTGCGCGTCGGTGGAGAGAGCGTCGATCTGCAATTCACGAAGACCGCCGATGCCGTTACGGCGAAGGTCCTGCGGGTCAGCGGCGATCTCGCCGTCCACATCGAGGGATAAGCTACAATCCGGTCGGCTCAAGCAAGGACACAGCTCTCAATGTGCTTTGTTCTGGCTCGAAACTGGTCCGGACTCGGTAGTGCTCCTGCCTTGTCGGCCTCCGAGCGAAACCGCTGGAGGTGAATTGATCCTCTTGTCCAGGATGCAACAGCCTCTAGCTTCCGATCATGACCACCCGTACCGTACTGATCTCCGGTGGCGGAATTGCTGGGCCAGCGCTGGCCTTTTGGCTCAATGCAGCCGGATTCCAGCCAACCTTGATCGAGCGAGCGCCAACTTTGCGCACCGGCGGATATGTTATCGATTTCTGGGGCCTCGGATACAGCATCGCCGAACGCATGGGGCTTGGCGCGGATATAGAGCGCGTTGGCTACCATGTGCGCGAGGTGCGCATCGTCAATGACCACGGCAGCCGGATTACGGGTTTTGGCACCAGAGTCTTCAGCGAGGTGACTGATGGCCGTTATGTGACCCTCGGGCGCAGTGACCTGTCGCGATTGTTGTTCGAAAAGATCAGCCACACGACCGAAATTACTTTTGACGAGGAGATCCTCGCGCTTCAGGAACTGCCAAATGGTGTGGGCGCTCGGCTCGAACGGGGGGGCGAGCGCCAGTTCGATCTGGTGATCGGCGCCGACGGATTGCACTCGGCCGTTCGCCGGCTTGCCTTCGGCCCCGAACACGAGTTCGAGAAAAAACTCGGCTATACGGTCGCCGCCTTCGAGACGCAGGATTATCGTCCCCGTGACGAGGACGTGTATGTGATGTACGGCCGACCCGGGCAATTGGTCGGACGCTTTACGCTTCGCGACAACCGCAGCCTGTTTCTGTTCGTCTTTACCTCCCAGGATGACCCCGCTCCCCTCGGGCTTCACGCACAGAAGGCCATGCTTCGACAACGTTATCGCGATGCAAAATGGGAATGTCCTCGCATTCTGGAGGAGCTTGATAAAACCACCGAACTGTACTTCGACAGCGTCAGCCAGATCAGGATCAACAGGTGGACGAACGGCCGCGTTGCCCTGACCGGCGACGCCGCGTTTTGCGTGTCTCTTTTGGCGGGGCAAGGGTCTGCCTTGGCCATGATTTCCGCCTACGTGCTGGCGGGCGAGCTGTTGAGGGCTGAGGGACGTCATGAGGAAGCCTTCCCCAAATACGAAGCATACCTGCGCGACTATATCGGGATAAAACAGCAGGGCGCCGAGCGGTTTGCTACAGCCCTTGCTCCCAAGACGCAGATGGGCCTGTGGTTCAGGAATCTGGTGATAAGAACATTTGCAATCCCCGGCCTGGCGCGTTTGGCGGTCAGCAGGGAAATTGCCGATTTGCTCGAACTGCCCGACTATCCGTGGCCGGCCGCTGTGGATTGACGGGAGCCTGACGTGCGCATCGGCACGTTCAAGCTGCCCGAACAAACCGCTTCAGCTCCCTTCAAAACGCGAGCAAGGAAAGTGCCCGCCGCGGCACATTCCCGAACAGGCTTTCAGGATGGAATAGTTTCCCGACATGCTCAGTAGATGGGGTGCGAGTAAGTTTCGGTGCGCCTCGAGGGCCATCGGCGGCCGCAAGGAGTGGTAGCGCGGGCTAAGTCTTGGGTAGCTCAGCGCTTCGCGTTTTGGGAGGAGCGCGCTCCTATCAGGCCCAGCGGCTGTTCCCTGGCCGCTGGGCCGGTCCGCATGTTGTGAACAGATGGGCAGTGTTGATCATGGATACGGTGCTTGGAGGCAGAAGATATTACCCGTCTATTTGCCCGGTCTGCGCGGGAACGGCACTCGAAGCCGATCTCCTTCCGCAATTGTGCGAATTCCAGTGCGGCTTTTGCGGGGCCTACGAAATCACCGGCACCGCACGCTCTGTAATGAAAGGTATCTCCCAGGAGTACAGGCAGCTGTGGCTTTCTCAGGCCCGAGACCGGGCTGTGGGTTCGCGGCACATCCCTCTGGTGGCTTGCATCAACGAAGAACCGGAGACGGTAGAGCCAGATTCCGCTCCTCGAAACAAAGAGCAACAGCGCGCCAGAGGCAGTCAGGCCAGCCCCCGCGATCAAGTAGTACCAGGACCCGCCGAGCGCGACGAGCCAGATGCCACCGGCTCCAAGCATCGCCCCGATCAACACAATGGCAGCGCCTAGAATTCTGCAATAGTTGATCCAGCCGCGACCCTTACCGCGCTTCGATGTCCGCATTCGAGTCCTCCTGGGGCTGTCGCGAGGCAGGGCCAGCACTGGGCCCGATCACACATTGTTTCATCTCGCTACAGAACAGAACTGCGCGGCGGCGCCATTGTTCCCCGGTTTTCCGCGAACCCCGAACGCCGTTGCGCGGGCCAGAGGCATCTTCGTTGACCATCCCAGTCGCGCCCACCGCGTGAAGGACCATCGCCGAGGGAGACGTCGCGGCCGCGTCCTCTCGGTCCAACGAGGTTTCCGTCCAAGTCCGAACTTGCCAACACCTAAACCAGTTTCACGAAGCTCTGCCCGGCTTGCCGGGTTCTGCCAACGCCGAGACATCCTTGCTGGCAGGGGTGCGCTCGACGTGTAGCCGCAAGAAAAAAACGCGGATGATAGCAGCCAAAGGTGTGGCAAGCGCCAAACCGTAGACGCCAAACAGTACCCCAAGCACAATCTGTCCGGAAAAGAGCATAGCTGGAGGCACCGAAACCGCTCGCCTTTGGACCATCGGCGTCAAGACGTAGCTCTCCAGCGTCTGTACGGAGACATATATCGCGGCCGCTCCGATCACCGCCCAAATGCCGAAGGGCAAGCTCGCGACGATGATTATGATACCTGCGAGCAGCGGGCCCAAGGTTGGCACAAAGGCAAGCAGGCCCGCTTGCAGGCCCAGAAGGGCAGCCGGACCGACCCCAATGAGCATTAATCCAAGCCACACTAACAGCCCAATTAGAGCCATCGTTACCAGCTGGCCCAGAATCCAGTGCCGAAGGGCTTGCCCCGATTCTTCCAACACCAAACCCCAGCAGTCTTGTCGGTCCGGCGGGGCAAGCAGGAGAATGGCGTCTCGGTAGACCAGAGGCTGTGCGGCCAAAAACAGCCCGAGGAACGCGATGATCATACCGTCGCCCAGCCCGGCCACCAAAGTCGCTATGGCGGTCCAGGCCGGCCCAAAGAGCCCTCCCACGTCTGGCAGCATGGACTTCAAGGTTGGCGTTGCATCGCGCATCTGGGTCAGATCCCCGGCGCTGTCGGCTGGAAATTTCAGGCCGTGCTGCTTCAGCCAGGCCAAGCCGTTGTTGATCTGCTCGCGCACGGTGGCCGCCAGTTCGCTGCCTTGTGCCCCAATCGCGGTTCCGCCCCACGCAATGCAGGCAGAGACAACAACAAGGATTACAGTACAGACATTCATCAACCGCACGCTGCGAGGCCACTGCACCAGTTTCCCGAGCAAGAAGGTGAGGGCATCGAGAAACGCCGCGAACACGATGCCAGCAAAAAGAAGCAGCAAAGCTTCACTCACGCGCCAAACGAGAAAAAGGGCTGCCCCGGCAAAGGCAGCGCAAAATACCGCATAACGGATGAGTGCTTTCGGGTTTTCGCCACCTGCCACCTGTGCACCATTCTTTCGCTCAGCCGCCGGGGCGGCCCGCTTCGACATTGTGCCAATCGGTGGAGCGCCAGGAGCTGCTTGTCGGTCGACACCTGCCGACGTCCACGGGACTGCCGGGCGAACCCAGCGAAATCGATCAGGTGCGGCCGGGCCTTACGGGCTGTGGAACGATGCGCTTCATGAATGGTTCCCTCGCATCAGCGAGCCCGGAGGGTGCAATGCCGCAGTCTTGGTCCACGTCAGCGAAGCTGCGATCCTGGGTGCTTGTCGTGGGTCGAGCCGCGACCGCATTCCGCACCCACAAGCTCTCTATCATTGCATCGGGTGTGGCGTTCCGCGCCACCCTCGCGGTCTTTCCCGGCGTCGCCGTGCTGGTCTGGGTCAGCACCCGGTTCATACGCCCGGACGAGTTACGCGCAGCAGTGCATGCTGTCGCCTCTATGATGCCACAGAGTACACACGACATCATTCGTACCGCCATGAACAGCCAACTCGCGCACGATCCCGGCGCAGGTTCTTCTTCGGGCTTCCTAGGGCCGTTTTTCGCGCTCGCTCTGGCCGCCTGGAGTGCCAGCAGCGGTTTCAAGGCGATCTTGGTCGCCCTCAACACAATCTTTGATCGCACGGAAAGCCGACATTTCCTGCGCCTGACAGTGATCGCGTTTTCATTTGCCGGCGGCGCTCTCTTTCTGTCGCTCATCGGCATCGCTTTGATCCTGGCAGGCCCTTTCGTGCTTTCGCTTGGCGGAACCGCGCAACGTTGGCCTGTGCTCTTGACCTACCTCAGATGGCCCATCTTGGTGACGCTCTGCATCGCTGGCGTCGGAACCCTCTACCGCTATGCTCCAAATCGTGAGGGCGAGCGGGCGCCACTGGTGACCTACGGTTCATTCACAGCAGCGTTGGCCCTGACCGGCTGTTCCGCGGCGTTCTCACGCGTGCTCGCTCACGTCGCCAGCCTCTCGGTTACATATGGATCGCTGAGCACCCTGATTGCCTTTATGATCTGGCTCTGGCTATCAGCCACGCTGGTGCTGGTCGGCGCAGAACTGGACGCGGCGCTCAAAACCGGCAACGGAGACAAGTCGAAGGACCGCGACGACAGTAGAGCACGGGAAATCGGGCGGCAGGCCGTCCCAGGCCACCGCGACCGCCTGTTCCGCGCAACGATGCATGTCGGGCGCCGGGTGATGGATTGGAGGCGCGTTGCTTCCGGGGCGCTTCTGTAACCCAGACGGGAAGACGAAGTCGTCGGTCCGTTCCTCGCTACAGGCGCCAGCCACAGCCCCTTGGCGCCGCTTCGTAGCTGCATTCCGGCAGCGAGGACCGCTCCTCATCGGAGCGGTCCTTTGGCAACTACTGCACGGTCATGCGCTGGTTGTCGCGATTGTCGGCCCAGGTGCTTTTGTCGTAAGCGGGCTGGGCTTTCAGCTGATCCTTGGTGAAGTTCGTGTACAGATATTTGTTGCCATTCTGATCCTTCATGAATGAAAGCTTGTCCATGCCTACGGCCACTTCCTTCTCGCCCATGCCGAGGAAGCCGCCCACGTCGACGATGACCGCGTCGACCTTGCCGTCCTTGGTCAGGACCACGTCGCCGATCTCGCCAACGTTAGCGTCGTTGGCACCGTAGACAGTTGTCCCGACTAGCTCCTGGGTGCGGATCTTGCCGGGATCGATGGGAGTCAGCGATGCCTTGTCTGTCGCGCCAATCGCGGCCGTGGTGGCCGGCGCGGTGGTCGTCTCCGTAGGCGCTGCCGCCATGCTTGTGTCGTTGTTACTATCCTGCTTCACCGCCGCACTGTTTTCGGACGTCGTATCATAGGATTTGCGGTCGAAATTCGCTTTTGCCTTCAGATCGTCCGACGTGGCATTGATGACGAGCCAGCGGTTGCCATCCTTCTCCGCCCATTTCACTGTGTTGTACGGTATAGCCACGTCCTTTTCCCCCATTCCTAGAAAGCCTCCGACGCCGACGATAACAGAGTCCACTGCGCCGTTGTCGCCTATCAAAAGGTCATCTACCGACCCGACATTGTCAGCATTGTCGCCGGTACCGTTGTAAACCTTCTTGCCGATGATATTGGATGCCAAGTGGCCCGACACGGTTTGGGCTTGCTGGGTTGTGGCTGTCTGGGCCGCATAAGCCAGGTTCGAAGCTGAAACAAATGCAGCCAATGCGGTCGTGGCTAGAATAGTGCGTACCATGAGGATTCTCCTGTTGACGATCAAGTTCGTTCTGGCCCTCGGGGGCAGCGAACGGACTATTGGGACAACGAGACGCATCCGGACAGGTTCCGAATGAAGTGGGCAGGCATCCTCTAGTTGCTTTTCCACTCAAACGCTCGACAGCGAGACAAGTTTGGTCGGCTTTGCTCCAGCGATTGATCCTGTTCCCACCGCAGAGGAAGGTGTACGCGAATCGCCGGGCCTCTCCTGGTCCCTGGCAACATTGTGCAGCCCCTTGGCACACGGTTGATGACGTCCATCTCAAGTGAACCGGCCCGGAGTCTGGTAGACCTCCTGAAGCGTCGTAGTGGATATGTCGCCTTGGCAGCGGAGTCCTTGCTGCGGCGGTCTGCCGGGCACGCGTGATCTGCTGCTTGTCTAGCAGCTCCGGGCGATGCGAACCGGGAATCTCTCCTGGAGCGCAAACGTCGGAACAAAACAACCGAGGACTTGTTTTTCATGACGTTCACTTGGCCGCGAAAGCACTCCGCTGCTGCGAGCCTGTTCACCAACGCCGCCCACGACGCGGACTCCGCCGATTCAATTCGCGACGGCGCCGGCCAGATGAAGAAGTGGTGGCGAAAAAAGTGAAGCCGACGAGGCTGATGCATGCAAGAGCAGGAGCATCGATCGCGACCGCCGCGATTGAGAAGAACATACGCAGGAGCTCGAGATGCTTAGTAGCGCGTCCGCGCTTGCAAAGGTGGGATCCTGTGAGCCGTCGTGGAGGAACAAGCCCTAATCTGGTTCCAGACGCGAAGTGCGGTACGCAGGAAACCTGACATGACAGTGGTAATTGGACTGTTTGACAATCATGAGGATGCAAACCAGGCCGTAGGTGAGTTGGGCGAGGCGGGAGTTGCGCTTTCCGACATCAGCATTGTGGCAGGTGGTGCTAATGGCTGGTATGCCGACCATCGCTCGCAGGCCGCGGAAGATGCTGCGGCCGGTGCGGCTATCGGCGGATTAGTCGGTGGCGCGGCGGGACTTCTGGCAGGATTCGGCATAATGGCGATTCCGGGACTCGGTCCTGTGGTAGCCGCTGGATGGTTGGCCGCCACAGCTGCGGGCGCCATAGGCGGCGGCGCCGCAGCTGGAGTAACCGGCGGAATCATCGGAGCCATGACAAGCTCCGGCGTTCCCGAAAGCGACGCCGGCCTTTATGCGGAAGGCATTCGCCAAGGCGGCACACTTGTGGTGGCGAAGGTCCGGAATCAACTGGTTCCCAACGCCAAACAGATCCTTCGGGCCAGATCAGTCGATCTGGTGGAACGGCGTAGCCAATATCAGACGGCAGGGTGGACCGGGTTCGATCCCTATGCCGGTTAGAAACAATCCCGTTGCCCATTCTTTTCACCTGCCGGGGACAGCGAAAGCGGCCGTCGGTTCGTCATTGCATCCGTCCACGCGGTGTCGGTCTGGCGCATCTCGCGACATCCCCAGGCGAACTGATGAGCAGTTTCAAACGAGCGCTGGCGCTTGGTGCAGGCACGGTGCTGGTGCTCGGCTTGTTGGGCGGATACGTCAAAAACCGGCTGTGGCTGGCCGAAAGTACGATCTGCCTCATCCTGGGTGCGGTTTTAGGGCCGATGGGGCTTGGCTGGGCAGATCTTGCCTCGCTGCCACTCGACCCGTTTGCGCTCCTCAAGGAAGCGGCACGTCTCACTTTGGGGATCTCTGTCATGGCGGCCGCCCTGCGGCTGCCGCCGGGATTTGTAGCCCGGCGTGCGGCCGGCCTCGCGCTTCTTTTCGTCACGCTGCCAGCTCTCCTGGTTGCCCAGGCTCCAGTCGAGGCTCTTTCGGAATGGCTGACGCAGGTTCTGCTCTGGCAAACTATAGGTAGCATTTCGATTGGGCTCGTATTGGGGTGGCTGGCGGGTCACCTGCTAACGTGGGCTCGGCGCCAGCCCTTTTGCCAGCACCATTCCATAGCAACCATTGCCCTGGCATCGTCGCTGACTGTCCTTGCCTTCGTTCGCCTGATCGGGAGTGACGGCATTCTTGCAGTTTTTGCCTCGGGCCTTGTCATCAATTCCTTTGTTTCTAAAGAGGAGGCCCGCCAGGAAAACGTCCAGGCGGCGGTTAGCCGCTTCTTCGATCTCCCAGTCTTCATCCTGGTTGGGACTATGCTCCCTTGGGCAGCTTGGCACGAGCTTGGCTGGAGGGCGATTGGATTCGCGGTAGCTGTGCTCATTGTGAGGCGGGTGCCGTGGTGGGTTGCATTGTATCGGGCGGTGCCTGAAATCAGAACAATGTCGGAGGCTGTTTTCCTTGGCTGGTTCGGTCCAATCGGGATCTCCACCATTTACGATCTTCTGCTGATCCGTGAAAAGACAGGCCTGCACGAGGTATGGGAAATCGGCACCATCGCGGTGTCTTTATCTGTCGTGGCGCACGGCATGTCCGCGACGCCCTTTACGCAGCTGATAGGGAGGGCAAGAACAACCTCGGGACAAGCCCAACAGGGATCTTAGTCTAGGCCGGCCGACACGGTCCAGCTTTGCAAATCTGCTAACCGGCGTGTTGGCACACACCAGGCAGGTTCAAAGCCGCCATTGCGTGCGAGCCATCCGCCTTCCGTTATTCGTCACCGTTGGGCTGGCGCAGCTAGGCCAAGTCATAGATTCCTACATGTAAGTAGTTGTTCTTGAGAAATACGAAAATTGCAACAAGAATTCTTGATGGGCAAACCCGATTGGAACAAAACCACCATACAGCGGTTTGCAATCTATCAAGCAATGGAGGCTTCGATGAAAAAATCCTCGATTATGCGAAGCATGCTAGCAGTTCTACTTGCCTTCGGAACCGTCGTTCCGGCCAGTGCTGTGCCGGCGTTTGTTCCAAAGGTCCAGTCCGCTTCCACGGAGGTGGTCCCTGTTCGGTACGATCGAAATCGCCTGATGTTTAGAAGAAATCACGGGTACTGGCGTGGTCATCGGGGCTACAGACACTACCGTCCCGGATATCGCCGGCATAACGGCTGGTGGTTTCCTCCGGCAGCATTTGCGTTGGGCGCCATCATTGGCGGCGCCATGAGTCAGCCGCACGTGGTCGGCAATCGACACCTCCGCTGGTGCTATGATCACTATCGCTCATACAGGGCATCCGACAACACATTCCAGCCGTATCACGGACCGCGTCGGCAATGCCGATCGCCCTACGATTAAGCCGTCCATCCGCAGCATCTCACGAGAGACCTGATGGCCTCGCTTCAGCAGACTGACGCGAGGCCGACGACTTCGTCCGATGGGTCGTCGTAGAAGCGTGCGGTCGTCTCCAAGCAGTGCGGATGCGCTCCGAGCGTTCACTGCAGCAAGGTTGTTTTCCCTCTGCCCGCCGCGTGCTGAGACGTGCCCTGTAGCGGGCTGCAAAGCCACCAGGCGGCATGTCCATGGCTCTGATGACACATAGTCGATGTCCGGCTCAGACCATATGGCGGCAAGCGGCCGAAAAAATTTGCGACAGCCTGGAATAGTTTCGGTGCGAGCCGAGTAAACGGGATGTTTCGGGCGGCCATCCAAACGCTGTCCCGCAACTCCATGCCCGATCTGGGAGTACCGATCTCATAATGATGGTTCCGATGCTTACCGCCAACAGAAGCGCTCGTTGGCGAGCACGCCCCCGGATGGCGTCGAACAATGCAGCCGCGCAATCGGCCAGAAGTGGGAGCATGAGCATAGGTCATGCGCAAATTGCACGATTATGAAGAAGTAGGCCTGATCGGCTATCCGTCTGATGGCGCCTACGTCGCCGTGATGGGCAAGGGGGATTATCTGCTTGGAGGCGAGTTGTGCGGGCTCAACGGGGCGCGCTTGGCCGAACAAGCAGCTTCCCTGCCACGATACTATCCGCACGCGATGCGGCTCGTGTTGATAACAGTGCACGGAGACCGCCTTGTGGCGGTCAGGGACTATGGGGTCCCGCTAGGCGAAATTGATGCGTGATTGGCCGTGCCCAACAGGCATGAAGAGACGCGGACCCGACTCTGATGGGCCCTCGACGACGGTTCGAGCTAAGGTGCCGAATCGCGCCGTGCCGGCGTTAAGATCAGATCGCTATTTTGCAGCTGATCGCTTCGTGACCGGCATCGCTAGAGTTCTGCGCTGGAGATGCCATTGACCAGCAGAACGCTGATCGCGGCTACCATCGGCCTCATCTCAGGAGCCGCTATAGGTGTCAGTCACGACAACCTCTTCGCAGGCGCTGGAATCGGCACCGCTTTTGCCATCGCCTTTGCAATGGCAGTGCGTGATCGGAACGAATAGTTTGCAAGGAGGGATCCAGCGTGCTCGCTTGTGCGGCTGGAAAGAGTACCGCCCGCGCAGCCGCTTTGGCAGAACAGAGCGTCTGAAACAGCGCCGCGCACATGTTACCAGCCGGCCGGTCCGGGCAGGCGGCCTTGACGCCGTCAAGCCCCCCAGATCGCCCATAGGGCCACCGCCACCGCCACCGCCACCGCCACCGCGATCACCGCAAGGAGGGCGAGTGGAAGCCACCGATTCGGGTGGGTGGCGGACCGTCTGCCGGCATGCTCGCGTTCCATGGAACGACTGTCGGCCTTTTTGGCCGTCACCTCTGCGCGCAGCGGTGTGCCCGTTCCGCCCGGCTGCGGAAAGCCGCCCGCTTCTGCATCCGTTTCCATTGGGGCGGCGGCGGGATCGAAGCCAGGGGTCTTGTCGCCAAATGATCCGGTATCAACGGCAGCGGCAGTGTTCCACCCCGGCTTTTTGTTCCTTTCGTTGGTCGACCCTGTCATCCCATTTCCGTCCCAAATTCACCGCGGCCAGAACTGCTTATGCCGTGGCGAACTTTAGGCGTCGTGGAATGTTCCCTCGCAGCCGCGGCTTTCCCCGGCCCGACTGGACCGCCCACACGGAGGACGACGACTAAGCGATAGCTGATAGGTGCGACTTTGCTTGTCTTCCGCTGCTGCTTCATCTGATCCGGAGCGAATCGCGACAAACTGTAGCGCCTTGGTAAATCGAACGCGGAGTGATCAGGTCATCGGCTGGTCAATCAGCGTCAGCACAAACAGGATCAACAGCCAGAGCGCGCCCGCCACAACACTCAGCCTTACCAAGATTTCCATGCGGGCCAATTCCATGAATGCCAGAGCGATGATGACGGTCTTTGCCGCAGCGATCGCCATGTTGGTCAACATGTTGAAACCGGCCAAATCGAGATAGGACGAGGCGACAGTGAGCGCCAGCAGCGCGAGCAGACCAATGTAGGCGAGGATGAGCCGTGAGAGGGTCATGCCCGGCTCACCAGGTACAGAAGGGGAAACAGGATCACCCAAACGATGTCGATGAAGTGCCAGTAGAATCCGACCGCACGTACGCGGCGCAGGTGGTTTGATGGGTTCGCCCAATTCCAGCTGGCAGCGATCCCGAGCACCACCGCGATGCCGCTGAAGAGGTGCAAAGCATGTAACCCCGTCATGGCAAAGTACAGTTGGAAGAAGTGGCGCGCCGCCAGTTCGTGCGCTCCTTGCCAGTGGAAAGGCAGCCCGAGCACCGGAGCCACGTGTTCCTGCGCCTCCTCAAAATATTCATAACCTTTGATGGCGAGGAAGGCAGTACCAAGCACGGCTGTCGCCAGCAGTGACAAGACCGAAGTCTTTGGGCGCTCACCTTGCAACCCCCAATGCGCCAGCGCCATCGTCAGGCTTGAGGTAATCAGGATTGCCGTGTTGGCAGTGCCAAGTAGGACCGAAAGGTGCCTGGACGCTTCGCCGAACGTTTCGGAGCTGTGGATCCGCGCGGCCGTGTAGATCAGGATGAGTCCGCCGAAGAGCATGGCTTCGGAAATCAGAAATACCCACATCCCAAGGGCGTCGGCCGTGCGCTCGCGCTCGGCATCGCGAAACGCAATGCTTTCGGTCGCTGTCATGACTGCTGGTCCTTGAGCTCGTATTGATACGGCTTGCTGGTCACCTGCGGCATCTGTTCAAAATTGTGCGGTGGCGGCGGCGAACTCGTCTGCCACTCAAGGCCGGTGGCGCGCCATGGGTTAGCCGGAGCGAAGCGGCCGGCAAACAGCGACCACCCGAGATAGAAGAGCGGCATCAGATACCCGATGGCAAGGATCACAGCGCCGGCGGAAGACAGTTCATGCCAGAAGGCGAATTCTGGGGGATAGGCGTGATAACGGCGCGGCATCCCCAAAACCCCGAGCACGAACTGAGGAAAAAAGGTGAGATTGAAGCCTATGAATATCGTAGCGGCGGCCACCCGGGCCCACATCTCGGGATACATGCGTCCCGTCATCTTGGGCCACCAGAAATGGATACCCGCCATGAATGCGGTCACCATGCCGCCCACCATGATGTAGTGGAAGTGAGCTACCACGAAATAGGTGTCATGGAGGTCGACGTCGACCGCCAGCGAAGCCAGGAATAGCCCCGCGAGTCCGCCGAAGGTAAACAGCGCCAGAAAACCCAGCGCATAAATCATCGACGCTTCGAAGGTGATGGAACCTTTGCGCAGCGTGAGGCTCCAGTTGAACACCTTGATTGCGGAGGGAATGGCAACGCAAAACGACAGAAAAGAGAACACGACGCCTGCGTACGTTGATTGGCCGGAGACGAACATATGATGGCCCCACACCAGAAACCCGAACAGGGCGATGGCCATCGTGGCGAGCGCGACGGCGGTGTATCCAAAGAGCGGCTTTCGACAAAAGCACGGTATGATCTCGGACACCACACCCATGCCGGGCAGGATCATGATGTAGACGGCGGGATGGGAGTAGAACCAGAAAAGATGCTGAAACAGCAACGGATCTCCGCCTTGACCAGGGTCGAAGATCCCGATGCCAAACAGCCGATCAAACACGATCAGGATGAGCGTCAGCGCCAGCACCGGCGTTGACAGCACCATGACAAGGCTCGTCGCGTATATCGTCCAGACAAAGATCGGCAGCCTGAACCAGGTGAGCCCCGGTGCGCGCAGCTTGTGGACCGTAACGATAAAATTGATGCCGGTCATGATCGTCGAGAAGCCGACTACGAAGACGCCGAAAGCGGCCGCGCTCACGTGACTGTTCGAGTAAATAGACGAAAACGGAGTGTAGAAGGTCCATCCGGTGTCGACACCGCCGGCAACCACCGCAGACAGCGTAAACAGGCTGCCGAGGATGAACACGTACCAGCTCGCTAGGTTCAGTTTTGGGAAGGCCAGGTCGCGCGCACCAATCATCAGCGGCAGGAGGAAGTTGCCGAGCGTGGCTGGGATTGAGGGGACCAGGAAGAACCAGACCATCACGATCCCGTGGATCGTGAATAGACGGTTATACGTGTCGTCCGAGACAAGGTCGCCGGCGGGCGTCGCGAGCTCGATGCGCATCAGCGTGGCCATGGCCCCACCGAGAAAAAAGAAGCCGGTGAGCGAAATCAGGTAAAGCCAGGCGATGCGCTTGTGGTCCGTCGTTAGTAACCACGAAACAGGTGTCGTGCCTTCGCTGAGATAGCTCGGTGCGACCGGGGCGGCCGGAGCATTCATCGTGAACCCTCCTGTGTGGACAATGATTTTATGTACGCCACGACCTCTTGAAGCTCGCTCTCCTCGATCAAGCCGTCGAAACTGGGCATCACGGGATCGTAGCCGGCCGCTACCTGCTTGTTCGGCTGCAGAATGGAATCGCGGATATAGCGCTCGTCGGCCATGACGGTGGTGCTGTTGGAGAGCGCCACCGGGCGCCCGAAAACACCTCGCAGGTTAGGGGCCCGCACCGTGCCGCCACCATCGTGGCATCCCGAACATCCAAGTGAGCTGAAAAGGCGCTCGCCGGAGCCGGCAAGCGATTGGCCCCCACCTTCTTCCTTCAGCCAGGCCGCGAAGTCCTGAGGCTCCATCGCATAGACGGTGCCCAGCATTTGCGAGTGAGCTGTGCCGCAATATTCTGCGCAGAACAGCCGGTACTTGCCGGGCTTGGTGGCGGTGAACCAGACCCGCGTTGATCGGCCGGGAACCGCGTCCTGCTTTACGCGAAAAGCAGGAACGAAGAAGGAGTGGATGACATCCTGAGAGCCGAGCGTGACGAGGATGGGGCGACCAACTGGAATGTGCAATGCGTCGATTTCGCGCTGGCCGCCGGCATGCCGGAACTGCCACATCCACTGCTTGCCGAGCCCGGCTATCTCGATCGCATCCGCGGGCGGATGGTCGCGCTGCACGAAGAGATAGGCTCCCCAGCCGAAAAGCGCGAACGCTATGACGAGCGTGGCGGTCGTCCATCCGATCTCCAAAGGGGTGTTACGCGCCACGCGCCCGGAGCGGTCGGCGGATGAGCCCGCCCGGTATTTCACCGCGTATCCAATAACAAGCGCGGTCAAAAACAACCCAAGCCCGCCCGAAAAGGCCAAGAGCGTGTAGAACAACCAGTCGACCTGTGGCGCCAGGCTCGAGGCCTCGGGCGGGAGAAATTGAATGCCTCCGCTCACGGCGTCTTCTCCCTCCGGCGGTTCCCGCTTCCCCCGGGCTTGCGCGACAGGATGAAGATCAGCCCGCCTAGCAGTGCCAAGGTCACGCCACCTGAGGCCGACAGCACCCGGCCGATCAGCGGCGTGTATTGGCCACGCGACGCATCAAAGCCTGAACAAAGCAGCACGACCTGGTCTGAGTAGGTGCCGATGGAGCCGCTGGACGCCTCGACCAGTGCCAGCCGGAGATCGCGCGGCTTCAGCGTGGTCGAAGAGAGCAGGCGCGAGAGTCTGGCTTGCGGCGTGAGCACGGCGACCGAGACGGGATGGACAAACTGGTTTATACGCTCGCGGCTCTGGTAGGTGTAGCCCAGTCCATGCGCGAGGCTGCCGATCGAGGCGTCATCGCCGGTGAGAAAGCGCCACGCCGGCATGTCGGTGCGGTTCATGATCCTCGCCAGCGTCGCCTTGCCGGCTTTCGCATCAGCCGCCGTCTCGCCGGGGTCGATCGAGACGAAGACTGCCCGGTAAGCGTCCCCGTCGAGTCCGCTCTGCTCAAGGGCGTCCGCTACTATGTTCTGCGTGAGACCGCAGAGGTTTGGACATTTGTTGTAGCCAATCAACAGGACAGCAGCTTTGCCGCCGAGCACATCCTTGAAAGGCCTGCGCACACCCGATGCCTCCAAGAAGGCGAGGTTGGGATCAATCCCCGCGTTCGGAGGCGGCAAAAGCGCCGGACGACTGACAGTAGCCTTTGCCTGAACCGCCAACAGCAAGCCGGCGGTCAACAGCACCACAACCGCCAAAGACTTCATCTGGCGCCTCCAGTTGCCGCTGCGCTGCCAGCTTCCGCGGCCGGCGTCGATCCGCCGGGTGCGGTCTCGTCCGTATTCCTGCAGTCTCTTGCCTGCGGCGCCCGTGGGACGTTTGCATTTAGCAGGTCGCATTCGCCGCTTTTAGCGGAACCGCGCCCCATCCATTCCGGTACACCCTTGTCCGCGATCATTTGGATGGCATCCTCTATCGGAATGCGGGCTATGCCGGCCTTATGATCGATCCATCCGGTCTTTTCCAGTTGCGCCTTCTCGCGCGCCAGGAGCATCCCCAGCGCATCTTCGCCGTCGCGCTGCAGAGTAGGGGAACGATCATTGTCCTCGAAAGCGCGACCGAGGGGTGGCTGTCGCGGAGTGGTGTCGAAAAGGAGCGCGAGCACGCCGAGCGTTACGCCGAGGAACACGACGAACCCGGCTGAAGACCACAGCAGGATTCGCGCCGATACGTCGCGACTTTCGGGTTGGCGCCTGTTCGGTTCAGCCATTGATCGGCGCTCTTGATGCGAGACGGTCAATAAGGCGCGGCGACCCCGCAGCAGCCAGAAGCAAGCCGCACAGAGCCGCAAAGGCGGCAACGTCGATCCACGCATAGTGCAGTGAGGTCTCTGAAAATGCCGGCCGCACGCGCCAGACGAGGTCTAGGGCATGACCGGCGAGAACAACTGCGGCGAGGACGGCGACGGCGTTTCGGCTGCGCTTGAGGCCTCGCGACAAGAATGCTGTGACCGCAACGGCGTGGCAAGCGACCATAACCCACGTCGCAATTTGCCACCCGTTCTTGCCGCGGGCAACGTACCAGTGAATCTCGTCTGGCAGGTCCGCCGCCCAGACGATGAGGTACTGCATATAGACAAGATAGACCCAGCCGAGAACGAAGCCGAACAGCATGTTGCACGTGTCCTCAGTGATGAGCACGCCCCTCTTGCCGCCTTGTGGAATGCTTTCTGTCAGCCCGAGCGACATCAGCAGTGTTGCCAGGGCCAAAGCACCAGACATCTGGCCGGAGGTCTCGATCATTCCGTACACCGTCGAGACGAACTGCGGTTCCAGCGCCAGCATCCAGTCCACGGAGAACATCAGGACGCTCAACCCATAGATGACGAGGCCGACAGCCGCCCAGCGGCCACGGCGGGCGGAGGGTCGGCTTTTCGCCCCATCCGAACTGATTGACATAGCCAGCGACCACAGCCATAGCCAGGCAACCGCGCAACTGGCAGCACGCAACAAGAAGAATGGCACGTTGAGATACGCCAGCTTGAGTTGCACCTTTTCGGGCAATTCTTCTGCGGGAAGGTGTGCCCAGGCGAATACCGGGTGCAACGCCAACAGCAACGGCAGCATCATGGCCAGTGCGACTGGCAAGGTGGCGGCGATAGTGCGCAGCCAGGGTCGCAGGGCGCGCCCCCAGTCGCCGCCGGTGAGCACATGGATCATCAGCAGGGCAATGGCTCCGAGCGGCAACCCGAGGATGAACAGAGCGGCCGTCCACCACGCGGCGGCGACCTGCATCGGTGCCAGGAACAAGCCGAACGCGCAGCCCGCGAGACCTGCAAGGCCGACTATGCCGGCCACAGGCGCGGCGCGCTGCAGGATAAGCTCGTTCATTGTGTCGCGCTCCCCTCGATCTTCTCGCGCACCGCGGTCGGCAATTCCGCCAGCCGGGCATGCTGCGAGAGCTGAAGTGCGCGCACATAGGCTACGATCGCCCAGCGGTCAGCTGGCGGAACCCGATCCGCATAGGAGTACATCACGCCGTAGCCACGGGTTATGACATCGTAAATATGCCGGTTGGAGACTTGCAGCAGGGCATCCTGATGGTAGGTGGGCGGTGACGGGAAGCCGCGTTGCACGATCATCCCTTGCCCGTCCCCCGAGAGCCCGTGGCAGGGCGAACAGAATATGTCGAAGCGTTCCCTGCCGTGTTGAAGCAGAGCCATGTCTATTTTCTGCGGGATATCGCTTGGCGTTGGGGAGATGTCGGTGTCGCGCCGCACCGTTCCGGGAACCGGCTGCCTGGCCGACGCGCCGTCGGGAAATGTTGCCGCCGATGCGAGCGGATCATAGCGTGGCTGGTCCGACATCGCCTGCTTTTGGCAGCCTGCCAGCAGGCCCGAGCACACGAGGACCGCCGTGGTCCCGAGGCGCAGCCCGCCAAAGCAGCGGCGGATGCGTGGGGCGGAGGTCATGGCTTCACCAGTTCGATATGGTGTGCGCCCAGCCGCTTGAGCAGGTTTCGCGCGGCCACCGGCCTGAACAGCGGGTCCGAGGCCTTGAGCAGCAGGTGGAAACGACCGCCAGAACCATAGCTGAAGTCAGACACGCCGAAGACGGGATGGTGGTAACGAGGCAAGCCGTTGGCCGCGAGCATCCCCACAAACCCGGCAATGGCCGCTCCGAGAACGCCGGCTTCGAAGGCAAGGACGAGATAGGCCGGCCATGCATTCATCGGCCGGCCCCCGACGTTGATCGGATAGTCGATCTCGACCGAGTACAGGATAAGCAAATAAGCGGCCGCGGCCCCGAGCAGACCGCCCGCCAGCACAACATAGGGCAATCTCGTACGACGCGCTCCCAGCTTCTCGGGCAGACCCTCGATGGGGTAGGGCGAGAAGGCATCCAACCTGGTGTAGCCGAACTCGCGCAGGGACTGGACCGCGCTGCTCAGGCTTTCCGGCGTCGGAAAAGTCGCCATCATTCCATACGGCTGAGGGGCGCTCATGCTTTCCCCACCGTTTGCTCATGCGCCAGCTCCTCGACTTCGAAGATGGTCACCGCAGGGAGAATTCGGATGAACAGAAACACCAGCGCGAAGAATGTGCCGAGCGAACCAAACAGGATGCCGAAGTCGAGCCAGGTCAGCGACTGCGAGCCCCAGGACGACGGCAGGTAGCCGTTGGCCAGGCTACTGACCACGATGACGTAGCGCTCCGTCCACATACCGACATTTATCAGCAACGAAATTGTCCAAAGGCCCGGCATCCACAACCTGACGCGGGGGAACCACAAGAGCTGCAGGACGCCCACATTGCAGAACATCATCAGCCAGAAGAACCAGGCGTAGGGCCCGAAGGCGCGGCGGAACATCATGACCCGCTCGAAATCCTCGCCCGAGTACCAGGAGAAGAAAATCTCTGAGATGTAGCCGTAAACGACGATCATGCCCGAGGCGATCATCAGCTTGGCGGCATTTTCCATGTGGCGTTTCGTAATGATGTCTTCCAGCTTGAACAGAGTGCGAAGCGGGACGGCAATAGTGACCACCATGGCGAGGCCCGAATACAGCGCCCCAGCAACGAAATAGGGCGGGAATATCGTTGAATGATAGCCGGGCACCAGCGCATAGGCGAAATCAAGCGACACGATCGAATGCACGGACACGACAAGCGGCGCGGCGAGGGCAGCCAACAGATAGTAGACGCTCTGGAAGCGCATCCAATGGTAGGCTGACCCGCGCCAGCCAAGCGCGAGGATACCATAGAACAGCTGCCCCCGGCGCGTTTCAGCGCGGTCGCGCAGGATTGCGAGGTCGGGTATCAGGCCCATGTACCAGAACAGCAGCGACACGGTGGCGTAGGTTGAGATTGCCGCGAAGTCCCAGACCAACGGGCTGCGCCATTGCGGCCAATGCATGTGCGTGTTGGGCAGTGGCAGCAGCCAGTAGAAGAACCACGGCCTGCCAAGGTGCAAAATCGGGAACAGCCCGGCCATCGCCACTGCGAACAGCGTCATGGCCTCTGCAAAGCGGTTGATGGAATCCCGCCAGCTCTGACGCAGGAGAAGCAGCACGGCCGAGATCAAGGTTCCGGCATGACCAATGCCGATCCACCACACAAAGTTCGAGATCATTGTGCCCCAGGCGACCGGGATGTTGATGCCGTATTTCCCGACACCGACAGCGATCAGGTAGACGATCGAGTATAAGAACAGCATCACCAGCATGAAGAAACCAGCAAAGGCGAGCCAGAAATATCGCGGCAATCGGCCTTGCAGTACGATCGAGCCGATGCGCCTGGTGATCTCCTGTTTGGTGTGCCTCCCTTCCAGGACGGCGAGGGAGCCGTCCCGTCGCGCGACGTCAGCCTTTGCCATGGCCGTCCCCTTTCTCCTCCCTCTCGCGGGCAAGCGCCGGGTTCGGGTTCCTGACCTTGCCGAGGTAGGTGGTGCGCGGCCGCGTATTGAGTTCAGCGAGCAATGCGTAGTTGAGCGGCGATGCCTTGACCTGATTGACGGCAGCGTGCCTGTCGTTAAGGTCTCCAAACCAGATCGCCTGCGTTGGGCAGACCTGTTGGCAGGCCGTGACCACCTCGCCGTCTGCTATGGGGCGATTGTCGATTTGCGCATGGATGCGGGCGGCCGCGATCCGTTGCACACAGTATGTACACTTTTCCATCACGCCACGCGAGCGGACCGATACGTTCGGATTGTTGACCGCCTGAAGGAAACCCACCTTTTCCTTGTCGAACTCCTGGTATTCCAGAAAATTGAAGCGGCGTACCTTGTAGGGGCAGTTCTGGGAGCAGTAGCGGGTGCCGATGCAGCGGTTGTAAACCTGGGCGTTGATGCCGTCATGCGTGTGGACCGTGGCGTTCACGGGACAGACCACTTCGCAGGGCGCCTTCTCACATTGCATGCAGGGCACCGGCTGGAACAACGTCTGCGGATCGTCCGGCAGACCTTCATAATAGCGGTCCACGCGCAGCCAGTGCATCTCGTGGCCACGCGCGCACTCTTCCGGGCCGACCGTCGGAATGTTATTTTCCGACTGGCAGGCGGCGACGCAGGCCATGCACCCGATGCAGGCGTTCTCGTCGATCGCCATCGCCCACGCTTCCTGATCATAGTGGTATTCGGGATAGAGCGACTCCTTCGGCTCCGGAGGCGCGCCTGCATTCACGAAGTCGGGATTGTCACGATACTGCGACCAGGTTGCGTGCCGCGCTATAGGACGTCCTTCCATCGCCTGATGTTCTTGCGTCGTCGTAAGCTGCTTGCCCAGGTCGAGCCGCTCGACAGTTGCGCCGCTCAGTGCCCACGGTGAAACCGCCTTCCGCAGCACGAACGCGTCGAATCCGCCTGCAAGATCGGCCACCGGTCCCGCGGAGCGCCGGCCGAATCCGAAGGTTAGCGTCAGACTCCCCTTGGGGTGGCCTGGCGTCAGCCAGACCGGCGCGTCGATGCTGCTTTTGTCGGCGGAAATGCGGATGACGTCGCCATTGGCCAGCTTGTGCAACGCGGCATCTGAGGGCGCCATCAGCGCGGCGTTGCTCCACACCAGCTTGGTAAGGGGACGCGGCAGCTCCTGCAGCCACGCATTGTTGGCAAAACGCCCGTCGCGCAGCCACGGGTCGGGCGCGAAGCGGATTTCCAGGGTCCCGGGGCGATTGGCTTGCTGGGGTGGGGACGCGGTCGGAGTTGTCGGCGGCTGCGTTGCTGCATCCGGTTCGCCGCTCCCCGCCACACAACCGGCTTTCAACGCCTGATCCCAAGCATCGTTCTCCATGCCGGACGAGCGCCAGATTCGCCGAACAAGATCCAGCGCAGACAGATCCTGTTGCTGGAGAAGGACGGCCAATATCTCGTGCACGGTACGACCGGCGAATATAGGGGCAATCGTCGGCTGCATGATCGAAGTCGTGCCGTCGAAGGCACGCAGATCTGACCAGCTCTCGAGGTCGTGGGCGGCGGGGACGTGCCAGCGGGCGAGCCGTGCGGTCTCGTCGACATAGAGGCCGTGATGGACGACATTGGTGATCTTGCCGAACGACTTGCCAATCTCCAGGTCGCCGGGCGCGGTATGGACCGGATTGCAGTCCAAGACGACGGCAGTGTCGATGCGTCCCGCGTATGCATCATCAACGAAACCCGGCAATGCGGCCGCGTCGCCGAGAA
Organism: Mesorhizobium sp. BR-1-1-10; assembly: GCF_020165595.1. NCBI lineage: Bacteria > Pseudomonadati > Pseudomonadota > Alphaproteobacteria > Hyphomicrobiales > Phyllobacteriaceae > Mesorhizobium > Mesorhizobium sp. BR-1-1-10. The sequence continues at coordinate 497,426 of NZ_JAIUIL010000001.1, read as the reverse complement.
CTTCGGGCGGCTCGATCAGGCGAAGGGTGACCCCGACCGCGCCGAGCGACTGGTTGGCCAAAAGGGCCTGATGGGCAACATCAGCGCTCACGCCGTTGCCTACGGCGAGCAATGCCCCCGACCCGGCCGACCTCAGATCGTCCGCGGCAGCCCGAAGCCATTGCGGTGCGTCCTCGCCGGCGGCGCTATCGCCCGAAATCAGGGCTGCAAGCCGCCTGCCGAGGCCGTCCAGTTGGCTGGGCCTCACAGCCAGACGATGATCGGCCGAGGCACCCGTAATGGTCGGAGTCGTCTCGATGGCGTATAGCCGGTTCATGCTGCTGCCGGGCCTGGGCGTGCGTCGACGCAAGCCAAATCCGCGTGCATAGGCGAGGTTGCCCGGGCCATCACCCAGGAAGTCATCGTCGAGGCTGACGATGACACTGGCATGCTGCAAATTGTAGATCGGCGACAGCGGGCGGCCAAATGCAGCCGTTGTGGCTTTTGTCATGGCGTTGCCGCCCAGAGCGTCATGGCGATAAAACCGCATCTCCGGAAAAATTGCGCGCAAGTCGCGAAATTGGGCGGCGAGCGTCGGCGATGTTGACGGTCCGGAGAGGACGGCGAGCCCCTTACCCCGGACCTCAGCAAATTGCTTGCGCAGCGCGGTCATTGCGCCGAGGAAAGACCCATAATCGGCGGGAGCGCCGTCCAGCAGCGGGGTCCGAGACCTGTCCGGATCGTAGAGCGAAAGCACCGCCGCCTGCATGATTGCGTCTGTGGCGCCCAAGGACGCGGGATGGTCGGGATTGCCCTCGATCTTGGTCGGCCGCCCCTCGTGCGTCTCGACAAGCACGCCGACGCCGTACCCTTCTCTGGCAAAAGTCGTGGCATAATATTCGGCCCTGCCAGGCACGACGTTTTCAGGCTGACGGACGTAGGGGACGATATCGTCGGCCGGTACGCACGCCGCCAGCCCGCCGAATGAAACCGCGGCGCCTAGAAGCTTGAGGAGCTTGCGCCGATCGAGGCCCGGTCGAAATGTCGCCCAGCCTTCGTCGCGCAAGGACGGGAATTCCGCTTCGACATATTTGCGAAACTCTGGCGCATCGGAGAGTTCGGCCAGGCTTCTCCAGAGCCGAGATTCGTCAGCGGTGACAGACATAGCAATCAGTCATCGTGTGGGGTTCGATGTTCAGCAGTTTTATCAACTTGGCGCGCATTTCCTCGACATTGGGGGGTGGCGTCCAATCGGTGCTGAAGACGGCGTTGGGAGGACGCAGATTATCTTTGGGATCGCGGTGACATCCCAGACACCATTCCATGTCGAGGGGCTCGCTCTTGCGCATCAAGGGCATTTCCTCGACATGGCCGTGACAGGTCACGCAGGCGACGCCCTTGTTGACGTGTATCGAATGGTTGAAGAAGACGAAATCGGCCACCCGGTTCACCCGGTGCCAACGGAGCGGATTTCCGGTTGCCAAGCTCTGCCGAACGGGGGCCAGCATGTCGGCATTTGTCCAAAGCTGCGAGTGGCAGGTCATACACACTTCCGTTGCCGGAAGCCCGGCTGACGACGACACCTCCACGCTGTTATGGCAATAGCGGCAGTCGATACCGAGCTGACCGACGTGATGCTTATGGCTGAATGGAACGGGCTGCGCATCGGCACGTGCAACAAACGTCGACCAATTGACACGCGGGGCAACCGAGACGAGCCCAACCAGGGCCACCAGGCCTGCCAGTCCACCCCAAAGGACAAACCGTGCAACCCCGTTTGCGCCAGGCCGGAAAATCTGTGGCATTCGCTACGCTGACATTTTAGGCGTGAGAAAGAATAACACCTGGAATTTCGGAATGTTCCATCGCCGGAGGCTTCGCAGCCACCGCATCCTAGCCCGAGACAAAATCCTACGAACCTTTTTCACGACCCGCGGTTTAGGCTTGGCGGGAAGGGCTGTGCTCGCTTCCTGAGCGAGACGCGCCTCCTTCAACCGCGCTGTTTTTGCGGCGCGCCTGGCCCGTTCCTCGTCCACAATAAGCGCCGCCGCCGCCGTGGCCTGGTCGTTGCGCCCGTCATCACTGGTCCACGGCATATCAGCGCCTCGCGTTGGCTCGTAGCTTTGGGCATTCCATTTTTGAATCTGCACTGCACGTGACTATGTCGATCGTCCCGAACTCCGGCGTCCCGGATGTGTTCCTGCACGGATGCGAATGCAACGTCTCAGGATTGGTTCGAAGGCGGCAAAGTGTTCCTGCGCTCTCGCTCTGATGTGTATAGAGTTCACCGGCTGTAGCGCGTCGAAGCTGCCCAATTGGATCGGGTCGTCAGGAAGCAGGCGTCAGCCACCGGAACGTACTCAGGAGTAGGTTCGGGGCTGAGGGGCTGATCGCCCGGCCTGTCTGGCGGCGTTCACCACCTCGAAGAGTTGGGCTCGCTGACAGTTACGGCACAGCCATCATGGTGACCGGCCGGGCTGGCATCATCGAAAAGACGAGCCGAGCACCCGACAGAGACAAGCGCTAGGTGTTGTTTCCGTTGGAGGGGCCCCATGCCGGCCGCCGGGTTAAGCCGGGGTGCCTGTTGTGCTATGGTTCGCCTCATGGGAAAGAAGGTGAAGCAGAAACCCAAGCAGAGGGTGAAGCATGCGGACGAACGCCCGCTCAATCGCGAGCGGGCACGAGAAGCTGAGTACTACGCCCGCAAGGTCGGCATCACCAGAGACGAAGCGCTCAGCATCATCCTTGAAGCCCACATGCCGAAGCTTGTCATAGCACGCAAGGACGGCGCGAAGGGGAAGTAGGCATCCAAACAGGCCTTTCCCACTGGGATCCGAAGGAAAAGGGCCACGCCGTCACGCCTGATGTCGCATACGCATGCCACTCGATGAGGGTGCAACTTTCGACGCGCCATCCCTCTGCCCTGTCACGGCAGGGGGGGTCTAAAGCAAAGCCTTCATTCCTCGCTGAATAATCGTCTTCGACAGGAGCGAGGAACGGTTACTCTGTGCGGCGGGAACTCGAGGCCGGCAACAAACCGGGCCTAGGTCGGCAAACGCCACAAGCCGCTCGAAGAGGAGGTCTGAGCCACGAAAAATTCAAACTTGTCCCATTTCCGTTCTCGATTTTGAGCGCGGCGTATTCCGTTTTCAACGCGCACAGCGGAGCGCTGGACCCGGCTTCACGGTATGGGCAGCAAAGCGGCCCGGCATCTTTGGCGGGGACCAGGAACGTGCCGGGCCTAACCGGCGGGGGCGGGGGACGGGCCGCCGGCTGGCTGATAATATATGCCTCCTTTCTAATGGACGAAACGTTCGGAGAAAAAATTCAGCCATTCCGCAACATCAGGCCAGCCGCTCACGGCGAGGCTGCCATCCATTTGCTATAAATGTTCACGTCTGCTTGTCGGCCAGCGGCGTCTTACGATTCGGCGGCACATACTTGGCTTCCAGCCGCACCGCATCCGGCGAGAGGTCACCCTGTCGTCATCGACGTGGCGAAGCTAGCCTATCAGCTCGGTCGGCTTGCCTCGGCGACCTTCGATGTTCGATCCGCGATGGAATGTGGCTGGTTGGACGATGGGATCAAGACGCTCACCCGATGCTCAGTCACCCGCCTGCGCAGGGTCGCGGTAGTGGCGATCTCATCGCCAACCTTGATGCTGCCCTTCGACATACCATTCCGCGCAGCGGGTGGCTACTCAAGCTGTTACTAACAGATGGGCGGCCCAGTTGCCGGGGGTGTGCTTGGCTTGGGGGCCGGCAACCGGGCCATGCCGGAGTTCCTCCCGGCAGAAGGGATCATGGCCTAATATTAGCATTCGTGCAAATACTAGCGGCGCCGGGTTGAAATCAACCCGCTATAGCGTGAGCCATGGCGTTTCCCACACCTATGTCGAAGCCGAAGAACAAAGCTCGTGCTGCCATCTTCGCGGCAAACGCGCCGTAGCGCCCCGCTGGCCTCTGAGGGACTTTCAAGGCGCCGCGATGTCATCGAAGCGTGTCCATGCCGGGCAAAGTATAGGCGGTGAGCGATTGTGTTGAAGCACTACTCGCCTTCGGCTGGCGTAGCCGTTTGAAATTGACGGGATGCAGTATGCATTCCCATGGCGGCCCCGCCTCCTGTATGCTTAGCCGAAAGCACGGAGACCGCTCATGTCGGTGCGCGCCCGCGAACTGTTCAACAGCTATGTCGTCAACACCCTCAACCATCCGGATCTTAAAGGGCTTGGGATTGGAACCCATGTATTCAGCCTTACCCGTTTGGCAAGCGAGGCTGACATCCCAATGGTGGAGGTTGTTGCAGAAGTTGGCCCGATTGCAGCTGCACTTGCAAAGCGCACTATCTAGCCGATGCCCACGCGGACAGGAACGGCCCGCCGTCCGCGTCACCTTCGGTGCCCCAGGCCCGCAGACCGTCAGCAACGCCTTTCACGGCGGTAGAAAGCTAACGGTATCGGGGACAGGCGGACACAGAGGACTGGAGCGCCTAGGATCCGAATGACGGGGTCCAAGGGCTAGTGTCTAGCCAAGGCGCGGCTTAAGACTGCTTGAATCGGCCTGAGGTGAAATGGCCGTACCGATCGCGGTATGGCGCGCGCCAGGACGGTCAGCGTGCGTCGTCTTTGCATCGGACGTCTACTCGAGGTGCTGCGCGCCTATCGCTTCCTGATGAGTTAAGTCTCTAATTTTTCCTGGCCAGCGACTTGGAGGCCAGCGACTTGGAAGATTGCCAGATCGCTTCCACCGTGGCGCTTCGCGTTTTGTCCAAACTGCGATATAGCCGGACCTCAAGATCGAGCGTCCAGGTGGGGTTGCTTGAACAGGCGACGAGACCGCCACTGGAAATGTCTTTTTCGACGAGACTTTCCGGCAGCCAGCAGATGCCTGCGCCAGCTAGCGTCAATTCCTTGAGGCCTGCGCTGATGGTGCTCTCGTGGACCGTCCGACGTCGGAAGGGGGAGTGTTTCGCAAACAGCCTTCCAAGTGCGACGCCAAAAAAAGAGCTATGACCGTAGCCCAGATAGGGCAGCAACAGCTTCGCCGTGTCGGGTTCGTCCAGAATACCTTCAGCTTGCAGTACCGACTTGTCGATGCGCAGTTCCGACGCAGCGACGGGGATCAGCCGGTCCGCACCGATGGTCAAGAATGCGAACCTGTCGCGGTCGAGATGAAACGGCACTTCGCGGTGTGAGTATGTGAGAAAGAAGTCAGTTTCATCATCGGTCAGCGCAGCCAGATTTGCTTCGATGCCCCCCCTGTCGGCAATAAAGGACGTGCCGAACTTACGGGTATTGCGCTGCAGTTCTCGCAGCCAGTCAGGAAAGAACGTGATGGTCAATGTGTGGAGGGCGGCAAAGCGTACCAATCCCTGTTCAGCGGGCGGGCGCAGCGACTCGCGCACCGAATAGAACATCCTAATCGCATCCTGCGCCATGGGAAGAAAATTGCGCCCGGCCGGTGTCAGTTCGGCCGGCATGGTTGCGCGGCTGATGAGCGGTGCTCCGATCCACGTTTCAAGCTGTTTGATGCGTCGACTGAAGGCCGGTTGGGTGACATTACGGGTTTCGGCCGCGCGCGAAAAGCTCGACGTCTCGGCAAGCGTTACGAAATCCTCCAGCCATTTGATTTCCACCAGCCCCCCCTTGTTTGCGGCAGACGCCGGATTGGCCGGTATTTGCCCGGAATCGCCAATGTATTTCATTCATTCGCGAGCTATGCAAATCTTGCATGAGACGTTGCAAAAACCGAATTGGCCACGGACCGGCAGAGGCCGCACCCTGATACGAACAAGCTGGCGGCAAGCCGGCATTCGGGAGGAAGCCATCTCGGATTCTGTCGTGGTTCGGTGAAATTTCCGCGACCACAACTGCCAGGGACACGCCTCAGTTGGAGTGTCACACCGGAGACGTTGTGGAGCAGCGAGTGCCTTTCGGGGGGACACAACCAATATGAGTTCCGTAGATACGGCCGATCTCGTTCTGCATAGCGGCAAAATATGGACAGGTTACGGCAATCCTGTCGCAGAGGCGATTTCAATCCTTGGCAACAAGGTATTGGCCAGTGGCTCGAACGCCGGCATCACAGCGTCTGTCGGCTCAGACACGAAGGTAATCGATCTGGGGGGACGCTTTGCGATGCCCGGCCTGAACGACGCGCATCTGCATCTGATCTCGACGGGCCTTCTGCGCGGCAAGGTCGATGCGACACCGGATGCCGCGCCGACCCGCAGCGCGCTGGTTGCCGCACTCCAGGCGCGTGCCGCCGCAACCCCCAAGGGCGAATGGGTAACCGCGCGCGGATTTGACCAGACCCGCTATCCGGACGGCTTGATGCCCACGGCGCTGGAACTGGACGCGGCCTTACCCGATCATCCTGTATCGGTCACGCGCGCCTGCGGCCATGTCACCATCGTCAATTCCTTGGCGCTGGCGCAGGCGGGGATCGACAGCGCAACGCCCAATCCGGATGGCGGCCTTATCGGGCGCGAGAACGGGCAACTGACCGGAATGCTGGCGGAAAACGCTCAGAACCTCGTCTATGACGTCCAACCGACGCCCCCGCTTGCCCAGCTCATCGACGCCATCGAAGCGGGCGGCCACCATCTTTTGCAATTCGGGATCACGTCTTGCATGGATGCGGCTGTCGGCCAGGTCGATGGCATGACCGAGATCGAGGCTTATCGGCAGGCCGAGCGCAGCGGCCGGCTGCCGGTTCGGGTCTGGGCTACGCTTCTGGGCGATCCCGGTTCGTCCATCGTCGAGTCATGTCATGCGATGGGGCTTGTCACTGGCCACGGCAGCGACATGTTCCGCATAGGCGGCGTGAAGATATTCACGGACGGCTCGGCAGGCGGGCGAACGGCCTGGATGCGCCAGCCCTATGTCGGCCAGCCTGACAATGTCGGGATTCAGATGCTGTCCGACGCCCAGTTGTTCGAATTGGTCGACCGCTACGCAGCACTTGGCTATACGCTAGTCTGCCATGGCATCGGCGATGCCGCCATCGACCAACTCGTGCGCGCCTATGAGCTTGTGCGTGCCGCAAATCCGAAACACACGAGCCGCCACCGCATCGAGCATTGCGGCTATGTCGACGATGCCCTAAACCAGCGCATGTTGAAGGCGGGCGTCGTGCCCGCGCCGCAGCAGGCCTTCATCTACGATTTCGGCGACGCCTACGTCTCGGTTCTCGGGCCGCAGCGCGGGTTGGGCTCCTATCCGATCGGGACCTGGGATCGTCTGGGGATGAAGCCGTCCACCGGCAGCGATTCGCCAGTCTGTTCGCCCAATCCTTTTCCGGACCTCTACGCCATGCTGACGCGCAAGACGTACAAGGGCACGGTGATGGACGCTTCCGAGATACTGACGCCCGAACAGGCCTTGCGCGCCTATACGGAAAATGGCGCCTATTCCCAGAGTGCGGAAAGCGTCAAAGGCCGGCTGGAGCCCGGAATGCTGGCGGACATCGCCGTGTTTTCGAACGATCTCTTGAGCGCCGCGCCTGAAAAAATCCTGCGGGAAACGCGTTGCGAGATGACCATCCTGGATGGGCGCATCGTCTATGACAGAGGTTGAGTTGTTCGCCCAGGCCGGTCCGACCCCAACAGGAAGACAAGTAACGAACCACACAGGGAGGAACTAGGATGTGGATCCGATTTGGACTGGTAGCAGCGCTTGCGCTCGGGACGGCGACCGCCGCGCTGGCGCAGGACGCAACCCCCAAGGATGGCGGGACATTCGTGTACGTCGCGCCCTATGGAAATTCGATCACATCGCTCGACATCACGGCGACACCGCATACGCAAGACGAGATCGTCGCCAAAGCGATGAATCGCTCGCTCTACAAATGGAACCCGGAAAGCGGCAAACCCGAGCTTGATCTTGCAGAATCGGTCAAGAAGTCGGCCGATGGCAAAACCTATACCTACAAGCTCAGGGAAGGGACCTTCCACAACGGCGACAAACTCGACGCCGATGATGTGCTCTGGTCCTACAACCGTCTGGCCGATCCCAAGAAGGCGTTGCCAGGTGCCGAGCAAATGCTGCAAATCGCCGGCGTTGCCGAATTCCAGGCAGGCAAAGCCGACCACGTTTCAGGGCTGAAGAAGATCGATGACAGGACCGTCGAGATCACCTTCATCAACCTGGCCGATCCGGGCTGGAACCTGATGTCAAACTATGCGCCGATCTACTCCAAGGATTATCCGGAAGATCAGCTCGCCTCGAAGCCAAACGGTCTTGGCCCGTTCAAGCTGGTCAACTACGTTCCTGGCTCGAAGGTCGAATTCGAGAAGTTCGACGGCTATTATGAGAAGGGCAAGCCGCACCTCGACAAGCTTGCCATCATGCTGATGGGGGAAGCCTCGGCTCGTGACGTCGCTTTCCGCAACAGCGAAATTGATGCCAACGTTCTCGGACCAGTGCAATATGAAGCCTATGGACAGGATCCGGCGCTGAAGGATCACATCCTTGAAGTGGCCGAAGTCTACACGCGCAATATCGGCTTCAACACGAAGATCGAAGCGTTCAAGGACAAACGCGTCCGGCAAGCCATCAACTATGCGATCAACAAGGACCTGATTGTCGAGAAGTTGCTGAAAAACAAGGCGTATCCCGCGGTATCGTGGCTGCCGAAGTCGTCGCCCGCCTTCGACAAGGAGGCCAAGCCCTATGCTTATGATCCGGAAAAAGCCAAGGAACTGCTGAAGGAGGCGGGATTCGAAACCGGCCTAAAGTTCTCGGTGACCGCGACTTCGAATGAAAGCTGGGGCTTGCCGATCGTCGAGGCGATCATCCCCATGTTGGCGAAAGTAGGCGTCGAAGTCACGACAGACCCCGTGGAAAGCTCCGTCCTGTCCGACAAAATCCTGTCCGACAAATTCGAATCCTATATCTGGTCGAATTCGTCAGGTCCCGATCCACTGAAGTACCTGACCTGCTTCTATTCGAAAACCCCGCAGACCGCCTGCAATTACGTCAAGTTCTCCAATGCCGACTTCGACAAGCTGATTGACGAGGCAGGCGATGAAACCGATGAGGCCAAGCAGAACACTCTTCTGAAGAAGGCGAACAACCTACTGCAGGAAGAGGCACCTATCTGGTTCTTCAACTACAACAAGGCCGTGATGGCCTATCAGCCATGGGTCCACGGTTTGAAGCCGAACGCCATGGAATTGGCCATCCAGGACTACGAAGATATCTGGATCGACGACAGCGCGCCGGCGTCGCGCAAGTAGCGGGGTGAACTAGCGGATGGGACCGGCATGGTCCCGTCCGCCGCACGGCGCCCGCCCATTGGAGGCAGAACCCGCTTATGTTGCGCTTCGTCTTTCGCCGCACCCTGCAGATGATCCCGACCTTGCTGGCGGTCGCCCTGATTATCTTCGTGATATTCAGCGTTGTTCCAGGCAGCTTCCTATCAAGTTTGATGGCTGAGGGGCGTAACGCCACGAACGCGGATGTCATGGGGCATCTGAATGCAGAGTTCGGCCTGGACAAGCCGCTGCCTGTCCGCCTTTGGGACTATCTATGGGGGCTGGCGCATTTTGACCTTGGAATTTCGTACCGGACCCGCGAGCCGGTGTGGGCCGTGATCGAGCCGCGGCTCTGGCCTTCGATCAAGCTCGCGTTGGCGGCAATGAGCTTTGCCGCGGTGATCGGCATTCCCCTGGGGTTTCTTGCCGCGCTGAAGCCGGGCAGCGCATTGGATACCGGCACGATGATGGTGGCAGTCTCCGGCCTGTCGCTTCCCGAATTCTGGCTCGGCTTGCTCCTGATGTACGTGTTTGCGCTGCAACTCGGCCTGTTGCCGAGCTTCGGCTACCAGCCAGGCAGCATCCGCTACGTGATATTGCCCGCCATAGCACTTGGGGTGTCGCCAATGGCGCTTCTTGCGCGAACGACCCGCGCTGGCGTTCTCGATGTGTTGAACGCCGATTTCGTGCGCACGGCGCGCGCCAAGGGAGTGTCCGAACCGCGTCTGGTGCGCGCTCACGTCACCCGCAACGTGCTTGTCCTGATCCTTACCACGCTTGGCCTTCAGATCGGCTCTCTCATGGGGCAGGCGATCGTGATCGAGAAGCTGTTTTCCTGGCCGGGGGTCGGATCGCTTCTGGTCGACAGCGTGTCGGCACGTGACATTCCCGTGGTCCAGGGCACAGTGATCGTGATTGTGGTGTGGTTCCTGGTCATCAATATGCTGGTCGATATCGCCTATGCGGTCATCGACCCGCGCATCAAGGTGGCTTGATCCATGCAGCTGCGGTTCAATTTTGCTCTTGGACTGGTGCTGGCGCTGCTCGTAGTAATAGCGGCTGTCAGCGCCGGCTGGATTGCGCCTTACGATCCGATATTCGATGCCGACCTGATGAATTCCGAAATGCCCCCAAGCTGGGCGCATTGGTTGGGCACGGACGGACAGGGCCGCGATGTCCTTTCCCGCGTCCTCTACGGCGCAAGAGTATCGCTGACAGTCGGCCTCGTCTCGCAGTTGATCAACTCGTTCATCGGCACCGCGCTCGGCGTCTCGGCCGGTTATTTCGGCGGCTGGTGGGACGATCTGGTGAACGGGTTGACCAACGTCATGCTGGCGATCCCATCCCTGGTATTCGCGCTCGCCATCATGGCGGTGCTGGGGCCGGGCCTGCCAAGCCTTTTGATTGCGCTCGGCCTGACCAACTGGTCATGGACCTGCCGCATCGCCCGCAGTTCCACCCTGTCGCTCAAGAACCAAGGCTTCGTGCAGGCCGCAAGAGCGGCAGGCTTCGGCGACATTAACATCATGCGCACCCAGATATTGCCGAACATCCTCGGCCCAGTCCTCGTCATCGCGACGCTGGGCATCGGCGGTGCTGTTCTGGCGGAGGCGGCCCTGTCCTTCCTCGGCGTCGGCATCCGCCCGCCGCAGCCAAGCTGGGGCAACATGCTCACGGACGCGCGCGACCTGATCCGTACCGCCCCCTGGGCATCGGTGTTCCCCGGTCTGGCGATCTTCGCCACGGTCCTTGGCTTCAATCTGCTCGGCGACGGGCTACGCGATATGCTGGATCCCCATATGAGGACCCGCAAGGCATGAGCGGCATTCTTCCCGATCCGATTCTGTCGGTGCGCGACCTGTGCATTGGTGTCGGCAAGCGCCACGAACTCCTTCACGACGTCTCTTTCGACATCCTGCCGGGGGAAACCTTTGGCCTAGTTGGCGAATCCGGCTCGGGAAAAAGCATCACCGGCCTCTCGGTGATGGGTCTGCTGAAGCGCCCGCTGGGCGTGACCGGCGGCTCGATCTTCTTCCGGGGACAGGACGTTCTGAAGCTCGGCGTCCGCGCCAGGCGCCGTCTGCGCGGTGACCGTATGGCGATGGTGTTCCAGGAGCCGATGACGGCACTCAACCCGCTGGCGACGATCGGCCGGCAGATTGCGGAAATGTTCGTCGTTCACAGCGGCATGGGATGGTCGGATGCGCGCAGGAAAGCCGTCGAGGCGTTGGAGAGCGTGCGGGTGCCGTCGCCCGAGGAGCGCGCTGAATCCTACCCGCATCAACTGTCCGGGGGGATGCGCCAGCGCGTCATGATTGCGATTGCACTGGCCTGCCGTCCCGACCTTTTAATCGCGGACGAGCCGACGACCGCGCTTGATGTAACCGTACAGGCAGACGTGCTGGAATTAATTGCCGAACTGTGCAGGGCCGAGGGAACGGCCGTGCTGCTGGTGAGCCACGATCTGGGCGTGATCGCCAATATGTGCCGCCGCGTCGGCGTCATGGATCAAGGGCGGCTCGTTGAGGAACAGGACACCAGGGCACTGTTCGAAAATCCGATGCACCCCTATACCAGGGGCCTGCTTGCGGCGCGTCCGCGTCTGGGCTCGAGAACGCCCGCCGGTCGTCGTCGCCTCACCGAACTCGACGAGGTCGTGACCGCCGAGGAACGCGGGCGGGACGCGCCAACGCTGACGACGCCGCGCGGTCTCTATAAGGAGGCGACCGCATGAGTGCGCCCTTGCTGGAAATCCGCAATCTCAATGTTCACTTTTCGCTGCCGCGTCGATCGCCTTTAGGGCCGAAGCGGACGCTCCGAGCCGTGCAAGGAGTGAACCTGACCCTGAACGAAGGGGAATGCCTGTCCATCGTCGGCGAATCCGGTTGCGGGAAATCCACCACCGCGCTGACCGTTATGGGCCTGCAAGCGCAGACCTCGGGAGAGATACTGTTCAAGGGAAAATCATTGACGGGGCCCGGCGCTCCCGACAGGAAGGATCGAGCCCGCATCGCGCAGATGGTGTTTCAGGATCCCTACGCGTCTTTGAACCCGCGCCAGACCATCGGCCGCATGCTGTCCGCGCAGCTCGTCCTGCATGGTATCGCCAAGGGCAGCGAGGCCAACCACCGCGTTGCCGAAATGTTGACGCGGGTTGGCCTGGCGCCGGACCACGCAGACCGTTATCCGCATGAGTTCTCGGGCGGGCAGCGTCAGCGCATCGGTATCGCCCGGGCGTTGATGCTCAGCCCCAAGATTTTGGTGCTGGACGAGCCGGTGTCGGCGCTCGACGTGTCCATCCAGGCCCAGATCATCAACCTCTTGATGGATCTGCAGGAAAGGCTAGGGCTGAGTTACATCATGATTTCCCACGACTTGAGTGTGGTCGAACACGTTAGCGACCGGGTTGCCGTGATGTATTTCGGCCGCGTAGTGGAGGAAGGCGACTGGCATTCGATTTTCAGCCGCCCGACGCATCCCTATACGCGTCGTCTGATCGGCTCTGTTCCCGACCCGGATGCGATCTTGACCGGCGCGCGCGCTTTACCCGACGCTGCCTCCATTCCGGACGCCGCGCGTTTTTCGCCCGACATTGCGCGCCGTCCGAACCCTGACGAGCAACCGGAGCCGAGCGCGCTTGTTGAGATCGGCCAAAACCACCGCGTTCGCCTCGCGCAATAGAGAAGCCCAATGCCGTTCACTGTTTTGACTGCCGAATTCATGCACGAAAGCAATACGTTTTCGCGCTACCGCACCGACCTGCCGCAGTTTAAGGTGGATGCACTGCATTATGGCGACCAAGCAATCCGCGCGCGGCGAAACGCCAACACCGAACTCGCCGGCTTCATGGATGTCGCCGAGCTTGCCGGCTGGAACGTCGTCCACGCGGTGTCAGCCCACGCCGTGCCCGGCGGGCGGGTAACTCAAGCAGCCTATGACCACATCGCCGGCGTCATTCTGGAGGCGGCGCGTTCGAGCAGGGGCCGGCTCGACGGCGTGCTGCTCGGCCTGCACGGCTCGATGGTGCCCGACTTTTGCGACGACGGGGAGGGCTATCTGCTTGGCCTGCTGCGGGAGGAACTGGGGGCGGAAATTCCTATTGCGGTAACACTTGACCTTCATGCCATGGTCTCGGAAGACATGGTCCGGGACGCACAGATACTCGTCTCCTACAAGACCTATCCGCATGTGGATATGCGCGAGATTGGCGCGCATGCCGCGCGCATTCTGGATCGCACGATTCGGGGAGAGATCGCGCCTCGCACCCTCAGGGCGCACGTGCCGATGCTTGACGAGGCGAACTCCGGCCGCACCGATGTTCCCGAAACCCTTGCGCTTTATGACCGCTGCCGCGAGGCCGAGTCTGAGGGCTTGCTCGCTGTTTCCGTTAATGCAGCCTTCACGGGGGCAGACGTGTCGTGTGTCGGCCCCACCGTGCTAGCGACCTTTGACAGCCGCGACCCTTACGCCAATGCAACCGCCAGCCGTGTGACAGAGGAACTTGCAGACAGGATCTGGCAGGGCCGAACTAAGAAGCGCAATGTCTTCATAGGGGTCGATGAAGCCGCCGCCGAGGCGCTCGATTGGGGTGGCGACAAACCGCTTGTCATCGCTGACTATGCCGACAATCCCGGCGCCGGCTCCTACGGCGACTCAACCGCGCTGTTGAAGGGCTTGCTTGATGCGGGAGTGAAGGGCGCGGTGTTCGCGCCCATGATTGATGCGGAGGCAGCAGCGGAACTGCATCGTCACAGGCAAGGCGAAGCCGTCACGGTCACGATTGGCGGTAAGGGCGACCCGAACTTCGGCGGCGGCCCGCTGACGGTGACTGGCGTCTTGGCCATGCTCTCCGATGGCGCCTATGTCGGCGACGGACCGATACAGGGTGGGCTTAGCCATAGCTTCGGACCTACCGCCGTCATCGACCTCGACGGGATCGAAGTCTTGGTGGTCTCAGAGGCGCAGCAGATCGTCGATCTTCAGCAATTGCGCGCTTTCGGGATAGAACCGACGGCTCGCCGCGTATTGGTTCTGAAATCAATGCAGCATTTCCGTGCGGCATTCGAGCCGATAGCTGGCAGGGTCATCGTCTGCGATGCAGGCGCGCTGGCAACGCCGAGGGCGGAACGGCGACCTTATACCGACACACCACGCCCGCTCTGGCCGCTCGACAAGGATTTCGAGCGCACATTGATCCCGTCTCCTTGACAGACGCACTCTAACCTTAGCTGGAGAAGTTTGCGGGGCTTAAGTCAGCGGATTGCAGATCCATCCTGCGGGCCTCCATGTTGGTCGTTTTCGGAAGGCCCGCTTCAGCCAATTGGTCCCGAAAGCGGACTGATAGTGGTCATCCTCCGGGTCCACCACTATCGTAATTTCTCAATGGCTTACCAGCAGATTCGCCAGAAGGTTCGGCAACAATCGGCCTGCGGGTCGCCAGCCGCACGACGCGATCCATGCCCTGAACCGCAAGACGAACCTGCGATGCCTCGCGTGAATAGAGCTCGGCATGATCGATGTCGTCGTGGCCCAGCACCTCCATGAACTGCCTGGTCGAGGCCTCGGCCTCGGCGAGATAGACGCCGAGCGACTTTCGCAGTCCATGCAGCGTCAGCCCCTTCGTAAGCCCTGCAAGCTTGCACCAGCGCGCCATGCTCCCGGTCAGGGACTTGGAGGAGAAGGGCTGGCCATAAGCGGTCACCAGGACGGTTTCGCCGCGCTTGTCGGCGGCACCAAGCATCTCGGCCAACATGGGCGTGATCGGTACGAAAAGCCGCTTGCCACCGGTCCTGTTCTTGTTCTTTGCCTGGACGATCTCGAAGCCGTCGAAATGACGCTCCTGGCCATCGATCATGACCTTGCGCGTGACCCTCTGGTCCCACCGTAGATCGGCGACATCGCCGCGACGATTGCCTAGCCAGAGCGCCAGCCCGTAGTGCGCGCAGCCGTCCCCAGCGGCCAGCGCTGCTCAAATTTCTGCATCGCTTCGTGAGGCCAAGCCTTCCAGCCCGTGTAGGCAGGACGCCACTCGACTGCCGCGGTAGGATCGATTTCAATCCAGTCCAGTCGCACCGCGACATAGACGAGCTTGCGTATCGCGACCAGCAGGTGCTTGGCCTTGTGTGGTGTCGCGATGAAGTGTCCCAGAAGCTCTTCGACGTGGACCCGCCGCAGGTTCTTAACGGGCACGTCGCGCCATGTCAGCGGATGGTCCGGGACCACCCGCAGCGCCAGAAATTCCTCGACCAGGCGGCTGTTCTTGAATCTCGTGCTGTCGTCAAGAGCGAGCCACTTCACCGATGCCTTCAATCTCCTTTCGGCTGCTCCGAACGTTCCTGGCAAGGCAGCACCCGGCATTGTGACAACCGGCGCTTTTCGTGTCTTGCGACCCTCGACAGCAGCCCGATAGGCTTCCTTGAAACCTCTCTCGTTCGGGGCAGGCAGCGGCACCAGGCGCCCATTGGCGCGGTAGCGCCAGCGCGTCTTCCCATGACGATCCTTATAGGAGGACACACCTGGGTATTCGTCTTTAAGACGCTGTTCCATGGCAGAACCAGGCTATTACCCTCGATGGTTCCCTTTCAAGAGAAAGTCGACGATATTGTCGTCATCGTCGCCGGGCAGATCCGCGAACGCAGCCTCCAGCTTAAGGCGATCCCAGATCACACGAGTGTCGATTTTCTTTGGCTTTGGCATTCGCCCGTCCAAGACCATCTGGTCGAACTTTGTTACGCCTACGCCGACGTAGCGGGCAGCTTCATCCCGCGACAGGCCACGTGGGGGGTAGGAGAGGGTGTCGCTCTTCATCACCTTGATCCGCTAATCAGCTGTCCGAACGCGTGGCACTTTCTGTGAACGCGTTCGAAATAGCAGGCGCCCGACCAAGGGGAAAGCCCGATGTCCAGCTTTGATTGCAGAAGGGCTACCCTGGCGTGCAAATCGGACGCTCCAGCCGCCCTTGAGCGATAATCGCAGCCCCTGGTCCATCGAGAACAATGTCTTGCCCGTAACGTAAATTGAAAGCAGGCCGGTGGCATATGGCCCTGCATCAGTTTAATATATTAGTCCTGTCTAAGATTAAGCCGGAGACCCTGAAAATGCAGCAGGCGAAACAAATCCTGGTGACAGGCGGCGCAGGTTTCCTGGGCTCATTTTTGTGCGAGCGGCTCCTTGCTGAGGGCCATCAGGTAGTTTGCGCAGATAACTTCTTCACAGGAAGCCGCAGAAACGTCTCTCATCTCCTCGATGACCGATCGTTCGAGATTATTCGTCATGACGTGACGTTTCCACTCTACGTAGAGGTTGACGAAATATACAATCTCGCCTGTCCGGCGAGCCCCGTCCACTATCAGTCCGACCCCGTCCAGACGACCAAGACCAGCGTTCATGGCGCGATCAATATGCTCGGACTGGCCAAGCGGGTTCGCGCACAGATTCTGCAGGCGTCCACCTCCGAAGTCTACGGCGACCCTGAAGTTCATCCGCAATTGGAAGGCTATTGGGGCAGAGTGAACCCGATTGGCCCTCGTTCCTGCTATGACGAAGGCAAGCGATGTGCCGAGACTCTGTTTTTCGACTATTGGCGACAGCACAAGCTGAAGATCAAGGTAGCCCGCATTTTCAATACCTACGGTCCAAGGATGCGTCCCGACGACGGTCGTGTCGTTTCCAATTTCATCGTGCAGGCGCTGCAAAACAAGCCGATAACGGTCTACGGCACTGGCCAGCAGACGCGTTCATTCTGCTACGTCGAGGACCTCATCGACGGTCTGGTACGTCTTATGCAGACTGCCGACGACATCACCGGTCCTGTCAATCTCGGCAACCCGGCGGAATTCACGATGCTCGAGCTCGCAAATCTGGTGATCGAACTTACCGGAAGCCGATCGAAGATCAGATTTTCGCCTCTACCCGTCGACGATCCAAAGCAGCGGCAGCCCGATATCCGATATGCTTCCCGCGAACTCAAATGGAAGCCAAGAACTGCATTGCGTGCTGGCCTTGCCAAGACCATTGCGTATTTCGAGGACGTGGTTTCATCTGGGCACATTCGGCCCGCCGCAGCCGAATGAAGACGGTCCTGGTCACTGGCGGGGCCGGCTATATCGGGTCGCACTGCTGCAAGGCATTCGCGGAATCTGGATGGTCGGTTGTTGCCTTTGACAACCTTTCGCGCGGCTGGCGCGACGCGGTGAAATGGGGACCGTTGATCGAGGCGGATATTTCCGACGCCGCGGCTGTGGCGGCCGCCCTGCACCGGTATCGGCCGGACGCCGTGGCGCATTTCGCTGCCTACGCTTACGTTGGCGAGTCAGTCGAGCGGCCGGAACTTTACTACCGAAACAACAGTTTCGGTACCCTGGTCCTGCTCGAGGAAATGCTGAAGGCCGGCCTGGACAAGCTGATCTTTTCGAGCACCTGCGCAACTTTTGGGATTCCGACGCGGTCTCCGATAGACGAAACGCATCGGCAGTCGCCCATCAATCCCTACGGCTGGTCCAAATTCATCATAGAGAGAATGGTCGAGGATATCTCGCTTGCTCGTGGCCTCAATGCGGTCGTGCTTCGGTATTTCAATGCGGCCGGATGCGACCCCGACGGCGAAATCGGCGAAAAGCATGAACCGGAAACACATGTCATTCCGCTGGCCATAGAGGCGGCAGTGAGGCCAGGCCGCACCTTCGTCATCAACGGAGCCGATTTCGATACCCGCGACGGAACCGCCGTGAGGGACTACGTCCATGTTGTCGATCTCGCGCGCGCCCACGTCCTGGCAGGGGAGAAGCTTCTCCGGGACAAGGGCGTCCACGTCTACAACCTCGGAACCGGAGCCGGTACAACGGTGGCCGAACTGGTCGACGCCGTCAGCCGGACTTCGGGAATACCGCTTCCGGTGGCCTACGGACCGCGCAGGCCAGGCGACCCGCCAGCGCTTGTTGCCGCGGCCGGCAAGGCCGAGCGGGAACTCGGTTGGGTGCCCGAACAATCGGGCATCGACAGGATCGTCGAGACAGCACTGGCTTGGTATCGCAGCCGATTGAAACAAATATAGCGCATGTGGGCTACCGCGCGGTCAGCAAGCGATCAAGAGCGCCAGCAACCGCGCCGAGCGAAAAATTTCCCTCTATCCGCTTTCGCGCCGCCTGTCCGAGGCGCTCTCGCATAATCGGATCGTCGTAAATTTTCTTCAGCGCCTGTGCAATGGCCGCCGGCTCGTCCCTTCGAACAATGAGGCCGCCGGATGCCTCGCCGTTTGCCAAGATGTCGGGTAGGCCCTGTGCGTCGGTGGCAACGACCGG
The DNA here is from genome assembly GCF_020165595.1 of Mesorhizobium sp. BR-1-1-10. Lineage (NCBI taxonomy): Bacteria > Pseudomonadati > Pseudomonadota > Alphaproteobacteria > Hyphomicrobiales > Phyllobacteriaceae > Mesorhizobium > Mesorhizobium sp. BR-1-1-10. The sequence goes on along the minus strand of NZ_JAIUIL010000001.1, from coordinate 478,893 downwards.
AAGGCCGCAGGCCATCGCCTCCAACGGCGCAACGGGCATACCTTCGGTGCGAGACGCTGTGACATAGGCATCCGCCGCCGAAAGCCAACGCCGTATCAAGGTCCGGTCCGTGGTATAGTCGCAAAGCCATCTCACATTCGGCAGTGCGGCCTCGCTCAGCAGCCTGGCAAAAGCGTCTCGGTCCTGCCCCGAGCCGATGATGACCAGTTCGGACGAAGCATCGCCGGAAAAGAGGGACCATGCGTTCAGGAGCACATCCAGCCCCTTACGGCGAACGTCGATGCGTCCGTGGTTGACCACGACGAAGTTCCCGCTCGCCAGACCGAGGTCTTGCCGCGCCTGCTGACGTTCGATCGCTGTCCACTCGCTGGAATCGATGGGGTTGGGGATATTTGCGATGTTGAGCGCGATGTGCGGGTAAGCTTTGGCGAGGCGTTCACGCTCCGCTGCCGATGCGACGATCAGGCCGCTGCAGGCACGGAGAGAAGCCTGCCTGGCGATCGCCTCTATCCAGGAGAGCGTCCGGTCGCCGCCCTGGAACGTTGCATAGAGCGGAATCCGCATACGGACTGCCAGCCAGGCAAGCGCATCGAACCGCGTATATTCATATTCCTGAACGAGAATTGCATCACATTGCGACCGGGCGAGCACCTTCCGGAATGCCGGGAGCGGCGTCGCGGACCAGCGCCGCAGACTGTGAGCCGCTGCGGAGTGACCTTGACGCGCACGCGCGCCGGGAACGATCCAGATCGGCGCGCCCGTGCCGGCATGGTAGTGGCATTCTACCTGCGAAGCATGCTCGGAAGCGCACACGATGACCGGCCTATGCCCGGCCAATTGCAGAGCGGAGGCGTAACCGAAGAGCCAGCCGCCAGTCATCTGTTCGACGAAATCCTTAAGCCGCAATCCTATCGGATCGAGGAATTCCTCCACGACGTCGCCCCATGGGAAGAGGGCGATGACGAGGGAAGAGCGGCGGCCCATCAAATGCCCCGAAAAATTCATTTGCGCCAGGAAAAAGCCGTCTCCGTGCCGCGTGTTGAGCGTTGGTGCAGCACGTATCCGACAGCCGTTATCGGCGCCGCTAGAGCGTAAAGTATCTTGCGGCGACGGCGTCCGAAACGAGAAAACGCGATGTCGTGAAAGAGTGCCGTCACCGGGTTGATAAATGTGGCGCGGCGTTCCGGCGCACTGTCGAAGAGCGCTGCGAGTTCGGGATCCCGGTAGCCGCGCCGGACGTGACCCCATTCCTGCATCAGTTCGCTTTCATGCGGGCAATAGGGCTTCATGAAGCGGAAATAAGGGTAATGCCACTCCGCATGTGGCGTCGAGACAAGAACATACCCGCCTGGGCGCACGACCCTCAAGGCCTCTTGTGCGGCACTACGGTCATCCTCGATGTGTTCAAGCACGTCGAAGAGCGTCGCCACGTCGAAACGGTCATTCGCGAAGGGGAGGTCACAGGCATCGCCGCAGACGAAGGTCGACCTCGCCCAATCTGGCTGGTAGTTGCCCAACTCGGGATCTAGATCGAGGTTAACGACTTCAGCATTCGGATAGAGGATACTTGCCATCCCGCTGCGCCCGCCTCCAATTTCCAGTATCCGGCCTGGCCCGTCGATCGCCGCGGGCGCGACGCGATGAATTGCGCGCATCTTCTCACGGTAGAAAAGCCCGTCCGTCAGAGCGTTTGGAAAGGGATTCCGGGACAGAAATTGTCCGAGCGGTGCCTTGCTGATCATCGGTTTTGTTCCTCAGCCAATTTGATGTTCGCCGTTTTCGCCAGCCGAAACGGACGAGGAATTGAAGACCCGCCAGCCAGCCTTCGACTTCCGCCGCGAGGATACTGGTCCTGCCGGGAGGGCCTTCGAAAAGCGCCTTGACGAATGTTCTCAAGAAATATGCGGGCAGCTGCTTCCAGATGCGATCGATGTTTCCGCGATCGCCAAAATTGTCATATTGCGTGACAAGAGCTGCGACGTGGCCCTTCATGTAGGCTCTTACTTGCCGCCTGAAGCCCGGCCAGTCGCGGCGATGATGATGGAAGACAACGGCGCGAGGTTCATACAGGCAAGTCCCTCCTGCGGCCAGCAGCCGGTACCATAGCTCCGAATCTTCGGAACATCCGGCAGCACCGGCGCCGAGGCGCTCGTCGAACGAGCCTACCCGATCGAAGGCCGATCGCCGGAAGGCCATGTTGGCTCCAGCGCCGATTTTCCAGACATGCGCTCCGCTTGGCCGGGTCTCTTCGAAGAAGCGGTGGTCGAAGAGAAGCGGCACGAAGGTGGACCCAAAACCGCCCATGTCGAACTGGAAACGGCGTTGGGCGATCGTATCGAGCCGGGCTGGCAGCACCAAGCCGGTCAGTGCCTCGATGTCCCGTTCTTCGAAGGCACGCGCGATTTCGGCAGTCCAGCCGGGATGGACCTCGACATCGTCGTCTGTGAACGCGATGATGTCTTGATGGCTTTCTCGGATGCCGGCGGTTCGGGCCACACTCAGTCCGGGGCGCGGCTCATGAACGTAACGGACGTCAGGGAATCGGACACATACCGGACGAGCGTTGGCGTCGCGGGAGTTATCGACGACGATGACCTCGCCAGGGGCGCTGCGTTGCCTTGCAATGCTTTGAAGACACACCGCCAGGGCGGGGCCGCGATCGCGCGTGCAAATTACGACTGAGATGTGCTGGGCCGACGCGGAAGACGCAGCCGCGAGGTCATCGAGGCGGTCGACAAGGTCCTCCGCACCGGTCGCCGCGGTCAAAGACAGCGCGGATTTTGGCGATCCTTCATAGGTAGCCCGCAAGGGGGCTCCCAGTGGGATGCTGCGGGCAGCCAATTGTGCTGCCGAAAATTCCGCCGCGAACTGCCGCAGACTTGCCTCGCTGTAGGGCAATTCGTCAGGCAAGGACGCTCGCATTCCCAGCGGCAAGTCCTTCCACCAGAAGATCGATAGCGAAGGGGTATCTCCCGCATCGGCGTCCGCATAGGGAGAGCCGAGATCGATTTGCCTGACACGGAAGGCGTCGCCATTCACCGGTACTGCTCCCGGATCCTCTGCACGCGGACACGTGAGCGATCATATTCGCCTGAAAGGCCGTAGATTCCGCCCCACAACTCTGCAATTCCGAAACGAAAATCACGACCTTGAAGCTTGCGCCCGGCCCGCGCCAGCGCTTTCAGCCGATCAAAAAACCACCAGCAAACCATGGCACGGTGACGTGCCCTGAGCTCTCCGTCGGTCCGACGGCTTTTGACAAGAAAGGCCATCATACCAAGTCCCCATGTCCAATATTGCCGTCTCAATTGGTCGATCGTGTCGCGGTGCTCGTGGTAAACGGCATACTCCGGTTCATAGATCATGGCCCGGCCTGAACGCAGCACGCGATAGAAAATGTCGAGATCGCCACCGCCAGGCAGCGGTGCTCCGGTATCGAGCGCTTCGTCGAAACCGCCCAGCGATACCAGCAGCGTGCGGTCGAAAGCCATGTTGCAGCCGGCGCCGAGAATACCAGACCCTACCGGGTGCAGCGCATTGTCGAAACGGGTGTTGTGGAATTCGTTGCGCCTGAAGCCGCGGCCAAATCCCCCCCTTCGTTCGAAAAAGATCTGGGCCTCGGTGTCCAGGCGAAGCGGCAGCACCAAACCCGTAAAGCCACCGGCACCCGGATTGTCCCGGCAGGCTTTGGCAAGCCCGTCAAGCCAGTTGCGGTCGACGACCACGTCATCGTCAAGATAGGCAATCAGGCCGCCCGTGGCTGAGTGAAGAGCGGCATTTCGTGCAAAATCAAGCCCGGGCCTCGGTTCGAACACGTAACGAACGTCCTCGAAGCGCTCGACTGCTTCGCGTGTGGCTGAATCCACAGACGCATTGTCCACCACGACGACTTCGACGCTCGGAAAAGCGGTTCTGTGTCGGATGCTTTCGAGCGAAGCCAGCAACCTCGAAAGACGTTCAGCGCGGTCCTTCGTACATATCGCGATGGAGAGGCTCGGCAGGGGCAATTGCCCAACCGGTCTTCGGCGCAGCAATTCCTGATCCATCTTCTCAACAAGGACGCGATCGGCGAAACGTTCATCGGCAATGGATTTCAGTCGCTCCGCCGACAGCATCGCGGCGGAGGCGAGCGCGATCATCTCAAAGCCGACAAGCCGGCCCTGCCAGCGGGCAATGAGACCAACGCCGTCGTGCTCTGGCGCAAGCTCAATCGGGGCCAGCGGACTTGACAGTTCGATGTCGGCAATCTTGTAGCCCATCGCCTTAGTTCGCATCCATGGCAACACGACCGTTTTGAAACTCGTGAAGTTTTGAAAAATGGCCCGCTCGCTTCAGAAGTTGATCCGGCGAACCAATCTCGACCACCCGTCCCTTGGACATCACGATGATCTGGTCAGCGGCCTGGACGGTGGACAGGCGATGCGCAATGACAACCACGGTGCGATCGTGCGAGTATTGCTCGAGGGCGATCTGGAACGCCTGTTCCGTCTCGCCGTCGAGCGCATTCGTGGCTTCGTCCAAAAGGAGAATGTCGGGATTGCGAAGTATGGTCCGGGCCAGCGCGATCCGCTGCCTCTGGCCCCCCGACACGCGCATTCCCTGGTCGCCGATCTGCGTCTCGTAGCCCTCCGGAAGCGAGCGGATGAAATCGTCAGCCTTCGCAATGCGGGCCGCTTGGCGCAGTTCGTGCTCACCGGCGTCGAAATCGCCGTAAGCGATGTTGGCCGCGATGGTGTCGTTGAACAGGTACACCTCCTGGGACATCAGCGACAGCCGCTTGCGCCAACTGCGCAACTCGAAACCTGAAAGCGGGATACCGTCGGCAAGGACTTCCCCCGACGTCGGGTCCATGAAGCGAAAGAGCAGGGCCATGACGGTCGACTTGCCGGCACCCGACTCGCCAACGATTGCCGTGGTCTTGCCGGCGGGGATACTGAAAGACACATCCTGCAGCGCCAAAGGCTGATCGGGCGCATACCGAAAGCAGACATCGCGAAATTCGACGGCCGTCTTGAGTGCAGGCGCCGGCACATAGCCTTGGCTGAGAAACGGCGTTTGCGTTGTGCGCAGGAACTCGTCCACATCGTCAATCGCGCCCGCAAGCCCGTCCAGCGCAATCTTCGACTGCAGCAATTCCCGTGTGGGCCCCTGGAGACGATAAAGCAGTGACAGGAAAGCGGCGAGAGCCGCGATTCCTATGCTTGCGGATTCGGCAATGAGAACCAGTGCACCGATCAGGATCGTGATCGAGATCTCGGAGACAGGCCCGGGGGTCGCCCAAAGCATGTCGAGCCTCAACAGACGACGCCTTACCCTGTCCGATGTCTGAACGAACCGGTCATGCTCGTAGGATTCCTGTGCGAAGGCACGGATCAATTGCAATGAATTGATGCTTTCCCACATCCTGAGGCCGAACTGCTTGTTTTCCTCGACGACGGCCTTGCCGGTCTCGTCAGCGCGCCGCGTGGCCAGACGAATGGCCATTGCTCCGAAAAGCAGGAAAATCATCGAAAAAAAGGTCAATCGGACTGAGATCAATAGCATCAAGAGAACGAAGACGCCGAAGGTACAAAGGCAGACCATCAACCGGTAGGCCAGGCTCAGCCCTTGGCTGACCTTCCAGGTATTGTTGGCAATTGTCGTGATGATGTCCGTTCGCCTGTTCTCGACACGGTAGTCGATGCACGAACTTATCGTCTGATCGAAAACCCTGGATCGCAACCGGTGCGCGACGAGGCCGTCGATGTATCTGGTTACCCAGGTGTTGGCGAGATGGACCGCATTTTTGAGGACGATGCTGACGCAAAGCGCTCCGACCAGGAAGGCGGTTAGGTAATGATGCGGGATGGGCGACAGGAGCCTGTCAAATACCGGCTGCCATCTGCCGGGCTGTGGCGGCGAGGCTCCCAGGCTCTGCAGCAGCGGAATGAACAGAACGAGACCCGTACCTTCCAGAACCGCTGCGATCAGTCCAAGCCCCACCACGGTCGGCCCAGCCCAGGCTGGCGCTGCCGCCAGGCGAAAGAGCCGCCGCAATCGCACGACCATTCTCACCAGATGCTCTCTGCGTAGTGGGGTTGGAACTCGGCGTTCTTGTTTCGCATCCCTTTCACTCGGATTTTGACCCACCGAGGCACCAGTCTGGCACGGCAATAAATGTCCATCATTCTTGGCAGGCGAGAAATCGCCGTCCCTGGCTCCATAAGGAAGAGTTTCTTCATCAGGCCATACGCTGCCGAAAGCCGCCCGGAGATCAAGGCTCTTACGGCGAGCCAATGCAGCATGTCGATCAGATGATCGTCGAGATCGTCCCCGAACTGCGGGTACTTCTGGCGAAACTCGGCAAGGACAATTTCACAAGAACGAAGCATCTGCATGACATCGCTCGACATGTTGGCGTTCGTCATCCGGTAACCCACGAGGTACTGAGGGACGACGCGAAACTCGTATCTTTCGGCTATTCTGAGGCACATCAGCAGGTCCTCGCAGCCTTGTGCGTTCCTGGCCCTCAAGGAAGGGTCGAAGCCTCCCGCTCGCTCGAACGCGGCGCGTCGGACCAGCATTGAACTTCCGTTGCCAACAAAATTCGTCCTGCACATGCGTTGGAGCACGCGACCCTCGGCATCGGGCCGGTTATGCAATGAGAATACCCGGCCGTCGCCGTCTATATCGGCGAACCAGCAATATGCCAGGCCTGCCGAAGAGCCGCCTTGCTGTAAGGTGCACATCTGAAGCGCGATTTTGGATGGGGCCCAAAGATCGTCGGCGTCCACAAACGCCAGGAACTCCGCATCGGTGGATGCAACTCCACGATTGCGCGCATTCGCAACGCCGCCGTTCGACTGCGTTATCAGGCGGATACGGCTATCCTGTTCAGCATAGGAGGCCACAATCGAGGCAGAAAGGTCCGTCGACCCGTCGTCGACGACGACAATGTCCAGCGCCTGGTATTGTTGCCCGCAGATGCTGTTCAGGGTCGCGCGAATCGTTCGTTCCGCATTGAACATCGGCACCACGACGCCCACCGTGGCATTGTCTTTGATCATGGGCCTCTGTTGTCTCCGCAAACAGTTGGCTTGACAGGCATTGTAACCGGGCGCCCGGCGAGCCTCTCCGCGACACGCACCCCCTGGCCTCGATGGCTCTGCCGACTACGCCGTCGTGCGGGAACCTGGAAGTGTGAGTCACGGCGGCATGCTGCACTGCAACACAAAATTACACCGCAATGCGCAATGTTGCTAATTTAATCATCTCTAAAGTCCGGTTTGCAGGATCAGTTTTTCTTACGGCCCGAAACAGCGCTTGAACCGCCAGCGCGCGCCGTTACCGCGAACGCCGCCGTCCGGCGCGGCGTCCCGCCCACCGCTAAGCTGAGATTGGCTGTTCAAGAGGCGGGCGTCTTACTACGCAGCCTTTAACCTGACCGGGATCCTGATGAGGTACTGGCGCGTCTTCACGAGCCAACCTCAGCGACCGACATGAAGCTCCGACCTGCCTTGCGACGCCAATGCGCGACGGGGAAGAGATCGGCACGGCTGCAATGAGAGACAGGACTCACCCGCAGCCGCACTCAAGCCGCGACGGTTAGCCGAGAGAGGAGGAGAGGGCGCTATGGTTATCTCCTGCGGGCGAAGGCGATCGCTATAGCATTGTTGGCTGCGTGGACTGGCGTCATTCGAATAGACGAGTAGGGTTCGCCATGGCACCGCATCAAGCAAACCCGCCGCGCGGCCATCGTTTCTGCCCGGGAAACGCGTGCTCCAAGGGGCAGCGAGGTGCGGGGCCTGCACCTAGGAGAGAGAAGGCTCGAGCCGGCCAAGCTGTCCGCGTGGCTAGAAGCGCGGAGACATCTGAGAGCGCTGCGTTCGCCCGAACGAGCCGAACCATCGGATGGCGACCATCCACCCGACGGTGATCCTGACGTCGCCCTGCGTGACCCTATGAAGGACCGGCGTTGGTTCACATCGAGTTCCTGAGATCGTTCCGCGGACCTATGTCACGCAATGTCATTCACGATTCCTATCCGGCGATAAATGAAAGCTTCGTCCCCTGCGGCATTGGCGACGTTGCGCCGGGTTTCATCGACCAGCGCAGCCATGCGCGCGTGTGCCTCCGACTTGATGCAGACCGGATCTGTCGCAGCGGCATCGCCGACAATCGCCAACGCCTGACATCTGCAGCCGCCCCAATCGATCTCACGCCGCTCGCAGCTTCGGCATGGCTCCTGCATCCACTCGGTGCCGCGAAAGGCATTGAATGCGGGTGAAGCGGCCCAGATGTCGGCCAGCGGTTTCGCTCCAAAACGTTCGAAGCGAAGTGAAGGAATCGTCTGCGCGGCGTGGCACGGCAATACAGTACCGTCCGGGGTAACCACTAACGCGTCGCGCGCCCAACCGCCCATGCATGGCTTGGGATATGTAGCGAAATAATCCGGCGTGACAAAATCGATGTTCATAATGCCGGCGAGCCTTTCGCGCGCGGCTGCGACGATGTCCGCCTGCCGGTCTATCGCGCCACATTCGGGCATCAGCATATCGCGATTGGCCAGCGCCCAGCCGGCATACTGCACGTTGGCGATCTCGAGCCGGTCGGCGCCCAAGGAAAGAGCCAGATCGATGAATTCGGGTACCTCCTCGATGTTGTGACGATGGATCGGTGCGTTGATGGTGAGTGGCAGCCCGGCCGCGCGGGCGCGGTGTGCCGTCTTCAGCTTCTTTTCGTGGCTGCCGCTGTGGTTGGCGACACGGTCGGTGGTCCGCTGACGGGCACCCTGAAAGCTCAGTTGCAGGTGGTCGAGACCGGCTTCGGCAAAGGCTTCGATACGGCCTTCGGCAATGCCAACACCAGCGGTGATGAGGTTGGTGTAGATACCGCGCGACGAAAGCGCGGCGATCAGTTGCTCAAGGTCGCGGCGAAGCGTCGGCTCGCCGCCGGACAGGTGCACCTGGAGAACGCCCAGATCGGCGGCCTGCGAGAACAGATCGAGCCAGGTCCGCGTGTCGAGCTCCCGATTGGCCTTCAGCAATTCGAGCGGATTGGAGCAGTAAGGGCATTGCAGCGGACAGCGATGCGTCAGTTCCGCCAACATGCCGATCGGAGGCAGGAGAGGCTCGCTCATAGTTTCACCAGAAGCTTGTCCGACCATTCCTGCAGGAAGGCGATGACGTCGGCCGTTACCTCATCCTGACCGGCGTCATAGTCGGCCGCAAGGTCGGCGATGATGTGGCCGACCGTGGATCTCCCGTCGCAGCGGCGCAAGATGTCGAGGCTGACCTCGTCCGGCCAGAAGACTTTCTCCGGCGAAAGCACGGCGAAGGCGCGCCGCACAGGGTCGTACTGGATTCGGACATGCTTCGGCAGTGACGGCGCCGATCGCAACGACACGATGGCTCTTTCGCGCAGTCCCGTCATGAGGCCGCCTTCGGGCGGAAGGCGCCGGGCGGTATGTTTCCAGGCGCGCCATAGGCATGTTGAAGTGCGTCGAGCATCGCCCACAATATGTCGCATTTGAACACCAGCGCATCGATCGCCTGCTGCTGACGTTCGGCCGTCTCGGCATGTTCTAGCACGTAGGCGAGCGCGAAGTCCGCGTCGCGTGATGCCTGTTCGGGCCGCCAGCTGAAATAGGCCAGCGTGTCTTGCGTAATGTAGTCGTATCTGGCCAGCATCGCCGGCACTCGTTCGCCGATGATGCGGGGTGAGAACATCTCCGTGAGTGACGATGCGACCGCCTCGAGCAGCGTACGGTTGGTGCAGAAGGAAAGGTAGGCGCCCACCGCGAAACGGGTCGCCGGCAGCGCCAGACGCTCGCTCCTGACCGCTTCGGCCTCGAGCCCCAGTGCGGTGGCCAGATGCAGCCAGCGCGCGATGCCGCCGCTCCAGCCGTCGTCGCCGTCATGATCCTCGATGCGTTTGCGCCACGCGGCGCGAAACGCCGGATCTTCGGCACGCGCCAGGATCATGGCGTCCTTGCGCGGAATGACGGCCTGGTAGCAATAACGGTTGAGCGCCCAGGCCTGCATTTCGGCTTTCGACAGAGCGCCACTGGTCATACTGTGATGGAAAGGATGTCGGTTGTGATAACGTTCTTCACCGACCTGCCGCAGCACGGCTTCGAACTCGCTCCTGGACAGGCCATCTTTCGCAGCCTCGTGGAAATCGCTCAAAATTCCATCTCCATCCCATCGCTGGCGACTTCCCAACCAGCCACTCTGACCGCCGCGTGTTCGGCAGAATTCTCGTCGAGAACAGGATTGGTGTTGTTGATATGGACGAAGATACGACGGCCGATTTTCACATCGGCTAAGCCGGCAATCGAGCCCTCCTCTCCAGACATTGCGATGTGCCCCATGCGCGCGCCGGTTTTCTGGCCGACGCGGGCAATAATCATCTCGTCGTCCGTGTAGACGGTGCCGTCGAACAGAAGGCAGGCGGCATCAGCAACACGAGTGCGCAGGGCGGCATCGATGCGCGCGCAGCCCGGAATGTAGAAGATGGCGCCGCACCTGCCGGTCGCAGTGATGCGGACTCCGATTGTGTCACCCCTGTCGGAACTGAAATCGGCGCTGGGATCGGCCTTTTGCTCGAGGTAGAGCGCGATCTTCCCAGGTACGGGAAAGCTGTCGACCACAACGCCAGTTTCGCGGCCATACGCGTCGCGAATCGCCAGTTCGCCCGTTGGCCCCAGCAGGCGCCGAGATACGATCGACGGATCGAGAACGTTGAAAATCGAATTCGCCTCCAGCGTCTCCAGCACCTGTGCTGTTCCGTAGATTGCGAAAGGCTGTCGTTCACGCAGGCTGAGCAGGCCGGCGACATGGTCCACGTCGGCGTTGGTCAGCACCACGGCGCGGATAGGCGTTGAGCGCGGCGGCGCATCGGCTGGCGGCTGCAGTTCAGGCGTTTGCGCAATCTGCTGGCGAATGTCGGGTGACGCATTGAAGAGAACCCAGCCTGCCCCGTCACCCGACACGGCAATGGACGATTGGGTTCGTGGACGAACGCCGGGCATCCCGCTGCGAGCCGCGCGGCTCAAACGATAATTGCAATTCCACTGCGGAAAGCCGCCTCCCGCCGCCGATCCGATGATCTTCACGAGCATACCATCGCTCCGAAGCCCTATGGAACTAGCAGGACGTTCTCAAAAGCAACCGCGTCCAATTTTCCTACGGACAAGGCATTGCATGCCGCCGTTGAAGGGCACATGCAATTTGCAGCCTACTTCTTGGGCGGATTTTCTGCGGGCAGGTATCGCGAAATCTCTAAACCGGCGGCGACCTGACACATGGTCGGTTTCTTCCAGATCTTCTTCATGCCGTTCTCCTCTTGCGCCAGCCGAACGGGCCGGTCACGCTATCGATGCCATTACCTGACAATGGGCACTCTTGGGGGCTACAACGTGTTGCTGCTTCAGTTGTTCCTTCATCACCAGCCCGGTTTTCGAATGAACCAGCCTTAACTTTCCTCGAACAGGCGTGAAATGTCGAGCCGCAACCGGTAAGCCGATTGTCAAATATGAATGCGGTCACGCCTCGTGCGTTTCACAGTGATGCATGCCAAAGGCCCGAGCTAGTCGGGCGGCTGGCGCATCGGTCCCTGCCAAAGAATCGCGCAATGCGCGTGTCAAAGCTTCAGGCCGGGTGGCCAGATTTCAAGCGCGCCGTAATCGCGCGTTGCCTCCGTGTCGTAGTGACCGGTCAAAAGCACCGTCGACCGACCGGTGCCGAGAAGGAGCATCGCCACAATTCATGATCGTTCCTGATAGAGTTGAAACGCTTGCAGAGCTAGACCAGCTGGGCGCAGGCCCGCCGGTAGCCGCAGAAGCGGTGAGAGCAGGCGTGCCGCTCAGGGGACCGGCTGCGACTTGGGACAAGCGCGGCCAAGGAACAATCGGAATTTCCAGCAGTTAGGGTCGGGTCGGTCCTCCCTCTACCGGTCCACGGCATGGAGCCCGCCCCAAATACGGAAATGGGGCGGGCTCACTTTGTTGGAATCCAGGAACATTCCTTTGTCCAAAACATTAGGGTCGCTTCCATCCTGGAGCGCACATGCCGATTATTGACGTCCCACTTGGCTTGCCCGCCTTGGGCCGAATGAGGCTGGCGCTGACATTTCTCGTGCTGCTCGCTTTGGTCGCGCCCGGGCTTGGCGAGCCCCAGACGATGGTGATCGGCTATCTCGGCGAACAGCGCAAACCGCCTCTGCCGCTCGGGCCACTGGACGAGGTCGTCACCGACGACGGCCTGCAAGGTGCCCGGCTCGGCATCGCCGACAATGCCAGCGCCGGCCGCTTTCTCGGTCAGCAATTCCGGTTGCAGGAAATCACCCTCAAGCCCGGCGAGATGCCAGCCGAAGCGGTCAAGGAATTCGCGGCCGCCGGCATCAGCTTCCTCATCGCCGATCTCGATGCCGCCGGTTTGCTGCAGGCGAGCGACGCTCCAGGCGCCGAGAGGATGACGCTGTTCAATAGTCGCGCTCCTGACGAGCGGCTCCGCCAGGAGGATTGCCGCAAGAACGTGCTGCACACGGTTCCGAGCCGCGCGATGCTCGCTGACGGGCTGGCGCAATATCTCGTCTGGAAGCGCTGGCAGCACTGGTTCCTGCTGGTCGGGGCGCATCCCGAGGACCAGGCGATGGCGGTCGCCTTTCGACGCGCGGCGACGCGTTTCGGAGCAGAGATCACCATCGACCAGCCCTGGACGTTCAGGCCCGCCAACGGGCGCGCCGATACCGGACATGTCACGCTGCAGACCGAGATTCCCGCTGCCACGCAGGTCAGCGACTATGATGTGCTCGTCGTTGCCGACGAGGCGGACGAGTTTGGCGCCTATCTCGAAGGCCGAACCGCATTTCCGCGGCCGGTCGCAGGGACGCAGGGTCTGGTCGCGACCGGCTGGAGCGCGGTCAACGAAGAGTGGGGTGCCACGCAACTCCAGGATCGCTTCCACAAGCAGGCCGGGCGCTGGATGCTGCCCAGCGACTACGCCGCCTGGCTCGCCGTGCGAAGCATCGGCGAGGCGGCAACGCGCCTGCACAGCCTCGATCCGATTGCGATCGGAAAGTATCTCCGCAGCAACGATTTCCTGCTCGCCGGATTCAAAGGACAGGGTCTGAGCTTCCGGCCATGGGACGGCCAGATGCGGCAACCCGTCCTCATAGCCGGACCGCGACTGCTCGTCTCCAGTTCGCCGCAGCCGGGTTTCCTGCACCAGCGCACGCCGCTCGACACGCTGGGCATCGACCTGGAGGAAAGCGCATGCAGGTTCTGATCGCGATCCTGCTTTCGATGTCCATCGTGGCCGGACCTGCCGCCGCCGAGACGATCTACGTATCGAACGAGCAGGACAACACGGTGGCGGTGGTGGATGGCGCCAGTATGAACCTGTCCACGACCATCAATGTCGGAAGGCGCCCGCGCGGAATGGCGCTTTCGGCAGACAAGAAACTGCTCTTCGTTGCTGTTGGCGACGACAACCGGATCGACGTTGTCGATCTCGCCAAACGGCAGGTGACCGGCCAACTTCCCTCGGGAGCCGATCCGGAGTTTTTTGTCGTGCATCCCGACGGCAAACGGCTGTTCGTCGCCAATGAGAACGACAATCTGGTCTCGGTGGTCGATGTCGCGTCCGCCAAGGTTATTGGTACGGTCGACGTCGGCGTCGAACCCGAGGGCATGGCGGTCAGTGCCGACGGCCGCTACGTTGCCTGCACCTCGGAGACCACCAGCATGGTGCATCTCATAGATGCTGGCACGCTCGACCTCGTCGACAATCTCTTGGTCGACACCCGCCCGCGCGCTGCGGCGTTCTCGCCGGATGGAAAGCAGCTTTGGGTGTCTTCCGAAATACGCGGAACGGTAACCGTCTTCGACACCACGTCTCGTGCTGAGACCGGCAAAGTCGAGTTCGAGGTCCCCGGCATCCGCCGCGAGGGCGTCCAGGCGGTCGGCATCGAAATGGCACACGACGGCGCCACTGCCTATGTCGCGCTCGGTCCGGCCAACCGGGTTGCAGAGGTCGACACCAAGACGCTGGCGGTGCGCCGCCTCTATCTCGTCGGCCAGCGGCCGTGGCACTTGGCGCTGTCCGATGACCAGAAGCGCCTGGTCAGCGCTAATGGCAATTCCGGCGACATCTCGTTCATCGATCTGGAGAATGAGGAGGTGGTGAAGTCGGTGCCGGTGGGACGCGGCCCCTGGGGAGTGGTGATCGGTCCATGAAGGCGCTGTCGCTCGAGGGCCTCGGACACAGCTTCGGAGAGCGACGGGTCCTCGATGCCGTGTCGTTCTCGGTCGCTGAAGGCGGAATGTGCGTACTGCTTGGACGCAACGGAGCCGGCAAGACGACGTTGTTCTCGCTGGTCACCGGCCTCTATCATGCCCGATCCGGCCAGATCGATGTGTTCGGCCACTCCATGCGGACCGATCCGGCCGCCGCACTTGCCCAGATGGGCGTGGTCTTCCAGCAGCAGACGCTCGACCTCGACCTCACCGCTGCCGAAAATCTGCGCTATCACGCCTCACTGCATGGGCTGGAGACCGGCATCAGCGAAACGAGATTGCGCGAGGAACTCGACCGGCTGGAGGTCCTCGACCGGTGCGACGAGCCGGTCCGTTCGCTATCGGGCGGTCAGCGGCGGCGCGTCGAAATCGCTCGTGCGCTGATGCACCGGCCGCGTATCCTGCTGCTCGATGAACCGACGACCGGGCTCGACGTGCCTGGGCGCCGGGCGATCGTGCAGCACGTACGCGCGCTATGCCGCGAACGAGGTATTGCTGTTCTCTGGGCGACGCATTTCCTGGAAGAGGTGTCGGCCGGCGACGACCTGGTGGTGCTGCACAAGGGCAGGCTGCGCTGGGCCGGCGGCGCCGGCCGCGTCGCCGCGGATCTTGCGGTCGGCAGCCTGGCCGATGCATTCGATCTGCTGACGGAGACGGCATGAAGACACGTCACGCGGTGCGGGCGCTGTTGGGAATCCTGCACAGGGAGATGTTGCGAACGCTTCGGCAGCGCGGCCGGCTGCTCTCGGCGATCATACGGCCTTTGGTCTGGCTCGCCATCTTCGCCGCCGGCTTCCGCTCGGTGCTTGGCCTGTCAATCACGCAGCCCTATCAGACCTACGTGCTCTACGAGGTCTATGTCGTCCCCGGGCTGGCGGCCATGATGCTGCTCTTCCATGCCATGGCAAGCTCGCTGGCGATGGTCTATGACCGTGAGACGGGCAGCATGCGCCTGTTGCTGACCGCGCCGCTTCCACGCTGGTATCTGCTTGCCGCGCGGCTGCTGGCGAGCGTCATCGTCGGTCTGCCGCTGGTCTATCTGTTCTTGCTGATCGCGCGTTATTGGGACGTGCGCCCGCCGGTTCTAGGCTACCTCGCCGTGTTTCCGGCGCTGGTCCTGTCAGGCCTGATGCTGGGCGCGTTCGGGTTGCTGGTATCGTCAGTTTCGACGCAGATGGAGAACTTCGCCGGCGTGATGAACTTCGTCATCTTCCCGACGTTCTTCGCCTCGACGGCGCTTTATCCGATATGGCGGCTCGCCGAGGCAGGGCCGGTGCTGGCTACGATCGCCGCATGGAACCCGTTCAGTTCGGCGGTCGAACTGATACGCTTCACTCTCTATCTGCGCTTCGATCTCGTTTCCGCCCTTGTCGTTCTCGCCTGCCTCGTCGTGTTTTTCCTGGCGGCAGTGGTCGGCTACGACCCCGGCCGCGGCCTGTGGTCCCGGCGCGGCGGCGAGGGCTGATCATTTCAGGGCGAAGAGGTAGGCAGCGATATCACGCGCCTGCTGCTCTGTGATCCCCGTCGATGGCATGGCCGTGTGCGGATTGATCTCCCTGGCCGCTCGTATCCAGCGGATCAGGTTCTCCGGATTGTTCGCCAGCACGCCGGCGATAAAGACCCGGTCGGCAAGGCTGGAATCGAAGCGCGGACCAACCTGGCCTTGTGCCCCCGGCACGCCGGGGATCGTATGGCATCCGGAGCAGCCATTCGCGATCGTGATCGGAATGGCGCGCGCTTCCAAGCCGCCGGTCGCCATGTCCGATTCGTGGCGAACACGATCGCGCCGGTCGGACCACAAGGTCGCTGCGGCGACTGCCGCGGTCAGCAGCAGGATCGCGGCGAGCGCCGCCCACCATCCTAGCCAGGCCGGAGCGCATGGCTTGCCTCCCTGATTCCGCTCTTGCTTATCCAAAGGCCGGCAAGCAGCAAGGCGGCTCCGCCATAGATCAGGCCAGCCGGAACCCACATCACCAGTCCGGCGAGCTGCTGGTCCTCGATCGGGGTTAAACCCCAGAGCGCCGCGCCGGCGGCATTCTGCGGGTACCAGAGTCTGGGCGACAACAGCAGCAGCACGCCGAGCAGACCAGTGTGCAGCGACGTGAAGAAGAGATGCATGACCGCGCTGCCATAGGCCTGCTGGCGGCCGGAGCGCGGCAGAATCCCCCACCAGAACAGCAGGGCTGTGCCGAGGAAGCTCGCATGCTGGGCGTAGTGCAGCACGCCCTGCTGAAGCGCTGCCTCGAACAGGACGGGAACGTGCCAGATCCAGATCGCGATGCCGTGGATGGCGGTTGCGTTGAGGGGGCGGCTGGCAACGGTCCAGATCGCCTGGAGAGTCCTGCCGTGCGTGAGCCCTCCCGTCCCTCGGCGAAGTGCAGCCGGCAATGCCCATATCAGGGCTGCGCCGGGGCAGGCGGCGACAAGGAGCGGCGCCGCTACCGCCATCAGCAGTTCATGCTCGATCATGTGGGCGGCAAACACCCGTTCGCCAAGCGCATGGATTGGGCTGACCAGCGCTCCCGTCAGCACGCCCCAGCCGGCGGCGAAGAAAAGCGCCACCACCGGCATCACGGCCAGGAAGCATTCTACAACAACGGCCATCGCTCGTGGCGGCACCGTCACCACCGACGGACACCGTCGCCGTCACCAGTTCGATGCACCGTCACCACCACAATCCGCCCTGTCGTCATCCAGCAGGACGACTGATCGCTCTGCGATCCGGCTCCATGCGTCAAGGCGAGGAGCCGGATCAACCGTGTCGAAGAGGAAACACTCCGGCGGCCGGTTCACATCAAACCCCGACCCGCAAGAACAGAAGGGCTCCGCCTTAGCAGGCTCTCAAGCAGGCGCACGCCAATCTGGTCGACACGCAGGGCGCCTACCAGCGGGCCGAGGATCTCTTCAGGTCAGGATTCGGCACGAACCAAGCCCCCGACGGGGCCACCAACCTCGCAGCCGGGCGGGAGCGGCTATGTGATGGCGGAAACTTAACTCAATCAAGCGAAGGCGAACCTCGCCACTGCCCAGGCACGTCTGGGCTACGCCACGACAAAGTCGCCGCACGACGACATCCTGATCACACGCAACGTCGAGCCTGAGCGGCGCTGCTCGTTCTCGCGCCGGCCGGAGAGATGCAACCGGTGCTGCAGATGGATGAGAAAAAATCTGGGGGCCTCCTGAGCTGGGACAGGGCGCGCGCGGGTTTTTTGTGTTTGAGCGTGGTGGCCGGTGTTTCTCCCTCTGACGTCGCTCCTCACTCCTGACCGTCACGACCCTTGGGGCGTTTTTTTGGCGGTTGATGGAACAAGGATCGTGAGCATCCGTTCGGGTCGGCTCGTAGCTCTCCGAAAGGCTCTCTGTCATGACCACACATCGCATCTTCGCTGCCGTAGCATTCGCAGCCGGCATCATTGCCAGCAACCAGGCACTCGCCAAAAGCGATACAGATTTTCTGACCGACACCATCAAAGGCGACAATTCCGAAGTCGCTCTTGGTACCCTTGCCAGGCAGAAGGGCGACAGCAAAGGCGTCAAGGCATTCGGCCAAACGCTCGTAAAAGACCATGGCAAGGCCAAGAAGCAGGCACTGGCGGTCGGCAAGAAACTGGGTGTTGCTGAAACCGACGATCTCACCGACGAAGCGACGGCCGAGATGACGAAGCTGAACGGACTTTCGGGGGCGGCTTTCGATCAGGAGTTTACAACCTACATGGTGTCAGACCACCAGAAGGATATCGCCGAGTTCCGGGATGAGGCGAAGACCGGCAGCAGCAAGGTCGCTAAGCTCGCCAAGAAGACCTTGCCAACACTTGAGAAGCACTTGAAAATTGCGCAGTCGCTGGCCAAACCGTGATGAGCGAGTCCGGCGTCGAAAGTCGGACGATCGAACTGGAATACTACGACCGGCCGACACTCTGGTTTCATTGGCTGACGGTGGTTTTCGTCGTCCTGTTGTTCGGTACTTCGCTGGTATGGAACTACGTCACGCCGCGTGACCGAACTTGGCGCCCCCTCTTGGAGGGCACTCATGTCTCACTCGGGATCCTGTTCGCCGGCCTAATTCTAGTCCGGATCGTCTGGCGGCTGACAGGAGGCCGGCAGTTGACGCCAGAGGTCGGACTTTCGGGAACGCTCTCCCAGCTGATGTACATCGTCCTATATGTTTTGCTTGCCGCAGAGAGCATGCTGGGCTTCGTATTGCGATGGGCCCAGGGCGAGGAGTTTACGTTCTTCGGACTGTTCACGATTCCTGCCTTGATGGCGCAGAATCGAGACCTCGCCCACACTTTCGAAGAGCTTCACAACTATGTCGGATGGGCGATTGTCATCTTGGCGGCAGGGCACGCCATCGCGGCGCTCGTTCACCATTACGTTTTGCGGGATAAGGTTTTTGGCAGAATGTGGGTTCGTCGTCAGGAGACGACTAGGGGCAGGTAGCTTCCGTCCGCAGGTCACAAAAGGCGGACACGGTTTTGGAGGTATCGTGCACCGGATCGACGGTAAGCCGCTGGTGCTAGGGCCGCGCGCGGCCGCGCTGCTTGATATGCCTGGAGAAGGCCAGTCCGACGGCGCGGGATAGAATCCGGTCCCCGCAACCAATTCTATCATAAATCAATAACCGTCCCGGTCTGACCGGGGCGGTTTTTGCGTTTGAAAGAAACGAAGACTTTCATCCTCCAGCCATCTGATCGCGGCAGTATCCATCCGTCTTCACCGGTCCTCCTGCACGCTCAACAGCACGGTCGCCCAATCGCTTTTGAAAGCGATCCCTATGAGTGACATATGGGACGACCGGCAGGAGGCACTTGCATGACACGACGAGAATTCTCCCGCGAGGAACTCTTCGCGCTGGTCTGGGAAAGGCCGACCAGTGAGATCGCAAAGGAGCTCGGCATCTCCGATGTGGCACTCGCCAAGCTTTGCAGGCGCCTGCAGGTCCCCAAGCCACCTCGAGGCTATTGGGCCAAGGTTCAGGCAGGAGGTGGTCCCCGGCGCCCACCGTTGGGTGCCTTCCGCGATGAGATCGATCGGCGCCGGCGTGAAACCGCGCGCATCAAAGCAGCCGGAACTCTCTCCAATCTTCAACAGCAATTCTACAGCGCCGCTATAACCGACCTGAAGGCGCAAGGCGTCGACGTTACTGCGGTTACCGGAAACAGGCTCCCGGATCTCGATCCGAACCTCGCGGCGCAACTTTTGCTGCTGATCCAGAACCGCGCTCACGAGTGGATCAAGCAGGGAAAGATCGACGCCCGATGGAGCCACTCGCTGCAGGGAAGCGCTGCGAGTCTCGTCGGAAAGCTGCTTCCATTCGCCCGACCCCAGCTTCTCATGTTCGAGAGCGAGCAAAGAAACCGGTTGTCGAGCGGGAACGGTCCCGCCGTTCTTGTCCGCCTGACCGCTCCTTTACAGGAGCGGATTGCCTCTCTGGTGCGCATGGTTCGCGAACATCAGCTCCACCATGTTGTCATGCCGCTGACGTCGGCTGACCATTCCTGGTCTGCCCGCTACATCCACACTCCGGATTCGCGAATGCTTCTGGACAGCACCCTCTGCATCTCCGCCTCAGAAATTTGGGTCGAAAGCACGCGACGCGCGTGGAGAGAGGAAGATCCGCCTGACCGCATCGGTACCGCAAGATTGGCGCTGCGCGAAATCATGCCAATCGACTACATTCCCACTCGTGAATTACCCTTGCCTCCTTCCATCACGAGAGCGACCGTTGCGCCCTACCGGGGTAGGCTCCAAGCACTGATGGACGCGGAGCAGGTGTGCGAAATGCTGTCTGGAGCGGCTCGCGCGATGGAGCGAAACGTTCCTAACGATACCCTCGCGCTGGCCGACAGAATCTGGTTCGGCGTCGAACGCCCGTTTCGGTCAGCTCGCGATGCCTGGTCGCGAATCGAAGAAGAGCTGGAGCAATGGGAGACGGAGCTTGAGGCCGAACGTTCGGCAGTGGCAAAATCAATCCTCGGGATCGATATCGGTGACATCGTGACTGGGCAGGTTCAAGGCCGCATCGTTCGCATCTCTGTAACGAGCACGGCCGTTTACTCCACTGAGAAAGGCATCATCTTTGTGGTCGACGGAACACGCTTCCGGAAGGACGGCACGCTCGGCAAGCAGCAGGACGCGATCAGGCTTTATTTTGCAAATGACGTGTAGACGGCCTTGCATGCCCCAAGAAGGCGACCCCTCCGCGATCGTACACATACACTGGACTGGTCGTGGTGCGGCAGCTGCTGTAATGATAATTTTTTGATACTTCTTCGCTAGTTGTAGCTCGTTTCCAATGCCGGTTGACTGGTCGGACGAACAGAATGACGCAATCGTCGCGAACTATTTCGCGATGCTGGCTCACGACATCGCCGGGCTGCCCTACAGCAAGGCCAGCCACAATCGTTTCCTCCAAGCTGCGATCGGCCGCCCGCGCGGCTCGATAGAGTACAAGCACCAGAATGTTAGCGCGGTCCTCAAGGGACTCGGAGAAACTTGGATACCCGGCTACAAGCCGGCCTTTAACTTCCAGGCGTCGCTCGTCGACGCGGTGGTGAGATGGCTCGATCGTCACCCGGAGTGGCTTGTGCCTGCTGCGCCTCACCCGCAGTCAGCCTTGCAAGAGGAGACGATGCTGTGGATCGGGCCGCCGCCAACGCACAGCAATGCTCCGCCGCCCGACGAGACCGAGCAGATGGCCGCTATGGCCCGCAAGTACGATGTCGCCCAGCGGGACGCCCAGAACCGGGCGCTCGGCCGCGCGGGAGAGGAGCGCATCCTTGCCCATGAGCGCGCTAGCCTGCTTGCTGCTGGACGAACCGACCTTGCCAATCACATTCGCTGGGTGTCGCACGTCGACGGCGACGGGGTGGGCTATGATATTCGGAGCTTCGAAGTAGATGGCAGCGATCGCCTGATTGAGGTGAAGACGACAAATGGCTGGGAGCGCACACCGTTCCACATTACGCGAAACGAACTGATGGCCTCCGATCGTCATCGCAACGACTGGCTGCTGATGAGGCTGTGGAACTTCACTCGCGAACCCCGGGCATTCGAACTGCGGCCACCGCTTGAGGCCCATGTGAGTTTAACGGCGAGTATCTACCGAGCGAGCTTCCTTCGATGACCAGAAGCGGCCACTTGACTATTGAGAGCAAGCGAAAAGCAGACAGCACTAAACCGACAAAATCGTCTTGCATCCACTGATCTGGATGCGCCGCCGGAAGGGCCTCGGTGTCAGTCCGCCATGTATCGACCGTCCGCATCTCGCGAGAAAAGACCGCACGATACCGCCAGGGAGAGCATAATCTGAAGTCGGTCGCCTGTCGGCTCGTACACGCTTCTCGATGACGATCTCCGGACCCTCATCCAGCCGTTGCCCTCAAGGCCGATCCGAAGACGTTTCTTTCCGTCTCCGCCACGCACGGCCGACCAGTGGACATGCTGGCCGATGACCCAGCTCTCGATGACCTCCTGCCAGATGGACGGCATCGGCCGGGCGGCTACTGCCTCCAACCGTCTGGCCATAAGCCCCATCGGAAGCCTGTCGGGTCGGCCCTCGATACCGTCACCGAGACCGCCCGGCGGGCTTTTGCCCTCGAACGCGTTGGCGACGGCGCGCACTATTGCGAATGATCGCGCGGCCAGTGCAGGAACGCGAGTGACATCGCGGCGTTGCGCTTCGATCAGCGCGGCGATCATCGAAATGGCATCGGTCGTGCCCGTTGACGACGCTCCCGGCCATCCGGTGGATTGGCCCTCGATTTCGACTGATAGGAGGAAGTCACCGATGGTCGCCGAAGAAGCATATGTAGCATCACCTGCTGCCGCCGCGTTGTGCGCCCTCGCAATGAGTTCCTCCGACGTTTTCGGCTGATACATGGAACCAATGCGGCCCTCGGAAAGCAGTCGCTCGAGCCAGAAAAGCATGGCCTCGGTTGCGAGCCTCTGGAGCTGCCTCGCCTGAAGGAGGCATAGCAGCATCCCTGAGATGGCAATCTGTTCGGGGTCGCCGTCGTTCACCGCCGGCAAAACGTGCCGGGCAAACTGTCTCCTGATGGAGTCGATTGAGCTTGGCCCATCCCGTAGCAGGAGACCGCGGACGAGGTCGATAGTCCCTTTCCTGCGCTTCGCGGATCCCGGTGAGGCGACGTGTCCGCCGATGTCAAAGAACAGACCTCTGAAGACCTTCATCTCGATTTCCGATGGTGCATCGACAGGAAGGTGCTGGGCGAAGGGAGCTATCTCCTCGTCCATGACAGAGGGAGCGTCGATCGCGAAGAGACGCGCAGGGAGCAAATCGCGCACCCGCGCTTCGAAATCGCGAACTGCAGGCATGGCTTCTTCTGCGACATACCCGGAGTCTGCGCCGATGTAACGGATGGACTTGATTGAGGGGCCGTACTCGGTCGGAGCCATAAAGCTAGTGCGGCTGTCCCGGTACTGTTTCCAAACCGGGCCGCTGAACACGAAAGGCTCCCGATCCGCTCGGTGGCCGATCGTCCGCTTCAGCGCCGCCGCTCCCCTGAATGGGCGGCCTGCAATCTGATGCGACCAAGCGTAGAGGGCCTCATAGCGGTCGACAAGATCTGCGACCACCTCCGGATCGTCGTTCTCGGCCTCGCGTGCGACAATGGAAGCCTTCCATGCGGCCCACGCCATGAACGTATAGGGCCGCACGTGCTGCGTCACGTTGTTGATGCCCGGCAGGGAGTCATCCATGAGGTCGAGATTGAGCTGTCGCAGGCCCACCGGATCGACCCCGCTTTCGTCCGTCCGCAGCTCGTCGACCAGTCGGCAGCCGGGCGCCCTCTCGAAGATCTCGTCGATTTCAGCCAGTCGCATTTCCGAGCCCTCTAGAGGGAAACATCCACGACGACCCGTCCGCACCGGATGTAGTCGCAGGTGGCAATCCGGGTGTTTCTCAGGCGCTTCTCCTGTAGTGCCGGGAAGTTAACTCCACATTTGCATGCCGGCCGATGGCCGGCATAGGGCCGCTCCAACCAGTATATCCTGTCTGGTCTCCCTTCGCGGGCCGCGAATTTGCCCAAGACCGCCAGCTCGTGGTCTGTTGCTCCTTCTGGTGCCACAAAGGACGCATCTCCGGCCAAGAGGGCGCGCCGCAGGTCATTGACTGTATTCCATTTCGTACGCGTGCCAAGGATCGACCGCCACGCTCCCGACCACTCTTCCTGGGAGAACCCTCTGCCGAGAAGCTCCTGGTTGAGGTTTCCTGCAATCGGCGACCTTTCACATGCGAAATTGTCAGGTACCTCTCTCCCAAGCCAAGATTGCAGGAACTCGTGCATCTTCACCGCCTTGGCCGATTCGCTGATCACCAGCCGGCTGACGACGGCGGCCACGCATTCATCGAGTTCGCCCTGATCGTCCTCATCGGGTCTCGCTCCCTTCGCCAAGGTGAGCCAGCGTTCGAGGAAGAGGGCAAGAAGCTTTTCTCCTTCCTCCGCTCTCGGAACAATCCGCGAGATCATGTCGAAGAGAACGTAAAGTGCATTCCCGCGGGACGGCCCCGCGGGACTCTTCTCCAGTTTCGTGAACAACTGCGTAAAGGCACGTTCGATGATCTGCTTCTTTATCCTCTGCCCCTTTCCGGGCGGGTTCCTTCCTTGCCCCTGACGGCCCTGCGGCCGTTCTCCGGCACCATCTAGCTTCTCCTCGTCCTCGTCATCCCCCGCATCATCGTTTCCGCCTGGGAGCGCTCTGGCGAGATGCCTGACCAACGCATCGATCAGATCGTCCTGAGCGTAGCTCCCCGAACCAGCACGCCAAGTCTCCTTCATGTCGAGCGCGCTCTTCGTGCTGAAGGCGCCCGTGACGAAGAGATGCCCGGACGGCGTGTTGGCCTTACGCCCGCCGCCTGTTCGTTCCGCTGCCTCCAAGAGCGCGCCGGGTTCCCTTGCAATGAATTCGAGAATGGAAGCCATGCCGGCGGGGGTGCCAAACCCCGCCACGAGGCGTCCGATCTCTCTCGCCAGCGGGCCTCGGCGGTTCATCGCATCGAGGAAGCCGCGTAGCACCAGCCAGCCCCGGACCTCTTCGGATCCACGGACGAAGATGACCTGCACCGACGACCCGAAGGATAGGGGGTCCACATCCCCCGGCATGACGAACGTAAACGATCCGTCGTCGGCGACCGCCACTTTGCCTGCAGCAGCGCGACGCGCTCCAGCCGCTAGAGCCGCCTCCCACTCGCCGGAGACACCGTCCGCCCCCACTATCCTGCCAGACAGGGTGCCGTCTCCATATTCCAGGACGAGGGCGGCTCCGCCGCGGTTCTTCGGCTCCTCTTCACCCGTGAGGCTCACTTCCTTGTATGCCATGCACGGAGACCATCCGAAAACGGGCGTGCGGTCGTGGATCCTCGCTACTACGGCCTCGACGTTCGCCCCGGTGAGCGCAGGCACGGTGGCGTTTGCGCTGCCTGCGACGATCAGGCGCCCGTTCACGCATTCGATGTCGAATAGCTTCGAATGAAGCGACCTGTCGTCGCTGAAGGTGTCACATGCAACGGGCGACACCTTCATGCCGTTCGCCGCCGCAGCATCGAAGTCGAAGACTGATGGCGCAATCGAAGGCACTGCCACCGACACTCGTTCGCAGCGGAGGGATTCGCACAGGAGCCGGACGCCGTGGTGGCCCGAGAAAAATGGCGACACCACGCAGACACTCACCGCGCCGCCAAGATCGTCCGCCATTTCTCGGATCTGCTCGTCGAGTGGCCTGTCCATCGTATGGAGAAGCCTCGATCCGCCGTCACCTGGGATGGCTGCCGCCTTTCGTCCAAGCTCGATGAAAGGGCCAAGGTCAGGAGGCGTTACGCAATCGAGCCGACCTTGCGGTGCCGTCTCGCGCATCATGGATTCGAGCATGGACACGAGATCTGCGAAACACGCCGAATCCCTCCCCGGCCGGAGGTATTCGAGTATCTCGTTGTTGTAGCCCCACCCCCCGAAAGTCAGGTTTCCGGAGCCGACCGTGGCACGTATCTCGCCCGCCTCGTCGGTCATCAGCGCGATCTTCGGATGGAAGACCCCGGTGCGGCACCTGACGGGAACAAGATCGTAGTCGCGGCCCACGCCGACCGCACCGACATCGGCGAGCGAGGCCCGGTACCCTTCGATGTCGGAGAGCACGGTGAAGTTCCGGTAGGTTCGGTAGACCGAAGAGAGGGGTATCGCCTCGAGAAAGGAAAGACTGAGCGAGTAGGTAGTAAGAAGTATCGATGACCACGGATTGGATGCGATCAGGTCGCGTGGCGAGAATGGCTGCAGGTTCAAGTCCCCCCAAGATCCCGTGCAAGACGAGTTGAAAATATGTAGCCAGAATACCCTTCGTCCGCAAAGAGGGGTTATCGGCGGCGCTCAGCGTAGGGCGATTATGGTCTTGGTGATCGCCGTGATTTGAAAGAGTCGGCGTTGTGGATCCGCGCCCTTCCTTTTCAAAGGAGGGAGGCCTCTTGCTCCTTCGGGACGGTGGCAGGGTTGAAGTGCACGACCGTCTCCTTCTTGTCGCCTGTGAAGGTAAAGGGGAATTCTGGCGCCGCAGGATCCGGTCGGCGTCCCTTCTTGGGTTTCTCCGCTTTGCCTGCTTGTCGGAAAAACTCCCGTGAGACATGTCCAAGAGATGGGATGACCGGGCGATCACCGGCAAACCACCGTTCAACCGAAACGATCTGTAGTCTCGGCAGATGGCCATGGGCTGTGTCAACAAAGCCGAAGGAGGCGGCTTCCGATCGCATCTCTCGGGTTGGTTCTCGCAGGCAAATGAACAGACCCATCTCGGCGCGTTCTCTTTCGATCACCGCCTTGAACTCCCTTACGTCCTTTGCGCCGACATGCTGGCCACCTTTGACGGACGTGAGAATGCGCCCCCACCCTCGAGGCCCGTTCATGAAGCTGCCCGTCGATGCCGCGGTCGGGGCCTTTGCGGATTTCCTTCAGCGCCTGCACGCCGACCAAGTAGTTTGCCCACCACTGGAATTGGTACTTGTCGCGTTCGGCAAGGCGCGCAGCGGCGGCAAAGTCGCGCGGAATGCCGCCAAGATCATACTTAATCTGACCCGGCATATCCGCGAGGCGATCTTCGATCACTCTGATCGCATGGTAGGCCACATCGATACCTATCCACATTCGATCTGCCGCCTGGGCGGCCGCCACGGT
Organism: Mesorhizobium sp. BR-1-1-10; assembly: GCF_020165595.1. Lineage (NCBI taxonomy): Bacteria > Pseudomonadati > Pseudomonadota > Alphaproteobacteria > Hyphomicrobiales > Phyllobacteriaceae > Mesorhizobium > Mesorhizobium sp. BR-1-1-10. Next base: position 452,436 of record NZ_JAIUIL010000001.1, on the reverse strand, counting down.
CGTGCCGCAACCGCAGAACGGATCCAAGATGATGTCGCCGGCACTCGTTGACGCTCGGATTATGCGGTCAAGGAGCGCAACCGGCTTCTGTGTTGGGTAGCCTATCCGCTCACGCGCTCGCGCGTTGACAGGCGGAATGTCAGTCCAGATCGTTGAAGCTAAAGTGCCTTTTTGTTCGTCCAAATATCGTTTGAACCGTGGTCGCTTCGTGGTGTCCAGGCTCCCGTCCGGGTGGGTCGGATACCAAATGAGGCCGGCTTCGTCCAACTCGGCCATCCTCTCACGTTGAAATCGCCAACCGAGCGGTGGAGAAGGAAAGCCCTTCCACTCGTACATCATGTTCGGTCTTGGTGACGGGCTGAGGATCGAGGTTAACTGATACTGGCGCCCGGCGTCGTCTGCGCTGCTGTAATGCGATTCGATGTATCGATCGGAGTGGGGTAGGTAAGGCGGATTCCACGTAAATTTTGTGGCTTTGGTGTAGAAAAGTATCTGATCTGCAACCCGACTCCAACTCTTGCTATCGCCGTGCGAGGCGGTCCGCTGCCATGTGATTTCGTTTCGAAATCCGCCGACGCCAAAGATGCTGTCCAGGACCACCTTCAGATAATGGCTCGCGGTTGGGTCGCAGTGAAGATAGAGACTGCCCGTTGGCTTCAAGACCCGTCGCAGTTCGTGCAGTCGCTGCGACATCATGACCAAGTAGGCCATCATGTCGCTGTCGCCGAGAGCAGCATGCAAAGCGTGAACGATTGACGCGACTCCTCCCCCCGTGTGCATGATTTCATCGAATGCCCACTTGGCTTCAGCCCCCCAACTCCATGTATCTCTGAAAGCCTCTACTTGCGCGGTCGCGGCGTCCTCGGCCGGCATTTTGAAGAGGATGTTATAATTCGCCTGGCTGTTGAAAGGTGGGTCTAGATAGACCAGATCAACGCTCTCATCCGCGATCTCCTCACGTAAGATCGCCAGGTTGTCGCCAAACCACAACTGGTTCTGCATTGCCCCATCCCTTACCGTCCCGAAGTAAGAGTGCGGAAATAGGCTGAAGATTACGTTACCTGTATTTCGTATGCCGGCCGGAGCGTCTTGGCACGGGCTATTCGCGCGGCTACGCGGTGAGATTTCCTGTTTCAAATCGATTGTGGATTGCGGGAAGCGGGGCTCGGGGCCTCGCTGTTTTGGTCAGCTGCTCTACACACGATGTCGAGCTGTTGGCTTGTCCCACCTGTTGCCGTCGAAACGATCACCCTTAAACGATCCGCCAATGGGCGACCTCATCTAGCTTCGGTAGGGCACCGCTGACGGCTCAACCGGGACTCTTTCGTATCCTTTGGCTTCCAAGAACAATTGCACACTGCGCATGGTCAGCTCCTGGTTCTTGCCTGGCCCAACTGTCACTCGCTTGATGGGCAATCTTTTGCCGATCGGGACAGCCACCTCGAGATAGGGTACCAAAACCCCATCGGCGTCTCTGAACCTGACATGCTCGAAGTCATTTTCTTTCTGAATGACAAACCGCCACTCGTTCTCTTCGCTGAAACCGTCGTCCTTAAACCGTGGAACTAGCTTAGGCAGGCGCCTTATTAGCTCGAACCGGATCTTGTCTACGTCCTTTTCACGCAAGAGGTCTGCCAGACCAGAAAAAGTGACAATGCTTCTGCGCATGCGATCCACGGTGCGTTGCTTATCATATATCACCTCCATTGGGATCCCACCGTGAGAACGAAATAAAGAATCCAACTGCTTCCCGTTAAACGTGACACTTACTCCCTGGACACGACCTCCATAGCCTCTCCATTGGCTAAGCAGGTCGTGCGCTTTGCAGAAGCAGGTAGCGTAAGTATCCGGAAGCTTGGCCTTCTTCAGCTCAATGATCACCTCATCTATAATCTGGGCGAAAATCTGCTTCTTTTGTGCCGTCGCGAAGTCGCGAAGGACTTTTTCGGCGGCACTGATTCCGTGCTGCAGCTCTCGTCGATCGTTTAGAAACGACACATTCGAGGCCCAAAGACAGCGGTTCTCCACGATCCCCAGCAATCCTGGGAGCGTGGTAAAATGCGTTAGTTCGTTGGGCACCTGGACGAGAACGAGCTTGCGTTTTGCAGTCATTTCAACTCACCTCTTTGCCAGCTTCTCCTGGCACCGCCGTTTTTGGGATAAAGCTCTGGGACAGCGGGCTTGAGACGGCAGCGCCATATGCCCGCTCCCCGCGTGGGGGCAACACTTGCGAGACCGTTGTGTGTCATGGAACGATGAATTTCAAACTTCACGCTCGGGGCGGGACGGCTTTCTCACCACTTCCACCGGGCCCCACAAGCCGCCTGTGAAGCTGTCGCTGTCTGCAATTTGCAAGATGTTCGCGGGATCGTTTCGGTATTTTTCTCCGAACCAACCCTCATACTCAAGATGAATTGGAAACTCGGCCCGAGGCTTCCAAAAGCTCTTTGTGGCTTCTCGATGGGTCAGTCCAAAAGAGCATGAGGTTCGAGCACCATTTTGCAAAAGGCGGATCACTGTCGACGGCTCAAAACAAGCCAGCCAGAGCCCTCGTGACCTGGTGTCTGCGCCAGGGCCTAGTGCCGCGTCCAGCGACGGCTGATCCCGTACGATCAGCTTGATGTTCTTCGCTGGAATGGAGCCCGAGTTAAGCACAACGAGGTTATAAGCTATTCCGTCATTCCCGCCATGGTGTGTCTGTACCATAGCTGTCACGATTGGTCGAAACTGTCGCCGCCAAAAAAAAATTGAAAGGGCCAATGCCAATATCGAAATGACTAGTGCGACAACGGACACGGCGAGTTCGGCAGTCATGTCGGCTCCATAGTATTGGGCAGCATAGTTACAGGAAAGAATCAGTGCTACAACTGGTTTATGCGCTGACCACTGTTGGCTGGCCGAAAACTGTTCTGATTCCTCTACCAATCGCTCCAAGCGAACGTGTTCCGCGGATGTCACTTGAAGCGAAGGATCTCGGTATCAAGATGGCTAGGCGTCTTAGCCGCGGGGACTGAAGATAGATTGGGGTCGGAAAGGGCATCGAGGTGAAACAGGAAGCTACGCAGCAATACCCAACGTCAGTGGTCAGGAAGCTCAGGAATGAAATGGCCGGGGCGATTTCCGATTTCAGCGCGAACGAGGTGCCCTCGCTCTGTAGTCGGCTCGGATTGCGGACTGGGGATCGCGACGAGTCGTTCAAGAGCAAATTCAAATATGCTGAACGGCGGCTGTTTGAAAAATCTGCCGCGGAATTGATCCCGATCGCCGTGCGGCTTCTTGAAGAAGTCGACTCCTATAACCTATCGGAAGCATTAGCCAAGCTTCAGGAAACTGGCCAGGCCACGGTCACTGAACTCACTCGTCGACGTATTATGGCACTTTTTGATAAGCGACCTTACAGCACGGAGTTCGAAGAAATCGACTTCATCCGTCGTATTTGGCCAACAGGCCGGATGCTTTCTGTCTTCGAGAACGTCGCCACCGAGCAGACTTTGGACGACGATCTATTCAACGCGATCGTCCGAAACAACGATTGGAACAATCGAGAGACATTAGAAGCCGTGGGCTATCTGACATGCTCGCAGAGGCAGTTCTTCCGCTTCCTGGAGGAGGTAACGAGTCCCCTTACGCAATCGCGGGAAGTTCAGGCAGAACTCGCTGCAGCAGTCAACGAGCACCTGCGCCATGACGGTTGTCAGTTGATTATTATCCGTCGGCTGTCAGGCAGCCCTGTCTATGAAGTTCGACCCGCTATAGTTGGCAGTCCAGCAGATGACGCGATATCGCAGGCGCTGGCAGCCTTCGACACTGACACGGTGCATGCCAGATGGATTCAGGCGCTCGACCGTCGAGATGCTGACGCCGAGGGGGCGATCACGCTGGCCAGAACATTGCTCGAGGACGTATGCAAGTGGATCATTTTCGAAGCAGGGGAGTCCTACGAGGAAAAAGACGACCTGCCTGTTCTCTACCGGAAGCTGGCGAAAATTCTGAACTTGGCGCCAGATGGCCACACTGAGCCTGTCTTTAAGCAGATCCTTGGAAGCTGCCAATCGGTCGTAGAATCTCTGGGGTCGCTGCGGAACAAAATTGGTGACGCTCACAGCCCGGGGCCGAAGAAGGTGAAACCTGCTTCCAGGCATGCTCAGCTTGCGGTCAATCTGTCGGGAACGATGGCTACCTTTCTCGTTTCGACGTGGGCAACAAACAAGAAAGGTTAGGTCCTATTTGTATGGATAGCCGTCTTCGCTCAGCGCGACATACACGAATCGGTCGTTGCGGAAGGTGACACTTTCAATCTCAACTGGTTTTCCTAATTCGTCCACCGCGATCGTCATTGAAAAATCTACATCAACTCGAACTTCAGTTTCTCCACTCACGTCTTCCATCGTCGGAATCAAAACCTTATCCTCGCTGTCGTAAGTGGCCGTAGCCCAATCGGGATGCGTGTAATTCACGCCCACCTTCAAATCTGCTTTTGCTACAACCAAAATCGATCGGTCATCACCTATTTGGCCGAACACACTGAAAGAATGAAGCGTTTCCACCTCCACCCAATCTTGTTCGACATCGGCGTCTTCAACGTCGGTTGCGATCATTTCCCAATTGGCAAGCTCTTCAGCCAACAGATCGCGAATCCTGTCCATACTGCCATCAATGAATTCGAAAATGTCGGGCTCTTCGATTTCGTAGCCTAGTTCAGTGAATAGGTCCGGTATCGATTTGAGCACTGTCAAATGCTTCACGGACCTTGAAGGCGAAACGAAGTCCGCATCATCGGACACAATAATAAGGGGCGTCTGGTCCGTAGCCTCAGGCTTCAGGCATTCAAAAATAAATGCGTCGGGGAATTGGTCTCGCTTGCTCTGACCCGAAAAGAAGCCTTGATCCGCAGAGTACGCGTCGAACACTGCCGACGGCTTGATGTTATCGATCGAGAGCACCTTTGCCCTAAGCCTTTCGAACATGTCCCTGGTCAGCTTCTAATATTTTTCATCCAGCCTTTGACGGAGTTTGTCCTTGCCAATCTCCGGCAACTCGACGCCAAGCGTTTCGCGGACAAGCCTTCGGAAATGCTGTCTTCCCACGTCCTTTATGACGTTGAAGTCGTTGTCGGCATGTTTTTTCGCAACCTCAATCAGAGTCAGATCAGTGGCCACAACTGCCACGAAGTCCGCATTCACGAGGTCGACAATGCGATCAATAAGCGGGCCGCCGGGCGGGCGTCCGGCGCGAATAATGACGTTGGCATCCAAAAAAACCTTCTTCGTCATCGGCCTTTCGCCCAAGGGGGTTCCGGGTTCTTATAGAGTTCTAGGCTTCAATCTGGCGTGGCCGCCAGGCGGATAGAGACGGATCTGGAATAATGACCTTGCAGCGCGATATTCGGTAGCCCTAGCCATCACGACATGCCTAGTTAGCGGTCCAGCGTTGACCCAATCAGCCACGGAACACCACATCTGGCAAGATAAGCGCGAATTCGAGCCGTATAGCCGCGCCGCCGAGTCGATCACAGGTGCGATACGGCTGTCCGGAAATCCGGAATTCGCCGTCGCCGGTAGCAAGATGACGATCACTTTTGGCAAAGGCAACAATGTCGATCTGACGTCGGTGGGCGCTTTTTGGCGTCAGTGGGACGAGACCGTCGACAAGAAGACGACTGCGGAAGTCTTCAAAATGTCACGGGATCCAGGAGCTCTCAGAGACGGCAACACGCTTTGCGGCGATCCGAAATCTGACCCGGCTCGATACGTCGTGTTCCTCGAAAAATCGTCGCTTGGACATTCTCCGCTGCTTGGGGTGGCGGTCTTTGGATCGAAGGAAGCCCCCTACAACATCAACAGCAAACGTCTCTGCGGCACTTTCAATTATTCCGCCGACTAGATGTGAGCGCACTGCATGGTGACGGGCTCGGAAGGGATTCCCAAATCAGGAGGGGTTTGATTCAACTGCTGGCTGGAGTGGAGGCCAGCATGAATGACAGCTTCCTACTCACAGGATTTGTCTAGAGTCCGTAGTTTGCAACGTAGGCCGGCAGACTGCATCCCGGTTGAGGTAAACGATCGCTGAGTACAGGATGCAGCCAATGGCAGCTTGGGCAACGCACCTGCAACACCAAGGTTGGTGGTAACGTCAATAAGCCCCCCACCCTCGAGGCGAAAAGGTGAAACCAATCCGACCGTCCCTACGTGTCGTGAGAACTCTCCTGAATGATTCGTCTCGAAATGCGGCCCCTCGTGCTTTGGTCCGATAGTACGGGATCGTACGCTGGGTGTCGTACATGTATCCTTTGTCGGAAATTACGATGAAATAGGGGCTACAATAGTCGAAGATTTCGGGACAGATCCCGCTTTCGCGTCCATGGTGTGAGGCTATTAATACATGGGTATTGCGCAGCGCGCTTCGGAAATTCTCATCCCTCAGCAGGGCAAGCCAGCCGGTAGTTTCCAGATCGCCGGGAAACATGATTCCGACCCCATGACAGGACAGGTGCAAGGCCATGCTGAGGTTGTTCTCGTCGTCAAAGTCCTTAGTGGAATTGGAAAACGCTGTGCTCCTTAGGTCCAGGAACTTCGGACCAGGAGACGGCACCGATCCGCTGTATTCGCGCTCGATCATGTAAACGAGTTCATCGATCCCCGGTCCCATGCCATCTTCCGATTTGAGGTTGCGGATTTGTCGAGCGGAAACCTTTTTGTTCCGCCAGAGCCAGCCGATTTCGACGCTTTTGCGAAGGTCTGGTAACCCATCGACGTGGTCTTCGTCGTAGTTGGTGATTGCGAGCATTTCCAAGTAGCTGATCCCGAGATGCCGCAGATAGCTTCCTGGCCGCCAACCGGTAACCGCGTTCTGTCCACAATCGATCATCATTCTAGTGTCGTCATCGCAAGTCAGGAGCGCACATGCACCGTGCTGAACGTCAAAGATTTTGAGATCCATTGAAGTTACCCTGGAAAAATACGTTGGCGCCGGTCGCAGAGTGCGTAGGTACAAAGTATTCGGTGAATTGCAGGAAAAGCCAACTGGCGACTCAGTGCTTTCGTGTCTACCCTTGGCAAGGGTTGTAGGGTACGGGCGCTGAGATGGCTGATTTTTTCGAAATTGACTTCTTGGACGTTGAAACCAAAAAGAGCGGCGATGCAATCTCATTGCGTTATGAGATTGCCAATCAGACGTTTATCCACGTTGTTGACGGCGGGTACGTTGAAACGGGGGAAAAGCTGGCTCTCCATATCAATCAGTACTACGGCAATCCAAAGAAAATCGACCATGTGGTTGTAACTCACAACGACCACGACCACACTGGTGGCCTTCGCTATATCCTTGAGAACTACGAGGTGGGGCGTCTGTGGATATTACGTCCTTGGATCTATGCAGGAGAGATCATTCATCGCTTCCAGCGGTTTTCCAACGTTGAAAATCTGGCGAAGGAACTGAAACAAAACTACTCCAACTTGGCTGCCCTCGACGAGATCGCGCAAGCAAAATCAATCCCGATGTCAGAGCCATTTCAGGGAGCCAAGATCGGAGCGTTCACGGTGCTGGCGCCTACGAAGACACGTTTCCTGGACCTTGTGGTTGAATCAGAAAAAACTCCAGCAACGAAATCTGCCCTCGATACGCTTCTAGAAGGCATTGCGACGCTCGCCAAAGCTGCGATCAAGCTTGTGAAAGAGGGCTGGGGCTTTGAGAAGTTTTCGACGGAGCCCATCAGCGCGGAAAACCGAATGTCTGTGATCCAGTATGCGTACCTGAACGGACGCAAAATTCTGCTCACCGGCGACGCTGGCGTTGATGGGCTTCTGGAGGCCGCCGCGTACGCACCCTTCGCCGGCCTCATTCTCCCGGGAATCGATCGATTTCAGGTTCCCCACCATGGATCTCGCCGCAACTTGTCGACCGAAATCTGTGATGCTTGGCTTGGAAAGCGACTACCCGCAAAGCCCGATTCCTCGACCTTCGTTGCAATGATCAGCTCGGCGAAGCTTGACGAAGACCATCCCAGGAAAGCTGTCATTCGGGCGATGATTCACCGCGGTGCGAAGGTGCTAACCACGGAAGGCGGCAGCATCACCACATATGCTAATGCGCCTGCGAGAGAAGGCTGGGGCGCGGTGCCTGGGGAGCCATACCCCGATGAGATAGAAGAATAGCGACCGAATCGGCGAAGGCGGTCGAAAGGCGGAAATTGGGATTTCTCGATTCATACAGCATAAGAGCTCGCCTGTTCCCGGCGGTTTGGGCCATTGCACCCGCCATAGCGCTTGCGACTGTCGCTGTCACATGGAACGCTTTCAGTTTGCCACAAGCAATCACAACGTTGGCTGTCGGGGTAATCTTTGTAGGATTTTCGGACATCGCGCGGCGGTTCGGCAAGCGTGCCGAGCGGCAGATTTTCAGCAGCACAGGTGGACGGCCGGCCATCACATTGCTGCGGCGCGGAAAACAGGAATTCGCAGAAGAAACCAAGGACCGATACCGCAATTTCCTGGCGAAGCAACTCGGCGAGCCTGCCCCAACGGCGGAAAACGAGCTTAACAATCCTCGCATCGCAGACGGTTTCTACGAGCGGTGCGGAAATTGGCTTCGAGAGAGAACCCGGGACACAACGAAATTCAAAATCCTTTTTGAGGAAAACAAGACTTATGGTTTTCGACGCAATCTGTATGGCGTGAAATGGCCTGCGCTGACACTCAATGCGGTGGTCGTGCTCATCTGCCTGTTGATAATTTCACGCAAAATGGATGTCCCGAACGATCCTTCGCTCCTTCAGGTTTTTACGGTGCTGATGATCGCTGTCATCCACGCGGCCTTCTTTTTCTTTTTCGTTGGCAAAAAGGCAGTACTCGAGGCCTCCGATCAATATGGGAGGCAGCTAATTCTAAGCTGCGAGACCCTCATAAACGAGACAAAGTAGACGATCGGAATTCCAGCAATCGGCACTGACGTCGGCAACTCGATATCGGCGCCAAGCTATCCCGACGCCAGGCCAGCGTCCATTCATTGGCAGATTGCCCTCATCTTGCTGCATACCGAGCTCGGGCGCGCCGCGATGTCGGCGCAGCGCAGCAGACCGACAAGGCCGATGCACTCGGCATCGCCCATATCATGCGCCCGGGTGGTTCCGGCAGGCCCATGTCAAGTCGGAAAGCCGCTATCGGACCAAGCTTCTGCTGACGCACCGGCGCAATCTGAAGGGCCAAGTTCCTCGACCTGGAGAACGCCATTCGCAGACGGCATTCGGCATCCGCCTGAGCAAGGTCGGATGAGGAGCCTTCGAGCGGCGGTGCGTCAGGCTGTGGCGGACGACCCGCTAAAAGGGAGCTGATGGACCCCGTGCTGTCGGCGCGCGCTCCAATAATGAAGAGGGTTCGCACATACTTGTTGCCACGCTTGCTAAGCCCACCGAGCATCGTTCTGTCGCCGGTGCAGAGCTATTTAGGCACCAAGCCGAGCCAGGCGCCAAAGTCACGCCCCTTCGAGAAGGCTGCGCCATTGCGGATCGTGGCGACCGTTGTGCTCGCAGTCATCGGGCCGATCCCCGGAACGCTCATCAGGCGTTGGCAGCTCTCGTCTTGGCGCGAGAGTGTCTGGATTTCGTCAGTCACTGTCTCAACTCGATCGTCGAGCCGGCGCCAGTCTTGCGCAGTTCTTCGACAAGACGAACCACACGCGGCCACAGCACGTCGGTGCGCTGAGCCAACACAGATGGGCGCACCTGGCCCAGTCTCGCAGGCCCTTGCGGGACGATGACACCGCCTCAAGGAGGAAGTCGCGAAGCTGGTTGATGACTGCGGTACGGTGGCCGACGGGCCTGCTGCGAACCCGGTGCAAAGCCTGAAGGTCGAGCTGCTCGGCGCTCTTGATTGGAACGAAGCGCATCGTGGCCCGCTGCACGGCTTCGGCGATGGCCTCGGCGTCGCGGTGGTCGTTCTTCTGCCCTTTCTGGAAGGGTTTGACGTACTGTCCCGGGATGAGTCGAACGTCGTGGCCGAAAGCCCCCAGTCGACGGCCGATGTGATGGGCGCCCGCACAGGCTTCGACGCGCACGAGGCACGGCTGAAGATTGGCGACATACTGTTCCAATCGTCCACGCGTCAGTTTCTGGCGAACAATCACTTTGCCGCGCGCATCCATTCCGATGAGATGGAAGCTGTTCTCGCCAAGATCCATACCGATCGTGGCGACACTTTCGTCATGTCGAGCGATGTCAGTCATGATGTGCTCCTTTCGCGATTAGCCGCACTTGCAGCATGGCCGCCGCGCCGCCGGAGCGCGGCCGGTCCATACCATATGTGGAGCGACGGAACGTTCTATTTCGGCGATTCCACGACGAACCGAAGCGATGCTGCCCGGCGCGCTGATATCTAGAATCGCAGGCTGTTGGGAGTGCATCGATTAACGGTGCAACGAAAGTCGAAACACATGGCGCCGGCACGCTGACGGGCGCCATCTGACACAAGGAATCCGCTTCGGTGGATGACTACTCATGCAGACCAGGAACGACGAAACGCACTTTATCGTGCCTGCGGCCGAGCCGATCGCGAGACGGCCGGTCCGCGCCAGATTGCCCGTGACGATGCTCCCCGTCAGTTCGATGGAAAAGTGCACCGCGACGATTCCAGTGCTGCTCTCATGCAGCCGGTAGGCCCCGTTGCAGAGCGCGGAAGACTGCGCGGCGCGTTGGAAATCGACGCCAGAATACGCAATCGTGACATAGAGCATAGAATAGCGTACTATCGCAGCTTAGAAGAGTAACGACGATGGCAAATGAGCCTAGCAAAATACGACCGTTGAAGATGGCAAGATAAAAAGGCGCACATTGTGCGGCGGTCGGTTGGTGGTTTTTGCTAGCATTTTTCGCGCCCGCGGCACATTGTGAGCCTTTGCCGCAATGTGCGCTCCGATGCTAAACAATTGTATTAGCTCAATAATTGACAATGTTCCCTTAAATTGATAATTGCGATTGTCCTGGGATATTATGGAAGTGGTTCCGCACCGCCGTGAGGTTAGGGCCTTGGATGGCTGCCGAGTTGTCGTGAAGGAAGCCTGCACCCTTGTCGACAGGGCATGTTTGACCGGCGGTCTGCTACGTCGATCGCATCGCTCAAAGTGCGAAGGTTGGGCCGGTTACTATGAATGGATACGCCGGCGCCACGTTGTCTTAAAAGTTATCCAAACCGCTGATACGCGGATGACGAGCGATGTGCATCACCAGCCGCTGCTGGCGGTGCGATATCGGCCATGATCGAATTGAGTCCTATTTTGCCGTGCAACTGACACGCCTTGAGCTTTACAATCGAGTCTGCGAGAGGCCTCTCAGCAAAATCGCTCCAGAGCTCGGAATTTCCGGCACGGTGTTAGCATCGACATGTAAGCGGTATCAGGTTCCCTATCCTGGGTCGGGATATTGGACGCGTAAATTGCTCGGGCTCCCGGTAGACTTGCCGCCACTGCCGGAGGCATCGGACGAACTGATCGAGCTAACGTCGTCGACCTCAAAGCCTCAACGAAAGAGAACCGCGAAGGAAGGCTCTGTTCGCAAGGCCAGACCTGCCGCGAAGCCCCATCGTCCGGTGCGCCATCGGCTGCTCTTCGGCGTTGAAGAGCACATGCGAAAAACACGCGACGTTAAACAGGGCGAGTTCCTAAGGCCCTACAAGAGAATCCTGCCGGATCTGATTTCCTCAGAGACCCAGTTGCTTCGCGCACTCTCGATCGCCAACGATCTCTATCTCGCGCTGGACGAGCAGGGATACCGCGTTCAAGTCGCGCCGGCTGCCGACGGCCTTGACCGCATCCGCATCAAGGAACAGGAGGTGGAGAGCAAGGATCGCAAATACGGTCACTATCACTCCGGGAGCATCTGGGCTCCGGATCGACCTACCGTCCTCTATGTCGAGACGGTGCCGATCGGGCTCGCCATCACCGAAATGACCAAAAGAGTGATGGTGCGATACCTCGACGGCGAATACCATCGGGAGGACAGCAGGCTCATCCGATCCGCCAAGCCTTGGCAGCTAACGCATTCCTGGACAAGGCAGCAGGACGTGCCCTGCGGGCGCTTTCGGGTCATTGCCTACTCGCCGAAAAAGAACGTCGACTGGTCGGTCAGCTGGCAAGAGACCGGGGAGAAACCGCTTGGCGCTCTGATCCCAAAAATCGTGGAAACATTGAAAGAGGCCAAGGGCACGCTTCAGCGCCTTATGGACGCCGAGGATGTGGCGGCGGCGAAGAGGAAGAAAGAAAGAGAGGAGGAGTGGGAGCGCTATCTAAAGCAGGAGGACGCCCGCAAAGTGGCTCAGGCACTAGCCGATAGCCAGCAGCAGCTTGCGGAAATTATTGAACGGTGGGGCAAGGCGATGACGGTAGGGCGTTTTTTCGCGGATGCCGAAAAGCGGTTGAACACTACGGACGATGAAGATCGCCGCAAGCGCCTGGAGGAGCGTCTGGCTCTCGCGAGAGCAATGATGGAAAGCGTCGATCCGCTGGATTTCATCGAAAGCTGGCGGGCACCGCAGGAGCGGTACCAGGCAAAATTCGATTAGACGAGATATGTGCTGCCTAGACTTGTTTATTGCGGCAACGGGGCCGATTTTCAGACTGACAGCTTTGAGGAGCACGGAGCAAGAATCGGTCGTGGACCGCCATCCCACGGGACTATAGTGTCGCTCGCATTTGCAACATAAACAATCCGGAGCGGAAGTGACCTCGACCGCAATCTTGATCGGCAATGCTGAATACGACCAAGAGACTCCCCTGCCATGTTGTAGCGAGGACGTCGCAGCCATGCGGGCGCTTCTTGAGGCCACCGGGCGATTCGATCACATCTTTCCCTACGTCAACCTGGACGCGGACGCGATGCGGGAGGCTGTGCGAGGCGCATTGCCGCCGGACGGCGACCATGACGAGGTGCTATTCTACTTCTCGGGGCATGGCATCCACATCGGTGCCGAACTCTACGTATGCGGAACAGCATTCGATCCAGGCCGCCCCAACGAAACAGCCTTTCCACATAGTGAAATAATGGACCTATTCCGGGCCGCTAGACCGGACGTGCTCGTTACGGTTATCGACGCTTGCTATTCCGGTGCGCTGCTGGTGAAGGGTGACCGCCCGCTGCTGCCCGTAGTGAAGGATGGATTGCGGAATGTGCTTCAGTTCTCATCATCACTGGATGACCAGACGTCGCTCGGCGGAGAGCGGCTAAGCGCTTTTACCCGCGCGTTTCTCGAAGCGAGCGTACGAAAGACCGAAGGGGTCGTCTATTACACTGACATCAAGAACACGCTGCGCGACGACTTCATCGGAAACGACGACCAAACTCCGTTTTTCGTCAACCAAGGCACCGGGCGCGAGATACTGGTCGACGACGCTCGCAAACTAGCTGGCTTCCGCGACGAGCTTGCAAACCGTTGGCGAAGTAAAGCAGATGAAAGCGACGAGAACGTCGAACGCGACGACACCGGAGACCTTACCGTCACCGCCGGGCCGGTGACCGCCACACAACTGCTTATGGCGGCGGAGAAACGGATGGGCGGGCCTGATGAGGCCAAGGCGCTGATCGACAACCTGTTCGATGGGGTGCTCAAGAGGTTCAACGAGAGCGAGTTCGCTGAGTTCTTCGATGCAGCGACTACTGAACACGCGACTTTCAATGAGCCCGTCATAAGGGACTTTATGATCCGGGTGCTGTCCCGTGAGACACGACCTGACCGACTTGTGACCGCCGAGATCAAGCGTACCAAGAAGAAAGCGAGTCCGTGGGAACAGGCCACAATGGGTATTCTGGCCACCTTTAACCAGGAGTGGACCGAGCATTTCGACCTAGAGCTGAACTGCACCATGTTACGGGCTCAGCTCAAACTGACGCTGACGCCGAAGTACAAGGCGCTCCAGCAGCTCCAACTTGTCCTAAGCTGCGCACCCAGCCTCAACCAGTGCTACATCTTCGAGATGGTGACGCAGCACCCTAGAATCAGCTGGGATGCATTCGACGATGAAGGGCGAGAGATCGTTCGCCGCTGGTATACCAAGGGATGGGCCGCCGACGTGGAGTTCTTGATAGGGAATATTTGCGATGCGCTAACGAAAGCGGTTCGTGACCATATCGACGGGACGACCAAACGCCTGGAGGGGGACTAAGAAAATCGACCAGAATGCCGTGGCTAACCCAGTGTGGTCCCCGTCTGCTCATCGGCAGCTACAACGTCAGTCTTGAACCATCACTGCGATGAGAGCAGTGTCAATTATTTCGCTTTATCCTGACGACCGGAATTAGCCTGGAAGGATTAACTCCAAGCTTCTTCAAAGGCGCGAGGTTTATAAAAATCTTTGTGTTCCAGCTTAAATAAGCGCTCTTTCGGTAGGTTGTCGAATAGCGAAAACGCCTCTATGTATACCTTAAATTTCTTCGCACGGTCAGTGAGTCCGTTATAAAAAAGAACAACCATTTCGTCATCATTGAGCTGGGCGCGCAGGATGCGGATATAGCGCACCTTATTTTTATCATCTATATTCTCATCAATGAAGCGGATGACGTTCTAGAGGTAGCGGTAGTAGTGGGCCAGATCACCGTAGAATTGCTCCCACAGCACCTCATGGCCATCGATAACCCGTTCCAGCTCCGTTGGCTTAGTGCTTTTCTCATAAGCTTCCCGCATCACCTTGACGAAATGGCGGAAACAATCGCGGCCATGCAGGGCCTCTTGATTGCGCCTCTGCACGTCCATGGCGTGTACAATGGAGTTGTGTAAGCCCAGCATTTCGAAGAACGTTGACTCGCTCCCGCCCGCTCTTGCCTCTGTGAGCCCCCGTTGCTGTAGGATGATGGTGATGAGCAGACCCAGGAAGGTCAGGAACGTCAGGACCGGGTTTACGACGCCACCGACGAAATCACCGAATGTGCCGAGCGTAAGACTGTCGTCGCTCCCCTTCCATGCGTCGAGATAGAGCGCCAACCCCAACACCGCAACAAGGACGACAAGGCCAGTGACGAATAACCGGTAGACACTGTTGGCGCTGTCGTTGTTCTTGGGCTGGACTATGCTGTCAAAACCCTTTCGCAGCAACTCAAACCGCCAGTTCAGTAAGAGCAACAAAACAACAACCACGGCAAAGGCCCATTTGTGCCACATGATGATATTCCCCCAATGCAATACCATGACATGACAGAACGTGGCGCTGCAATGCTGGTTAGGATAGACAACGCAGGGACCCGAGCCGATTCCGTGAGGATGACATGGACGACAAGCCGCCAATCTGGGAATCGTTCAGCAAGGCGCTGGGCGCTGAATACCGACCCGCCAAGGAAATTCAGGGCGCGAGCGGTCTGACCCATGAGGTTCAGGCCATAGCGGTTGATGACAAAGGCAACCGTGTGATCCTGATATCCGCCGATCCCAATCCACGCACTGCCGCGTTGATGCGTGTCGATGTTCAGGCGACCCTGCCAACCGCCAAGGTGTTGGTTGCAAGGCCATTGGCCGTTGATTTGGCATTCGCGGCTCGCTTTATGTTCAACACCGACACCGGCGAGCTTGACCTTCCGAAGGTGATGCAAATTGGCGCCGTGATGGCAAAGGGCGACTCAGCACAAGAGGAAATGAAGGAGCTGCTTGGACCGGGGATGAATTCGATCTTCGGCCCGATACAGCAAAGCGATCTCCCGCTAAAGACGCATTTTATGAATGCCATCGAGCAGGCTGCGTCCCTGGACTGGCGTGCCATATTCGAAGGCAATCACGGTGCCGCGCTGGACATGACCTTGGAAGCCCTCAACCAACTGCGGTCCATTGACAACCTAGCCGGGGATCGAAAGCAGGGGATATGCCCAATTCCAACCTACGAGTTTACCGAAGGTGATTGGGATCTGTTCCACAGCGGCAAACACATTGATGAGGTGCAGGAGCGCTTAAAAAGCCTCAACATCTTCCAGTATTTCTTCCCTCCCGCCGACAACCTTGCGCTGGGCCTAATCGACAAAGGCCTGTCTGGGGGCGACCAACTGAGGGCGGGCTTTGATCTGGCCGAAGCACAAGGCCACTTGATATCTCGGAACACGATAGTCCCCGACGCAGCTTCCATGACGGACACCATCGATGAGCTGCAGGCGAGAGGGTTCGTTGTCACTGGAGAAACCGAGATTGCTATTGGCCCCGAAGGAACGACATTTCGGCAAACGATCTCTCACCGGCCAGCCGAGGGCCTTATCGAGAGGTTGTCCAAAATTATCTCGTTTAAGGTGGACCTCAATCTCAAGGACCTTCTCAAGCCTCCGTCTTGATCACTCGGCGCATCGGAATGACGCGGCAAGAAAGATCCAGAAGGATAGCGGATCCTCTGATTCGGAAAATGAGATGTGCCTATCAAAGCCCGGGATCGAACAGCTTTTTGGGGGGAATAACGACGCTTTATCCAAAGATCGAAACGATGCGCAAACCCACCGCTCGCTCGCTACGGCGCTGTTTACGGCGCGCTCGCGAGCGGCTACGCGCGGACCTATTCTGAAATGATGGCTGTTCGCTTTTGCGAATGAGCGCTCTCGGCTCCATACCTAGCGCGTCGGCGATGCGCCCAAGAACATTTGCCGAACATCAGCGCGTTCAGACCGGAGCGCTCCGACAATTCCTGTTGAGTCATTTGCCGCGTGTTTCTGGCTTGCCGGCTGTCTTAGAGCCTAGACCAGCCTCGACAAGTCGGCGGAAAGCCTCCGATCTGGTGGGAAGATCGGGCTGATTTCGGCGCCATTCGTCAACGCGGGCAAGCAAGTCACTCGTAAGCCGCAGTTCGAAGCGCTCAGTTTTGTTATCAATAGCATCGGGCGTGTTTGACAATGACCATGTCCGTAATGTACGGTATGTACGTAAATTGTGGTTTGCGCTTTGCGGCCGAACAACGTGCACGAACACGTCGCTCGGCCTGACCACAACCCAAGCTGATTGGAGCTCGGATCATGGTTGATTCCGACAATACCACGACTTTGCCTTTCGTCATCGGCCGCCAACGCGATGAGCTCGAAAGGCCGGGGCCCCGAGGCACAGAATTAGCTTTGAGACTATGGAGCGAGTGGCAACGAGCTCGATATGCCTCATTGCTGTTGTGTCGAATTCAGCAGCGGATGGAGGCGCGAATGATCGCCAATACCGGAATTCAGGTATTGACTGCGGGCGAGCCGATGCCGTGGCAACTATCAGTGTCTACTACGGGTCTAGGCTCTGAGCATCTCATAGCCTGCGAAGCCGAGGTCTTTGCGATGACCGAAGCTCTTAAACTTCAAGATTCGATCCCCGAAGTCGCGGCTACGTCGCTCGTCGGCGTCATCGCTAAGTTAGAAATGATCGTCGGCGCTGATCGAGATATTGGTGACCCTACCGACTTCCCGTGGCCGCACATAGCTTCGGTACTGCGTGACTTAAAAGCGATCGCAGGAGGTTTGCCGGTTTGTCGCCGAAGCCGGGAGAAGACGCGGAGCGATGTCGCCAATCATTGGGAGTCCGCAGTCAAGCTGGTCGCGGCGCTTAAAGAGGAAGGGGAAGCAGAGCAGCCTGACGATGTTGCGGACTTCCGACACGTCCTTTGAAGCGTATTAACAGCCCGGGATTATCGAGAGCCGGCCGACAGATTGCGAAGGTTCACTTCCCTCTGATGGTTCGGCCGGAGGTCAGCTTCAGGACGTTCCCACTTTATCGCCTGCAGCCCTACCTCGACGTTCGAAATGAAACCGCAATGCGCAAGTCATTGCACGCTGTGGTCCTACGATATGAACTTCATGCTTTCCCTCGCCGTTAGGCGGCCATTCGATAGACGGTCGATCCACCATTTGGGAGAGCGACCGCGATGGCAGAGGAAACCTGGACTGGGCCGCAGGCGTCGGTTCCGGCGAACGACAACGGCGACCTCGCCAGCCCCGAGGGATGCCCGAAAAACGTCGCGGCAGCCAAGCTGGATCGGGTGATGCTGGATATCGCCCGCCTGATCGGCCGGCAGCTGGCGCGGGAAGCATTCGAGGTGCGGCTGGCGGCCAACGACAATCGGCCGGGCCGCCGAGAGGGACAGGGCAGGGCGCCGGATGGCAAACCCGTTGAGAAGAAGAGAGAGGATCTGCCACCATGACCCGCGTCGCGCTCTATGCCCGCTATTCTTCCGACAGCCAACGGGATGGCTCCATCGAGGATCAGTTGAGGCTGTGCCGCGAGCAGGCGGCGCGGGAGAGCTGGAGCGTAACAGGAACCTATGAAGATGCAGCGATCTCCGGAGCCAGCACGGTGCTGCGGCCGGGCATCCAGCATCTGGTACGTGATGCCCAGCGTGGCCGCTTCGAAGTGGTGCTGGCCGAGGCGCTCGACCGCGTTAGCCGCGACCAGGCAGATGTTGCCACTCTCTTTAAGCATCTCAAATTCGCCGGCGTTGCCATCGTCACTTTAGCCGAGGGCGAGATCAGCGAACTGCACGTCGGCCTCAAGGGCACGATGAATGCCTTGTTCCTGAAGGACCTTGCCCTCAAGACCCATCGAGGCCTGCGGGGGAGGGTGGAAAAGGGTAAGGCCGGGGGCGGGCTTTGCTACGGCTATCGGGTGGTGAAGAAACTGGATGCCGCAGGTGAACCGGTCCGTGGCGAGCGCGAGATCGTGCCGGACGAAGCGACCATCGTGCGCCGCATATTTCGCGAGTTCGCCGCCGGCAAGAGCCCGAAGGCGATCGCCGTCGACCTCAACAAGGAGGACGTTCCTGGTCCGCTCGGCCGACACTGGGGCGATACCAGTGTGCGCGGACATGTCATCCGGGGTACCGGCGTCATTAACAACGAGCTCTATACCGGTGTGCTGGTTTGGAACCGCTTGCACTTCGTCAAGGATCCCGCCACCGGCAAGCGCGTGTCTCGGGCCAATCCGCCAGCCAAATGGATCCGCACCGAGGTGCCGCATCTCAGGATCGTCGAGGGCGAACTGTGGCAGGCCGTTAAGGAGAGACAGAAGTCCATCGCCAGCCAGTTCGAGGCGGTGACGATCGCCACGCGCAAAGCCAGGGCCAGGAAGCTGCACACCATGAAGCGGCCGGTCTCGCTGCTTTCCGGCCTGCTCACCTGCGGTTGCTGCGGCGGGCGCTACGGCCTGTTCACGCGGGGCGCTATGCCTGTCTCAACCACCAGCGCCGCGGCATCTGCGACAATGGCCGCTCCATCAACCGCGAGAAGATCGAGCAGCGAGTCCTTGCAGGCCTGAAGGACAGGCTGGTCTCGGCTGATGCCGTGGCCGAGGCGATCAGGGCCTATGCCCAGGAGACCAATCGCCTCAACCAGGAGCGTCGCGCGCAAGGCGAACAGGACCGCAAGGCGCTCGACAAGATCGAGCGCGCCATCGCCGGCATGATGGCCGCGATCGAGGATGGCCTGTACCAACCTTCGATGAAAGCGAGAATGGAAGACCTGGAGAGGCAGAAGGCGGAGATCACCGCGCGTCTAGCGGTGGCGCCCACTGACGTGCCCGACCTGCATCCCAACATCGCCACTCTTTATAAGAAGCGGGTCGAGCAGTTCACGCAAGCGCTTGCCGATCACGACAATGGACGTCCAGCCGCCGAGGCGCTGCGCTCGTTGATCGGAGAGATCGTGCTCACTCCCGGCGACAAGCGCGGCGAGGTGCATGCCGAGCTACGCGGCGAGTTGTTCGGCATCCTCGAACTCGCCAAACCAGACCAAATGCAAAAGCCTGACGATGTTATGACAAAAGTGGTTGCGGGTCCCCGCAACCATAATCATTAACCGTCTCGATCTGATCGAGGCGGCTTTTTTTGTTTGACGGGCACCAAATCCGCGCGGCGCGGCAGAGGGTGGATGCAGCACACTCAAGATCGGAGTGCTGGAGCAAATGCTGCTTAATCCTGATCATCCCTGCTGCCTTGAAGTAGTTTTGGCACTCGGGCTGCTGACGTCGAAACGCATAGGCGCAAGTCTTTTGCTTTTTGTACTCTGAAGCGCATTGATGGCAGTCTGGAATTGATACTGGCATGCCCTCAACCGGCTCGCTGAAATGCGGTGCTTGCCTCTTTTTTCAGATTTTCAAGTCGGGATCGGCATATTGATTCAATCCGATCGATAAGATCCGAGACGCGCTCTGCGAACCATTGAAGTGCTTCATTCGTGATCTCGAAATGTCGCGAGTACCGCGCTTTCACATAAGCCTCGTTGAGAACGTTGAACCACGCGACGAAGCGCTGTTGGTCACGAGGCCATGCTTCGGCCAGTTCCTGGACCTGATCCTCGGCGAGGCTCCGAAGAAATTTTAAGTTGTGAGAGGCGGGGCTGTAGTTCGTCAGCACTAGCAACAATGCCGCGTACGCTTGCTCGATGGATTGATGAAGGAGAAACGCGCTCTCCTTGAGCCTTCCTCTGGCGGCGAAGAAGTCCGCCCCTTCGGCGAACGTTCTAGCTTGCGGGAGTCGCTCCGTGTAGTAGTCCTCTGCCAGTCGAAAAGCATCCGCGGGGCCGGAAGCGACGGGGTTCGTGAGGGGCTCTTCGTCGAGCTCATACAGCACGATCCCATCACGCCGAATATCTACGAAAAAATATCGGCCCTCTCTTAGTGCCGTGTTCACCTCCCGGCGCGAGTGGACGATGAAGCTGACGGGCGTATTGATCTCACGCATCATACGATCAGCTGCAGGCTGCCAATAGCTGGAGAAGTCCGTCAGCTTTCGATTGTTGACCACCACCAGCAGATCGAAATCGGAACGGTAGCCCTTCTTGGTATGCGGCTCGTCGACCCAGCCGCCGCGGGCATAGGATCCAAAGAGTATGATCTTCAGAATGCGCCCGCGCTTCTTGAAATCGGCGGTTCCCCCTCTCACAGCGTCATCGAACTCCCCAAGCAGTAGCTCGACTGCCTTTTTGAGCTCACGCTGCTTCGGGGGAGGAAGGTGGTCGATGCTGGATTTCATGAACAATGATCTACCGCCCATATGGCATTGATAGGCAAGGCCGAGCCTTCGTTCTGTAAATAGCCCCTTCCGGCCGCGCCAAGCAACGTAAAAGATGTTGCAAAAATACAAACATGTTCTTCCAGAGGAGTTGTGATGTCGGGAGAAAGTAAAGGCGGCATGGTCCTGATTCGAGTCATAGCCGCCTCGGTGAGTTGCGGTACCGCTAAGAATTCCTGGTTGAGAGAGCGTCGTATCGTTTGCTGATCACGTTCGTTAGGCTCCCTTGCGCGGGATAGAGCGGTATCAGGCAAGCCTGCAGTGCGTGATACAAGTCGGCCTTGCCGACAAACAGCGAATGCGCTGGCTGCAATCCCTCATCCAGCTCCTCGAACCACCCGCCATGCTCGCGGTCTATATAGGCCTCGGCGATCGTGTTCCAGATGCGCCGGTACCATTGTTCGTGGAAGCCGCTCGGGCGGTGCTCGACCAGGAAGGAAGCCGCGCCCGCTGCCTCGGCGACCGGCCACCAGGGCTTGAACCGGAATGCCGGCTTGTCGGCCCAGTCTAGCGTGTAGAAGAAGCCGCCCTTGGCTTCATCCCATCCCAATTCCACGGAGCGCCGGAACAGCGTCTCCGCAGCTTCCGGCATCCAGTCCCGCCTCTTGCCGCCCAGCACCCACAATTGCAGGGTCAGTCTCGCCCATTCCAGCCAGTGACCGGGCGTTGTCCCCGACGGGCGAAACATCTCGTTGACCGCCTTGTAGGAGCGGTCGATCGTCCATTGCTCGTCGAAATGCTCGGCAACGCGAAAATCGCATTCCCGGGCACGGCGGTTGATGATCAGATCCGCAATGCGCTCCGCCTTGTGCAGATAATCCTGATCGGCGGTCGCCTCATAGGCCGCCATCAACGCCTCGGTCAGATGCATGTTGGAATTCTGGCCGCGGTAGCCGCGCACGGGCCTCCAGTCGCACTCGAACTCTTCCGTTATGGCGCCATGCTGTTCTTCCCAGAAACGGTCGTTGAGAACCGTCGTGACGTCGGCCAGCATGCGCTCTGCCAAAGGATGGCCCACCAACTTGGCGCTCGATGCCGCAAGCAGCACGAAGGCGTGGCCGTAGCCCTGTTTGGTCACATCCTTCGGTCCCGCGTCGTCGAGCGACCACATATAGCCGCCATGCTTGACGTCGCGATGCGACTGCCAGAGATAGCGCATGCCGTGATCGATCATCCGGTCGCTTCCGGGCCGGCCAAGCAGGCTGGCGATGACGTAGCAATGGACCGCCCGTGCGGTGGTGTGGATCTGCCTGACGGCGCTGCCCGGCAGCGGTTTGCCGGTGGGGCCGAGATCGTAGAACCCGCCTTGCGGGTTGATGGCCACCGGGTCGAAAAGATCGAACAGGATATCGGCCTGCTTCTTCAACCAGGAACGATGCCACGGCGCATCCCGCCAGGCCGCGGGGCTCGACGACGTAAAGGGCAGTTCTGACATCCGCTCTTTCCTGTTGTGCCTGACCGGGCTTGCGATTTGCCGGACCGGCGCGTTGCCCTTTATAGACCCAGTCTGACCTGCGAATGAACCCGTCGAGTCATCAATCGGCTTTGGGAGGCACTAGCCTCCGCCTTACTGGGCGGACCGGCGTCTTTCAATCTAATGCGACCGTTTTCACACGTAAGGGGGCCGGAGTATTTCCCTGCTCCAGCGACTGCCCGATCGTGAGCTTGTACAGCGTGCTTTTTGCGCCCGGGAAACACAGCCCAAATCTGCAACTCCTAGTCTAGCAGGTCCTGAACGGCTGCCGACCTTTTTCTTCAGGTTCAAGAGTGAAAAGGCGGCTACATCCACCAGCAGCCAATCACGCGCATGCTGAGGGATCGGTTCGGCGTCCAAGCTCGCGGTGGCCGCGCCTGCGCAGGACCATGTCCACAGGCTACAGTCGGTCGACGAGCCGCAGATCGACGAGATAAGGCAAGCCATTCTCTCTGGGACGAGATGAAGAAGCCCCGAATTTCAGCGTTCCGCTGCCGGATGAGAAGGTACAGTTCATCCACGATGCCGCGGCGCAGATTGCCTCCGACGCAACGGGCTTCGAAAGCCGCATGTCCCAAAGTCGCCGCTCGGAGAGTGGACAGTTTCGAAGCAGCAAGAATTTCTGCGACCGGCCATAGGAGAATGGTCTGCCTAAGAGAATCCAAGGCTCGCTGGATGCGCTGCGCCGATCGTGCACCTTCTGCTGGATCTGAAGACGGGACGGGCGATTTATGGGCCATCGCGTGCTGACGCAGGCGCAAACGCGGCAGTGACGAGCCCCGCCGTACGACGGAGATTTGCCTCGAAGGCATCGAGTTCGATGAGGAGAGCGGGGGTGTCGAACTCCTGGATCGACGCCCCGGGCAGGGCAGGCCGGCATTGCAGCAGAAGCATCGTTCCGATCACATCGGCTTTTTGGACGGAGTCCGTTATCGGCCTCGCTGACCTCGCTAGAGGGCCGCGACGAGCTCGGCTGTGTGCTTTCCTATGGCAGGCAGGATTGTCAGGTTCGCCGAGATCTGCTCGCCTTGAGTGAAGACGACGCAGGTGAACCGCTTGCCGTCCGCCAGCTCGACATGAACGGCGTCGTGGCGGCGGTAGCTCGCGCGGGGATCGCCTGTCCAGCCCGTCCAGCCTGCTTTCGACCACAGTTTGGCCCCCTCCGGCAGGTTCGCGCCCATATAGTTGACCACCTGCGACAACGGGCGTTTGACGAAGCCGGGGTCGCGCGGCCGATACAGGAAGTCGGCCATAATGCGCGAGCGTTCCGGCGAAATCATCGCGCCATCCATGATTCGAGAAAAGACGGATGCGGAGGCGTCGGCCGTGAGGCGGTTGTGGTTGTTGCCACCAACCTCGACGAATACCTTTTCGCGGCCATAGCGGTCGTCGTCCATCAGTTTCTGACAGACATTGATGCCGTCGAATTCCGGCAAGGCGAGCTGCTTGAAATAGGCGTTGATGCCGTTTCGGGCCGCCATCCAGCGCCGCATCTCCTCTTCGCCCAGCTCGGTGTCGCCGGTCGTCCCGGTCAAAGTATCGATGACGTAGTTGGTGGCGTTGTTGCTCGACCACTTGATCATATCGTGCATGGCCCGCTCCAGCTCGGGCGTCGCCTGGACTTTTCCTGCGTCAAGGGCAGCCTGCGTGGCGACAAGATAGAAGACCTTGATTACGCTGCAGGGATAGAAGAGGGCATCGCCGTTGTAGGAGTAACCTGTCGGCAGCGTCCCACCCTCGCCATAGGCTTTCTCTTCCCGCCGGAGATGGACTAACAGCGTGAAAGCGAATTTATCTTCCGCCAGCCCGCGGGAGGCGAAGCCGTCCAGCGCTGTGCGCACGATTTCCTCGCCAACCGCTTCAATCTGCTTCGATTTCTGAAAAAACATCACTGATTTCCTGTCGCTGGATGTACCGATCCGGGTTCGGCAAAGGTGGCCGCCGGGTTGAGGCAGCGCACGCCATGCTCGCCGGTTTGGTAGAGATCGGGGTGCCGGGCCCGACAAGGGTGGATCACATGAGAGCAGCGGGTCGAAAATCCGCAGCCGATCGGTGGACTGAGAGGGTCCGGTATTTCGCCCTCGATACTCGGTACACTGGTGCGCCGCTTCGGGTCGGGCATCGGAATCGCGGCGAGCAAACCACGCGTATAGGGATGCAAGGGGCGGGTGAACAGCGCGTCTGCGGCCGCGGTCTCGACGATCTCGCCAAGATACATCACGGCAACACGATCGCTTATGTGGCGGACCACGTTGAGGTCGTGGGCGATGAAGATCAAGGCGATATTCAGCTTCACCCTGAGGTCCTCCAGGAGATTGATGATCTGCGCCTGCACTGAGGCGTCCAGAGCAGAGACCGGTTCATCGGCGACTATGAGTTGCGGTTCGACGGCGAGGGCGCGGGCGATGCAGATGCGCTGGCGCTGGCCGCCGCTGATGGTATGGGGCAAGCGGTCCTTGAGCGCGGGCGCAAGGCCGACCATCAGCATCAACTCGTCGACACGTTCGCGCTGCCGCGTCGCATTGCCTGCGAGCCCGTGCACATGGAGAACCTCCTCAAGTGTCTGGCCGAGGGTCATGCGCGGATTGAGCGAGGCGTAGGGATCCTGGAACACCATCTGGATGTGGCGGGCGCGGGTCCTGCGGTTTGCGCCGGCGGTAATTGGAGCGCCCTGCCAGAGGATGTCGCCCTGCTCGGGGCTCTCGAGACCGGCGATGCAGCGCCCGAGCGTGCTCTTGCCGCACCCCGACTCGCCGACCACGCCGACCACTTCGCCGGGCTGAATGGTCAGCGACACATCGCGGAGGGCCCGCAGGTTCTGCCTGGCCGAGCGCGTGACGACATCGCGGAAATTGCGGGCCATCGGGAAGGTCTTCGAAAGATCGCGGATCGCGAGGAGCGGTTCGGTCACGTCGGCTCTCCGATCCTGATGCAGGCGGCCGCATGGCCTTCCTGGATGGCGGCAAGGGGCGGCTGCTGCAACTCGCAAGCCGGGATTGCCAGCGAACAACGCGGATGGAAGCGACACCCAGGCGGCGGTGAGGCCAGGCTCGGCGGCGAACCGCCGATCGGCTGCAGCCGTCCGCCCCGGCCCCTATGGGCCGGCAAGGCCTTGAGCAAGGCACGCGTATAGGGATGGGACGGGTTGGCAAAGAGCTGCTCGGTCGTGGCGATTTCCACGATGCGGCCGGCATACATCACCGCAACCCGATCGCAGGTCTGCGCCACGACACCGAGGTCATGCGTGACCAGAAGCACCGCCATGCCGATATCCGCCCGCAATTTCAGGATCAACTTGAGGATCTGGTCCTGCACGGTGACGTCGAGCGCCGTGGTCGGCTCGTCGGCGATCAGCAGTTTGGGGCGGCAGGCGAGTGCCATGGCGATGAGGACACGCTGGCGCATGCCGCCGCTGAAGGCGTGGGGGTAGCTGTCGAGCCGACGCTCCGGCGCCATCACGCCCACAGATTTCAGCAGCGCGACGGCCTGTCCCCGAGCTTGCTTGGTACTGAGTTTCTCGTGCTGGCGCAGGCCTTCTTCGATCTGGCGGCCGACCTTCATGGTCGGGTTGAGGGCCGTCATCGGATCCTGGAAGATCATCGCGATTTCGCTGCCCCTGATTTTAACGAGATCCTTAGGCTGGAGAGCGGCGAGGTCGCGTCCTTCGAACATAATCGAGCCCGTCAGGGCCGAGGGCCTCGAGCCGCCGAAGAGCTGGATGAGCGAGCGGCAGGTCACGCTCTTGCCGCAGCCGGATTCCCCCACGAGACCGAAGACCTCGCCTTGCCGGATCTCGAAGCTGACATCGTCGACCGCCGTCGCCGCATTCGGCGCCTTGCCAAAGGTGACGCGCAAGTGCTCGACCGCGAGGGTGTTCTGCGCCACGCTCACGCCTTCGGCCTCAACAGATCATCGAGGCCTTCGCCGATCAGCGTGAAGGTCACGCCAACCAACACGATGGCGAGGCCCGGGAACAGGGAGATCCACCAGCCGTCCTGGATGAAGTTGCGTCCATCGGCGATCATCACACCCCATTCGGGCGTCGGCGGCTGGATGCCTAGACCGAGGAAGCCGAGCGAGGTGACGCCGAGGATGGTGAGGACGACATCGGCCATCATGAACACGATGGCCGGAGTGATCACATTGGGCAGAATATGGCGCAGCATAATGCGGGCGTGGCTGTAGCCCAGCACCGATACGGCTTGCGTATACTCTAGCCGGCGCGCCAGGAGGACCTCGCCACGTACGATCCGGGCGAAGGAAATCCACACCACCAGCGAAAAGGCGAGATAGATGTTGGTGGTGCGCGGCCCCAGCGCACCGACGATGCTGATGACCAGTACGTAGAAGGGAAAGGCCCACAGGATGTCGACGAAGCGCATGATCAAAAGATCGACCCAGCCTCCGAAATAGCCGGAGACCAGACCGATCGTGCTGCCGATCAGGAATGGCAGGAGAACGCAGACTGCCACCACTTGCATGTCGACCTGCCCCGCCGCCACCACGCGGGCGAGGACGTCGCGACCGAGATCGTCGGTGCCGAACGGATGCTGCAGGGTCGGCGCCAGCAGCGGATTGCCGAAATCGAGCTCCTCGGGATCGTAGGGGACGAGCGAGGGGCCGAAGAGGCTCGTCAGCACGATCACGGCTAGCAGGAAAAGGCCGATCTGCAGGTTGCGGTTTTGCTTGAAGCGCCGCACCGTCTCCTGGCTCAACAATTTCATGACAGGCTCACCCTGGGATCGACCATCGAATAGGCGATGTCGGCGAAAAGATTGATCACAACGACCAGGACCGCGAACGTCACGGTCAGCCCCTGGACCATCGGATAATCACGAGCGCTGATGGAGGCGACGAGCAGCGAGCCAAGGCCGGGAATGCCGAACACCGTTTCGATCACTACCGTGCCACCGATGACCCAGCTGGTGTGGACGGCCAGCACGGAGATCGTCGAGGTCAACGAGTTGCGGAAGACGTGGCGCCACAGCACGGCGTTTTCTGGCAGGCCCTTGGCGCGGGCCGTGTCGACATAGTCGGCTCCCAGCACGGCGATGATGGAACTGCGCAGGGAACGAATCGTCAAGGCAGCGGTGCCGAGGGCGATGATGAAGGCCGGCAGGGCGAGATGGTGCAGTTTGTCGAGCCAGTCCTTGCCGTAGCCGGACACAGGAAAGATCGGAACGGCAATCGCCAGAGGCAGCACGAGCAGCACCCCAAGCCAGAATGGCGGCATCGCCATCGCCGTGACGAAGAAGAACTTGACCGTATGGTCGACCGCGCCATTGCGGCGCACGGCGGTGTACATGGCGAGCGGGATCGTCAAGACGAGGGCCATTACCGTGCTGAGGCCGACCAGCGCCAGTGTCGGCCACAGCCTCGCGATGAGGAGCGGGCCGATCTCGGCCTTGTAGGCAATCGAACGGCCAAAGCTGCCCCTGGCGATGTCACCCAGAAAGAAGAGATATTGCTGCCAAAGCGGCCGGTCGAGGCCGAGCTGGCTCGTCAGCGCCGCGATGTCCTCAGGCGTCCCGCGGCTTCCCAGCATCAGCGTTGCCGGATCACCCGGCATCACGCGCAGCAGCAGGAACGCCACGATGGTGATGCCGAGAAGGACAGGAATGAGCTGCAACAGCCGCGAGATGCAGAAGAACAGGATATTCATTACAAAGTACTGCCTGCCGGCCCACCGGTCATGGCGGGCAGTTGCTCCGCGACACTATTTCACCACCACGTCCTTGAGCGAATAGTTCGCTGTCGGCACCACCTCGAACCCGCTGACATTCTTGCGGTTCGCATAGGCAGCATTTGGCGTGTAGAGAAAGATGAACGGGGCTTGATCATGCACGACCGCCTCGATCTCCTGGAACTGCTTGGCCCGCTCCGGGCCATCCTGGGTCTCGCGCTCGTCGGCATACAGTTGATTTACCCGGTCGCTCTTCCATTGAGTGTGGAAGGCGTTGGCGCGCTCGGGATTGACGGCGGTGAAACCCACGAGCTGGTCGGGATCGATGGTATCGCTGGTGGCGTAACTCAGCGACATTTCATAGTTGCCGCTCTTCGTCGTGCTGAACTGCGAGCTGTCCTCGATGGTCTGCAGGGCGACCTCGACACCGACTTTCCTGAGCGAGGCCTGGATCGCGCTGGCGACCTGGCGTGCGGTAACATCACCGGCCGAGACCAGCATGCTGGTCTTGAACCCGTCCGGCACGCCGCCTTTGGCGAGAAGCTCCTTTGCTTTGGCAAGATCGAGCGGATAGGGCTTCAGCTGGTCATTGTGATAGGCCATGACGGGGATCGAGGACGTCGTGGGCTTGGCGTTACCACGCAGGATGCCCTTGATGATGGCTTCCTTGTCGAGGGCGTAGTTCAGCGCCTGGCGGACCGATACATTGTCGAAAGGCTTCTTCGTGGTGTTGAGCTGCACCATGTCGACGCGAAACACCGGCGCTGCGTGGATATCGATATCGGCATCCGTCTTCAGGTTTGCTGCCTGGTTATAGGGGACGTCGGTGATGGCATCGAGCTCACCGGCTTTGAGCTTCAACACCCGCGAATTATCCTCGGGCACGACCTCGATCGAGACGTGGTCGATGCTCGGCTTGTTCTTTTCCCAATAGTTGGGATTTTTCGTCAGTTCCTCGCCCTGACCGCGGGTCCAGCTCTTCAGCACGAAAGGACCAGAACCGATTGGATGTTCGAAGAATTTGTCGCCTTGCTCCTGCACGAGCTTGGCCGGCAGGATCGAGGCGCTGAACAGAGCGAGATTGTTGAGGATCGGTGTGAAGGGTTTGTCGAGCTTCATCACGATGGTACGGTCGTCGACCACCTGATAGCTGGTGATGGGCTTGAAGAAGCGGGCCCATTCCGATTTCTCGCCGGAAGCACGCTGCAGCGAAAAGGCGACGTCGGCGGCCGTAACCGGCTGGCCGTCCGAGAATTTGGCTTCGGGACGCAGCTTGAAGGTGAATTCCTTGCCATCGGCGGAAATCGTCCAGGATGCGGCAATCGCCGGCTCCAGCTTGGTGCCGTCCTTGCTGGGGCGAACGAGCTGGTCATAGACCTGCAATTCCAGCCAGATCGAAGGATTGTCGCTCGAGGCGATTGGATCGATGGTCAGCGCATCGGCCCGGACCCCGAGCCGGAAATCGGCGGCGTGGGCCGTCGCCAGGATCGCGGTTGACGCGAGGAGGGCGGCGGCGATTGCGCTTTTGAGGAAGGTCGCCGGAGCAAAGATTGTCGACATGGCTGGTTCTCCTCTGGTGCCGCTGTCTGGGCGGCGGTGATTGCCCGGAATTTTCGTGGCTCGCTCGGGCGGAAGCTGCCAGTTCCCAGGTCATGTCCTGCGATTTCAACGCAAATGACATGGCTGGTCAAAATGTATTATCGACGGCATACATAACCTTGGGTTATGTGGGTGAAGGCATCAGGAGGGTTCGGCATGCGGCTTCGCCACATCGAGGTATTCCATGCGATTAAGCAGACGGGCTCGATCAGCAAGGCAGCCGCCCTGCTCGGCGTCTCGCAACCGGCAGCGAGCAAGGTGCTACAGCACGCGGAAAGTTCTCTCGGCTTCAGGTTGTTCGAGCGAGTGAAGGGGCGGCTTCTCCCGACGATCGAGGCCGAAGCGCTGCACGTCGAGGTCGCCAAGCTCCACACGGGGATTGAGCAGCTAAAGATGCTTGCGGCCAATCTGCGGCGTTTTCCCGAGGGCCGGCTCCATATCGGTTGCCTGCCGAGCCTCGGCCTTTCGATCATGCCGCAGGCGGTCAGCGGCTTTCGCCGCAGCTATCCCGCGGTGACCTGTGAGGTGGAGACAGATCATATCGAAGCGCTCGTCACCGCTCTGAGAGCCCGTCGGCTGGATTTTGCAGTGACACTATGCCCCGGCGAGCATCCTGGGTTGCGCACGGAAGTTCTGGGAGAGGTCGAACTCGTCTATTTCGGCTCAAAGCCAGGCCCCGACATCACCTTGGCAGAAATAGACGGACTAGACCTGGTGGGAGTTTCATCAAGGGACAAGATCGGCGCGCTTATTGCTATGCATCTTGAAGCGGCTGGTCGGCACTTCAGTCCTTCGATAGAAGTGCAGACCTATTTTCTCGCTTGTGCAATCGCGACGGCCGGGAATGGGGCGACGATTGTCGATGAACTCACCGCTCGTAGCATGCTGCGCGAAGGTTTCCACATCCGACGAACTGTGCCACGGCTTTCAGTCGAGGTCGGTTTTCTGACACATGAAGCGCATGTCAGCCGAGGTTTCTATGCTGATTTCATCCGAGCATTGAAGACAGCACTGAATTCCTACCGTCGAAACGAAACGCTGTAGCACGCGGAAAGGCCCGCGGCTGTGATGGCGGACTACGGCACGCAGTCCGCCAGGACGTTGGCGATCGACGACATAGCCAAGTCCTCTGATACATAGCATGTGATGGCGCTGCCCCCGGGACTTGATGAGACGGCTGTTCCGACCGGCATCGAGATCGTTGGAAGAACGTCCGACGAACTGACGGTGTTCCGGCCTGGATGGGCCACTGGCAGTGTTGGCGAGAAGGATGTCGGTGTCGAAAATTCGGATTTGCAAGGGCCGGAGTATTGGAAAGGTCCTATACTGGCAAACCGGGGCAGATTGAATCTCATCAGGAGAGTGGGCGAGATGCGGTTTCAAGACAAGGTCGTAGTCGTCACTGGGGGCAATTCTGGAATCGGACGTGGAATAGCGCTGTATTTTGCCAAGGAAGGCGCCAGGCTTGCTCTTGTCGGGCGCGACGATACCAAGGGCTCCGAAGTTGAATTAGAGATCGCGTCTGCCGGGGGAAGAGCTACTTTCTTTCAATGTGATCTGGCAAGCGAGGCGGCAGCGGCGGAATTGGTGGGCAAGGTTGCGCAATGGGGCCGAGTGGACGTCATCGTCAACAATGCCGGGGTCGGCTCCCGCCGGTCAGGCATCGAAGCTCATGAGTCGCCGGGCGAGCGCTGGTCAAAGTTGCGCGGCCCCAATCTCGATTCAACCTACTTCGTCTCCTCTTACGCGCTTCCGGTGATGCGCGACTGCGGCGGTGGGTCGATCGTTAACATCTCGTCGACTGCCAAACTGCACGGAAACTGGGGATTGTACGGCGTTGCGAAGGCGGGAGTGGAGGCGCTCACGCGCTCGCTGGCGATAGAAGGTGCGCCATTCGGAATCCGGGCCAATTGTGTCAGCCCCGGCTGGATCGCCACAGAGCTCGATGAAAAGGAACCTGCGTCGAGCATGAACCCCTCGGGTGAATGGGAAGTCCCGCCGGGTGTCTTCAACCGCATGGGAACTCCAAGCGAGATTGCTGCAGCGGTGGCCTTCCTCGCTAGTGAGGAAGCATCGTTCATCACCGGTCAGACGCTTGTGGTCGATGGCGGATTGTCGATACTCGATTACACGTCCTTGTCGTTGCTCAAGACGCGCGGCCCTGCGCTTTTTTCAGGAACATTGGCAGATCCGCCCACCGACCAGGAACCGAAGTGACACCATCAAAAGTGCTCATCCAGTTCCGGTGCGAAAGATCGAACTGGCTTCGCCTGTGCCCCGCTACTGGCGGGGTTTTTTCACGGAAAGCCCGGTGGAGCCGTGCACCTCGAGGGCGGGCTTTGATCGCCCGGCCTCTCTGGCGGCGTTCACCACCCACGAAGAGTTGGGCTCGCTGACAGTTACGGCACAGCCATCATGGTGACGGCCGGGCTGGCATCATCGAAAAGACGAGCCGAGCACCCGACAGAGACAAGCGCTAGGTGTTGTTTCCGTTGGAGGGGCCCCATGCCGGCCGCCGGGTTAAGCCGGGGTGCCTGTTGTGCTATGGTTCGCCTCATGGGAAAGAAGGTGAAGCAGAAGCCCAAGCAGAGGGCGAAGCATGCGGACGAACGCCCGCTCGATCGCGAGCGGGCACGAGAAGCTGAGTACTACGCCCGCAAGGTCGGCATCACCAGAGACGAAGCGCTCAGCATCATCCTTGAAGCCCACATGCCGAAGCTTGTCATAGCACGCAAGGACGGCGCGAAGGGGAAGTAGGCATCCAACCGGCCTTTCCCACTGGGCTTCGAAGGAAGGGGCCACGCCGTCACGCCTGATGTCGCATACGAATGCCACTCGATGAGGGTGCAACTGTCGACGCGCCATCCCTCTGCCCATGTGCGAAACCGCGGGAACTCCGGGCCGGCAACAAATCGGACCTGGTTCGGGCAAACCCACAGGCCTCTCGAAGAAACTGCTTGTTTTGCCCAGTTCGATCGGCTTTCATGACCACGCTTTGAAGAGATCAGAGGCATCGGGTGAAAACGACCGCCGGCTTTCGAAGCAGCCGATCTGGACGGCAAAACTTATAGGCCTAAACGGGTGCACTGAATGTCTACTGGGGGAACCCTGGCCTAATGCAGAACCTTCAATCACGACGCGAACCTGTGCTCGTAATGTCGTGAAGATTACGCCTGGTCAGGATCGCAAGCCGATCATCGTCGCTGAAGACGTCCGCAAGACCTATCGGTCCAATGATGGCCGTTCACACCTTGCGCTGGCCGGGATCACCACTGCAGTCGGGCATGGCGAGGTGCTCGTCGTCTTCGGACCTTCAGGCTCCGGCAAGAGCACATTCCTTCGCACCATGAACGCACTGGAGACGATCGATTCCGGGCGGATCGTCATTGATGGCGTCTCGCTTTCTGAACCCGGGGCTGACCTCAACAGGTTACGCGCCGAGGTTGGAATGGTCTTCCAGTCATTTAATCTTTTCCAGCATCGAACGGCGCTCGACAACGTCGCATTGCCGCAAACGGTGGTGCGTCGCCGCTCACGGACGGAAGCATTGCGTCGGGCACATGAATTGCTGGAAAAGGTGGGCGTAGATGACCGCGCGGGGTACTATCCCAGCCAACTGTCCGGTGGACAGCAGCAGCGCGTGGCCATTGCCCGCGCTCTGGCCATGGACCCAAAGGCGATGTTGTTCGACGAACCGACCTCGGCGCTGGATCCGGAAGCGGTCACGGGTATTCTCGACCTGATGAAGGTTTTGGCATCTGAAGGGATGACGATGGCGGTGGTTACCCACGAGATGGGCTTTGCGCGTGAAATCGCGGACCGGATGCTGTTCATGGACGGCGGATTGATTGTCGAGGAAGGCACTCCTCAGCAGATTTTCCACTCGCCAAAGAAGGAACGAACAAAGCAGTTCCTCGATCAGATACTGTGATTTTGGAATGTCAGAGCGTAATCAACAAGGGAGAGAGAAAATGAACAGCAGTTTAAAGAACAGATTGGCCGGCGCGGCAGCGAGCTTGGCCGTGATCGTGGCAGCCTGGTTCACGCTGGCGAGCGGCGCACGAGCCGACGAAATGGACGATATCCTGAAGCGGGGGGAACTGGTCGTGGCAGTCCAGACACAAGGCCCGCCTGTCAGCTTCGTCGACAAAAACGGCGAACGCACCGGTCTCGCCGTCGAGTTCGCCAAGCAGATGGCAACCGATCTCGGCGTCAAGGTTGTGTTTCAGGATTATGACTGGAAGGGCCTCATTCCAGCGCTTCTGGCCGGCAAGGCGGACATGATTGCCGGCGACATGACCCCAACGCCGCAACGAGCGGCGCAGCTTTTATTTTCCCGGCCGATGTTCTTCAACGACACGCTGGCTTTTGCTGCAAAGGATTCACAGTACAAGACGTGGCAGGACCTCAACAAGGAAGGCGTGACGGTGGCGGCGCTGCAAGGTAGTACCTACGCCGATGCGGTGACCAAATATCTACCGAAGGCGACGCTGAAGGTGTTTGCAGGCGGCGGCCCGGCGGTGGCGCAGACCCTGACGATGGGGCGGGTCGACGCGATGGTCGGGGGGCAGGACTACAATTCCTACGTGCGTCAGTTCGAAAACCTCAAGCCGCTCGAAGGCACAATGACGAGGGAGCCACTGGCCTTTGCCACCCGGCCTAACGCTTTCCACCTCAAAATGTGGCTGGACAACTATGTCGAGCTGAAGACCGCCGACAATTCGCTGCAGACACTGCTGGCTTATTGGTGGACCTCCGACGCCTGGGAGAAGGATCACAAATAGCGCCTGGAAGCGATCGACGCGGCGATCCTGCGCCGCCTCGATCGACGCCCCTTCTGCGCATAGCCAGCGATCTGGCTGGTCGCCTCGGCGGCCAATGCCTGACCCCAACGCGGAAACCGGATGAACTTCGTCCTCGAGTTTTACAACTATCGCATCGTCGAACAGTATCTCGGGCGCTTCGCGGAGGGTCTTGAAAACACGCTTTTCGCGGCGGCTGTCAGCCTCATTGCCGCCGTCATACTTGGCACAGCGTTGGCACTTTGCCGCATGTCGAGCCGCGCGATTCTATGGCGCCCGGTAGCCGGCTATGTCGCGTTCATTATGGCGACCCCGCTGCTGGTTCAGATCTATCTTATCTACTACGGTCTGCCGATCCTGGTCCCCGAAACCGGCCGCTGGAGCGAGATGACGCTCGGCATCATGGCGCTCTCGCTGCACAATGCCGCTTATATGAGCGAGATCGTGCGCGGTGGCATCGCGTCGGTTTCCCGGGGACAGATCGAAGGCGGCAAGGCCGTTGGCATGACCTATCTGCAGCGGCTGCGATACATCGTCCTGCCGCAGGCATTCGCCAATACGCTGCCGCCCCTTCTTGGCCAGACTGCAGTGCTGATTAAAGACACCTCGCTTCTTTCGATCATTGCAGTGTTTGATTTCCTCAGTGCTGGCCTGTTGCTGAATAGCGAAAGGGTGCGGCCCAACGAGAGTTTCCTCACCATAGCCGCCGGCTATCTCGCCATCTACGCCGTGATGATGGGCTTGTCATGGACTGTCAAACGCTGGCTCGCGGGCCCCGCGTGGAACGACGGAAAATAGAATGCAACATTATGTTGGGATAGTCGTCGCGATCCTGCCGTTCTTGTGGACCGGTTTCGTGCAGACGTTTTGGGTCTCGCTCATTGCAATCGTCGTCGGCTCTGTGCTGGGTTTCCTGATCGGCGTCGTGCGAAGCCAACGAGTGCCGGTAATCCACCAGCTTTTCGGCCTCTATATCCACATGCTGCGCGGGACACCGTTCCTGGTGCAACTCTACGTCTTCTATTTCGTGCTGCCCAACACTAGTATTGCCGCACTGCAATGGAGCTCGCAGATGGCGGCGTTCGTGTCGCTCTCCGTCTATACGTCCAGCTATGTCGCCGAGATCGTGATGGGGGCTATCGACGCTGTTCCCAAGGGACAGTGGGAGGCTGCCACCTCGCTGGGTTTCAAGCGCGTTCCGATACTCGCCCTCGTCGTCCTGCCGCAGGCCTTGAAGCTGACCGTACCGCCGATGAGTGGCGTCTATGTCAACATCATCAAGAACACAGCCATTCTTTCGGTGATCGGCATCTCGGAGCTGACGCGCCAGGGTGAGATTTCGATCATGCGGTTTCCGCGCGACGTGCTTTTCATCTACGGCGTGATCGCACTGGTTTATTTCGCCTACTGCTACCCGGTCCTGCGTTTCACGCGTTGGGCAGAGCGTAAGGTCGGCGGCACCCGTTTCATCAACCTCGATTGAGCCAGCGTGGCCGGCGGATCCAATGACGCCCTATGTCGATACCTACTATAGACGCACGCTCACATCAGAGACTTCCTACCCCGTGCTGTCTGGCCGGCATGACACCAGGGTCTGCATCGTCGGCGGCGGCCTCGCCGGACTAACGGCTGCGCTCGAACTTGCCCGCCGCGGGCTTTCGGTGACTGTTCTTGAGGCTCGTCGAATTGCCTGGGGTGCGTCCGGCCGCAATGGCGGTTTCGTGTCTCCGGGTTGGGCGGCGCGCAGCGACCAAATCCGTAGGCGTGTCGGTAGCAAACATGCCAAGATGCTGTTTCGCCTTTCCATGGAAGGCGTCGCCATGGTCTCCGACGCGATCCGCGACCTGGGCATCACCGATGCGCGTGTCACGCACGGTATCTTGCGTGTGTCGCGTTACGAAAATAGCGAGGCGCTGAAGGCTCAGCGCGACGAACAGGAGACTGAGTTCGGGCGCCAGTTGCGCTTGCTTTCCCGAGAGGAAGTACACAGCCTGTTGCTATCGAGTAAATACCATCAAGGCCTCCTGGACGACGCCTCATTCCATCTCCACCCGCTGAATTATGCCCGCGCGCTGGCGGGCGAGATTATTCGCCTCGGTGGGTCCGTCCACGAGGATACGCCTGCGGTTTCCGCCGATCTCGCTGGCGCGGAAAAAATAATACGCACGCCCGAAGGCCAAGTAAGCGCCGCGAGCGTCGTGTTCGCCGGCGGCGGCTATACCGACCGCGTGCTCCCGGCTTTGCGCCGCACCTTCCTGCCGATCGCCACATACGTCGTGCTGAGCGAACTGGCGCCCGAATTGATCGCAACCGCGATCCGTACGCAATCAGGGATCAGCGATGGCCGGCGCGCCGGCGACTACTACCGCGTGGTTGACGGGAAGCTGCTATGGGGTGGGCGGATAACCACACGCACCACCGATCCGCGCGACATCGCTGCCGTGATCCGGCGAGAAATGGTCGCGACCTACCCCCAACTAGAGAGCTTGAAGATCGATATGGCATGGTCGGGACTGATGGCTTATGCAAGACATCTGATGCCGCTGATCGGACCGGTTATGCCGGGTGTGTGGGCGTGTACCGGGTTCGGCGGCCATGGTCTCAACACCACCGCGATCGGCGTACGGGTGGTTGCCGAGGCACTTGCCGGCGAGAGCGACCGCTATCGCGCGTTTGCGCCTTTCGGTTTTCTGTGGAACGGCGGCCTGTTCGGCACTGCGGCTGTTCAACTGACTTACTGGGCCTACCAAGGCACGGATTTCTTGCGCGAACGCCGCTCAGTGCGCGTTGCTTAGGCGTTTCAAAAACGGCTAGGCGAATAAGGCGCGGGGTCAATGTGGGTCCGATTGGCGGTGACGAGTTCGGCGATCAGCCGTCCCGTCGAGCCGCCGCCGATCATACCCGTGTGACCGTGTCCCGTCGCGACAAATAGGGAGCGATGTCCGCGCACCTCGCCAATCGCCGGTACGCTGTCAGGCAGGGAGGGGCGGAAGCCCATCCAGCTCGTCGGCTCTCCGCCCTTCAGGTCCGGAAACAACGCTCGAGCATGGGTGAGCAGGATTTCGGAACGCCGTTCGTCAGGTGGGGCTTCCAGGCCGGCAATCTCGACCGTGCCGGCAAGCCGCAGGCCATGTTCCATCGGCGACAGCGCGAAACCCCGGTTCTTCATCTGCACCGGCATCGGCAACTCGATCGACGGGGAAGGGATCATCAGGTGGTAACCACGTTCAGTCTCGAGCGGCAATTCCGCACCAAGCGGCTTGAGCAAGCGGTTCGACCAGGCGCCAGCGGCGATGATCACCGCGTCCGCCTTTCGGTTAGCTGTGTTCGTCATAAGCGTGTAGCCGGCGGAATCGCGAGGGATGATCTTCAGCACGCGTTCCGCTTCGAACACACCGCCGGCTAGCCGCACCCTGTCAGCAATGGCCATGACCAAGCGATGTGGATTGATCGTGTGGGCGTTGTGGGGATAGAGGAGCCCGCGTTTTGCAATGTTTGAAATACCCGGCAGCAAGCGCTCCAAATCCGACCGGGCCAACGGTTCGGTGACGACGCCTTGCCGCTCGTTAATTTCAGCAGTGATGCGGTCGGAGGTACCAACGGCGTCGCTTTCCCAGACCTGGATACCGCCTACCTCGCGGATCAGGGCTTCGAATGTTGGACCGCCGACCAAATCACGATAGCATCCGAGGTTGCCCTTGTGGAGGTTGAGTAGGGCGTCTGCTGCCCTATTCACGATGTCCATCCGTCCGGCCCGAATCCATCGAAGCAGCCAAGGTGCTGCCTTCAACGCATAGTGAGGCCTCAAAACCAGCGGCCCCAACGGATCGGTAAGCCAGCCTGGCACTTGCCTCAGCATTCCAGGGATTGCTACAGGCACATTGCAGTCATGTCTCACCATTCCGGCATTGCCGAACGACGTCGCAGTGCCGGGCGGCAACGGGTCGATGACGGTGACGTTCAGGCCTGCCCGCTTCAAATAAAGAGCTGCGCTGGCGCCGACGATGCCCGCTCCAATAATTGCCACTTCCTTGCCAAATTCCGGCATGTGGACGCTCACCTGCTTCAATCGAGTTCAAGTGCACAACCGTAAATTCGGGGACCGTTGTCAAGCGTGGACGACAGGGCCGCCGTTTTCTGATTGCAATCGCAGCGGAAGGGCTTGGCGCTACCTGGCCGACCGCTGCGCTCGTGTCTGGCTGCAATGGAGCAGAACGGTAATCAGCGCCAGCGCCTTCTCGGCAATTCCCAAAACCACAGCGCCGGCAGCATCGTAAAGGCCGTCGGCCGGCCGGCATCTTCGGACCTTCGCCGCAGGACGAAATTGACCCCGCGCTGTGCGAGCACGATTGCCAACGGCAAGACGATTGCGGCGAAGGTAAACCAGGAGAGTATATAAAGGCCGGCTATGCGCTCCAGGAACAGAACGATCAAATAAGCTGTCAACAGCCATCTTGCTGCCGTGTGACCGTGCCCGCCGTCTCGCCGTGTTCTTGGCCGACGCCAGACGGCTAGCAGCAAGAGCAGCAGCAGGACGAAATCGGCGCCCAGAGGCAGGACCATCATTCCGGTATGATCGATCCCGAGACCCGGCAAGAGGTTAAAGGCGGCGAAGAAGAAGGCGAAGACGCCGATGATCCGGGGTAACCAATAGAACCAATGGTCAGCCGTTTCGTCGGTGATCGGCAAGGCACGAACCTCGACGGCGTTCTCGACGTGCATGAAGGAAGGGACGAGCATGGCAAAACGTAAGCGCGCACACCCCACGTGAAAACTGCAGCCACCAGAAACGCGGCGTGTCCGTCAAGTCATCCTGTGGCCCCGCAGACCTCGTCCCGGGGACTTGAACCCGCAATTTTGCCATCACAGTCTAAAAAGCATGAGCATCGATCAGGCTAGCGGATCTCCGAGTACCACGCCTTACTATCCGTTTCTGCGACGGATCGATTTGACGTGTGCCCCGTCTCCAGCATGAGCACGTGCTGCGAGGCATCGACCAGGATCATGATCTCGGCAGAATTGAAGGAGGCCACGTCCTCGGACTCCTGTTTTCCGCAGGAGCACAGAATGGCGCAAATCGCCTCACATTCAACAGCCAACTTGCATGCACCCTAGCTCAAACTTCGCGTCCACTAGGCCCCTGTGACAGATCCACGGCAACCGGTCCTCAGCCCGTGGTCAGAGCGTCGCGGGGTAAGTTGCGCAAGCATCCACGATCGCGGTCCTTCTTACGACGCGGCCGTAACACGCTTTCCCGCCAGCCTCGCTTGAAGAAGGACGACGACAAGCAGGAACAGCCCACGAATTACGGACTGCCAGTACGCTGAGAGCGAAATCCAGCCCATGCCATTCTCAAAGTTCAAGATGTTGAAAAGGATACCCAGCAGGAGGACGCCAGCAAGCGTGGTCAATACCGAGCCCGAGCCGCCGGTGAGCAGCGTCCCGCCCACGACCACCGCCGCGATGGCGAAGAGTTCCCAGCCGACGCCCTCGATCGGTTGGCCGGCGCCAAATTGCGAGGCAAGGATGACGCCGGCCAACCCCGCAAGGCCGCCGCTCGCGACATAGACGAGAAACTTGACCCGGTCAGTGCGCAGTCCCATTAAGCGTGAGGCGTCCTCGCCACCCCCGATTGCCAGCACCGTGCGTCCTGCGCTGGTGTAGTTCAAGACGACGGAGCCGATCACATAGGCGGCTACGGCAATCACCGCCGGGACAGGAAACATCCAGAAACTTCCTTGGCCAATGCTTGTGAACCCTGAATCGTAGGACACCGAGACGGTTTGATTGCCAGCAAGCAGCAGGGCAGAGCCGCTGGCTGCCAGCATCGTGGCGAGGGTTGCAATGAATGGCATCAGCTTGCCGCGGGTGATAAGGAAGGCATTGATCAGCCCTGCGGCAAGCCCGACGCCTACCCCGGCCGCGAGGCCGGGGAGCATCCCAAAGGGACTGGCCAGTGCGGAGGCTACACTGCCCAAGGCGGCTACGGAGCCAACGGACAGGTCGATGCCGCCGGTCATGATGACGAAGCACATGCCAAGGGCAACGAGCGCGAACATCGAATTATAGCGCATGACGCTCATGACGTTGAAGAAGCCCAGGAAGCGATCATAGCGTAGGAATCCGAACAGAACGAGCGCCGCAAGCGCGAGCAGCACACCGTAGGTGCCGATGATGCGGACGAGATGGGCGCGGTTCACGGCTATGTCCGGTGCTGCTGCTGTAGCCATACAGCAAGTGCGATGATGATCGCCTTGACCACAAGCGCCGCGGCGTCGGGCACCCCGTTGGCAAGCAGGGTATAACGAACGAGCTGGATGGTGAGCGCGCCGAGCAGGGTACCGATGATAGTTGCCTTGCCGCCGCTGAGCAACGTTCCGCCGACCGCGACCGCTGCTATAGCATCCAGCTCCATGCCCGACCCGACAAGATTCGCGTCACTTGAGGAGTTGATGGCGATGACGATGAGTCCCGCCAGCCCCGCGCAACTCCCGCTAGTGGCATAGACCGCCAGCTTGATTTTCGAGACGTCAATGCCTGCGAATTCAGAAGCCTTTTCGTTGCCGCCGACCGCAAGGATACTGCGTCCGAACACGGTGCGTTTCAGGACCCAAGCCGCGACCGCAACGAGCATGATCATGATCATGACCTGAGCAGGTATATTGAACGGGCGGGCAAGCCCGATCCATTGGAATTGTGGCACGCGAAACGTCTGCAAGTTGCCATTGGTCATAACTTGCGCAATCCCTCGCCCGGCGATGAACAGCACCAGCGTTGCCACTATGGGCTGGATGCGGAAGCGGGCGACCAACCAGCCGTTGAAGAGACCAAACAAGCTGGCAACAAGGATCGCCGCGATCATGGCAAGCGTCACCGCCACATAAATATTGCCAATGGGAAAGATCTTGCCCATGAAGATCATCGGAGCCAGCGCGCCGGAGATGGCCATCAACGACCCGACCGAGAGGTCGATGCCGCCGGTTGCGATCACCAGCGTCATTCCGACCGCAACGATGACGATTGTACAGACCTGCGTGAGATTAACGTTGAGCGTCTGCATCGTCGCGAAGTTCTGGGTGTAGGCAAGATTGAAGCCCATTAGCAGCGTCAGCGCGATCACCATTCCGTAGCGTGCCAGAAAGCCGAACAGGTCGAAGCCGCG
Source organism: Mesorhizobium sp. BR-1-1-10 (assembly GCF_020165595.1). NCBI lineage: Bacteria > Pseudomonadati > Pseudomonadota > Alphaproteobacteria > Hyphomicrobiales > Phyllobacteriaceae > Mesorhizobium > Mesorhizobium sp. BR-1-1-10. The sequence continues at coordinate 410,740 of NZ_JAIUIL010000001.1, read as the reverse complement.
CGTCCTGGTGCCGCTAGCCGTCGATGGTCTCGCCAGCTCGGTCACGCTTCCACCTCCGTCGGTGAACCGCCATGCGCCATGGCCGCGATGACGTCCTTTTCGTTGGCGGCATCGCTTTCTAGCTCGGCCACGCTGATACCTTCGCGCAAGACGAAAATGCGGTCCGCGCCCTCAATGACTTCTTCCAGTTCAGAGGAGATCATCAAAACTCCCAGGCCCTCGTCGGCTAGCCGTCGGATGAGACGCTGGATCTCGCCCTTTGCACCGACGTCGATGCCGCGTGTCGGCTCGTCAAGGATAAGCAGCTTCGGATTCATCGCCAACCAGCGGGCAAGCAGGACCTTCTGCTGATTTCCGCCGGAGAGTTCGCGAACCTTCTGGTTCGGGCCGGAACATTTGATGCCAAGTTCGCGGATGAACCGCTCGACGATTTCACGCTGCCGTGTCTCGTTGAAGACACCGTTGCGGCTGATCTTCGGCAGCAGCGCGAGTGTGACATTCTCCGCCACCGTCATCTCCGGCACGATGCCCTCGGCCTTGCGGTCCTCAGTGCAGAAGCCCATGCCCGCGGCGATGGCATCGGCCGGGCCGGCAGGGCGGTAAGGCGCGTTATCGATCGTCATGTCACCGGCGCTGAGGGGGTCGGCCCCAAACACAAGACGCGCGGTTTCGGTGCGGCCGGCGCCAAGCAGGCCCGCAAAGCCGGCAATTTCACCACGGCGTACGTCGAAGCTTACACTTCGTACCGACTGCCCGGCGGCAAGGCCGCGGGCGGAAAACAGCACATCGCCTATCTTCGAACGATCGCGCTCGCCGAAGGCTGTTGCGTGACCCTCGACCATGGAGACATCGCGGCCGAGCATCGCCGCCACCAGCTCGAGCTTGCTGATGTCCTCCATCTCAGCGCTTCGCACCGTCCGGCCATCGCGCATGATCGTAACCCGATCGCAAACCTCGTAGAGTTCGTCGAGCTTGTGGCTGACGAAAATGACGGAGACGCCCTCGGCCTTCAACTGCCGGATCACGTTGAACAGAACCGCAACCTCACGCTCGTCAAGGGAAGAGGTCGGCTCGTCCATAATGACGAGCCGGGCCGAAAAGCCGGTTGCTCGGGCGATCGCCACCATCTGCTGGGTGGCGGTGTTGAAACTGCCGAGCGGACGGCGCACGTCAATGAGGATCGAGAACCGGCTGAGCAGGCGTTCCGCATCCGCGTTCATGGCAGACCAGTCCAACAGGCCGTAGCGGCGTTTCTCACGACCAAGGCAAATATTTTCGGCCACTGAGCGCAGCGGGACGAGATTGACCTCCTGGTAGATGGTGCTTATGCCGCTGAGCTGCGCCTCGTGCGGCGAGCCGGCCTCGAATGGACGGCCTTGAAAAAGCGCCACGCCAGCTTCCTTGCGATGGTACCCCGTAAGCACCTTGATCAGGGTGGATTTCCCCGCCCCGTTCTGGCCGATGAGGGCGTGGACTTCCCCCGCACGGACCTGAAGCGTGGCCTCGGTCAGCGCCGGGATGCCGGCAAACTTCTTTTGGATTTCGCGCATATCCAAAAGCAACCGAGCGGATTCAACCGGCTGAGCGGTCATGGGCCAAACTCCGAACGGCCTGCCCGCGGATGTGGACAGGCCATTGAAAAGTGCAATCAAAACGCGATGTCGAAATCCTTCTTGGCGTTGGTGGCGTCAAAGAAGTGATCTTCGTTCTTGATGAAGGGCGGGATTTTCTTGCCGGCGGCGTAGTCGGCCATGGTTGCGAACGCCTTCGGCCCGAACAGTGGGCTGCATGCGCAGATAGCGCCGATTTTGCCGTCGATGATCGCCTGGACGCCTTCTTTTTCCCCGTCGATCGACAAGATCAGTACGTCCTTGCCCGGGGCCTTGCCGGCAGCTTCCAAGGCGGCAATGGCCCCCAGGGCCATCTCGTCATTGTGGGCATAAATAATGTCCGCGTCGGGATGCGCCTGGAGTAGCGTCTCGGCCACCTGGCGGCCCTTGTCGCGGGCGAAGTCGCCCGACTGGGACGCCAAAATCTTGAATTGCGAGTGCTTGGCGATGAAATCGTCGAAGCCCTTCTTTCGGTCGGTCGCTGCCGACGCGCCAGTCGTGCCTTCGAGTTCGATGATCTTCGATTTTCCGTTGGCGTTCTTGAGCAGCCATTCGCCGATACGGGTTGCCTCCTCGATGAAATCGGAACCGATGAAGCAGACATAGTCCTCACCGGGCTTTGCCATGGTATGGTCGACGTCCCGATCGATCAGGAAGACCGGAATGCCGGCATCGCGGGCGGCCAGTATGACGGGCACCAGCGGTTTGTCCTCGCGCGGAGGCAAGAAGATAGCGTCGACGCCTTGTGCGATCATCGAGTTTACGTCGGCGGCCTGCTTTGCAGACGACCCGGCTGCGTCCGTGTAGACCAACTGATGGCCGAGCTTCGCGGCCTCGTCGTGCATGCTCTTGGTCTCGGCCAGCCTCCAGGGATTGTTGCTTTCGGTCTGCGCGAAGCCGACCTTGTACTTGTCCTTTTTGGCAAGTGGCGGAAGCGCCGCGAAGGCCCGCGATCCCAGCGTGAGTGCCGCAGCGCCAACGGCGGAGCCTATCAACAATTTCCGACGGGTAATGATCATGCTCTTTCCTCCTTGATTGTCGTTTTTTTGACGACTGTGAATGTTCCTCACTAACCTTGCATTCGCGGCTGCCCGTTTATCTTTGGATTTCCATTGGACGTCATGCCGCTTCCAGGATGAAGTCGGCGCAGCGGTCGCCCAGCATCATCGCCGGCGCGGCCGTATTGCCGGCGTTGATGTTAGGACAGGCCGACATGTCCGCGACCCGCAGATTGTCAATCCCGCGCACGCACATTGCAGCGTCCAGTACCGCCATTCGATCGCTGTCAGGCCCCATTCGACAGGTCCCGGCCGGATGGTAGTTCGTCTTGACGAACCGCTTGCAGTGCTTCGCCAAAGCCTCGTCACTATCTTCATTGCCTGCCGGCACGGCTATGGCCTTGACGCGATCGGCCAGCGGTTTCGTGCGGAATGCCTCGAGGAAGTAGCGCTGGCCCGAGATCATCTCCTTCATGTCCTCTGGGTGTGCGAGCAAATGAGGAGAAACCACCGGCATGTCCTTTGGATTGGCCGAGCGAAGCTTCACAAAGCCGCGCGACTTTGGCTTCACAACCACCGTTGTTACGGTCAGCCCATACGTGTTGGCGACCAAAGTAAGAATGTCGCGGTCCAGGTATACGTGCGGCACGCAAAATGCTTGGATCGTCGGCTCGCCTTCGGGATCGGCAGGATTGACGAAAGCTCCCGCCTCGACCCCAGCAGACAAGATCGTGCCGGTGCCGAAAAGCTTGAACTGCAGACCGTTTCTGACCATTCGCCAGCCTTGGCCCTGCTTGAAGTAGCCATAGGATCCGTTGGTGGTGGCGATGATCGGCACCTCTGGATGATCGATCAGGTTCTCACCAACCCCGGGCAAGTCGGCGGTACAGGCGATGCCATGCTGCGCAAGCGCATCGGCGGGGCCGACGCCCGACAGCATAAGAAGTTTCGGCGAAATCAGCGCGCCTGATGAGATAATCACGTCGGCGTCGGCATAGGCGGTGTGTTCTGTGCCAGAGGAATCCACATAGGTGACTCCTCTGGCGCGCTCGTTTTCAATCAGCACGCGGCTGACCGCACAATTCAGCTTCAGGGTGAGCCTGGGATCACGAACTAGAGGCTCGATGAACGCATAGGCGGCACTGCTGCGTTTTCCACCACGGTTCGTGAACTGGTAGAAGCCTACGCCGCGCTGCGAAGCTCCGTTAAAGTCATGGTTGTAGGGCAGTCCCAACCCTTGCAGTGCCTGCACGAACCAGCGCGAAACATCGTCGATATGACCGGGGTCGGAGACGAGCAGGGGGCCGGCGCTTCCGTGCAACTCGCCGGCGAGGCGGTTGTTGCCTTCCATGCCGGTGAAATGCGGCAAAACGGCCTGCCAGTTCCAGCGGATGCCGGCATTGTTGCCACGCAGCAATTCATCCCATTCGTCATAATCTGCGGGCCGGCCGCGCATGTAGACCTGGGCGTTGACCGAAGTACCGCCACCCAGCACGTTGCCTTGCGAGACTTCGTGTACGCGGCCGTCGAGGTGCGCCTGAGGTTCGGTGCGATGATAGCTCATGAATTTTGAGCCGTTGATCATCTTAAAAATACCGGGCGGCATGTCGAGCAGCGGATGGCGGTGCGAATGCCCAGCCTCCAGCAAGAGAACCCGCCGGCCCGCTCTAACCAACCTGGCCGCTACAACGCAGCCCGATGCTCCGCCGCCCACGACAATATGATCGTAGGACCTCTTCATCCTTCTTGTCCGTCAGGTGTTTCGAACGTTCCGCGGACATATTCCCATGCCGAGGCAAGATGGTTGAGCAGAGCCCGTTCGGCACCATCGGGATCACGCTCGATGACCGCCGTGCAGATCTCACGATGGCTGAGGAAATTTACCCGATTGCGCTCAGGCGATCTGGGCATGCGCAGCCAATGCGGCGAGAGCCAGGCGGTAAACGCCTTATGCACGGCGGGCAGCACGGGGTTGCGTGCGATGTCGTAAAGAACCGCATGAAACGCAACGTCGGTGGCATAGAAGTTTTCGGAGTCCGGTATCGCGGCCTCGTTCACCGCAAGGGCCGCCCTGAGCGCTGCGACATCGTCCTTGCGGGCGCTGATCGCGGCACTGCGAGCCAAGGCCGCTTCCAGGAAAACGCGCGTGTCGTACAAGGTTTTCACCCCGGCTTGATCGATCAACAAATGGCCGACGATGCCTTCCAGCGCGCCAAGGGCCGTATCGAGCCCCGGACGACGGGCCACCGGGCGAAAGCGGGGGCGCGCTTCGACTAGACCCCGGCTTGCCAGGCGGGCGATTGCTTCTCGCACCACGCCACGACCCACGTCGTATTGCGCCATGAGTTCCCGCTCAGCCGGCAGATAGCTGCCGTCACCGAGCTTTCCGGAAATGATGTCGCGCTCGATGCCCGCTACCATGATGTCGGCCGCGCGAGCAGATCCGACCATCGCCGGCACTCCCCGATGCTGTTCCGCCTGCAGCAAGCCTGATCTCCATGTCGCTCCTCCATTAAGGCGCAAATCGGACCAAAGCACAAGCAGCTACGACATTTAGTCAGACCAAAACGGCTGATCGATGCTTTAAGGTTGCAGCATAGCCCTTTCTGATGCAATTATGGTCGTACCAAATGAGGCGCGCATATGAGGACTCCGATGTGAGCAGCACGGCAATCCAGGACGTCGAGACACGGCTGTTCCGTGTGCCACTGCGCGAAGAGATGAGCGATGCCAAGCACGGCGCCCACACACATTTCGAACTGGTGACCGTGACCGTTCGGCTTACTGATGGCAGCGAGGGTACCGGCTATACCTACACGGGCGGCAAGGGCGGCCATGCCATCCGCGCCCTCATCGAGCGTGATCTGACGCCCTTTTTGCTTGGGCGCGAGGCCGCTGACATCGATGCGATCTACGACGGCATGTTGTGGCATATTCACTATGTCGGGCGTGGCGGCATCGCTTCCTTTGCAATTTCGGCGGTCGATATAGCTTTGTGGGATCTCAAGGGCCTGCGGACGGGCATTCCGCTCTGGAAGATGGCAGGCGGAGCAGGCCGAACTGCGAAGGTGTATCGCGGCGGCATCGACCTGAATCTCACCCTTGATCAGCTCCTGTCCAACATCGAATCTTATCTCCAGGCAGGCTTCACGGCAGTGAAGATCAAGGTCGGTAAGGACAACCTTGCCGAAGATCTTGCCCGCGTGAAAGCCGTCCGGGAGCGTATCGGACCTGATACGCCGTTGATGGTGGATGCGAACTACGCGCTGGATGTTCCGCGCGCGATCGAAGCGGCAAAGGCGTTCGCGCCCTATGACATATTATGGTTCGAGGAGCCTATCATTCCAGACGACTATGAAGGTTACGCGACCATCGCGCACGCAACTGGCATGCCACTCGCGATGGGAGAGAATCTGCACGTGATTGAGGAGTTCGAGCACGCCTTTGCGTGGTCGAGGCTGTCCTATATCCAACCGGATGCCTCGAATTGCGGTGGCGTCACCGGCTGGCTGCGGGTCGCTCACCGTTCACGCAAGGCCGGGGTGCCGGTGTGCAGCCACGGCATGCAGGAACTGCACGTCAGCCTCGTCGCCGGCCAGGAGAACGCCGGGTGGGTCGAAGCGCACAGTTTTGACATCGACTCCTATACGACCAGGCCCTTGGTGCTTCATGGCGGGCTAGCAGTGGCACCCGACGAGGCGGGCGTGGGTGTGGTGTTCGACTGGGAAAAATTATCGGCAGCCAACGCCGCTTAGTTGGGCGTAGGTGAACGCTTCCCGTAGCAATTGCAGTTGGCGCTAGTGCGGACCTGCGCGTTCACGTAATATGCAGGCGCCTTAATGCGGGCGATATTGCCTTCGCGGCGGACCTGATTCCGCTCGGCCGGCGCCAACCCGCCACCCAGCTCCCACCCGGCGCCGGCCACTTCGATACCCTCAGGCACGGCCCGGCTGTCCGCCCGCCTTCACCAAGTCACATCGCCAAGGACGCTTTTCAAAGAGCGGGCGGAAAGCAGGAATTCTCCAGCTTCATCAACGACAAGGACCGTCTCCAGGTTGAACCAGAGCTCCTGTTCCGACAGGCTGGAACACTGACACCGGGCCGCCTCGTGCCGAAGACGTGTAGCGCGACCGCAAAGCAGGCCACCAGCGAAGTCGGCGACCGCACAACCAGCCTTGTTAAGTCAGAGCAAAGGGGCACCTCGAAACTTAGGCGGCAAAAAACTCGCCGTCGCGATCCGGCCAAAACTCCGATATGCTCAGCGCAAAGCGTTGGGGGTGAGATGGACCCGATCAAGAGCCTAGTCGTGGTGCGGGATGACATAATCGCCGCGATCCTTCGCCTCGAAGCAATCCCGGAAGACGACAAGCATTATGGTTTCGCTCTTCAAGAGCGCGGCTATTTGAAGAGCGTGGTTATTAAGATCGAGGCCGACATTCGCATATTACGAGAAGCGCTATAGATGCCGACTGAATCCCTTCAGGGTGGCACGATTCGCATCTCGCACCCAGCAAGCTTGCAAGAACCATGAACTTCAACGGATCCTGGCGACCAGATCGAAGTCGGCGTGACGCTCTCTTCAATCGTTCGTACCTTTACCGGCGTTGTTTGACTTGTCCGCGATCTGAGCGACCGCAACCTTGGCCCCGACGCGGTCGTCAATTCATCCGGCGGGCCGTTGGCAATCGGGGATGCTTCGCATTGGGCGGTTGACCGGACCATGCGCAAGACGGGTTGATATTTCGCGGCGAATGTTCCTGCGCGGCTGGAAGAGCTTCGCTGGGAAGATCTCTACATTTCGCCTCCGTGGGTGTCGTCGTTGTCCACCGCGGGATTAACCTCAGACGCAGCATTCATTCGCATGGTGCAGACCAGTCCCGATTTGTGGAACTTCAGTGTGACGCGTCCGGACGTGCCGGACGCAAACACGCGCTCGAGGAGCTGCGTGCCGAATCCCTTTCGCTCGATCGGCTCGACGGGCGGACCTCCCCGTTCGCGCCATTCCAGATCGAGCCAGCGATGCTGTTTTTGACCAACAAGCTTCCAATGAATGGACACCGTGCCGGTTTCGTTCGACAGTGCTCCATACTTGAGCGCATTCGTCGTAAGCTCATGAAAAGCCAGAGCGGCCGAGAGAGCGACGTTCGGTGATAGCCAGACCGACTCGCCGTTAACCCTGAAGCGGTCGATCGGTGCGTGTGAGCTGACGGATGTGGCAATCAGATCCCTGACGTCGGCGCCACTCCAGTTCTGCTGAATAAGCAGATCGTTGGCCTTGGCTAGCGAGACGAGACGGCTGGAGAGCGTGCGTCCAGCTTCAGGCAGACTTGTGGCGTTGCGAAGTGTCTGGGCGGCAATGGACTGAACCACGGCAAGGATATTCTTCACGCGATGGTTCAGCTCATTGGTCAGCAATTTGAGCTGCTCCTCGCCGCGTTTGCGTTCCGTTATGTCGAGGCTGATTTGAACGGCCCCAATAATGCCGCCACCGGGGTTGCGGATTGGACGTGCGCTGGAAAGCAGAAGGCGCTCGACACCTGATGGCAACGTGTAGACGAACTCTTCGTGATCCGTCAGCTGCCCGCGCATGGCGCGGCTAAGAGGGCGGTCTTCGCGGCTCACTATGTGCCCGTCCTTGACGGCCACCGTGTCGATAACATGGTCGGGGCTGCCGAAGGATTTGTGCGCGTCGGTTGGCAGGCCCATGAGTTCTGCCGCGAAGCGGTTGCGGATGACCTGAAGAGCCTTCGGATCATAGGTAAACCAGACTGCCGCCGGCGCTGTCTCCAACACCGCCTCCAACTCGTAGCGCCGTTCGGCGATCGCCCGCTCTGCATTCACCATCGCCTGGGCGATCGCAGCGAACTCCGTAACCGAGGTCGGCAAGGCTTCGACGCTGCGGCCGTGACCCAACGCTTCGGCCCGTGTCGCCAGTTCAGCGGTGGCCCGGGTGAATCCCTTGCCGACGAAATATCCCAGAGCAACCGAAACAAGTAGCGACAGGAGACCTATCCCGCAGATCGCCGCCAGCGAGCGCCAGAGCGGCGCCTGCGCTGCTGCAAGCGGCACGTTTGCTGTGTAAAACCAATCAGAGTCCGGAGACCTGTAGTAGCCCGCCAGCAGCGTCTCCCCTTCGAAGTTGCGTGACGTGAATGAGCCCGAGCGCCCGACTATCTTTTCCACGTATTCGGGCAATCCGCGCTTTCCGGTCCATTCGTCGTGCAACCTGGAACGTGCAACGTAGTTTCCGTCGCGATCTCCCACGCCCACAGTCCATCCTTGCGGGACCGCCGGCATCAAAACATCGCGGATCCGGGCAGTCGGCACAGAAAGCGTAAGAAGCAGGTCCTCCCCCTTCGGGGCGGGCACCCGAATGGCAACCGCCACGCGGTATTCGCCCGAGCCCTTGTCGCTGAAGACATCGCTGACGAAAACACCGGAACGGCTGAGTTTCTCGCGCTCGACAGAAGCTATAGGTGCGACGGACGGCAAGGCGGCACCGTAGCCTATTTCGGTGTTCATCAGCTGATTGCCGCCAAGATCGCGCAGGACGATCGTCCGGTCCGTCCCGTGGACAAGATCGAGCGCCTCCCGGTGAAAGGCTTGCAGATCGCCACTGGCGAGCGCGGCGGATTTGGACAGGCCGTCGAGGATGGTTTGGAGATTTGCCAGCTCGCCCTCTACAACGAGCGACACCTGGCGAGCCGTTTGCACGGCATCCTGCTCAAAACGGTATCGTTCATGCAGGGCATATTGGGCCAGCAGATAGCCGGCAAACAGCCACACCGGGACAACTGCGGCGGCGGTCAAAGCAAGCAGATGCGATCGAACTGATCGACGAGGCAAGTCCATATCCCGTGCCGGCTCAGGAACCCTCAACCATAATCGGCGGGCGACGAACAGCAAGCGTTAGTTCGAGCGAATATAATGCTTCCGGTGCGCCGTGGCGCACGCGATAAGGTGCCATGGCCGCCGGTCACTGCCGTGGGTTACTCTTTGACCGCCCCGGTCATTGACGACACGTAGTGCTCGACGAAGAAGGAATAAAGGATCACCACCGGCAGCGAGCCGATCAGGGCGCCAGCCATAAGCGAACCCCATTCGTAAACGTCGGAGCGGACCAGCTCGGTCAGCACGCCCACCGGCACGGTCTTATTCTCGGACGACTGGATGAACGTGAGGGCGTAGATGAACTCATTCCACGACAGCGTGAAGGCGAAGATACCCGCCGAGATCAGCCCTGGTACGGACAGCGGCAGCACGATCTTGGTTAGCACTTGCCAGCGGCTGGCGCCGTCGATGAGGGCGCACTCCTCCAGTTCGAAGGGAATGGAACGGAAATAGCCCATCAGCAACCAGGTGCAGAAAGGCACCAGGAAAGTCGGATAAGTCAGGATCAAGGCAAAGGGCGTGTCATAAAGCCCGAGATTAAACACCATCACCGACAGCGGAATAAATAGGATGGACGGTGGGACCAGATAGGCGAGGAACACGGCCAGCCCGACCTGGCGCGAGCCGGAAAAGCGCAGTCGCTCGATCGCATACGCAGCCAACACCGCGGCGACAAGCGACAGCACGGTAGCGGCGACCGCAATGATCGTCGTGTTGAGCAGCCAGCCGGGATAGGAGGTCTCGAAAAGCAGGTAGCGGATGTTCTGCAAGGTCGGGTGGACGACCCAGAACGGGCTCGATGTATCGTAACTCGTCATTTCTGCGTTGGGTTTGATCGCGGTGATCGTCATCCAGTAAAAGGGAAAGAGCAGCACGATGACAAAAATGGCCAGTGGGACATAGATCGTGACCACGCGACGCGGCAGGCTTTGCAGATAGCTCATGCCACCTTCGTCGCCACCGGCTGCATTGGCCTTGGGGTCGCGCAGAGCCATCTCAATCTCCGCCGCCTTGCTGCCATCTGCGTCGCTGCAGGCCGAAATAGCTGAACAGGATCGCGCCCAGCAGGAACGGGATCATCGCCACAGCGATGGCTGCGCCTTCGCCGAGCTGCCCGCCCGAAATGCCACGTTGGAAAGAAAGCGTCGCCATGAGATGTGTGGCGTTCACCGGGCCGCCGCGCGTCAGCACATAGATGAGCTGGAAATCGGTGAAGGTGAACAGCACCGAAAAGGTCATGGTGATGGCGATGATCGGCGTCAGCAGCGGCAAGGTGACATAGCGAAACAGCTGCCATCGACCGGCGCCGTCCAGCGTGGCGGCTTCGTAGAGTGATTGCGGGATCGTCTGCAGGCCGGCAAGCAGCGTTATGGCGACGAAGGGAATGCCGCGCCAGACATTAGCGGCGATCACCGAAGCGCGCGCGTTTTGCGGATCGCCAAGGAAGTTGATGTTGTGGTCGATGAGGCCCATCTGCTTGAGGGCCCAGGAGATGATCGAGAATTGCGAATCGTAGATCCACCAGAAGGCGATCGCCGACAGCACCGTCGGCACCACCCAGGGAAGAAGCACCACGGCGCGGAAAAACGATTTGAACGGCAGGTTCTCGTTGAGCAGCAACGCCAGCCAAAGGCCGAGGGCGAACTTCAGGACAGACGCGCTCACCGTGTAGAGAAGCGTGTTGAACACGGACAGCCAGAACACGCTGTCGTTCCAGAGGTATTCATAGTTCTCCAGGCCGATGAAGACGCCCGGCCTGCCAATGCGGGCGTCGGTAAAGCCGAGCCAGACGCCGAGCCCCAGCGGATAGGTCAGAAAGACCAGCAGCAGCACCACTGTCGGCAGCATAAAGCCAAAGCTAAGCAGACCACGGCTTTCGGCAATGCGCGACAAGAAGGAGGGGTGGGGCGGGGCGGCGGTTGTCACGGCCATGAAACGCTCCTGTGGCGGGTCTCGAGTTGCAGCAGTCCTTCGACTTTCGTGGACTGCAGGCGCGCGGGCCCATTGGTCCGCGCTCTCTCCTTGTGGGCGCGTGCCTTTCGGCGGCACGTCGCGACGCCTGCTGGGCTCGACCGAAAAACAAAGCGTCTTCCCCCCGCGAATGGAAGAAGACGTCCAGACTACACCCGGTAATACCTGTTGGCGCGCTTTTCGGCCTCTTCCATTGCCTCCTGCGGTGTCGCCCGACCAGTCACCGCCTTGGCGAACATGTCGACCAGCACGTAGTCGGCCATGGTCGCGGCGGACGCGTAGCCGAGCGGCCCTGCGTAGCCGTTGTTGCGCAGCGTCGCTGACGCCTTGGCATAGGGCGCATAGTTTGGATCGGCCTTCCAGATCGGATTGTCGTCGTAGGCCTTCAAGGTCTGGCAGCAATAGCCGGAAGAGCCCTTGATCCATTCCGACATCTGCGGTTCCTCGAACATGAACTGCAGATAGGCCTTGGCCGCGTTGGGATAGGGCGTGTAGTTGAAGATCACCGCCGAAGTGACCTGGTAAAGCTCCACCGCCTTGCCGACCGGACCGATCGGCAAGCTGGCCGTGCGGATGTCCTTGGCCATTTCAGCCAGCTTGGGATCCTTGTCCTTGTTGATCCTGGCTGTTTCATAGGCCGAGATACCGTTGGCGATGACCGACAACTCGCCGGCCAGGAAGGCACGATTGTTGTTCACATCGAGCCAACTTTCGGTGCCTGGGATAAAGGTCTTGTAGAGGGCCTGGGCATATTCGATCGCCTTCAGCGTCTCGGGACTGTTGATCACCACCTTGCTGTTCTCGTCGACCATCTTGCCGCCATGGCTCCATAAGAGCCAGTGGGCGTAATTGTTGCCGTCGCCGACGCCATGGCCATGGGTGAAGCCGGCTGGGTGGCCTTTGGCTTGCACAGCCTTGCACAATTCGAGGAAGCTGTCGGTGTCCTTCGGGAACTCGGAAAAGCCGGCCTCCTTAACCCAGCTCTCGCGGTAGACGATGGCGTTGCCTATGGTAGCTAGCGGCAGCCCAATGAACTTACCGTTCTTGGTGGCGTAGCTCTTGGGGCCCTCGTGCCAGCCGCCATATTTCTTGCCCAGATAATCTCCGAGATCGGTCACATCGAGGAGCTTGTCGGGATATTGGAAGGGATCGTCGAACCAGACGAACATCAGGTCGGGACCCGAGCCGACATTGGCGGCGACCGCCGCCTTGGGACGAATGTCCTCCCAGCTCTCCTTGTCGACGCGCACCTCGACACCGGTGGCATCGGTGAATTTCTTCGTCTGCGCCAGCCAGGCGTTCTCATCGCCCTGGACAAAGGGTGACCAGCGAAGGAGCCTGAGCTTGGCGCCCTTTTCGGGCGTGTATTTCGGCCCATCCTGGGCAAAGGCTGACGTGCCAAGCAGCCGGCTACCGATTGCTCCGGCAGCCGCAGCACCGGCGCTGGTGCGGATCACGTCTCTTCTGGTGTATCTCATGGCCATTTCCTCCTGTTTGATTGACTGACCTCGACATATTCAAAGCCGGCGACCCGTATCTGCGTCAAAGAGATGGACCAGGCTTGGCTCGGCGGCGAGCCTGACGGTTTGGCCCGGCTGAAACGGGTGGCGCTCTCGAAAATTCGCGACGATCTCTTCGCCGCCGGGCGCGCGGCCGATGATCTGCAACTCCGACCCGGTCGGTTCGATGACGGATATGGTGACGGGAAAGCCCTGGTCGCAGAGGCGCAGATGCTCTGGCCGGATGCCAAGCACCACTCGACCTCCATTCAGGCCTTTCGGCGTCTGCGGCAAGGGTACGGCGACGCCGGAGCTGCCTTCAAAGCCGCCGGCGCCAATGCGCCCTGTCAGCATGTTCATGGCTGGAGAGCCAATGAACATCGCGACGAAAAGATTGTCCGGGCGGTCATAAAGGTCGAGCGGACGTCCGATCTGCTCCACATTGCCGTCATGCATGACGACGATCTTGTCGGCCATCGTCATCGCCTCGATCTGGTCGTGAGTGACATAGACCGTCGTTGTCTTCAGGCGCTGGTGCAGTTCCTTGATCTCTGCGCGCATCTGCACGCGCAGCTTGGCATCGAGATTGGAGAGGGGCTCGTCGAACAAAAACACCTGCGGGTCGCGAACGATCGCCCGGCCCATGGCCACGCGCTGCCGCTGCCCGCCGGAAAGCTGCCGGGGATAGCGTGACAGAAGCGGCGTGAGGTTGAGAATTTCCGCGGCACGCGCAACCTTGGCATCGCTCTCCCGCTTGGAGACACGCTTCAACATCAGGGAGAACGCCATGTTCTCACGCACCGTCATATGTGGATAGAGCGCGTAGTTCTGGAACACCATGGCAATGTCGCGCTCCTTGGGGGCGACCGCGTTGACAACGCGCCCACCAATGGCGATCTCGCCGCGCGTGATGCCTTCCAGGCCCGCAATCATGCGCAAAAGCGTCGACTTCCCACAGCCCGACGGGCCGACCAGCGTGACGAACTCGCCGTCTTCTATTTCGATGCCGACGCCATGCAGAATCTCGGCGGCGCCGAAGGACTTATAGACATCGCGGATCGCAACGGACGCCATCGATTTCCTCCCGAGCGATGAGACGCCTGCAGGAAGACGTCCACTTCACATACGCAGCTTTCGGTCTTGCTGCGCCCTCCATCTGAAGTGGTAGCGCTACCAGCAGTGCGTGTAAAGCACAGCCGGATCTTCCCCGGACTGAGTGATCTAGATCGGATTTCCAATATTTCTCGAGGCACTCGGCCGCTCGGGACAAGCGCAGCATTCCATCGGACATCGCGGCCTCATCCTTGTGCAATTCCGATTCTCCAAGTATCGCCGAACGAGGCGGCGGCTAGGGGGGCCGCTGATGGTCGGCGACAAGTTGGTTCGGCCGGCGAGGCTCGACTCCTAACTAGGGCACTCGCGGTCAACTGCTAGAGCCCGGTCGTCCTCATCCATGCCGCCCGTCTCCTTCGCCGCATTGGTCCGCATCGCCGCCGCTGCCGGAGCGCTTGCGCGGTGGAATCTGCGCTGCCCAGCTTGGCGCAAAATTCTTGAGCCTTTCTCCAGCCGAACCAGTGACAATGTGATTGTCTTCGATCCCCGGAGCGCGGAATCGTTCCCTGCCGAGGCACGCGCTGTCGACGCCGGTGCGGGTGATCCGTGCGCGACTTGGCCTTAGCAGTGCCGCAGCAATACCGCTTGCACGTCTAGAGCCGTGCCAACCGGCCGCCATCCACGTTGAGCGCCGCGCCGTTGACAAAGGCGGCGTCGTCTGAAGCCAGGAAAGCGGCGGCCGCGGCAATCTGCTCCGGCTTGCCCACATCTTCCGGGCTGATGGATTCGACGCCTGATTTGATGTTCGGATTTTCCCAAAGCATCGGTGTGTCGATGGCCCCTGGCAGGATAGCATTGGCGCGTATGCCACGCGCCCGGCCTTCGACCGCAGTGGACCGGGTGAGCGACAGTAGGGCCGCTTTTGCCGCAGCGTAGGGGGCAACGTGCGGCGTCGTTTCAAGCGCGTGCACGCTCGAGATGTTCACGATCGAGCCGCCATGGGTCATGTGCGCGAATGCCTCACGCGTGAAATGGACTGCCCCCAGCAAGTCCACACTCAGCACCTTCAGCCAGTCGGCGCTGGTGAACGCCTCGATGGGCTTGAACATTATCAGGCCGGCGTTGTTGACGACGATGTCCAACCTGCCAAATCGCGCGAGGGCCAGTTGACAGCACTGCCCGACGGCAATCTCGTCTGAAACGTCGCAAACCGAGACGGCGGTGTCCAGCGCGCCGGCTTTTCGGACTGCCTGTGCGGCCGCCTGCGCACTGCCTTCATCCAGGTCGGCGATGATAATCCGGGCGCCTTCGGCGCCCAAGCGGGTCGCGATGGCCAGCCCAATGCCGCTTGCGGCGCCAGTCACAATCGCGCTCTTGTCAGCCAGGCGCATCGGGTTTCACCTTGTCTTTGGAGGGTTCCAGCGGTTCGGCCCCAGCCTCGGCGATCCGGTCCACATGCAAAAGGTCCCGCGCATAGTCCTGTTGCGCCCGAACACTTGGGTCGTCCTGCTCGGACGGCAAAAAGACGGGCAAAGCGAGGCAGACACTTTGGGTGGCCAGCAGCTTGTTCCAGTTGGCGATGAGCGCCTTATATGCGGTTCCCACCGCCCTGGGGTTGCGGTCCAGATCATAGAGGCCGACCGCATTGACCCTTCCGTTGTTCTCGCGCAGCGCGCTATCCCAGTCCACCTGATCGGTGAGCGAGTACCAAGTGAAGCCCACGATTGGTATGCCGTCGTTGCGGATCCTAAGCACGTTAGCCCACTCCTTCCACAACCAGTAAACGGCTTCGTCCCCGTTCGGCCCTTCGCGGATGTTTGTCTCTGTATGCATCACAGGCAGGCGGTAACGGTTGAAATACTGGCGCGTAATTTCGTCATAGCCGAACACCTCGCCGGAAGCCGACGTGGTTCCGTCTGCCCAAACCCGATGCTCGTTGGTCTGATAATAGTCAGTGCCCATCACGCAATGCCTGCGCAAATGATTTTCCAGGAAAAAGCTGTACTCCTGCGCGGTCATCCCGTTTTCGAGCAGGTAGCGATAAGTGCGCGCGTCGACGTCATGCCCGTAATTGAGGTCGAGCGATAGGAAACGCTGGCTATTGAAGCGCTCCGCCTTGCCGATGGCCGCGGGGGAGTCGGCGTGAAAGTACTCCGAGGACTCGCTTTGAATGAAGATAGCGTCGGGCCTCGCTTGCAGGATTGCCCGCATCGCCACCACGTTGCCCTTCACGATATGCTTGAGGGCGGTGACGAAGGCGGTGTCGGTGCTCAGTTGCTCGTTCCACCAACCCCAGCGCGCTGAAAAGGTGGCGCAGATGAACATCTCATTGACCGGCGTGTAGAGCTGGATCCAAGGAAAGCGGGTTGCGAAGTCGTGCGCATAACGTTCAAACAGCCGTGGAAAATCCGGGTTCTGGAAATTGCCCACCCAGTCTGGAACGCCGAAATGGCAGAGGTCGACGATCGGAAGAACATCCCTGGCCTTCAGGTCAGCGAAGGTCTCATCGGCGAAGGTCCAGTCATAGTGTCCGTCGCCCAACCAGGTCTTGTGAATTGGAGGCCCGTAGCGGAGAAAGCGAAGACCCAGTTCCTGCAGCAGCTCGAAGTCGGTGCGCCATTGCTGGTAGAAGCGACATTTCTCCATTTCGTCGACCCGCTCCCGTCCTCCACTGATCGTGGGAGCGCTGTTTTCAATGCCGGTGGCAAAGACGAAATTGAACATCAAAGGTCCTGAGCAGCCAAGCTGCAGCAATTTCGTAACGTCCAGCTTGCAACGCAGTTCCGGGCCGGCAGGTCAGCACGACTTTTGGCGATACGCGACTACGGTACCGAACGGACGGCGGGTCTCGCCAGCTATATGCGGGACCTGCGTGTTCAGTTCCTGCCGTTCGAGCCCGGGTGAAGCGGATTGCCGCCGAAGGTGATTGCGTCACATATCCACGCGACGAGATCGCCAGGCGATGTGGGATTGCGATCGTTGATTTTTCCGCCTGGATGGACGGGCGCCAAGGGGGAATGCCAAGCGAGGCAGGCATTTATAGGACGAATCTCCCGTTCGTTCGAATGATGGCAACTGAGGAACCACCAGTTAGGTTCCAACTGATGCTTTGGCGCGCGCGGTGGTGTTTCGCTCGCTTCGCGCTTTTGCTCGGCACCGGAAATTTCGACAGGTGGAGATGCAATGCGGTGAGGCTGCAGTCTCGAGGTTCAGCGATGGGTCATGTGCAGAGCACGAGGGCGAATTGTCTCCTCGATGCGTTCAGCTCGATTGGACGATGGACTTCTTTTTTGCCGCACGAGACGCGCGGAAGGCGGGCGGAGGCCATCGTCACCCTCTTTCCGTTATGCCTTGTTTTGCTGTTCGCATCTCCGGCACACAGTCAGCGCGCGCCTGACGCCTCAGCGCCTCTCCCAGCCAGCGACAGTTCGTCCGATGCATTTACGGACAACGTCGATGTCGGCAAAGAGCCCGGCAAGGCAACGGCAGGGGCATTCGGATCCCACGCAGTTGGAGAGCTGGTGCCCAGCGAAGCACAGGCACCCGACGCAGAGGCACAAACGCCGCCAGGCGAAAATCAGGAGATGTTACGACGCGAATTGGATGCCGCACGAGCGGAGCTAGCCAAGCAAGCACAAGTTCTAAAAGAGCAGCAGCGAAAGGACGAAGCCCTTTCGCTCGATCTGCAGACGGCGCAGCGCGCCATCGAAAGCTTCAGGGCCGAAGCCACTCTCTGGGGCGGTGACAAGCCCGCCGCCGGTGCAGCCCAGCCCTCCAAGGACGTCCCCGAGACTGCTGTGACGCAAGCTCTTGACGACGAACGGCACAAGGTTGAGCTCTTGGGACAAGAGCTCACAACGGCTCACCGAACCATCGAGGCCCTCAAGACAGCCGCAAATGCGGCCGCCGTCGAGCTGGCCAACGCCAATAAGAACCGTGAGACGGCCGAAGCAGGTCTACGGCAAACTGGAGAAGCGCTCGAGCTGGAACGCAACCGAGCCGATTCAGCTGCCCGTGACCTCGACGTAGTTCGCAAGGAGCGCGACGCTTCAAGCCGGACCTCGGTCGGGTTAAGCGCGGCGTTCGAAGAAGAACGTGAACGGGCGACCGGTCTAGCCCTGAGCCTCAGTGCCGCGCGCGAGGCAATCGACGACCTCGCAACCAGGAACCGGCCTGCGGCTGCAGCGCGCTCGCGAATGATCCATAAGCCGGCAGGTGTGGTTGCACGTGCACCACCCAGATCAGGTGTTGAACCGAGGCGCAAACCGCGCTCGCGAGAAAAACAGAAACAGGCTGCTGTCTTGGGCCCGCTCTCTCTTCCCCTCGCATTGCTGCCGACCCGACCACCGAAAGGACTCGACCCGCGCCAGTGAACAGACGTGGAGCCGAATGTATGCCGAGGTCAACATAGCAATGAAACAGTACGTCGCCGCCGCCCTGATGATCGGGATTGGAATCGGACCTGCCTACGCTCTCGACAAAGGGGTAGGCGCCAGCGTCGGCGGAATCGGAGTCGGCGCCGGAGTAAACGCGGGTTCGCAAGGCGCAACGGTCGGGGTGGGAGCGAGCGTCGGCGATGCAGGGGGATCACATGTCGGAGCTTCGGTTGGCGCGGCCAAGGGAGCAGTCGGCGTTGGCGTTGGTGCCAGCGGCAGTGTCCGCAACGCAGGCGCAGGCGTTTCGACCAGTATTGGTTCAGGCGACGATTCGGCGGTCGACGACGGGTCGCCTCCCGCTAGCGGCAGTCCAGCCACCACACCCAAAGGAACGGCTGGTCCCACCGCCGCTGCGTCCGCCAGGAGTGGTAAGCAATCGATTGCCTTGCCACCAATTCTTAAGCCTTCCATATCTGCTGACGGCGGCTTCACCGACGGCTATCCTGTCAAGCCTCAGAGACCCCTGAGAGCGAAGCCCGGTATACCAGCTGCTGTTGTGCAAGCCTGCCGCTCCGCGATCACGTCCGCCGCCACACCGCTTGGCGCCGTCCGCGTCAGGGCGTTAAGCGCAGGATTGTTGCGTCGACGTGGGGGTACACTCACGGCACCAATCAAGGTTCAAATAGATTATGCAAGGCAAGGGGGCGTCGAGGTTCGGCAGGCCGACGTCGATTGTCGACTGGACATGGCGGGCAGGGTCACGGCGATAAAATGAGAACTGGTTGGCCAGTTCGAACGCCGCGCCGTTCGGCTGCCTGGGAACTATACCGTCATCTTGCGAGCTTGTTGCAAGCCAGTGAACATCGTGATTTCTAAGCGATCATCGGGGGGCGGGCCATGGGGCATGTCAGGTATTTCATTTCAAAGACCGGTGACCAATGGCTGGTCCGGTTTGACGGTAAGGACTATCCCTATTCAGCGCATTCGGAGGCCGTGCGTGCGGCTGTCAAGGCAGCCAGCAGTGCCTCGGCCACTGGCTACGATGCAGAGGTATTGGTTCAAGGCGTCGATGGGAAGTGGCGAACGGAATGGCCCATCGATTGAGTGGGAACGCCCTGATGAGCGTCCTGCGCCGGCTGTACTGTGCGTTGGCGCTCATCTGTTCGCACTTTGCGCGCGCGCCTTTGGGGCGACCAACATAGGTACCCTCTTGGCACACGCCGGCGATGTTGGTCTCCGGTAGGTTGCACATTTCAGCTGGCCCATAGGCCCCGGCTGCCTCGCCTCAAGTAATTCGAAGAACCGATTGCGCGGCTTTACAGTCCGGTTCGAAACATCACATTGGAAACCTTGTAGGAAGTCGGGCGTTATCGCTGACCTCTCTCAAATGAGCAAAGAGTGCCTGAGAACGCCAAATCATCGTCAGCCCTCCATGGCGACGCGCCGGCCGCAGCAGCCACCACCGCATGGGCGGATCGCAAGGAGCTGGCATCGGCGGCGTTCGAGCGCACGCGCATGCCCATCGTCATCACCGATGCCCGGCAGCCCGACAATCCCATTGTGCTCGCCAACCGGGCCTTCCTGGATCTGACCGGCTATACATCCGATGAAGTCCTGGGGCGAAATTGCCGCTTCCTACAAGGGGAGGGAACATCACCCGCGGCCGTTGCTGAAATTCGAGCGGCGATAGAGCGTGAACGCGAGACCAATGTAGAGATACTGAACTTCCGCAAGGATGGTTCGCCGTTCTGGAACCAGCTCCATCTGAGCCCCATCAAGGACGATGAAGGCGCCCTCCTTTACTACTTCGCGTCGCAGATCGACGTTACGAAACATCGCATGATCCAGAGCCTGGAGGCGGCGGAGCACCGCCTCCTCATGGAGGTCGATCATCGCGCAAAGAACGTTCTAGCGGTTGTCGATGGTATCGTTCGGCTGAGCAAGGCAGACAATGCATCGCTCTATGCCGCGGCCGTTCAACGACGGATCCACGCTCTGGCAGTCGCACACGCTTTATTGGCCGAGCGCGGCTGGCGCGATGTGCCGCTGGACGAAATCGTCTCCAGGCAAGTCGCCCAGTTTGCGTCTGGCAGGACGGCAATGAGCGGTCCTGAAGTACTGATCCCGGCGGTGGTCGTTCAACCACTGGCTCTCGTGGCCCATGAATTGATCGTCAACGCCGCCACCCATGGAGCTCTCGCCCAGGATACGGGGCGGTTGGAGGTCAGCTGGCATGGGACGGGCCACCATGGCGGCTTTAACCTGCGGTGGGAGGAACGCGGGAGATGTAAAGCTGGATCTCCGCCAGGGGCGCCCGGCTTCGGGACGACCATGGTCAATGCGATTGTCCAGAAGCAGCTTCAGGGTGAGATCCTGCGGGATTGGACATCGGACGGTTTGAAAATCAGCATAAGCATCCCGGGAGCAGCTGCCGTTTCGACAGCCAAGGGTGCCTGAGACGCTCGTTGATCTGGCACTCCCATTTTCCATAGCTGCATCGCAGGCCGGCCCCCGCTAGACGAAGGTTCATCAAAAAGTCTGGCCATGAACTATTTCATCAAGCCGGCAGCGCGAAGGGCGCTTTCGATAAGCGGACCGGGCCCAGCCGTCAGACCGCTGCGCGGCTCGAAGGGTGGGTGTGCGACCACCAAGAGGGAGCGCCCAACAGATTTTGCCGGTAAACGCACATCTGGCGATGGGACCTGAGAGCCCGCTTCTTCAAATCCCCAGAACCGGGAGATGAGCGAGGTGGACGATATGCCGGTGTCGATCATAAAGGATCCGCCGTGACTCAATCCGTCCGCAGAGTCCACGGGGGTCCCGTGCGCCATGCCTGCGATCCAGTACGATTCGATGACTTCCTCATTGGCAGCGTTCTTCCAGACCTCGCGGCGGTAGCCCTGATGCACCTGCGTCTCGGGTTGCACTCTACTTTGACCGCGCAATGCAAGCCACTGCCCGACGAGCTGATCGGAGTTGACCGGACTGACTGTTGTGTCGGCGCTTCCATGCCAGACGGAGAGTTTCGGCCATGGTCCGTCGTGACCGGAAGCTTGCTGGACGGCCCTCGCCAACCGCTTGGCAGTGGGGCCGCCGTGGCCTCGCATGCGGTCGAAAGCCTGCGGCAGGCTACTGGCGCTGCCATAGGGTAGACCGGCTATGATGGCCCCGCCGGCGAAGACTTCCGGGTAAGTCGCCAACATGGCGGCAGCCATTGCCCCGCCGGCGGAAAGTCCGGTGATAAAGATCCTGGTGCGGTCGATGTCGTGAGCGGCGCCCACGGCCTCTATCATTTGGCGGATCGAAAGCGCCTCGCCGGAGCCCCGCCGTGTGTCGTCGGGGACAAACCAGTTGAAACAAAGATTGGCATTGTTGCTGCGCTGCTGTTCTGGAAAGAGGACGGCAAAGCCCTTGCGATCCGCCGTCCTCGACCAGCCGGCGCCGCTGTCATAGGATGCAGCCGACTGCGTACAGCCATGGAGGACAACCACCAGAGGGGCCTTCGCCGCAAGGTCCTTGGGGCGGTATGTCCAGCCCCGCAGGTTTCCGGGATTTGACCCGAACGCCTGAAGTTCGGAAAAGCGGTCGTTTTCGTCGGGACCATTCAAGACGCCGTCGATCTGTTTTCGCCGCGCAGCCAAGCGTGCAACGGTATCGGCGAGACTTCTCATGTCGGTATCCTTTCGCGTCGATCCAGAGCGGATCGAATAAACGGAACGCCGCGTCTCCAGGTTGGTTGCTGCAGTGCAGCATAAATTGCCTGCAAGCAATCGATCCGCATGGCATTTGCTTTGCATCGCCGGTGCAGAGAGCCCTCCGATCGAGCAGCAATGCCTGGAACGGACTGGCCGCTCTCGACTTTCACACACTGACATCCTCTTTTTGTGGCTCACAGAGCTTTCCCCAACAAGCCCACAAAGTGGCGGCTTGCTGCTCATCAGGTACACAACTGCTGCATGGCCTGTGTCCTCAAGAAATTCCCACGACGCTTTCGCACGGCTCGCGCAAGGCGCTGGGCGTTTATCTCGCCAAGGCAGAGGCCCTCCACAGGCAGCTTCTGACGTCTGAGACAGGACGATATTGACGACGCGGAACTCTGTCCTTGGCGACCAGAAGTCCGGTGAACCTGCCTTAACGGGGCGATCATCCCGCTTGGACACTGCGCCGGGAAAGGCTCGGCGTCCGGCGGATACCAACACGGTTTCGCCGCGCCGGTGATGGTTCCGGCTTCGGTCGAAGCAAGGCGAAAACGGTTGACACGGGGCATGCCGTCTCGGCGTCGAGAACGTCCAGAAGTGCCACACGGGAGCGGAACATCAGAGCTTGCTGACGGTTCTACCTTGTGGATCTTTCCAATTGAGAGGACGACCGTGTCAGCCTTTGAATTCGTCTATTTTTCTGGTCTGACGGGGAATGATTTCCTAGGCGGTGTCGTCTCGTTGTTGGCGTGCTGCGTTCTCTACAACGTTATCGCTGAGGATCGCCCGCACCGGTGAGAGCGGGACCGCAACGGGTGAGCCCTTGACCGGCCGCTCTCTACTTTGGACGCGTGTGGCCGGTATCAACTTCGTATCGCTCACTAATACTCGCCGCGGTCCTCATGTGACCTGCCGTTTGCTCGGCCGGGCATTCGCGACGACATCGCATGCGGTTCATTTCTGTTTCTACGGTGGGACCTACTCCGCCAGTCATAGTTGGCCCCGTCGGCCGACTGCAGAGTTGCCTGGCGGGTCCCGCCCGGCCTGGCGGGCTGGAACATCTGCGAGAGACCGAGGTTCGGGTGCCGGCCCGCCTGCTCCCGGGCGGTCCTTCCCATGTGAACTGCCCGTCTGACTTACCGGCAGCGGGCTTTTTTGCGGCTCTGGCCAACCCGCCCACCCGCCGCAGTTCTCTCCGCATTGAGGACACCCCCCCGGGAGCCCGTGAAGAACACTTACGAGAGACGCGTTCTGAGCAAATCTGCACGCCCGTCAGTCGGTGGCCACGACCTCTCGGGGCCATGATCGTGACAGGGCAGCTGGGGAACTTTCCGGACCAGAGCGAATTGAGCCACGGCGGCCGATTCCCACTCCGAATCCGCCGCTGACCAAAGACCCAATCTTGGTCGGCCCGCGACTCCTCAGGAAGGCGCGGGCCAATATTTTGGCAGGATTCGGGTGCGCGGCCTGGGGCGATTCAGTATCCATGTGAGATAGCGGCCCCCTCAACCACAGCTGATCTTGCCCTCTGCAGAGACCCGCGAGCGAAGGGTATGACTTCACCACGGCAAGGCAGTTGCGCGTTGCGTGAGAGATACAGACCTTGCGAGCAGGCCGGAGATCAGCCGCGCGTCAGGAAAACCGAACCGTCACGACCCCAAGATTCCGCACGACGAGGTGCCTTCATGCATGCGGAATTTTTCGCGTCCATTTGGCACAATGCGCATCTCGCACCGTGACGAACTCGCCTGCTGCCCCCGCAGCAGGGGGCGTCGGGATTAGGCGTGGCTGTCTGGGGAGGATCGCGACGAAAACGAGTCCCGCTCTTCCTCGACATGGAAAACGATGCTTGCTCTAAGGGCCAGATCGCCGCCCTCATCTCTTACGACAATCGCCAATTTGTGGTGATCACCGTCTGGAAGCGCGTCTTTGGTCATCTCCGCCAAAGCTTTGATCGCTTCATATTTGACCACGGGCAGGTCGGCATTCTGTTCCCTCACCGTCAGGGGATATCGTTCCGTTGTCGTCGAAGTCGAAATAATATAGCGCCATCGCCGCCGAACTCAAAGGCTCGCCGTTTGTTCCCGCTCTCCCCTGATGCTCCATTACCAGAGGCAGCCTCAACCACTCTCGCACGCGTCAAATGCGCAAAACCAGGTCCTGAGCGAAACGCGCGCCAATTCACCCTCCACAGCCTTCATCTTCGACCCGCTGAAAGCGGGAGCGCGGCCAAGTTCAGGCCACTCGATGCCTGTGCGTACAATCCGAGCTTCCGCGTTGCGAAAAATGGTATCGTGCAAAATTGCCTGCAGGCGTCTCGCCTGTCTGCGGGCTTGCGACACTGTGCGTCGGTAGAATTTCTTGGCCAATCAGCTGGACCCCGTGTTTGGTTCGGTGGTGGCCGACCTAGGATGCTTCGACTACCGATCGAACATTCGAGCTAGAATGTCCCGAGGGCGATCGATCCCGATTGGCTGCGGCCTTGGCGAGCAGAGTTTTGTCGGCTCGGCGCCCTGAAGGAGAGTTGCCTGAAAGACGCCGAGCCTAGCCAGAGAGATGAGCGGGGGGCCGCGTCCTCTCGCCGGCTAAGAGGTTATGCGCTCCCTTAGGCACTCGTGAAGCATTCGAATGCACTAGGAGGCCAGGACATTTTCCCTGAAATCCGACTTGCTGGACCAATTTATCCCGCGACGATACGAATTGTTTCGTCCGATCGTCTGGTCACGAAGGACCTGACTTTCCCTGTCCGCACTGCAACGCTACGCCGGCTCGGGAGGGACTTCTGGGTCGAGGCCGTCACGAGGTTCACCTGAATTCGCTGTGCAGGCAAGATCGTTCACGCGACGGCAGATCACCTTCATCGGCCGCGAGTGCCTAACCTCTTGAAGCGGGCCTATTCGTTAACCCGCTCGGCCAGAAACGCCGCAAACGGCTTCACATCCATGCTGCCGCTCGCCTCTTCCAGGCCCGCCAGGTACGCCTTGCGGCCTTCACCCTGACAACAGTCCACGGATAGCCACCGGACCTCTTCGTCGATCACGGTCACAGGGCCGACCGGCTAACTGAAAAGGGTATATCGTTATCACCCGCCCGCTGCCTCACTGGTCGCGGGCTTTTTGATCGCCTGCGGAACATGTGTCAGCGACAAAGGTTCGTGACATGGCCGCCTTACTCCAGCGGCCTTCCCAAGTGACCTGCCCGCTGGGTCACACCGGCGGGCTTTTTTGCTGTGCGGGAATAGCCTGATCAAATTGCAAGTTTGGGCCAACACAGCGCACTCCGACGCTCCTTCGCGCCGCTTGCCAAGGCCAAACCTGGTCGGTCCGCGCTTTTCTGCCGAGGGGCGCGAGCTTCCAGGTCGAAGGGACGCGCGGTGCGCTTGTCGATCAAACCTGGCGATCCTGGGCATAGATGGAGCGTGCCAGCGCGTCTAGGCGCTTGAGGCCCTTACTCGGCTGATCCGAAACAATCATGTCCTGATCTCTTGCGGCTTTGACAAAGGCTTCGAACGCGACGGATTGCCGGCAAGTTCCTGCCTGGGCCTCATCCAGCAAACGGAGTGCCTGTCGATAGGAATGCAACTTCTTGTTCTTCCATTCGCCATCCATTGCCGCTCTGGCTTCGGCAACGGACGAGACGGCCCTCGCCGTTTGGAGGCTCATAAATTTAATCTGCACAGGCAGGAAAGCGCTCAAGGCCAACCCTCTTGATGGTGATAAGGCCTTGCAAACTGTTCAGCCCGAGATTGGTTGCACTCGCCGGCGGGCTTTTGGAATTGTGCGGTGCGGAGCGATCGAGATTCACATCTGTCAGACAGCCACGGAAAAGGCCGAGCCTCCCGAACCGATACCGGACAGCATCCTCGTGCAGGTCCAAAGGGGCAGGCGCGATGCCGGAACTTGCCCTCATCGGAGGCGCCTAGCGGCCCGACAGTTGCAGCTATCGCCGGTTACAAGTCCCCTGAACCGGCCTTCACTACAAGACCCGTCGCCATTAGCCCGGTGGCGGGTCTGCCTCTTTTGGGACCATTTGCGTTTGCTGATTGAGGCTCGGCTGCTGGTTTCGGCTGCTGGTCAAGTTTCGCCATAACCTTGGTCGGCCCGCGTCCGCCGCAAATGGACGCCGGTGTCACCAAGGGGAACCGAATCAGAGGCTTACGACTTGTTAGCTTCACGAGTTTCATAAGGCGCGCCTAGTGTTCAGGGATAAAGAAACACGAATTTTAGAAGCGGCCCTGCTCGCGGCGGTACCAATCTCGGTCCTGGTTGCGGTGGCGATGGTCAGCCTTACGTTCGGTTGGTTCGGATGAGCACCCGAGACACAGACTTCTTCGACCAGTGGATCCAGTCCAACGTTCAACGCAGTGCCTCGACCGCGCCGGCCAAGGCAGCCCGCCGGTCCGCCGCGCGCCGACAGGAGGCATGACCATGGTCACACGGCAAACGGATCAGGCGTGGCTGTGTGGGGAGGATCGCGACCCCGGCTTCCCATGTGAAAGCCCGCTGGCTCGGGCCAGCGGGCTTTTCTGCATCTTGGAGGGAACGTCTCGAGGGCACACAAAGTCGGGTGAGCGCCTCCCAGTTCCGGCCGGAAAGGCGCCGGAAAGTTGTGCTCGAGGCGTGATCTCGGCATGAGGGCGCGCTTCGACGCGGGAGTGGCAACCAGGCTCTTCGCGATCTCTGGGACTTGCAAATATTTTCTCACTTTTGTGGAAACAGCTACACGGCCCCCCAAGATTGTCGCTTGCGTCGAGTTCCGCCGGCATCCAATTAAGGCGGGGCGAGGAGGGTTGCTGGCTTGGTCCTCTATCTGCTGTAAGCTTGGAAGAGCAGCGGCGTCTGAACGTGCCCGTTCATACCGACTGAGTGCCATCCGCTTCCTCAGGCACGAGGTTCCGGACTTGTACACCGGCCAAACGAGCTGCGCGCGGTCTCTCGGCTGCGCGAACAGCGCCGTATTGCAGCATAATGGACTGGCGTGGGCGCCGAGTTCGCGACCAAGGGCGGCCGCGCGGCCGTATTCTGCAGGGAAACCTAGCGAGTTTGATGCGGTCGGAACCAACGCCGATGCCAGAGATTTGCTTGGAGTCATTGACAATGCCGGAGGAACCATCATGCGGATCGGAGACTTCGATACCGGAAGTGTGAAACACAGCGCGTTGTACCGCGACGCCAGGCTCGCAATGCTCACCCACCACGTCCTGTATCGCATGCAGCTAACCGAAACGGCGGTGAGTGGAGTGGAGCACGCACTGGCGCAGTTCGCTCAAGCGACGGATCAGCCTGCCCACGACGCTGCTCGTCGCTCACTCGCAGCTTTCCTTCATCTGGAGCCCGATCAAACCTTGGGGATGTGACCCGCGGCGACACGTGGCAAGTGGATTCAGCAGACTGCGAATGCGAGTTTGGGGCATTTCCGCGATTCCACGAACGACTAGCCTCCACGGGCCGACGCCGCTGACCACCAACGCTCTGATCTCGGACATCCGACTGCGTGATGGGCATCCGCTTGGGAGGTGCCCGGCAGTGCGGCAATACAATGCAACGATGCCGGTGGTTGACATAGGCGGGACAATGCCTCGCATTGGGGCGCCGAGGGAGAAACCATCATGATCAAGAAGCCGTTTGCTTTGCCTCAGGTCATCACGGCCCTTTCCAAGCTGCTCAACCAAATCCGCAACCATCAAACGAACCAAGCGCGTAATTGCCTTCGCGCGCTTACGCGGAACGGACCTGCGGCAGCCAAAAAAGGCTCGAAGCGTTGCCTCTCTGCTAATCCCGGCCGATCCTTGGCAGTTGCTTAGCCCGGTGGCTCATCGCGGACTACCGCCGACAGCCCACCCGAGCGAGACAGCCAGGACGAACCCCAGTACTACGGCCGTAAAGAACCACATCACGCGTTCCTTCGCTGGTTGTGCAGCTCAACGCGGCAAGCGATTTATAGTTGCAGAACCGCACGGGCAGTGATCCGCTCGGGCCGCGCCCTCCGACGCGTGGAGGCCCATATCTGGTTCCCCGGTCTCTGAGGAGGTCCTTGTTGGACGTAGTTGCCACCCGTCGATGGACCGTTCCCGTTCCAGGTCGGTGGATATGGATTGTGCGGTGGTAGGGGCCGCCCATGAAAGCAGGGCAACGCTGATCGAGAAGGAGATCAGCAAGGCGAAGGCGGTCGCGAGCATGACATGGTCCCCAGTTGAAGGCCGGGCATAACCACCGCCAATCTGGTTCGTTCATCACGTTGTGCTTGCTCGTACGTCATAGTTACCGCGCAGTTAATAAACGGCCGCGCACCTTCCCAACTCAGTTGGCAGGCTGGGGAATAACTCCTCGGCCGCCCGCTGGAACTTTTTTCAGCCGCGCGGATTGCTGTGCATGACAAAAGCCCCTGAAGTTGCTCCACCCATTCTAGCCGAGACCAGCCCGGACCGACCTGTCAATTGCGAGGTCGCTTTGGAAACGGCCTTCGACGCCCTTGTCGCTACCTCCATCGCTCAAGGATGGACCCCGGAAGAGACGGCGGAAACGCTGCACAAGCTGGCCATAGAGCATCTCGAACAGCTCAAGGTAATAACAGCCTAATCGCTCCGGCGCGGCTCCAGAATTCGACACGTTACATGTCGAAAACGCTATGGATGCCACCTCCACATTCTGGGAGGAGAGCATGGCTCCCCACGAGCAGCATGCCGTTGAAATCATCCGCGAGAAGAAATGGACCGTGCGTGTAACCGTCTGTGGCAGCGCCGTCCGTTCACTTCCGAATCTGAAGAGTACGCTCCTCATACGCGCATGGGCAGGCGTTCCGCCTGGGCGAGGTCGTCGAATTCAAGCAATCCGCCTTGCTGCAAACCCTCGAACTTTTCCGCAGTTCCTTTCGGCCTGAAGGGGAACTTGGGGCCAAGGGCTTGAGCAGATCGCCAGTCTGCTCCGGCCAAGTCTGCGCATGCAGTCGGGAGGCGCCAGGATGCGGGCATGCGGTCGTAATCCTCGCAATCTGTCGTTGGGCTCATAGGTAGCGATCGCCAGCGTGCGCACGACTTCGCCGGTTGTGTTATCAGAATACACCTCTCAAATTCAGGCTATGCCGAAAGGGTTTGGACTTCATGGCCCTGCGGAAGGAACGCTGTTCCTTTTTACCGGCTCACCAACTTCTGCCGTTCGAAGTCACCGTCGACGCCACCAGGGCCTTTCTGGTTGCGAGATACGCTGCCGATGGTCTCACTAGGAGCATTGACGGCTAGTCGGCCAGCGCCTTCACGAGCTCAGCCCGCCCGACCCAGCCCGCCGAGACGAAGCGGCCATGTTGTGCAACAAAGCGAGGCGAACAACGTTGCCCCTGAGGAGTGGAGGAACGAAGATGGCGGACGACAAGAGCAAGAGAGACTCTCGGGATCGGAACCGCGTCTCGGTCGAAGAAGACTACGAAGTGCGATATCTCGCTGAGAAGGCCGGGATTACGGCCCAGCAGGTCCGCAAGCAACACGGTAGTGACCGCCCAACGCTCGAACGCGAAGCGAAGGGTTGCTGAGGCCAAGATGGCAAGGTACCAGGTGGAAGAGATCTACGGCGACACTGTCGTGTCGTCTGGCGTCGTCGTGGAGGACGATCCGATGAAAGCAGCCGAAGCGGCTGCCGGGCAAAGAATGTCCCCAAGGGCACTGCAGGAACATTGGTTCCGTGTGGTCGATGAAGAGCAAGCCGCCGTCTACGAGTACAGCTTGGCCGCACATGAGGAGCATCCAGATCCGTTTGAAGGGAAGGACCGCTCCGATCTCGGTCGGCGATCAACGGTAAGGTGCAGGGGTCACTCGCGGACGAGCACAACCATTTCAAACTACTTGCTGAAGGTAACCGACCAGCTTGCCGGCCGCGTCCGCACCTGCCCGAATGCCGACCCCCTTTCACTGAGCCCGCTTTTGCGGCCAATTTCGAAGGCGCAAACGCTCTGTTGGTGCTGCCGCGGGGTGCTGGTCGCGCGCGCTCACTTTGATCAACGGGCAACAGAAGCCCGCATCTCACGACACTCAACTCTTTGCAGGTGCTCTCGACAAGTGAATGACCTGCTGAATGGGCAAGCGCATTCCGATTCGACACGGTCCGGCTCCCGTGTTGGACGCATGGAGCCGGACCGCAGAGGGATCAGTCGTCCTGCTGGATAACGACGGGCCGATGGTGGTGACGATGCATCGAGCGGGTGATGACGACGGTGTCACGGCGATGATGCCGATGGCGCCAGGCGCGACGGCCGTTGTCATAGAATGCTTCCTGGCCGTGATGCCGGCGGTGAAGACGGCCACCTTCGTCGTTGTATATGACGGTGGTACCATGGTGATGCCGGTGATGTGTTGAAACCACCACGTCAGCTTCGGCGGCAGAAGCGACCACCGGAGCCGCAAGCGAAAGAGCCAAAGCGCTTAAGATCAAAACCTTCATTTTGCTATTCCTGTATGCCTGAAAGACGTCCCTTCACGAAGGCAACGAGGCAGGGGTGTCTTTGTTCCTGCCGCATTGTTCCAACATTGGTGAGGGCCATCCCTCCGTAGACACGCGTTCATTCATCAGCACCGTTTGGTCGGTTAGGCCACATGTGCGCTGCGCGCGAGAAGATCCCGCCACCGAAGCGATGCTGGGACTGGAAGAGGTATGGAGGTGATCGCCCCGGTTTGCAGCTTCAGCTTGCCGGTCTGGCGGCGAGGCGAGCGCTTCTTATCAGCCTGCGGCAGGCGAAGTGGGAGCGGGTGCGTTGCCGCCTTGGTTTTGCTCGGGGGCAACCTTAAGCGGTGTCGCTTGCCGCGAAGCGTTTGACAAGGGCGCAAATATAAAAAAGGCGAGAAGGCCTAGAAAAACGAGGGCGATCACGAGGACCGCCCAGCTCGCGATCCGAGCTGTACCTCGCCGTTCCTGATTGTGTGAGAGATCGTTGGTCATTGGACATCCTTCCGGGATCCAATAGTCGGATCCCAATCGGCTCCCGAACTTCAACTAAGCGCTGATGTTCCTTTCGTTCGGGAACACCAAAGCTATTTTCTGGGCTGATCCAAACGGTCACTTGCCAAGGGAGAGAGCAGCGCGCCGCGCGCAAGAGGTCGACGCCGAAGGCTCCCTGCGGAAGCGGCTGCATGGAACAATCCATCGCGTTCAGATTTCTCGGAGCCGGTTGGCCATAGCCTGGAGAATGCTCCAAGCCATTGGATGGCCAATGGTAACAGCGCTGCTGCCGCCGCGACCCTGCGCCAGCCAACCCGCCTCACCTGGGATCGTCAACACGCCTGAATTGCGCCGGGTTGCCCGATGTTCTTTCGGCGATTTGGATCGGCGCGGCAGTCCACTGCCAAACGGTCGTAGCTGGTGTGCGAAAGAACTGGATGTGGCCGCGAGTGCCGGCAACCTCTATGTGGGGCCATGACTCTGCAATGCTGTTCCGATCAGTGCCGTAGGACCGTATTGCCTGAGCAAGCACCACGATCGTGTCGTACCCTTCCAGAGCAACGAAGGAGGGCGCCTCGCGCAACTTCTCCCGCAGCGCCTTTTCGACGCGTGAGCCTAGCGGGTTGAGGTGTCCGGGTCGGTAGCGCAGGAAGGGGATCGCGGCGCTATCTTCGCCTAGCAATGCGGCCCATTCAGCGAATTCCGGTTGCCCAGCTGGAGCACCGATCTTGATAGTGGACAGGCGACCGTCCTTGCGAACTGACTTGACTATTGAGATTGCTGGCTCTGGCTGGCCTACCAGAAGAAGAAGGACCGTTGCGCGAAGATCCATGAGTTGGTCGCACAACATTGATGGGTCCAGCGAGCTCATGCTGATGTCCGATAACGTCGCGCCATTTGCCTGCAGGCGATCACGCAGAATGTGAACGCCAGATGCCCAATAGACACTCTGCTGCGATGCAACTGCGATCCGATCGTGGCCAGCGCGCGACAGGAAGTCGGCATATGTTTGCCAGCCGCGGGACTGTGGCGGGGCAAGACGTGCGACACACTTGGTTGGTTGATCCGTTAGCTTGTCGAGTACCGCCGACGAACAGAGAAAAGGGATTCCGAGCTCGTCGGCCCTGATAGCCGCCGCACGAGCAACGACACTGTGATACTCTCCCGCTATCGCTACCACGCCCAAACGGGCCAGTTCATCCACTGCCGCGACAGCCTTCTGTGGATCGGCTGCAGTGTCTCGGACGAGCAGCTCAAGCGCCTTGCCGCCAGCGCCGCCAGCGCTATTGATTTCGCTAACAGCTAGCTCAAGGCCCGCGAGCAAATGCCTGCCTGCCTCAACCCAGCCGGGGCGAGACAGAGGCACGAGCGCCCCGATTGTGGTCGTTTCGCCCGATCCAGTCCATCCCATGAGTCCAATGTCTCCTGGTTACGCAATGCTCGCCGCGTAGCCACTACAGCGGATATGCGGCGACCCACAGAGACAGTCGGATCTCCCACAAACAATCTGTACCATTGCGACTACCGACACAGTCCCATTCGATGTCCGATGCGGCAGGTCTTGAGCGGACTGGCTGCCGGCCCGGTCCCTTCTATTCTGCGCTATCTCCGGTGTGCCAAGCGGTAGCGGGCCGCCTTGGCGCGGTTGCCGCAACTGTCCATCGAGCACCAGCGCCTCGGTTTGGAGCGGCTGTCGTCGATGTAAAACCCGCCGCAATTGTCAGCCTCACATCGCCGGATATCCTTTCCTGAGGGGAACAGCACCAGCATGGCAGCGGCCGCTGCTGAGCGGCGCAGCGGCAGGTATAGCCTTTCGTTCGCCGACGAGGATTGGAGGTTCAAGATGCCGCCAAGGCCAGCCGAGCCGCCCGCCTGCGCTATCGCTTTATGAAAGCTGCGCAGGGCAACGCGTTTGGAGGCGGCGTCATGGCCGAGGTTTTTCGCACAGACATTGAGCCAGGATTTGAGGGCGGCGCGTAGCGTTAGCACCTCCAGATGCACATCGCGGGCGACGCGTGGGTAAGTCACGGCACGACGCTCGAGGACCCGCCCTTCATTTTCCGACAACAACAGGGCCGGAATGCAAAAGACCAACAGATCCTGATAACTCGGTATGCAGTCGATCTCTGCCCCGTCGCGCCAGTGCAATGTGTTGGCAAGGTCAAGGGCGGGCGCACCACCCAGCATGCGCATAGGGCCGCGCGGCGAGACGTAGGTCCGGACAAATTCAGTTGATTCCATCATCGTCAATACGTAACCTGATAAACAGTTACTCAAGAGGGCAGGGCGGGTCAAATGAAGAAGCCACTGTTGACGTTCTTGTCCTGGTTTGCGTTTGCAGTCACTGCCCACGCAAACGACGATGTCCTTTATCGCTCAAGCGTGATCGTCACCGGAGATCGCGAGGAAACGCGCGTCCCTGCCATCACTGAGGGCTTCGCACTGGCAGCGCAAAAGCTGACCGGAAATCCCGACATCGTGCACAATCCGGCCTTCGCTTCGCTGGCGACCGGGGCGCCTGCCATGGTTTGGTCCTACACCTATCATGACCGCATGTTCGGCAGGCCAATTCACGACGAGCAGGGCACACGCGATCGCCCTTTCGATCTGACATTCCAGTTCGACCGCAACCGAATGGACCATGCGATGGCGCTGCTGGGTGAGAGACCATGGTTGGGGCCGCGCCCAAAGCTGGAGCTCGTCATCGAGGTTACCGATATGACGCGTAGCTATGTGCTCGCCGCCGATGGCGTCCACGGATCGGACCTGCGCGCAAGCTTTGAAGATGCTTCGGTGCGCTTCGCAGTGCCGATCATATTTCCGAAGGAGGCCGACCTGTCGGCGCTTGCGCTGGAAAACGTCGCTGCAATACCTGATGAGAGCCTGGCCAGACTGAAATCCAGGTTGGGAGCTGACGCGATCTTAGTCGGGCACCTCGATTGGGAAACCAACGAGCCGGGCTGGCATGCGGTTTGGCGCCTCCCCCTTGTTACAGAAAGTAAAAAGTGGGAGATTTCCGGCGTAAATTTCGATGCTGCCTTCCGCAACGCAATCGGAGGTGCCGCCAAGCGCATGCGACCGACCAATTAGGGCGGGTGCCATGACATTGCGGGAGGTCGCATGACCCGCTCACCCAACTCGCACCGCCAGCTGCTGCTTTGAAGCATCGTCATGTCGCGAACCAGATTGAGCGGCTAAGCCATTTATCAGGTTCACTCCCAATCCGGAGGAGCTTGCGCAAAGCGGCTCCTGTAGTCGCTTGGAGCAACCCCGAGCGATCTCATGAAAGCCCGCCGAAAAGTCTCAGGGTCGCCAAACCCAACCTCATGTGCGATCTGCTGGACAGATTGGCGGCTGGTCTCCAGACGGTCTCGTGCCGCCTCAACGCGTAGAGCCTCGACGGCTCGTCCTGGGGACTGTCCATTTTCCTTAGAGTAGACGCGGGCAAAGTTACGCGGGCTCATCGCCATGAAGGATGACAGTGCCGAGACGGACAGATCGGTGCCAGGATTTTGCCTGATCCAAGCGTGCAGACGGTCGAAGCGGCCGACGCGGTCTCTGATTTGTTGACGAAGCGCAGTGCTGAATTGCGATTGTCCGCCGGGCCGTTTGAGGTACAGGACCAACTCCCGTGCGATTGCCAAGGCTGTCGTATGCCCGAGATCTTCCTCAACCATTGCCAGCGCCATGTCGATGCCGGCGCTTACCCCTGCTGATGTCCAGACGGCCCCGCATCGTACGAAAATTGGATCTGGCCTGACGTCGATCGCGGGAAATCGCTGTGCAAGTTCGGCGCAACGCTCCCAATCGGTCGTGGCGGGTCGGCCATCCAACAGGCCGCACTCGGCCAGAATGAACGCTCCCAAGCAGATGGAGCCAAGCCGACGCACGTCTTTTGCTTATCTGATCAACCAACCCCGAAGAGGACGGGATTTTGCGGCCTCTAAGGCCGTCGCCCCACCTGAAATCAGGAGTGTGTCGATCGAGAGCTCACGGCAGTGATCGAAACTGACGGTGTGGAGAGCAACGCCCGCATCCGTCTCGATCGGCCCGCCTCGTTGCGAAACAAGGATGGTACGAAACGCGGGTTCTCCGCTTGCTCGCTTGGCGTCATTGAAAACTTGCAGCGGGCCGGTGACATCGAGAAGCTTCGTGCGATCGAATACCAGAAAGGCGATCAGTCGTTCGCAGTGCGCGTTGGCAGAATGCGAGGTCATAATGGCATTTATGCCACGAGAACCTTGTGCGATCCAGACGGCGAGGAAAGAGATATGGTCCATGCTCGAGATCAGGCCCAATTGCGAATGGTGCGACCGCGATCTGCCCCCGGGCAGTTCGGAGGCTCGAATCTGCAGCTACGAGTGCACCTATTGTGCAGAGTGCGTTTCGACGGTCCTGCACGACGTTTGCCCGACTTGCGGCGGAAATTTTTCAGCAAGGCCGATCCGGCCCAGGCGTGAATGGCGCGCGGGCTTTTGTCTCGGGCTTGAGCACGATCCAGCGAGCAGCCGACGAACACACTCGAAGTGGACAGCAGAGCAGGTTGCAGATCTCGCGAGGCGCCTGCACGACGTGGCGCCGGAGGGCCGATAATAAAAAATCCAAACACAGAAGAGATATAGCAATGGCTAAATTCCACGACTACACCTGCCGCATAGGATGGACTGGCAATCGCGGCGCCGGCACCAGAATGTATCGGGGCTACGACCGGACATGGGATATAACCACGATCGGAAAGCCTGTGATAAAGTGCTCCAATGACCCGCTGCTTGGGGGCAATCCGGCGCTACCCAATCCCGAAGATCTCCTTCTCGCATCCGTTTCGGCCTGCCACATGCTTTGGTACCTCCATCTGGCTAGCGACGCGGGAATTGTCGTCCACTCTTATACTGATCAACCCGTGGGCCATGGCGAGAGCGAGCCAAACGGAGCCGGGCGTTTCGTGGGCGTCACATTGCGGCCCAGGATCGAGGTCGAAAGCGGCATCGATCTCGACAAGGCTGCAGCCATCCATCATCGAATTCATGAGATTTGCTACATCGCGCGTTCCGTCAATTTCCCAATTCGTGTTGAGGCCGATTACCGAAAATTGTGAACGAGAGAACGGCACCCGCAGCGTGCGGTATCATCCTCCGACTGCAAATGCATTGATGTTCAGGCGGCTCGGCCGCCCAACGCCGCCCAGCGCCATGGTGCCGGTCCGACGGTGGCAAGGACCAAACGCCGCTAGCGAAGCGGGAGATCGGGTGCCACCGGAAGCGAACGCTTGTGAGCGGTGCTTAAATACGCATCAAGGATACGCTTTCGCGCCGCTTCGTCGATTTCCTTACCTTCGAGGAAATCGTCAATCTGATCATATGTTACTCCATACGCATCTTCGTCAGGACGAAGCGGCACGAGGTTCTCCAAATCTGCGGTCGGCACCTTGTTGACGAGTTGCGGCGGAGCGCCCAGATGCGCCGCCAGCGCGCGCACCCGGCGTTTGTTTAGCCCGGCAAGGGGAAGGATGTCGGCGGCGCCGTCGCCAAACTTGGTGAAGAAGCCCATCATTGCCTCGGCCGCATGATCGGTACCAATGACCAGCCCTCGTCTGGCAGCGGCGAGTGTGAATTGGGCGATCATGCGCTGACGGGCCTTTATGTTGCCCAGCAAGAAATCTTCCCGACGAGCATTGCCGAGCTCCACGCCAGCCGACCTGATCGAGTCGAGCATTGCGTCCGCCGCCGGTTTGATGTCGAGCCTGTGCGCTTCGTCAGCTCCGATGGTCTCGAGTGCTCGCTGAGCGTCCTTCTCATCGGCCTGCGTCCCATACGGCAGCCTGACAGCAAGGAATTTGGCGTCGTATCCTGCCCTCCGTAGTTCGCTTACGGCCTGTTGAGCCAGAAGTGCCGCCGCGAGCGAATCCACACCGCCGCTTATGCCCAGCACGTACGTGCAGAGCCCTGCTGCACGCAGGTACCCGCTTAGAAAGTCGATGCGTCGGCGTGCCTCCGCGGCGGCATCGAAACTCGCAGCGACGCCCAAGGCGCTGATGATCGCTTCTTGTTGTGTCATATCCCTTTCTGCTCCCGCCGTTCAAAGAATGAAACGTCGTTGGTGCCGATTCCGGCGACCCGGTCTGCGCCTGCGTGGGAAAACCGGAAAGCGTTTTGGCCATGCCGTCAGACCAGGGCGCGCTTGATCTTCCCAAGCGTTCCGCCGCGGATACCGACCCATATGGTGCGGTATCCGCGAGTCTCTCTCGGCGAATGACAGACACCGTAGTCGCAGTTCCTAAGCTGCCTCGGCAGCGACGTTCACGGCTGACACTGCGAGCTGCGTAAGGGCTTCATCGGTGTCCTTTTCCTCGCCAAGGGTAAGCTCGAGAAGCTTAACCGCTTCGGCCATGCCGAGCTCGCTAGCCCAGGTCCGCAACGTACCATAGCGGGAGATTTCATAGTGCTCTACTGCCTGAGCCGCCGCAAGGAGACCAGCATCGAGAGCCTGAGAGCCCTTGTACTCGTCCATGATTTCGGCGCCCTCCTCGGTGATGCCCATAATGGCGGCACAGGTCTTGCCCTGGGGCTTCTTGCCTAGGGCTTCGAATATTTTCTCCAGGCGCGCGACGTGCTCCTGGGTCTGGCCGCGGTGCTTTTCGAAAGCTGCCTTGAGGTCAGGGCTTTGCGCTGCCTTGGCCATCTTGGGAAGAGTTGCCAGGATCTTCTTCTCGGCGAAATAGATGTCCTTCAAAGTGTCGACGAAGAGTTCGTTCAGGCCTTTCGTTGAGGCCCTTTTGGCGGTTGCCATGACTGTCTCCCTTTTTTCACTGCCTCACAAACGGGGCGGACGAGAAACAAAATTGCGCCAATGCAGTTCCATCGGGATTAGACTGGCATGCCGAACGGCTCTTGCCGGCGGTGCATGCAGATGCAAAATCACCGCCGAATTCCGACAAGCCATCGCCACTGCCGGCACACCGTCTTAGTCGCCGGCCCGATCCATCGTCATCACCACCTCGACTCCTTATCGAGCCAGCAGGACGACTGATCGACTTCCGCGCGCCAACAGAAAGGAGCAGGGTTAACCCTGTCGACTCTAGATGCGCTTGGACTTCAGCAGGCGTATGACAAATCACCCGGAGGGCATCTGGGAGCAGCCCGCTATAACTGGAGTGCGAAGCTGTGTCGCCATGCTGGTGAAACGCAATGGGTTTGGAAGGATCTACCGTCCCTCGCGCGTAGTGCCAAACAGCGAGCGATGCAGCCGAAGCGACCACAATCGCCGATCAGCCGGTTCACAACAGACCCGGCCAGCCAAACAGACTGGCTCAGCGGCACCATCACGCGGCGAGCAACATGTAGGCTGTCAGACGCCGGATGGGCCGCGCCTTCTGCCGGTGCGGCCCTCGCCGTGTGGTGCTATTGCGGTTGCCTTGAGGTTATCCTCGCGAAGCTGGTGGGAACCTGTTACCCCTAGCAGATGCATATCCCGCACGCTAAGCGCGAACGTAGCCCTTTCTTCGTCGCCATCGGCGCATCGGGATCAGATGGCCTCAGCGACATCAAAGACCTCCTTAGCAACCTGCCCAAGGACCTGCAGGCCATCGTCCTTGTGGTCCTTCATAGGCCCAGTGACAAGGTAAGCCATCTGAAAGAGGTTTTGAGTAAGAGGTCACAAATGCCGGTCCGGGTCGCCGATGAAGATCACGTCTTCCGCGTCGGAACTTGCTACGTCGGCCAACCCGACGCACACCTCTCATTAGCCGCCAGAAGCAAGGTGGACCTTGTTGAAGGCGCCGGGCACATTCACCGAGGCCAGACCGTCGACATCCTCTTCAATTCTGTCGCCGTTCACGCAAACACCCATGCAATCGGGATTGTGTTGTCGGGTTCACTGAGTGATGGCTCGCGCGGACTTGCCGCAATAGCCCACGCTGGCGGTGCAACGATGGTTCTCACCGAGGCCGGCGAGATCAAGGCCGGGATGCCTATGAACGCGGCGATGTATGATGGGCCGCTCGACTTCACCGGTTCTGCCGATGAGATCGCCCGTGAGGTCATTCGAAGAGTGCGGCGGGTCCAGCCCCAGCCATCACCCGTTTAGAAGACGAGGGGGGCAACTCTTTCAATCGGGCGATTTGGGATCTCCATCTCAAGAAGCTCGCAATGCGTCTCTCGATCAGGTGCGCACCTTTCCGGCGCACGAGGTCAATAAGAGCCGAGATTGCTGAGCGCAATCTAATGGCTATGCCAGGTGCATGTCCGTGACTCCACTCCACCTGAGATCAGGTTCGATCCTTGCGCGTTCGTGAGAATCGAGAGTCGGCTGGTCGCAGGGGGATGCCTGCCCAGGTGGTCCTGCGGGACCGGCGCGTCGAACCAACAGATTTCGATCCAGCGCCCGGTGCGGGCCCATCGCGAGCAATGGCACTTCAAAACTGCTTGTGCCGGGCGCCGCTGCTCGGTTACCGCGGATCGCTATTTCAAATGGCTGAAGGTCGAAGCGTCGGCAAGAAGGCCGACGAGCCCTTTCCCCATGGCGGGCAACCATGCTGGTCTACGGCCCACAGAGGCGGCTGGGGCCCGTGCCGGCCCGGGGGCGTCGATAATCCCGCTGCTGCACCGATTGAGGCGAAGATCGGCGGCTACTGATCGCAAGCTCGTAAACGCTTCTGAGAGACGGACTCCGGAACCTCGCTGCCCCGACTACGTTTCGACTTCGTATCAAAGGAAGGAGGCCACAATGGACTGGAACCGCGTTGAAGGGAACTGGAAACAGGTCAAAGGCAAGGTCAAGGAACAGTGGGGTAAACTCACCGACGACGACCTCGACCGCATCGCCGGCAAGCGCGATCAGCTCGAAGGCACGATTCAGGAACGTTACGGCTTGGAGAAGGATCGGGTCCGCCGCGACGTCGAGGACTCGATCCGCAGCGGGTGAGCGCAAGTTGCTCCGCCAACTCTCCCGTGGCAGCGCGGCCGCCAATGTGAAGCTCGTCTACCGCGATAGGTCCTCGATCGTGCTTTTCGGCCTTCCAATGCGGCAAGACCATCACGGATCAAGCTGTCTCGCGCGTAGTGGTCAGCAACCTGTGACCGCGGAGCCGCTGCCACATCATCGCTCCTTTGTGCCAGCCTTGTGGATGATCACCGCTCTACGATCGCGCCGACGCGCCATCGGACCTCCCCGCAGCGCCCCTGCCTGTTCATAGCATTTGATCCATGTTCAAGCCACAATATGCAAGACGTCACCCAGGCATTTCACCGCTCGCGGCGGCCTTTCCGCCGTTGGCCTAGCGGCCTGTCATTGGGCCCTGCAAACGCGACTGGCATTGCTGCACCTACTGATCAATCCCCACATTGCTGCAAGGGCGACCTGCGCGAGCGACCAGAGGTCTTTAACTCCCGAAACCGCTTGCGCTATCGCCGTCACGCCCGTGTCGTCAGCGTGGAGAGCTGATCGGTGTCATAGCGGCTTCTGAGCTCGGCCAGCGCTTTTGGATCGGGCGCACCCTGCGCCGCGAGCTCGGCGAGCTCTTCGAAGTAATGCTCGTGGCCAGGCGGAGAGAAGGTCATCAGCACGCGCGCAGGCTTCTCGCTGACATTGGTGATGTTGTGCGGCACTCCCGGCGGGATGAACAGGAAGGTTCCCGGCGTTGCGCGGATCGTCTTGTCTCCGACATGCCATTCACACTCGCCCTCGAGCAGGTAGAAGCTCTCTTCCTGTACCCGGTGAACATGCCGCCCGGTGGCGAAGTCCGGCGGTATCGTCCAGTCAAACATGCTCGTATGCCTGGTATGTTCATCGGTGACGAGAAAAGCCATGGGGTGACCACGCAGCATGACGCCCTTCTTCTCGTCGGGCATGCAGATGACGGCTTCAGCGCTCATTTCGATCCTCCTCTGAGTAAGCGTTTGGCCAACATCGGCCGCCCGCGGGAGAAAGTCGTGAATCCGTTCCCAAAAATTTGCTAAAAGACTCCAATGAAAGTCAGGGGCGACGTCCACCAGTTCGGCATGTTTCGCCTCGATCCCGAGGCGGGCATTCTCTTTTACGGAGATGAGCCGACCATGCTTGGGCACCGTGCCGTCGCGCTGCTGCGGCTGCTCATCGAAAACGCGGGGGTGCCCGTATCCAAAGACGCGCTGATCGACGCTGGCTGGGGCGGATCGGCGGTTGCCGATAACAATTTGACGGTTCAGATCGCAGCCTTGCGCCGCACACTGGACGACGCGGCGAATGTCGCGGACTGGATCGAAACCTTACCGCGCCGTGGCTATCGTTATGTCGGACCGGCCATCGCCACCAATGTTGCCGATGCCTCTGCCGCGGCCCGCGCCGCGTCGGCACCGAGGTTGCCCGAGAAGCCCTCAGTCGCCGTCCTGCCGTTCTCGAACTTGAGCGACGATCCACAGCAGGAGTACTTTGCCGATGGGATGGTGGACGACATCATCTCGGGCCTCGCACGCATCAAATGGCTGTTCGTCATCGCGCGAAACTCGACCTTCACCTACAAGGGCCACCCCGTCGACGTAAAGCAGGTCGGCCGCGAGCTTGGCGTTCGCTATGTACTCGAAGGCAGCGTGCGCAAAGCCGGCGGTAGCGTGCGAGTCACCGCGCAGCTGATCGATGCCATAACCCGCACGCATGTTTGGGCCGAGCGCTACGAGCGCAGCTCCGAAGACATCTTTGCGCTTCAAGACGAGATAGCGCTGTCAACCGTGGGGGCGATTGCGCCAAGCGTGCGGAAGGCCGAAATTGAACGTGTCAGGCGCAAGCGTCCCGACAGTCTCGGTGCCTACGATCTCGTGCTGCAGGCCCAGCCTGACGTCGATTCCGGGATGCCGGAGCAAGTGACCAGAGCGCTGGTCCTTCTCGACCGCGCCATCGCGCTCGAACCGGCTTACGCGCTGGCGCATGGCAATGCCGCCATGTGCCATCACTGCTTGTTCCTTCGCGCCGGTCTGCGGGAGATCAACCGCGCCGCTTCGGTCCGTCACGCCCGCTTGGCCATTGTCCATGGACAAGATGATGCGCTGGCCCTCACATGGGCCGGCTTTTCCATCGGAATGGATGCGCATGATCGCGCCGCTGCATTCGCGGCGTTGGAAGCCGCCCTCGCCATCAGCCCGTCCTCGGCTCTGACCTACATCCTTGGCAGTGTGATACTCGGATGGGGTGGTGAAGCGGAGCGCGCGATAGAGTGGAGCGAGCAGGGCATGCGGCTAAGCCCCTTCGATTCGTGGGCTTGGGCAGCGTTTGATGCACAGGCGATGAGCCATTTGCTGCGCGGCCGTTACCAAGAGGCCTGCCGTGCCGCCTACAAGTCCGTCCAAGCC
This sequence comes from Mesorhizobium sp. BR-1-1-10, assembly GCF_020165595.1. Classification (NCBI taxonomy): domain Bacteria; kingdom Pseudomonadati; phylum Pseudomonadota; class Alphaproteobacteria; order Hyphomicrobiales; family Phyllobacteriaceae; genus Mesorhizobium; species Mesorhizobium sp. BR-1-1-10. The sequence goes on along the minus strand of NZ_JAIUIL010000001.1, from coordinate 368,402 downwards.
AATTCGGCGCACAGCATTACTTATGTGCAATTGGCTGCCGCGCTGGCCAAGCTTGGCCGATTGGACGAAGCGAAAGCGGCCGCCGCTCGCGTGCTCGAGCTCCAGCCTGGCTTCCGCTACAGCCGTCAGTTTGCAGGCGTAAATTGCGCGCCCGCCCTCGCGCAGGTTCTTGGCAGCGCGTTGTATGCTGCGGGCCTCCCAGAATAGCGCTTAAAGCCCGCGCGTCCTCGCTGTGGGCGGCGGTTCGGTATCGGCGCAGCGCAACAGAAGCCGACAACGCCGCTGCGCTTGGCATTGCCTATCTGATGCGCACCGGCTCCGCCAAGCTTACATCGAGATCAACTCGGAAAGCTGCTAAGGACCAAGCTTCGACTGACGCCGGCGCAACCTGAAGAGTTTCTGGATGACGCTACCCGCCACTCGACAAGTCCTTCCATTCGCGGCCTGGGCACGGTCGGACGCAGTGATTCAAGCCGGCGGTGCGCACCGCGATTGGCGACTATCCGGTTTCGGCAGAGCTGATGGACGGCCATGCCGATGGCGCCGGCGGCGCTGAAGAAACAGTACTGCCGGACGCAGACGGTGGGACGGCAGTGGCAAAGGCACGGCCCGAAGCTCGATCGCGGAGATATTGTGGTTGAATCGACGTTTCCGTCTTCCGCCGAGCAACCTTCCCGCCAATCGTCTGTGGAACGCTTCTCGATTGTGCTGCTCAGGACGTCCTCCCAAGCTTTGACGCAGCCGTTCATCGGGCGGCGGCAGATAGGTGATTACGTCCTTGGGGCCGCAAAATCGCGACAACACGATTTCGCAACTCGTTCCGCCCGTTTTGATTGTTTTGAAAAAAAATGAACTTGCGATGTCGACTGAGCATCAAGCTGCCCGCCCTCTTTCCAATTGCTAAACGAAGGCAACCGAATTTAGTTCATGACGATGATCGAATAGCGCAGCAGAGGTCACATCGGTCTTGAGCTACCACGCTCGCTTCCCTCGCGCGGTTTCCCTGCCCTTTACCATCGCGCTGGACAGCCCCAGTTTCAAACCTTCGCCTTCAAAGGCAGCCTGCCGCGTGCTAAGGCGGATGTCCATGCAAATATTAGCGCCGTCTTTTGCAAGGTTGCTTTCGACGCCCAATGCCAAAGAGCGAAAGCGCATATTGGCGTCTATGCCAGCTGGGCCGTTCACTTCGAAAACAACTCGGCCTGATCGGTTTCTGGAATTGGATGCGGCCATCATATCGGCCACTCGACGGCTACCTGTGGATAAGGAAGTCACCGTTCACGATATGGCGGCCTCTGACGGCATCACCTCGTTGGAACTGTTCAACAGGCTAAGCCAGGAGCGTCCTGTCAGGCTGACGGCAAGCGACTATTACGATGAGATTAGCGCTGCCCGGAAAGGGGTGTGCTGGGTCTTTTACGACAGCGACAATGTTGTCCTTCAGGTAGCGCTGGGTGCTATCGCATTGCGTAGCAAGCAGGCAAATGAGTTTCTCGCCTGGCTGTTGTCCCCCAGCTTTGCAACGCGAACTCGCGTGTCGCTTTTTCATCCCGATGTCATTGCAAAGACGAAGTCTGACGGTCGCTTCATGGCAACCAGAGATGATTTTTTTTCGCCCTCGCCAGTGCGGTATGACGTCGTGCGCGTGATGAACGCCCTTGGGACGAGGAACTTTCCTCGTCTTCAAATCGAACGCGCGGTAACCGCCGTGGCAAAGACAGTTGTCGATGGCGGTTTGCTGGTTTTGGGTCGAAGTGCCGATGAACTCGATGGCAGGTCACAGGCCACGATATTCCAGCGACTCCAAAATGAGTTCATAGCTGTTGCGGATATGGCGGGCGGTTACGAATTGAGGGATTTCGTGTTGAAACTGCAAGCTGACGCTTAATGGGGAAGGCCGTTTCTTGCTTTATCACTCGCGCATGCTGGCCGCCGCCGTGCCTGACACCCCAGCCCAACCTAAGCGAGCCTCAGCTTTGAGAAAACGATTGGAACAAAAAGAGATCAAACGCATTCCCTAGGCTACGACAGAAGATTGCAATGGAAGACTTGCGCGCAAAAACCGATGCAAACGTCGAGAAAGATCCTGACCAATGGGTGAGTGGTGGCGACCCGATGACGCCGTCCCAGGAGTCCTATCTGAAAACCCTGTGTGAGCAGGCTGAGGATCAGGAAAGCTTTGCAGACAACCTCAGCAAGGCAGAGGCGTCTAAGCGCATAGATGCACTGAGGGCAAAGCTGAAACTTTAAGCACCGGCTCGGGCGCTCTGTCTTTACCGTCTCGACCTTCCGTCTCGCGCGGGCAGGCCTCATGGTCGGCTGGGGAGCGGTCGGGATTGCCAAGCCCTTCCTGATATTGCTGGCAATCGCGGAACTTTTGGCAGGGCGAGACCTTCTCCATGTTCGAAACCACAGGAGGAACGAGTGGCCAATCTAGGAAGACTTGCGATCGCTATGCTGGGGGTTTTGGCTTATCAAAACCGCGACAAGATCGCGGAGGCGATCCGCGGAGCGGGAGAGCGCGATCCCAATAATCCGCAAGGCGGGATACTGGACCAGGTGTCGAAGGGCCTATCCGGCACCGTGCTGGGCGATATTCTTGACCGCTTTAGAAATGCAGGTGCCGGGTCGAAGGTGGACTCCTGGGTTGGCATTGGGCCGAACCAGCCGATCGAGGCGCACGAGGTGGAAACGGCGATTGACGCTCAGACACTGGAAGCACTTTCCCGCCAGACCGGCCTCTCGCGCGAGGAGCTGATTGCAAGGATTACCAGGGATTTGCCCGATGCGGTTAACCAGATGACCCCCGACGGCACCCTCCCAGCAGACCACCGAACAAAAGTCCCAGACCAGCCCAACCTGCTCGACGACGTGCCTTCCCGGCCGATACAAAGCTAATTCCACATGACGGAAGCGGACTGGAGAGGTGCGAAACCGAGGAGATTGGATCGAGCGAGCCATGGCAGCCGGAAAGTAGGGACAAGCGAAACGCCTATTGTGGATCGCCAGACTGCGAGGGCAATCGCCGAGCTCGACCTCTTGGCAGTGCTGCTTGATTCGCGCTGGCGAATCCCGGGAACGCCAATTCGGTTCGGACTGGATGCTCTGGTAGGCCTGGTGCCTGTGCTGGGAGATACAGCAACCGGGTTGATCTCGGCTTACATTGTGCTGCGAGCCCGCAAATGCGGCGCTGGGAAGCTGTTGGTTGCTCGGATGTTGGGCAATGTGCTGTTTGATACCGTCTTGGGAAGCGTGCCCGTCCTCGGATCGATCTTCGATGTTTACTACAAGTCGAACAACCGCAACATCCGCCTGCTTCGTGGCCATCTAAGCCGTCAGGTTGCTGAACGGTAGTTCGCAGGGCATCACCCACGCGGCGTTCGCGACCGGGAAGCGGCCGGTGTTGGCCGGAGACGATGCCGTTGCCGCCAACTTGGAATGTTTCATCCAGCCGCACTCTCGGAACTGGCTGCGGAATCTGCGCCACCTTTGTCGATGTGGGTTCAATTAGTTCGGCAAAATCGGTGAAGACCGATCTTTGTTGCGCCGCTGGCAAATCTGCGCAGCGATCAGGTGATCGGTAAGGTCGATTCCGACAGAGACAGCCAGCGCTTTGCTGAGATAATCGGAGCTAGGCCGCTTTTGCGCCCGATGCCTAGGAACCATGAACCGACCTGCTGGTTTGGACAGCACGCCGGGTGGTCGGCGTGGCAGTTAATGGAGAAACCCAATGACACGAGCATTCACGACTACAGTATTGGCGGCCGCGTTCGCTATGCTCGCCCCGTCCGCCTTTGCGCAATCGGCGGATGTTCCCAAGCCCGCATCACCAGCCCAGGATCGGACGGCGGACGAAGCCGGACAGAACCAGCAAGCAATGCGCCAAATGATGCGCGAGATGATGGATGAGATGCTGCAGGAAAAAACAGCAAAGGATCGAGACCCCGAGGCAGATTGGCGACACAGGGGCCCAAGGCTTCAGGACGACGAGATGAGCGATCGTGATACGGGACGTATGAAGCACGGCCGCAGGGCGGGAGCCGATATGATGCAGGGTGCCAAAATGAGGATCATGTTCGCCATCATGGACACCGACGGTGATGGTACACTGTCGCGGACGGAGGTTCAGGATTTCATCGGGCGAATTTTCAACGCTGTCGACGAGGACGGCGATGAAAGCGTCGACATGCAGGAACTCCAATCCTTTTTCCGTCCCGGAGGAGACCAGGACCGACGTTAGCACCGACAGGTTGTACCTCGGCCTGCTCGACGTCTGAAGCTAGGGCCCACAGGAGATGGCTCGGAGCACGGTATTTGGCTCCCCACCGTCTTATGCTCCGCCGATACTCGGTAGGATCAACGGGGTAAAGACCTGCGCAGAGCTCGCACGAGGCTGGACGGCTGTGCCCGTCGACGACCATAGGCCAAGCATTCCAAAGAAGTGGCTCTAGGCAAGCATTGCGAGGTTTAGGGGCAAACATGCATCTGGTCCAGATTCTGCTACCTCGCGCCGACAACGCAGGAAAGCCCTTCGCCAAGCAAGAGTTTGACCGTGTGAAGGAGGAGCTCGCGCTCCGCTTCGACGGTGTCACCGCGTATTTGCGCGCGCCTGCGGAAGGTGTGTGGAGGCAGGGAGCAGACGAGATCGTCATCTTCGAGGTTATGACTCACGAAGTCGATCTGCCCGATTGGCAAAGGCGGCGTTCGGAATTGGAGCGGCGGTTCCGCCAGGAGCAGGTTGTGATTCGATATCTGCCGATGGCTTTGGTCTAGCGCCTGCGGCAATGGTGTGGCCCAGACGATGACCGAGTGCATGCCGCTTCACGTCTGAGGTATCTGAGGTATACTGCAAGGCAGCTTCGGACTCAGTGCGCCAAACCGCTGATTCAAACTCAGTCAACGGTGGCTCGGCTGTCCTCAAAGGACGATGGCTAGCTGACGGTCTGCACTTCCTGACGGCCACTTTGACAAGATAAACGCCTAGCTCATGCGAGCGGTGCGCATATCGTCAACGATGTCTGGGGTCTGCAGCGTGAGCCCGACATTGCGCGGGTGGCGGCCGAAACCGGCGCCGGGCTCGTCATCATGCATACCGGACGGGATCGCGACAAGCTGCCCGATGTGATCGCCGACCAGCTGGCGTTCCTGGGAAAATCGCTTGAAATCGGGCGCGGGCAAGGTGTCGCCGACGGCCATATCGTGCTCGATCCCGGCTTCGGCTTCGCCAAGGAGACGGCGGAGGAAAACCTCGATCTGATGGTACGGTTTGCCGAGCTTGGCGCGCTCGGCTTCCCGCTGATGGCCGGTACGTCGCGAAAGCGTTTCATCGGCACCGTCACCGGCCGCGACGCCGCCGACCGGGCGGCCGGCACGGCGGCGACCAGCGTCATTCTCCGGCTCAAGGGCGCGCATCTGTTTCGCGTCCATGATGTCGCAATCAACGTGGACGCGCTGGCGGTGGCGGATGCTATGCTGGCGCGGGAAACCGGATCGGAACGCTGAGCCATGTACGTCATCCGCATGAAGAATTGCGCCTTCTTTGCCCGGCATGGCGTGCTGGACGAGGAAGAAGCGCTGGGGCAGCGCTTCTATGTCGATGCCTCGCTCACCGTCGAGCCGGGACGCGCGCTCGTCGATGACGCCATCGGGGAAACCGTCAACTACGGCGTCGCCTTCACCGTCATCGAGGAGATCATCACCGGACACCGGCGCTTCCTGATCGAGGCGCTGGCCCTGGAAGTCGCGAAGGCTCTCAGCGGGCGCTTTCCCCAGATCCGGAAAGCCGAGGTCACCGTTCGCAAGCCCAATGCGCCGGTGCCTGGCGTGCTCGATTACGTCGAGGTGACCGTTGTCTGGCCCGAATAACACCGTCTATCTGAGCCTCGGCGGCAATCTGGGCGCTCCGGCGGCGTCGCCCTCAAGCTCATTTCCTGTAAATTTGCATGTTGGAAGATCCCTCTGGACAGGGTTCGAACTGCCTCAACCCTGGCTTCGTCAACGCACCGCACCTTCTGCCGCCCAGCGTCACCGGTCAGCCGCCGGCTAGACGGACGACCTGTCAGGGCTCGTTGTTGCCCAGACGCACTGGTGCTACGGGATGGCGGTGTCAAAAAGATCCGCTTGCCTAACACACGTTAGTTTCTTCCGCTTCCTTCCAACCTATAAAGGCGAGCGATGAGTGATCCCCGGCAAGCACGCAAGGTTTATTTGGAAGCAGCTCACCTCGGTATCCGTCGGGCGCGGGCGAGCGCTGATGACTTGCTTCGTACCATTGAGGAGACACGGCGCCTTATCCAAGCGTCCCGCGACTTGCTGTCGCGGCTCAAAGCGGCTGAGCTTCGAACCTGATCACCACCTCCAGAACCGCTCTGATCTGCTGGCAGATTGTGTGGAAACATCCCCGTGCGGCAGGGCGTCCCTGGCCATCGCGGCCAGTGCTGTGATTGGCTTCTCTCTGGGCGGCTTCCAACTGGGGAAGCACTGTGCCCTCGGTACCAAAGACTTTGCCGTTGGAGGTTGGTTGCGTGGAAAAGGTCACGCTCATCGGTTCGCTGGCAGCGCTGTGCTCAATGACCAGTTTTGCCCCTCAAGCCTGGAAGATCATCAAGACCCGGGACACAGCTGGCATATCCGCGTGGATGTATGCCATCACTGTGCTGGGCTTCGCGCTGTGGCTGACTTTCGGCATCATCAAAGGCGAATGGCCCATCATAGTCACCAACGCTGTCTGCCTCGTGCTCGCCACTTTTATCCTGCTGATGAGGGTCCTTCCCAGTTCCAAGAGGGAGATGGTGGCGGACGCAATCGATCCTTCGCCTGGCTCCGAGAGGCCTCGGCCGCCCGCGTCCTGAGGCCTGCCTCGTTAGCTTGACCGCGGCCCTACAGAGTTCAGTCGTGTTGGTGGCGTATGTCACGTGCCACAGAAGGTCTGCAGAACGCCCTCGTGCGGCTTAGGTGGGTCCGCGTAATAGGACAGTTTGGGCTGTTCCTCGAACGGCCGTGACACGACTTCCAACAATTGCTCGAAGATTCGGAGTCATCGTCCTCCACCGCAGCCTTGATCATTGCCTCGACGCGATGGTTGCGAGGAATGAATTTGGGATTGCTGCCGTGCATCACGGCTTTGCGCGTCGAGGTGGCGCCGCCGTCCCGCGCCAAGCGATTTCGCCAGCGCATCGACCAGGCATCGAAGGGGCCGGGATCCTCAAACAGCCGCCTCGCGGTAGCTTGGGCGCCAGGGATGTCGAGGTCATCTCCCAGCAAGCGGAAGGTGAGCGTGAAATCCGCTCGCCCACGCGCCATCACATCTAACAGATCGTTGGCAAGGTCCAAGTCACCTTCAGCTTCATTCAGCAGCCCAAGCTTAGCCCTGAACCCGCGATGTAAAATAGCTTCGTAGCGAGCGTGAAATTCCCCTAGTGCCTGCTCGGCCTGCGAGATTGACTCACCCTCGCGCTCGCTCAGGAGCGGCAGCAGAGTCTCGGCGAAGCGTGCCAGATTCCAGACTGCCACCCGAGGTTGGTTGCCGTAGGCGTGCGGCCATGTTGATCGATGGAGCTGAACACCGCTTGCGGATCATATGAATCCATGAACGCGCACGGTCCATAGTCAATCGTCTCTCCGGATATCGGCATGTTGTCGGTGTTCATGACGCCGTGGATGAAGCCGAGCAACATCCACCGCGCCACCAGTTCCGCTTGCGCCGCGATCACAGCCTCGAGCAGAGCCAGGTAAGATCTCGGTTTCCTGGCCGCATCAGGAAAATGACGCTGGATGGCATAATCGGCAAGGAGCTTCAGCGCTTCTATGTCGTTGCGGGCGGCAAAGTATTGGAAAGTGCCGATACGGATATGACTCGCTGCCACCCTGGTCAGCACGGCCCCTGACAGCCGGCGCTCCCGGTAGACTGGGTCCCCGGTAAGCACCGCCGCAAGGCTTCGAGTGGTCGGTGTGCCGAGCGCAGCCATTGCTTCGCTGACCACGTATTCACGAAGCACCGGACCAAGCGCAGCACGGCCATCGCCGTTGCGCGAAAATCGGGTCGGTCCTGAACCCTTCAGCTGGACATCCCGACGCACTCCGTGCACATCGACGACCTCGCCCAGCAGTGCTGCGCGTCCGTCGCCCAGTTTGGGGACGAAGTTGCCGAATTGGTGGCCAGCGTAGGCTAAGGCTATAGGGTGCAGTCCATCTGGAAAATTGTTCCCGGCAAGCACGGCGATCCCAGCAGGGCTCCCGAGCTGATCGGGATCAAGCCTTAACTCCAGAGCTAAGGGGCTCGTTCAGCCGGATTAGCCTGGGGTTTGAAACCGGGTGGAGAGGGGCACGCGCGAAGAAATGATCCGGTGACTGGGCATAGCTCTGCTGAAAGGGCCAGATCGGGCTCCGCACGGCTGATCCGGCTGTGGATGAAGGCATGAGGTTCTCCTTTGCTGTGGCAGAGGTCGGAACCATGTCGATCACTGCGTCGATGCCGATGTCAACCCGCGGCCGCCGGCTCGCTCCCGGTTCATCCCGCGGCTTTGTTGGCTTTCCCGAACTTCTGCTCCGGTGCTGCCGCCGCACCCGCGCTCCAAACGCCCGCAGCGCGCCCGGCTCGCTAAGGCGTCGTTCCTGCCCTGTGCTACCGCACGCGCGGCTACAGCATTTGGTCTGCTTGGGTTTCAAAGGGGCGGCCTGCATTTCCCTAACCGCCTTCTCGGGTCGCAGGGCACTGCTCCAGTGCTGATGCTTCACCTTGTGCTTTGATCGGGCCATCTGTGGAGAACCGAATGCCGCCCGCTTCAAATGCATTTCGAATCGCTGAAAGTTTACGAGGGCCAGGCACTCGCGACCGCTTTCGAAATCTCGTATCGCACCTTCGCTGAGGCCTGACTTCACGGCGAGCCGCACCTGCGGCCAATTCAGCAGACCTCGCGCTATCCGCGATTGCTCCGGCGTCAGATCAGTCACTGAACTCTCGCCATCGAGCCCGAGGCCATTTGATGCATCGAACGGCCCCAGGCTGCTCCCCAGGATGCGTCTCAGCGCGGCCAACCGCGACAACGGCGACATCACGGCCGCCCATATATCTGCGCGAGCCAGGTCTGCCGGTTCCTAACCAGTTCTGAGCCTCTCCGAGGAGGAGGTGTCTGCCGCTGCGAGACGTCGAGCGAGAGGGCTGGGGTTCTACGTCTCGTGCGCATCGGGGGCCCGGAGATGAAAATTGGACGCATTGGCGAATTGGAGGTGGTGGTCATGAGGTCCTCGATCAGGTTCTCCGAAAGGTCCTCGATCAGGTTCTCCGAACCGAAATCAACCCGATTTGTTCCGGCTCGATGCCCATGACGGCCGCAGCATAAAGAAAAGCCCGAGCGGAAACTGCTTAGCATTCCTCGCTACGCACTTCGACGCCCTCGGCTTCGCCGCGGGGAGAGAAATGAGCCTGGAATATACGTCAAATGTCTATAGTCAGGATCCCGTCCTATGACGCTTGAACCTGATCGCGGCATTGTTCAAAAGCTCGTGAAAGGGACTGGAATCACAGCGCCACAGCGCGGGAGTTCATATCGCTGCTCGGGACGAATTGGGCATCACTCGTCCGAGAGGCGAAAGCTCTGGCGAAGGGTCCAGGCGCCCCGGAACTGCAGCCGTTGAGTTGGCAAACGCCTCGGGTCCGTTAGCTGGTCCTTCCCAGACCGGGGGCGGGGAACATTAGCGCCCGGCCCAAGTTCGGCACGTAACGCAATCCGGTCACAAAAATTGACACAGGCCACTTCCCCGAGCATTTTGACCCGTAAGCTTCAGATAATCTGTGATCTGACGGACTCAGATATCGGTATATTGGAGGGAATTCAATTCCAGAAGCGGGACTTTCAGGCCAATCAGGACATTGTGCGCGAAGGAGATCGTCCCACCCATTCATTTGTCATCCTGGAGGGTCTGGTCGGGTCCACAAAATTGACTGGGGAGGGTAAACGGCAGATCACGTCGTTCTTTGTTCCGGGCGACATTCCTGATCTGCACGGAATGCATCTGTCTGTTTTGGATTGCACCTTCACACCACTCACGCGCGTCAGCGTTGGCTTCATGCGGCATGATGCGCTGCGGGCCATTTGCGACCAACATCCTTCGATAGCGACGGTGTTTTGGCGCTCGACGCTGATCGACGCGGCTATATATCGAGAGTGGGTCACCAACGTTGGAAGGCGCGACGCGTATGCCCGTATGGCGCATATTCTGTGCGAACTCATCGTCCGCCTTCGCTCTATGGGGCTTATCAAGGACCATGTGGCGGAGCTTCCGATTAGGCAGGCGGAACTTGCCGACGCCTTGGGCTTGTCGGCCGTGCACGTGAACCGAACGCTGCAGGATCTTCGAGGCGACGGACTGGTTGTTACCGAGGGCTCCCGATTTCACGCTGTTGACTGGCCTGGCCTCGTTCGAGCCGGAGACTTTGAGACCGGCTACCTTCACCAAAGGAACGCGACGAGCTTGTGAGGGTGGAGGTGGGTTCGATGGCGAGATATTTCTTTGACACCTATGAAAGCGATGCGCTCATCAAAGATGAGACAGGCATCGAATGTGGGGGGATCGAAGCCGCACGAAACGAGGCGCTAGCAGGTCTAATCGACTTGGCTAGAGACTCGCTGAAGGGCGTCGACGGACATCAATTGGCGATTGAAATTCGGGACGAGAATGACAAGAAGCTGGTCAGGCTGAGCCTCTCTCTTCAAATGCTGCTAACGCGCCGTCCTACTGCTCCGACTGCCGAGCGGTGATACGCGACACAGCGGGGGGTCGAGACGTCATTACAGCGAGCAGGTTTTGCGGAAGCCGACCGGTGCTGGCGGCAGTCGCGGCCCAATCAAAAGATGTCAAAGCATCTGCTGCAAGCGCACAAGGCTCAAAAGCAGCGAGAAAATCCAAGTGAAGACGCTTCAAAGCAAGCCGGCAGCATGTTGGTAGATGGCACGCCCTATTGCGGTAATCCAGAGCACCAGCTGGGGCCCGTGGCAGAGGCAATTCGATTGTCGGATTGATACCAACTACCCTTCACTTATCATTTGAGCTTGCTCGGTCCGATGCCCGGCTTAGTCTGTAAACGGCTCTATCAGTCCGGCCTGCGGACGCTTCAAAATTGACTCTGGTGCTTTATGCGTTCGCGCCTCCGTTGATGGTCAGCGCGGCTCCGGTGACAACCGCCCCAGAACAGCCATGGAAGTCATGCTTCAAGACCAAACCGATAGCCGAAAAATTCTCCAGTTTGCGGCAGATGAACTTTCCGACGCAACAGATCCACGCCTGATTGCCGCGCTCAGATTGGTCGCCCGCTCCTATCGAGCGCAATCCGTCGAGGCTGCAGATGATCTGGTGGAGCTCACGCTGCGCACCGCCATTCAGGAGGCGGAGGGGCGACCTGAGGAAATCAGTCTGTTCAACTGGCTCAGCGCTATTATGGCGCGATATCGAAAGTGAGAGTGACGGGGGCCGCCGGCCCGCTCCCAACCTGCAGGCACGTCAAATTGCCTTTCCGATGCACCCAGAAGGCGCCGCGTCTTGCTCGTCCAGGCAGGTGGGGCATGCTCGTCGGGAGCGCTGCTTGCAAGAGTGCCGCTGTTTGAGATCCCACTGCCGGATCGTGACCCTTTGCGAGCGCCACCCAATGCTGAAATTGCCCGGCATCATGGAAAACCAAATTTAAGTACTTTCTACTAGGGTCGGCCGAGGGTTAGTCCCGGGAAAGGTATTTGGGTCAATTGGCCACCACCGCATCCAGTCTCAGCCGGTTGAGACAGTCGTTTTTTTCTTCGGCAAACGTGCCGGCGGCGATCGCTTTTGTGGTCCTTGTGATCTGCGCCGTTTTGGCGGACCGGGAAAGCAGGCTCGTTTCAGGCCAATTGGCGCGCGCCGACGTGTTGGCCAAAGTGAACATCATAAGGGCCAAGCTGGAAGGCAACATCAACGGCAATCTCCAGCTTACGCGCGGCCTCGTTTCGGCGATCGTGACCGAGCCCTATATGGGGCAACAGAGGTTTGCGGCGCTGGCAAGCAACCTGCTTGAGCAGGAATCTCAACTGCGCAACATCGCCGGCGCGCCGGACCTCGTTATCTCGCTCATGTATCCAATGGCTGGCAACGAAAAGGCCATCGGCCTGGATTACCGCAAGAACGATGCCCAACGCACCGCCGCCCTCAAAGCGCGCGACCTGCGGGCGCCCGTGCTGGCCGGTCCGGTCGACCTGGCGCAGGGCGGCCACGGCTTCATTGGCCGCTTTCCGGTCTTCGTGAAGACGGCGGGCGGTGGTGAGCGCTTCTGGGGCATCGTCTCGGCCGTCGTTGACGTCGAGCGCCTCTATAGGGCAAGCGGCCTTTTGGACGTCGATCTCGACATCGAGATCGGCCTGACCGGCAAGGACGGCCTTGGCGGGACTGGTGATCGCTTTTTCGGTGGCGAGAGTATAACGCGGGCCAACCCCGTGACCGAGACGGTGCACCTGCCGTCCGGTTCCTGGCAGATCGCCGCGATCCCAAAAGGTGGCTGGGCCTCATCGGCGAAGAATCCCTGGATCTTGCGGGCGATCATGCTGTTTGCCGGTGCGCTTGTCGTCCTGCCCATTCTCGTTGCGGGGCGGCTGTTCGGCGAAAGGCAGAAAAACTTCGCCGAGCTCAGGCGATTGTCCGGTCGCCTGGAACTCGCGCTGGATGCGTCGGGGATCGGTGTCTGGGAGCACAACATCGCCACCAACGAGCTGGTGTGGGACGACCGAGTCAACGAAATCTACGGCAAGCCGGCTGACCGGAAGCCGCGCGGCTATGATGACTGGGCGTCAGTGATTCATCCTCAGGACATCGAACGGGCGCAGCAGGATTTCGATGCCGCGGCGGCGGTGAAGGGCCCCTATTCCTCGCAATACCGGATTGTCCATCCGAATGGCGAGATCCGGCATGTGCGCACGCGCGCGACCTATTTCCAGGAGCGCAACGAGACGCCCAGGATGATCGGCGCCGAATGGGACGTGACAAGCGACGTCGAGCTCAATGAAAACCTTGTGCGGGAAAGGCATCTGTCGGAACTCAGGAACGCCGAGCTTGAAGTGGCCAAGGGGCGCATCGAACACGTGGCGCTCCACGATTCGCTCACCGGGCTGCCGAACCGCCGCTATCTCGACGACATGCTGGCTACGAGCACGCGTCGGGTAGAACGAACTGCGCTCCTGCATTTGGATCTCGACCGATTCAAGCAGATCAACGACACGCTCGGACACGCGGCCGGTGACGCCATGTTGATGCATGCCTCGAAGGTCATCACGGCTAATGCGGGACCAGCCGACTTCGTGGCACGCATTGGCGGCGACGAGTTCGTGGTCATTTGCGCCGGGCGCGACGACGCCGAGCTCGCCGCGCTGGCCGACCGCATCATCGATGAGATGCGGCAACCCGTCGATTTTCGTGGCCACCAATGCCGGTTCGGCGTCAGCATCGGTATTGCGGCGAATACGGGCGAGGGGTTCGACGCACGGCAGCTCCTGGTCAACGCCGATCTCGCCCTCTACCGGGCGAAGAGCCGGGGCCGAAACCGCTACGAGTTCTTCAACGACGAGCTGCAAAGTGAAATCGTGCAGACCAAGCGGACCGCCGACGAGATCCTGGGCGGTCTCGAGCGCAACGAATTCATCGTTTTCTACCAGCCGCAGTTTGACGCCGACACCTTGGACATTGTCGGCGTGGAGGCCTTGGCACGCTGGCAGCACCCGACGCGCGGGATCCTGGGTCCTGACGTCTTTCTGAGGGTAGCGGAGGAACTGAACGTCGTCGCGCTGATCGACCGAACGGTCCTCAAAAGGGCGTTGGCCGACTTTGAGCGCTGGCAGCTTCAGCACCTCGACATTCCACACGTTTCGGTCAACGTTTCGGCACGCCGGCTTGAGGACAAGGACCTGATCGATGGCCTGCGCAAGCTCAACATCCGCGAAGGTACGGTCTCCTTCGAACTTGTCGAGTCCATCTTCCTCGATGAGAATGACGACCTCGTGGCCTGGAACATCGAGCACATTAAGGACCTCGGTATCGACATTGAGATCGACGATTTCGGCACGGGCTACGCCTCGATCGTCAGTCTGCTCAAGCTTCAGCCGCGCCGACTGAAGATCGATCGCCAGCTTATCACACCCATCACCAGCTCGCTGCCGCAACGCCGTTTGGTGTCATCCATCATCGAGATCGGGAAGTCGCTCGGAATCGAAGTGGTGGCCGAGGGCGTCGAGACGATGGAGCATGCGCGCATCTTGAAAGAGCTCGGCTGCGACCTGCTGCAGGGCTACGCGCTCGGCCGACCGATGGACGCCAAGGCTTTAGAATGCTTCGCGCAATCTCGCAGATGGCCGGCCACCGGATAGCCGTCTGGCTCTCACGGAGTTAATGGGCGTGGCATTCTTTCGGGACGACAGACAGGGTAGGTGAGGGGATCAGAACTCGCGCCGCTGTTCGATAAGATGGGCCGCCGACCAGCAAAGGATTGCCCAAGCTGATCCCACGCACCATCCTGCAAGTACATCCGTGGGGTAGTGGACGCCGAGATAGATCCGGCTCAATCCGACCATGATTGTCAGGAACACCGCGAGGCCAACGAAATACCCTTTCACCCGGCGATCAGGACTTGCCCTGGCCAGCAAAGCTCCAAGCGTAAGGAAAGTGACAGCGGACAGCATCGCGTGGCCGCTCGGAAAGCTAGCGGTAAATACTCTGGTGGTGTGGAAAATGTCGGGCCTGTGGCGATCAAACGCGACCTTCAGAACTGTGCTCAGCGCCTCACCACCAGCCACGGCGGCGGTGACCAGCCAGGCGTATCTGCGCTTCTGCGTTATCAGCAGGTAACCTATGGCCGCCAGCGATGCAAAACCCAGGAACGCAACGCTGCCGAGGGCCGTGACGTCGCGGCCCATTTCTTCAAGCCACGGCGGGCCAATCAGATTCGTTGGATGATCGGCGCTCCGAAACGCCATAAGAACGGCGCGGTCGAATGCGCTCGTGTCACCCTCGACAACTTCCTCGGCCAGAAGGCTGAATCCGAGGACAAGGCCGCCAGCCACAAGCAATGAGGCGATCAGCCAAATAGCGTCGCTGCGAAAGCCTCGCAGGAAGCCGTTTGACGAAGAGGGCGGGTTGATTTCCATCCGCTCAAGCTAGTGAACCGATAAGTCTCGTCAATCCTTGTGCCCCCGCTCGCTGCCGAAGCGCCATCAAGTTAAGTCCGAACAGGTTGGTCCGCTGCTGGGTCACGCTTCGTCCAGCGCCCATCCATCTGGACCCAGACCGAACGAATACTTCGCCGAAGTGGAGAACTGTCCCGCCTGCGGCTGCCAAGCACGACATTCAAGGCGTATCCGTGGACGTTCGACGCGGATTGTGTTGAAGGAGTTGGCTGCGTCGCGACCTCTCATTGAGACGGCGGTGCCTGCCTGTATGAGCAACGCTGCATATCGCGCTTTCGCATAATGAACGGTACTGAGATTGGCTTGTTGGAGGTGGTGATGGCCTGACAAGTCGACGCGGCTTTCGAGAACGCCTCCATGGCCATTTTGGCTCGTCCGACGTCCGGTTGCGATATCACGTTGCCTTCAGCCACAGTGGCGCGACGCTCGGGCTGATCGCGGGCGAACTGCTGCAGGCGAGATTGCGACGGGAAACGAATATCCCTTGTTGGCCAAATTCCGCCCAGCCCGGTTCGGGTGAGTAAGCGTCGAATATCTATCGACCGTCAACTCTTGAGGGCCGGCAACCGCTTGTCTGTTCATCCTGCCTAAAAAACTCGCTGGGCTGAAGGCGCACAAATGTTACGTCGCAACGATCTGCGAAAGCATAATCAGACCTAATGAGGCTAATGCCCGAGCCTGCAGCTCCATCATGGTAAGACCCGGATGCCCGCCGGGGGCTCTAAGGTCGCCCCCGGGAACAAGCTGGACCGTCCTGCGTTGGACAGCCAATGGAACAGCTTGGATCAGATTTGGCGGTGATGGCGCAACCTGGCTACTGGTTGGCTATGGTGCTTTTGTTCGTCCCTTACGCAATCGGCGTGTTGTTTCTGATCAGGTCGTGCCACTGCCTTTGACTTCATCCGCCGGCGTTGAGCTGCAGAGCGCCACGGCAATATGCGCGACTAACCGAGTTTGCGAACAGCCACGTATTGTGACGAGCAGTCCGAGGTCGTCGTGAAGAGCTATCCGTGCCGCGCCCCAGTTACGCCGGTTGGCGACTCCCTGCCGTGAGGATTGGTCGAGCTACCTGCATATATCGGGACTACGCCGCCTGTGCAGGCTCATTGAGGTCGAACTCGACAACCTGTCCTCGATCGATCGCAGCTCTGGCGATAAGCGTTGCCAATTCACGATCGGAAACGAGGTTTTCGCGGAAAACTGTCCGTATCGCCACCACGGCCGCCGATACTGACAGCGGCCAAGGTTTGCCCCTCCTGCAGTCAATATAGTGCTGAACAAGGTACTCCAGATCGCGGCGCTTTTGGCTCATCTCGGCCTCCATACTTGGTGAATGTACAGGAATGAGGCTCGCACTCACTTAGATTTGTTAAAGGCCGCCACTTTTTTGGTGAAGGACAATTCAGCCCGGTGCTTGGCCAAGAAAGAAGCCGAGCGTCTGATGGAAGCCTCACGCCCCGGCTGCTTCCGTTGTCCCCCTTCGGTAGGTGGTTGTCGCCCCTGCCATAGGGACGGCTGCCCTGGTCTCTCAAGTGGTCATCAAACGCGACGGCACTCACGGCAAGTTTCGCACCGCCGTCGCTGGAACACAGCCTGGCTCTCTTGGTTTGGTCGCCAACGATTGCCAGTGACGCGAAAGAGAACCTCAATGCCCTTTGCGACCGCAACTGTTTGGAGCGCCTCATCCAGCACCGGCACCTGTCCATGAGCGATGGTCTCGCATCACTGGCAAAAGCTATCGGCCGCGGTAGTGCGATCCTCTTCGTCGGGCCGGGTGTCTCGATCAGCGTTGGGCTTCCGTCTTGGGAAAAACTGATCGAGCAGATGGCAAAAGAACTTGGGATCGATGACGAGTTTTCGAAGCGACGCGACCGTTTTCAAACTCTAGCCGAGTACTATCGGATACGGCATGGCAGCATCGGACCGCTGCGCAGTTGGATGGACAGAACTGGTCGCTCGCCAAGGATCGGATCGAAAAATCGGAGTTGCATCGCCTCATCGTGATGCTCAATTTCCCCATCATCTATACCACGAATTACGACCGGAATCTGGAACTGGCGTTCGAGATATGGTCGGCGATACGTCAAGGTGGCCAATGCACGCGATGCAGCGCAAGCCCGCCAGGGGGTTACCCACATCGTCAAGTTCCATGGCGACTTCGATGAGGATTCTTCCCTCGTCCTGACCGAAACGGATTATCTCGACCGGCTTTCCTTCAATTCCCCACTCGATGTGCGGTTTCGTTCCGATGCACTTGGCAGCACAATCCTCTTCATAGGCTGTAGCCTCTCCGACCCGAACATCCGGTTGCTGTTGCATCGCCTGTGGCAAACCTGGCATCGATCCGGGTATGAAAAAGATCGCCCTCCTTCTTTCATCTTGATGACCAGCCGAAACCCTGTGGAGAAGGCGGTGCTTGGGCGTTGGGGTATTTCAGTGGTCGTCGGCGAACTCGATGATCCGCAAGCTGCTCTGGTGAATTTCCTCAGTCAATTGGCCGAAGCGGTTGGGCATGAGCCGGAGTTTGGACTGGCGAAATCTGGCGGAACAATGCCGACGGGCGCACGGATGGAACGTCGGGCTAGGAAGGAAGTTAGGCGGGCCCTCTCGAAGGAGCCGCTAGATGGCAGAGAATTCCGTTCGAAATTTCAACATCAATTTCGGTCCCCAGCATCCTGCGGCTCACGGCGTGCTACGCCTGGTTCTCGAGCTCGACGGCGAGGTCGTCGATCGTGTCGACCCTCATATCGGCCTGCTTCATCGCGGCACCGAGAAACTGATCGAAACCAAGACTTATCTCCAGGCGCTGCCGTATTTCGATCGTCTCGATTACGTGGCACCGATGAGCCAGGAACATGCCTGGTGCCTTGCAATCGAGAAACTGATGGGTCTAGCCGTGCCGCGGCGTGGCCAGCTGATCAGGGTGCTGTTCAGCGAGATCTCGCGAATCCTTTCTCATCTGCTCAATGTCACCACCCAAGCCATGGACGTGGGAGCACTGACCCCGCCCTTGTGGGGGTTTGTCGAACGCGAGAAACTGATGGTCTTCTACGAGCGGGCCAGCGGCTCTCGGATGCATGCCGCGTATTTTCGTCCCGGCGGCGTGCATCAGGATCTGCCGCCAGACTTGATCACGGACATCGGCAATTGGATCGACCCGTTCCACAAAACCGTGGACGACCTGGACAGGCTGCTGACGGACAACCGCATCTTCAAACTTCGTAACGTGGACATCGGTCAGATCTCGCAAAGTGACGCCTGGGCGTGGGGTTTTTCAGGTGTGATGGTGCGGGGATCAGGTGCGGCCTGGGACTTGCGAAAGTCCCAGCCATACGAGTGCTATGCCGAGATGGGCTTCGATATACCCGTCGGCAGGAGCGGCGATTGTTTCGACCGGTATCTGGTGCGTATGGAGGAGATGCGCCAGTCGGCCAAGATCATGCGGCAGTGTGTCGACCTGCTGGTAAGCGAGGGACCTGGGCCGGTTTCGAATACCGACGGCAAGGTCGTCCCCCCTAGACGTGCGGCCATGAAGCGTTCGATGGAGGCTTTGATCCATCATTTCAAGCTCTATACCGAGGGCTTTCGTGTGCCTGCCGGCGAGGTTTACGCGGCGGTGGAAGCGCCGAAGGGGGAGTTTGGCGTCTACCTGGTGGCCGACGGCACGAACAAGCCGTACCGATGCAAGCTGCGTCCTCCGAGCTTCGCTCATCTGCAGGCAATGGACCTGCTCTGCCGTGGCCATATGTTAGCCGACGTCACCGCCATACTAGGTTCATTGGACATCGTTTTGGGCGACGTGGATCGATAGCGCTGCGAAGCCGCCCAGCCCAGCCGATAGCTAGCCGCCGGTTGTCTTTATTGGCTCTTCCGCCGGCCGGCAACAGTTCATCTCCATGCTCGCTCGTCGGCGTATGGGGAATCGGATGCGGCCAGATCGTCGAGCAAGGCGAGCCGGACAGCTTCTTCGAGAATCCCCAGCATACGCGGACCAAGCTCGCGATGTTCTTCATCCTGGACGTTTCTGAGCCAGCTTTTGAAGCACTGACACAAACTTTGCCAAGCCGCAGCCGGCGAGTTGATGTGTCCGAGACACTCACTTTCTTATCCTTTCCCTGGACATTCGGGGGGTGGCACAGCGTTCATTGTTGTCGCATGTGAGGGTGAATTGGATATCTTTGGGGGCCTCGAGGTTTTGATAGACGTGCCCAAGCGGCAGCGGTGGAGCACGTGCGAGAGCTGCTAGCATAGCTAAGGGAGAGGTCAGACGCCGCAGCCGACACGATCGAGCAGTTTCTGCTCGACCCGATAGGTTGAACTTTGTCGTCGAGTCCTGTCACCCGCAATTCCATGCGCCGGCCCATAAAATGGCGCGAATTAGACTGACAATGCTCAAATCCCGTGCGGAGCTCCCGTCTAAGGCCGCGCTGCGTTTCCGGCGCAGGCAGCCGCGCGTGCGTGATGTACGGCGCTGTGGAAAACCTCTCCTCGCGATCTGCAGGGCCTACCTCGGACATCGAGGTGGTCGGCCTCCATAGGCTAGCGGTCAAATGGCCGATGATCGCTCGGCGCATGTACGAAGAAGAGGCTCCGAGCGGAGGCAAGGGTCGGTCCACTTCAAAAATCAGCCGCTGGTGATATCGAAGTGATGTTGCTCCTCCTCGCCATAGGCACCATCCGTGAGTTTTATCATTCCGGTACGGTCGACGATCGTGATCTCGCCGCGCTTGGCATGCACCAGCCCCCGATATTCGAGCATTTGGAGGGCGGTGGTAACGCCCGGGCGCCTGGAGCCAAGCATGGTCGCCAGAAATTCATGCGTCAGGTAGATGATATCTCCTTCAGCGCGATCGTTGACCATCAGCAACCAGCGGGCGAGCCGTTCCTCGATTTTGGAATGGCCGTTGACCAGCGCCGTTCGCGACGACTGGACCAGGAATGCGTGGGCGTAGCGAAGCAGCGACGGTCTGGCTCTCGGCAATCGCAATGCGCAAAGGCGCGGCTTGGTGCCCACCGGTTAGCCCGGGCGCCAAGAAGATGACCCCTTTGCCGATCTTTTTCGCAGCGGAAGTTTGTCGCTTTCGGCGATGTCGCTAAGAAAGCCAACCACCATCTTCGCCTGTTCGGACGTACAGGAATAGAAGCGCCGTTTACCTTCGGTACGGGATCGGGCGATTCCGAGTTTGGCCATGCCGCGCAGATGCTGTGAAAGGGCGGTCTGTGTCCCGCCCACCAGAGAAAGTAGGTCCGATACGGATTTCTCGCCATCCATCAGGTGAACGACGATAAGCAAGCGCTTGCTGAAGCCTAGGGCTGCGAATAGCTGCGAGGCAACGGACACCTGCCGTCGCGAAAGTTTTCCTTTAGAGGGGCGGGTGCGAAGGGCGGGATCCGCTTTGATTTCCGCAAGGCGTTGCCGGACGTACGAGGCCAAGGAGGAGCTCCCACAAAGCGCCCGATGTGCCTTGGTGATCGAACGAGTGTCAACACTCCACACTGCAAAAGCCCGCCTTTACGACGGGCTTTCTGACCGGCCTGAGGCCAGGAGAGTGCGGCCAGAACCTCACGGCTATTTCCGCAGCCCGCTTCGGCGTCAGCGGCGTGCTATCAGCAGCCAGAGCTGGGCAGGTCACGATCATAGGTCGCCTTATTACCGACGACGTTGGCACACCACTGCCGTATTAGCCGAGGCGCGGTGCTTTTCGACGGTGCCGATCTTTTGTCAATGAGCGAAGCCCGTCGTCGGCGGCTTCGGGGCTCCCGCATTGCTTATGTGGCGCAAAGCGCAGCCGCCTGGTTCAACCCTGCTCACCGGCTCATGTACCAGGGGCAGGTGGTGGAGCAGGGTTTGAAAACCGAGGTACTCGCGCCACCCCACGCCGCCTACACCGAACTGCTTCTCTCCTCGGTGCCGCAGATGGATCCAGACTGGCTCACGGGCCTGCTTACTCGACGGAAATCAATTTGCAGCTAATCCAGCGCCACCGGCACCCCGACATTCGGCAAAGATGCTCGTAGGCCGCTGGCTCACGCCTGCGGGCTTTTTTCTTGCCGCGCTGCATCGGCTTAGACAGCTCAGTTTCGCACACCTGTCGCGACGACCCATGCCGTTTCCCTGGTCGGTCTTCGAAGCTCGGTCTCGCTGAACCCCACTCCTTGCAAAGCAGCGATGATCTCGTCAGGCTCGCGTGGCGTGAAGATATCTGCTGGCATGTTCATCCGATCCATACGCGCCTTGGGAAGGAAGCCCAACACGATTCGCCCGCCAGGCGTGAGTACTCGTGCCAATTCCGAAGATCCGGCCTTGAGGCTTTCCCAGAAGTATACGGTGTGAACACTGACGGCTTTGTCGAATGTCGCATCCCGCAACGGCAGTTTTTCAACTGCCCCGACGTGAAACTCGGCTCGTCCGGCGCGCACCGCATCGGCAAACTTGCGAGCGGCAGCGCTCGCCACATCCTGAGAGCGGTCAACACCGCAGACGAATGACGCGCCACGAAGGAGCCGCGGCAGTGCTGCGCCGCCGCCGAATCCGACTTCCAGCACTCGGTCTTCAGGAACCAACTGCAATTGGTCGAGAGCGAAGCTGTTCAGTCGGGCGTTGCCCCGGTTCATACCGGCTCGGACGAGCCACCCGCCGAACCCAGCCGGCCAAGAAAGCTGTTTTGCTATGAACCTCGGCGCCATCACATTCCCAACCCGTGCCGATGATAGGGCGCTTGGCGGGTTGCGGGCAACCGATTTGTACTTGATCCGCCGGCTACACGCCACGCGTCGGGCTTTGCCGTTTCCTAGGGGCACAGGTTCGGCACCGAGTGCCTGGTGGCATCTGCCTGGCGTACCAAGGCCGGGCGTCCCTTTACTCCGGGGACGCCTCCGCACGGCCTAATCGAGCGGAGGCAATTTTGCGGCAAAACTCGAAGTGCCATTGCGATCCAGAGTTGACGGAGCCGTCGCATCCGAATTGCTTCCAATCGCGCCTTTGGGGGCAGATGGCGCACATCTGCGGCTCAGCGGGGAATGATGATAAGCGCCGCGGTTGCTGGTTAAGCTCGGTCTTCCTGCCCATGCGCGATCAATCCACCGAGCCGCTTGTCCTGACGAACTGGCCTCCGTGCCCACGTGGGCAAACCTCAGATGAATCGCCGGCCTTGATCCTCGCCAGGTGCTCTCTTGCTTCTTAACGCGGCGCTGGGCGCCTCTTCGATGCCCACGCCGTAGCGCTTGTCCGATGTCCGCTCGACACGTTTCAGTTCCGACTCTGCTTGGCTCACACGCAGCGTACCCCTCCGGTGACGGCCGCCTTGCTGAGGTAGGCTGAAGGGCTGCAAGTGCTAGTGCAATCACTAGGAGTAGCCCTATGACGAAGCATCAGATTGAAGTGATCACCTCGGTCGAGCGGCGCCGGCGCTGGTCACGCGAGGAGAAGGAGCGGCTGGTCGGGGCGACATTTGAGCCGGGGGCCAGTGTTTCGGAGCTTGCGCGATCGGCCGGCATTCATGTGAGCCAGCTTTTCCGGTGGCGCAAGGAACTCTGCCAGATCTCCACGCCACAACTCGTTCCCGTGCAAGTCGTCGAGGCACTGCCAGCGCCGCAACCACCTGCGCAGCCACCACTGATCGTCCGAGCGCGCAAGAAGAGCATGGTGACGATCGAGCTTGGCGGGGCCCGCCGCCTGCGGGTCGAGAGTGATATCGACAGTGAGGCGCTCGGCCGGATCCTGGATGTGCTGGAGCGGCGATGATCCCGGTCCCGCGCGATGTGAAGGTGTGGCTGGCCACTGGTTATACGGACATGCGCAAGGGCTTCCCCGGCCTCGCATTGATGGTGCAGGAGACCTTGAAGCGGGATCCGCACAGCGGCCACTTGTTCTGTTTCCGCGGACGGCAAGGTGGCCTGATCAAGGTGATCTGGCATGACGGCCAGGGGGCTTGCCTGTTCACCAAGAAGCTTGAGCGCGGCCGCTTCATCTGGCCCTCGGCGGCAGACGGGACTGTGGTGATCACGCCTGCACAGCTCGGCTATTTGCTCGAAGGCATCGACTGGCGAATGCCGCAAAAAACCTGGCGTCCAAGCTCGGCTGGATGAGCAAAATCGCTGGCATGGCGAGGGCGAATATGATTCCCTCGCGCCATGACCGATGCGGCCGATCAGCTTCCCGGTGACCTTGCCAGTGCGCACGCGATGATCGTCGCCGAGCGTGCGGCCCGCCGTGAGGCGCAAGCGCTCGCCGCCCGCGCGCAGGCCGTGAACTCGCACTCGGATGCGCTGATTGCGCGGCTCAGGCTGGAGATCGAGAAGCTGAAGCGCGAGATCCATGGCAGCCGCTCGGAGCGGAAAGCCCGGCTTCTCGAACAGATGGAGCTGCAGCTCGAGGAGCTGGAGGCTGATGCCAGCGAAGACGAACTGGCAGCGGACCTGGCTGCGCGGTCTTCGGCGGTCCGGGCCTTTGAGCGCAAGCGCCCGTCAAGGAAGCCGTTTCCCGAGCACCTGCCTCGCGAGCGCGTCGTCATCGCCGCACCGTCAAACTGCCCGTGCTGCGGTTCGGGGAAGCTGGCCAAGCTTGGCGAGGATATCACCGAGACGCTGGAGGTAATTCCGCGCCAGTGGAAGGTGATCCAGACCGTTCGCGAGAAGTTCACCTGCCGCGCATGCGAGAAGATCGCGCAGCCGCCGGCACCCTTCCACGTAATACCGCGCGGCTTTGCCGGTCCGAACCTGCTAGCGATGATCCTGTTCGAGAAGTTCGCCCAGCACCAGCCGCTGAACCGGCAGAGCGATCGCTACACCCGAAGGCATCGATTTGAGTGTGTCGACGCTCGCCGACCAGGTTGGCGCGTGTGCCACAGCGCTGAGGCCGGTGCATGCGCTGATCGAGGCGCATGTGCTCGCTGCCGAGCGCCTCCATGGCGATGACACCACCGTGCCGATCCTGGCCCGCGGCAAGACCGATACCGGTCGCATCTGGACCTACGTCAGGGATGACCGGCCGTTCGGTGGAATATCGCCGCCGGCGGCACTCTACTATGCCTCGCGCGACCGGCGGCAGGAACATCCCGAGCGGCATCTGAAGACCTTTGGCGGCATTCTGCAGGCCGATGCCTATGGCGGCTACAATCCGCTGTTCAAGGGGGACCGCGATCCCAGTCCGCTGACCCAGGCGCTGTGCTGGGCGCATGGGCGCCGCAAGTTCTTCGTGCTTGCCGACATCGCCACCAATGCCAAGCGTGGCAGGGACGCCGCGCCGATTTCCCCGATCGCGTTCGAGGCGCTCAAACGCATCGACGCCCTGTTCAATATTGAGCGCGAGATCAACGGAATTTCCGCCGGCGAACGCATGGAACGCCGCCAGCAGGAAAGCCGCCTTCTCGTCGATGCTTTTGAGGAATGGATGCGGACCGAGCGGGTAAAGCTGTCGCGCAGCTCCCCCGTTGCCGAGCCGATCGACTACATGCTGAAGCGCTGGGACGGCTTCACGGCCTTCCTGAGCGACGGCCGGATTTGCCTGACGAACAATGCCGCCGAACGGGCGCTGCGTGGTTTTGCTCTCGGTAGGAAAGCTTGGCTGTTTGCAGGCTCCGATCGCGGCGCCGATCGGGCCGCCTTCATGGCGACGCTGATCATGACGGCGAAGCTCAATGGGGTGGATCCGCAGGCATGGCTTGCCGACGCTCTCGCTCACATCGCCGACATGCCGATCTCCAGGCTGGAGCAATTGCTCCCGTGGAATTGGGTGGCATCGTCAGTAAAAGCCGTTGCTGCGTAGGCTCAGCTGATGGCTCACAAAACCGACAGAGATCAGGCTGACAAAAACCGAGCTCTTGTTCGCGATGTATTGCTTCGCGATTGGGATCCGATCGGCATATCTGGCATTCCCGAAGCTAAGGACGAATATGACGGCTATGCCGACGTCGTGTTCGGGATGCTGATCAACGAAAACGCGACGGCAGAAGACATCGCCGGCTATCTCTTCAAAACCGCCACAGAGGACATGGCGCTGTCCGATCGCAAGATGGCGAAGCTGTGCGATAGAGCCGCAGAAGCGGTCGTGGCGCTCCGATCAAACTTTTAGGAACAGGTTCAAGCTACCTGCGGTCTTCACCGGATGGGTACCACGCAGCCTGGCCTCGGCTAGTTCCAGTTCGAAATGTCCAACGCTTTGGTTCCAGTCCAGCCTGCGAGTTCAAAGAATGCCCCCAGAGACACACGCCAGTAGGCTCAGCCGGAACAATAGTGTAGGCGGCCCTACAAAGGTGATGTGTCGGACGAGGTACTGAAATCTATCGGGGAAATGACCCCAGGAGCTTCGCACACGCGCGGCCCTTCCGGCCGCTACCAACTGGTATGGCCAGGCCCAGTCAGCTTCGACTGCCGAGAGTTTCCAGCCTCACGTTGACCCTTGGCAAGAATCCCGATCCGCCGCCAATTGTGTCGTTATAATACGCACATTTTGGCACCAGTCTTGCACGGCCACTTCATCTTGGGAGAAGATGAGATGGCTCTATCCAATCAGCTGCTTGACAAAAACCTGACCTTCCAGTGTCCGAGCTGCAAAACACCACTGGTCAGGAAAGGCTCCTGGGTCAAGTCCGTAACGACGTTCACCTGCAAGCGATGCGGCGAAAGGGTAAGGCTCTCTTACAGCGAGAAGCTTGAAATTTTCAAGGTGGGTGCCGCTACGCGCGACACTTGAACCTAACGCCGCGTGTCTTCTTTTGCTCGTGTGTTTGAACGACGCCGGCCAATGGCCACGATGCTAATTTCTCATAAGCTGGCAACCGTTGCCAGTTAGGCTCGGCGGTTTGCCCTGCGAGATCATGCCACCGAGCCGCCCTGGTCAAATGGGCCTTTTCACGCGGGCTGCAACATCTGGCTCCGCCGATGTTCCGGAACACACGAGGAACATCGAACTTCGGCGATGCAGGTCGCAAGGAGCAGAGACGCTCCGTGCGATACTTCAATGCGGCAGCTCACATTGATCCGATCAGCCCGCCAGCAATGCTGGCGCAAGCCACGCAGCCACTGCTGTCGGCGAGAACCCGCACCCTGAGCGTCAATCCCGAAAGGTCCAAGCGGGCCTGAACACCGCCGCAAGGATGGCAGCTGGAGGGACCCCTAGCCAGCAACTCGTCGCGGTCGGGTCCCATGACGGCGATCTGTACGCGGGCAATTCCCGCTGCCACAAGTTCGTCTGCGACTTTGTCGCTGCTTCGGCACGGGAGTCAAAGAGTCGGCTAAATGTCGGCGTGGTCGGCTGCGTTCTCCGGCGAAAGATTGTCGACAAAGGAGGCCGCGATAAGATCGTCGCCATCGATACGGCCTAGTCCGTCCTCCATGATCGCGACGACTTTCTGGAAGGCCATCAATTCGTGTTCAGTGATCTCGGCCGCCTGCATTCGGGCTCGAAGGCTGGCGACGCGCATCCCCAAGGCAGGGGATGTGACAGTTCCACTTAGCATCATTCTATATCCTTTGGCTGGCGGCGGGGAGGGCGGCGTTGTAATCGAACGCCGTGACGTGAACAGGCATCACTACGATGCAATCTGGCGGCTAGCGTGCTGAGCCTCAAGCACTGCCTCCTGCTCATGTTTGGCGAAGAGCGTGAGTTTGTCGGTATAGGTGATCCGAAACTGCTTTTGACATCCCTCGCAGCGGTGCGAGGAAACGACCTGAAACCAACTGCCTGCCCTTTTCAAAGCGAACCGCAATGAGGACATTCGAACGTCATGTTGCACATCAGCAATCGTCGAGAGAGTGCCATCTTCCACAAACACCGCACGTGACAAATTTTTTGGGCTCCGACCCAACATCACGCACAATCGAAAGTTCCGGATGCTGGTCTTCGGTCGGAAGCAACCCGGACCAAAGTCCGGTTTAGAATGCGCACGCTAATGCTCAAGCCTGTCCCAACAAACCCGATGGTCTAGTCGGAAAGGCTGTCGAATCTCGGGCCATCTGACGCGCTCGGCTTGTCCTTTCCACAACTTGATGGCGGTGGCGAGCAGTTCCCGCGAAGCTGGACATTTTCTCCATGTCCTTTGTTCGTGAGCACCGCGATGGCGCAGAAGAATGCTCCCTTTCAGATGAGTGCCGGTCCGGCGGCTCTCGCGGGCAGGTCAGCCGCGTTCCCGGAAACCATTGCCATCGACGATCGAACTGCCCGAAGAGCAGGGCGACCGACGCCGGTTGGGGGGGCGGGGAAACGTCGGTCGCCATCAAGGACAGGGACCATGGATTCAGCAAACTGCGTTGCGACTGGTCCTTGGAAGAGGAGAGCAGATTCGGACAGGAATAGCAACTGGCCCGTAGTGTTCACTGGAGCGGGATCCTCGTCGCGGCTCCCCGGGTGGCACAGCCAGGATGGTCATTCCCACCCTCCGCTCATGTCACTTGCGGTCATTGTGCCGTGCGTCGGACACTGTTCACGCAATAGTTCTGCACCTGAGTGAAGCGCGGCTGGAATTAGCTCGTTCCATCCACGTAAGCGGTATTGATTTGTACTCTTCGGGCTATGGCACATCGAGGCGATCCTGGGCGCGGCCGCTGCGGGTGCGCTGACGTGAGCGGCAGAGCGACGATTAAGCGTTTTCCCGAACTGGTGCCCGAGAAGATCACCGCACAAGCGCATTTTAAAGACCAGAGCACGCGGTTTGCGCGTATCGAGGAGCTTGGCGACTATGACGTCAACGTCCCGTTCGCTGTCAGGTCGACGCCGCGACATCTCCCCATCTGTCCATCCCCGCTTTGTCCTTCTGCGACGCTCCGGATGTGGCCCCATGCAGTGTCGCGGCAGCGGGCGTTGTGATCCGACGCTTGCGGAGCATTTAGATATACAGTATGTATAGTGGAGCAGTCGGACGCCTGTAAAAGCCGCATGGCCCCGCATCGTGCTGAAGGTCGTGATTTTGAAATGGGCGGCGTAGCAAACTGCTCCCGCGCCCGTCACAGCGGGACCTGACGTGCGGAGGATCATGAATCAGGAAAGGCCGCAATGCCCGCTTTATTGAGCCCACGATCGACGGTGCTGGTCGTAGGAGCGGGCCCCACTGGGCTCGCCTTGGCGCTCAGCCTTGCAACGGCAGGAGTTCCGGTCCGCTTGGTCGACAGCAAGGCCGCCCCTTCGACCACCTCTCGTGCCATAGGTATTCAGGCCCGCACCTTAGAACTGCTCGACCTGTTCGGCTTGGCTGAAGCCTTCGTCTCACTCGGCCTTCGTGCACGTGCCGGCAACATCTACGCACAGTCGCGCCAACTCGTTCATCTCGACCTTAGCTGCCTGCAAAGCCGCTATCCCTTCATTCTCCTGCTCGAGCAGACGGAAACAGAGCGCCTCCTGACGGAGGCGCTCGTTCGAAAGGGCGTGCAGATCGAACGAGACGTCGCGTTGCTGTCGTTCAAGCAGGACGACGGCGGCGTCGATGTGCAGCTCTCTCAGAGCGGGGCCGGACCAGTGGCCAGCCGCTACGCCTATATGGTGGGGTGCGATGGTGCGCACAGTATTACGCGACATGGTCTAGATCTCGGCTTTTACGGGAAAACGCTGCGCCAGAAATTCGTGCTGGCAGACCTCGATGTGCGATGGCAGCTGCCAAACGACCAATTCCATATCTTTACGGCGCCAGAAGGTTTGATGGCGATTTTTCCTATGCGCAGCGGCCATCGGCTGGTCGCGGAAACGCTCAAAGAGCCCACGACCTCTGCCAACCGTCCTACGTTGTCGCAGCTCCAGGACCTTGCGGCACAGCGCACGGCGGTCGAGATGACCTTGTCCAATCTGCGATGGTCGTCTTTCTTCCAAGTGAACAGTCGCCTCGCGACGAGACTGCGACAAGGGCGCGTATTCCTTGCCGGTGATGCGGCGCACATCCACAGCCCGGCCGGCGCGCAGGGCATGAACACGGGCATACAGGACGCCTTGAACCTTGCCTGGAAGCTGGCGTTCGTTCTGCGCGGCGACGCCGCGCCGGAATTGCTCGATTCCTACCAGTCGGAGCGATATCCTGTGGAACAAGGCGTTCTGCGGAAAACGGAAATCCTCACCAAAATGGTATCGCTTCGAGCGCCGCCGTTGCGGTATGTCCGCGATTTAATCGTACCGCCGCTCGCTCGCACCCGCTTGGTACAAAGCGTCGCACGCAAAACAATAAGTCAGATCGGCATCAGCTATCGGCGCGGGCGCCTTCTGGAAGGATTGGGGGCCGGGGACCGGATGCCGGATGCCGAGGTCGAATTGGAAGCTGACGGAACCAGGCCGCTCTATTCCCTGCTGGATGGAGCGCATTTCAAGCTCCTTCTGGTTTCGTGCAACGATGTGAGCAGCTTGGGTGCGAGCATCGCAGCGCTTGTCCCTAACCAGATTGCCCAACTGATCTGCGCACGGTGTGTGCACTCCCACGAGCACCAGGACTTGAAGGGATCTTTCGTCCTGATCCGGCCTGACGCCTATGTCGCGCAGGTCGGGCCGATCTCGCGGGTCGCCGAAGCAATCGATTGGCTGAGTGCTCATCTCCAGGTGAAAAGCCATTGATGTTGATGTGAGGCGTGGCGCCGCCGCAAGCGTTACCATAGCCGCGTGCCGCTCGAACCTTCCCGAATCCCCTTTTCGCCCGAAGATTTCTGCATCAGCGAGCAAACCGCTGCGCAGAGCACCCACAAGCGCGCCGAGGGACCGGCGAGGCTGCCCAGATCGCGGCGATCATCGTAACGACCGCCAGGATATTTGGCGAACCCAATGTCGCTTGCGATTGGCGCGCGGGCAGGCTGCGGCGCCACGTTTCATCCCCAACGCGGACAGCGGAAACGTTCAGCGGCCCGTGCGTACAGCAGCGTGCACCAACTATCGCCCGCCGCACGAGTACGTACAGCACCAAGTGCCGAACATCCCGAAACTCGTTACCCGTCTGGATAAAGGAGGTAAGGGTGCCCAAGTGGGGAATATCATCCGATCAAGGCAATCTTCGTCTTGATGACGAACGAGCTGCCATCAGCCATGCCAAAATTCGGACCACCCCACGGAAATCATCATGGTCAGACTCGCGCGTGGAAGTTTTACCTGGTCGCAAGGGCGAGTTGCAAGCAAGCCCTCCGAACGCGGCCGCAAAGCCGCGCCGCATCCAGCGCTGAACGGCAAGATTCGAAACGATGTGACGGCGCAGGTAAGCGGCAAATACGCCGTAGGCCGCTAAGACGATCAAGGTCAGCGCCATGAAGACAAGGCTGAGCTTCAACATCAAGATGATCGGGCTAGCTTCACGGACCGCGATGAACTGGGGCAGGAGGCCAAGAAGAAGATCGACAGTTTCGGTTTGAGCAGGTTTATGAGGATGGCCGAGACGATTACTTGCTGGTCGCTTTTGGCGACGGGAGCGCCGTCGATGCGCAAAACGTCACGTTCGCGGAACATGGACCAGGCCAAATAAAGCAGATAGGCGACATCGAGCCATTTGAGAATCTGAAATGCGGCGATGCTGGCGTGGAGTAGCGCAGCGAGGCCGCTGACCGCGGCGACGATATGCGGCACTGTTCCCAGCGTGCAGCCGAAGGCCGCCACGAGGCTGGCTCGCACACCGCCGGACAGGCCTGCAGCGAACCTGTAAATGGCCCCTGTGCCGTGGAGAGGCGAGGATCACGAGTGTGGTCAGGAAAAACTCGATGCTCATGCCGCCACCACCTTGCTTGGCGTCCACGATGCGAGGAGCGCAGATTTCAACTCTGCTATTAGGGTCGTGAGATCTCCAACTGCCGTCGAGTGCAAAGCCTCCGCGACGATAAAGGCGGTAGCTGTATCGCTATGAACGGCGGAATAGCCGCTTTGCCGGTTTGTCCAGCGCCTGGTGTGTGCGCGGCCGCCGTTGTCCGCGAAAATTATCTCGCCCGGCTCTGGTTCTCTATCTCACCGGAAAACGTCTCGTAGACTTCCTCGCCGGTCGCGGGTCGGACTTCAAGCACGCCCTCGATCCTGGCGGTGTCGAAGACCGCGATTGGGATCGCGTAAGCAACGGACGCGGCGTTACACAGGTGGAGGAGGGGATGGAGGCGCGGCAGACGGCCTCTTACGGAACCGGCGCAACAGGGCTTCAGACGCGCATCTATATTGCCTCGACTTGATTGTTGTGAAGAAGCCCCTCAAGCATGAGAAATACACACTCTTCGGTCTGCATGTGCTGTGCGGTGCCGGAGCAGGCAGTCACGACGGAGAAAAGCGATCGATATCGGCCTGCTAAAGCCGTACCGCGAACGACGGGATGGGATAGCTCAAAGCCCCTAGCTCGACCCTCCGTCATGTCGTGGAAAATGTTAGAGACGGTCTGCGGCTCAAAATAGAGCATCCGCCAAGCCCGACCGCCATCGCCAATGGGAGCGCCGTCGTGCACTTCGCCGGGGTTGGCGGTGATGACGTCGCCTGTTTCCGCTTCGACGACGCCGCGACCGCTAGGCGAGATCTGCGCGCCGCGGTTATCAATCCCACACCCCTGCGACAGCTCGTGGCCATTCGCGGATGATCGCCATCTCTACCCGCGGCTCGCGATCCCAGCACGGCGCATCACTGAGTTCGGCCCTGCGAAGCGCTGGCTGCGGAGTGGCCGCAACCATGACGGCCCTGTCCGGCTGCCCTTACGTGAGCCTGGCTGCGATAGCAGCGTAGATCAACTCGAACTCTCGGCCCAGTGCCACCAATTCGTCATGACCATAGCGATCGAACAGTAGCCCGGGGTCGGGCCATCTCACGGTAACCGCGTTTGCATCCTCCATCACCACGATCTTCAAGGGCGCCTCCAAGAGCGCGGTCGGATCTGCACCGAGCAGGCGAACCATGTAACGCGGATGAAAGAAAAGGATCTGCCGGGTGCGCGCGATGATGTAGCCGCCATTCTTCAGCAGCATCTGCGGATCGATCTCGTGGATGATCCAGACATCCGCCTCGCGCAGCACCATGCGAATGGTCTCGAGGACCGTTTCAAACGGCGAGTTCGCGGCAACCGCGTAATGAAACGCATATCCCTCTCGCGGCTGACCGTACACGACTTTAACCAAACTTGACGGTCCGTCGCTCATCGAAGCGACTCGGCGGGAGCGGACCCGGACTTCACCGCGACAGCGTCGAGTACGCGGGCCGAGTAGACCATTGCTGCGCCCGCGCCGAGCGCGACCGCCACAGCGAGCGCCTCCGAAATCTCATCTGGCTCAGCTCCCGCCTTGAGAGCCGCATCGGCATGCACGACGATGCAGCCGTCACAGCGCGCGGTGACCGCAACGGCGAGTGCAATCAGCTCCCGCGTCTTTGCCGAAAGCTTCTGCGTCGTTTCACGGGCCGCGCTGAGCGTCCTGTAGCCCGTAAGTGTATCCGGCGAGTGCCTGCCCAATTCGCCGATGCGGCTCAGCAGCTGCTTGTGATAACCATTCCAGTCAATCATCACGACCAAGCTCCGTCGTTGGTGGAAGAGATGATCCACACAAGCGGAGGCGCTGCGCAAATGAAATTGCCGATCCTTGTTTAGCCCCTATGCATTTTTGTGGGGGCGACCGCCGGGATCGAGACCGCAGGATTTCTTCCGGATGGCGGCGGCAAGAATCCGGGCTGCCGCTTGGACGCGGGGCGTGTTGCGAACGTCCGCGTGCATGCCCATCCAGATCTCCCGCGCTGGTACGGACAGGGGCGTCTCCACCCGAGCAACGCCTATCGTGTTGTCACCGATATAGCGCGGTAGGCAGGCAAGGCCGGCGCCGGCAACCGCAGCATGCGCCTGAGCTTCGCGACTTTCCGTTCGTAGCACGGTGCCCGCCGCGTAGGCGTTCTTTTCGAGCCAAGCAAGATCGGCAATCGCGTCCAGCCCGCTCCGCATCGCGATGAGGGCATGACCTTTGCAGCCTGCTCCGATGTCCGGCTCACCATGCCGGCTGAGATAGACCGGCGCGGCGTAAAGGCCAAAGGCCAAGCCACCGAGTCGCCGCCGGAGGACCTCACGTTGTTCGAAACGAGCGAAGCGAAAAGCTATGTCCGCCTCGCCGCGCGCCAGATTGGCCCGACGCGTCTCGCCCAGGAGCTCTGTTGTGATGCCGGGATGGGCCTCGGACAGTTCCGCACAGATGGGAGCCAAAACGCGCGCACAGAACCATTCCGCCGCGCTGACCCGGACGACGCCCTCTGCTCCCGCATCGCGCCCGGAGATCGTTCGCTCGATCGCCAGTGCTTCGGTCTCAATACGCTCGAGCCTTTCCAGGATCGCAATGCCGGACTCGGTGAGCGCTAGTGACCCGGGCATGCGCCGAAAGATTTGCGTGCCAATGTCGGCTTCGAACGCAACAACGCGACGACCCACCGTAGGCTGCGTGGTCCGCAGATGCCGCGCAGCTGCAGAGAGTGAGCCGTGCTTAGCAACCGCGAGCACAAATCTCAAATCGTCCCAGTTCAATGAACCAGCCACCATTCCGGCCGGTCGCATTCCGATCGAAACGACTTCTCGTTGGTCATTGGGCTCAGCCCAACCTCCTTCTGCACCGTCGCATAATCAAATTATGGAGTGCGGCCCAAATACGTATGATATTCGTTCTCTAGATCGACGCTAGCCGAATACGCTCACCGTTGAAGAGGTGCCGGACAGGGCTCTCGGACCGGACGGGCTCATACCCGCGCCGGCCGGCCTCTTAGTCTGGCCCGTCAGCGCTTGCGTTCCTCTGGATGCCGGCCGTGAGGCACTTCAGGTTGAGAGGAGCCTTCAGGAGCCGGACCCTGCTCCCGGTTGGCGTGCATTTCTCGCCTGTTGCTCGGCGGCTTTGTTGGGTAGTGGCTCGGCACCACGCACCTGAGCAGATGGCCGGCTGATCCTGGGCAACACGTCGCCGCAGCTCGGGCCGGCAAGCTATGTCGGCGAGCAGATCGCCGGTGTGCAGCAGGCGCCGGACAGGTCAGAAACCGCCGAGGTGTTCCTCAACAACCGGTTCCCCGCGAAAATGATTGGCGGCCAAAGAACCCGTCATCACTGAATTTCGTGCGATGCTGCTGATGATCGACCGGCGAGGCCTAGCGGGTTGTTTGCGGTGTTCGCGATGCCGACTTTCGGCGCACCCGTAGCATTCATCAACCGGCCCATGATGATTGCCGGCGAGCACGACGCGGTGACGACACCCAGCGACAGGGAGCTGGTCGCCGCGACTGTACCCTGCGCGAGCTAGTTGTTGTGCCCGCGGTGCACCTGTCGAACGACGAAATACCCCGTCCGAGTTCACGGAAGTGATACAGCATTCCTGCGGTGAGGAATAAGATCGGCGGGCGCCATCAGGCCAACAGGGTTCACAATCCGAACCGCGGCGGCCCTTAGGGCTGACATATCCGAGCAAGGCTGCCGCAGGCCAGAGCTCGAACCCAGGAATTTGCGGTGGCGCGGTACCTGCGGGTTGAGAACCGGGGGTTGGGGCTCGGATCAAGCCGCGCCTATCAGCCGGTCGATGGCGTTGTTGCAGGCGCCCTTGATGATCCTCGCCACTGCCCTGCTCGATCGTCCCTTGCTGAGATGCTCGTACATCGCGCAACTCGTCAGGCCGAACATTAGGTCGATCGCCTCGGCACGCGCCGTTTTGGCGGTACCCCCGTCCAAGATGCGGCCCACCAGGGTGGCCAGATTACCTCGGCGACGCTCGTTTCTCTCAAGCAATGCCTGCGCGAACTCGTCGTCAATGGCCATTGCGGCGTGAAGGGACGCTAAGGCGGGATCACTGCCCCAGAAAGCGCAGAAGATGTCGACGAGCTGTTCGACGCCCTTGCGGCCGTCCGGATTACCGGTAGCGACGCTGAGACGCGACAAACCACCCCGCTTGGCGATCTCATCGAATGCGGCCTCGAGCAAGCCTCTCCGGGAACCGAAGTGATTGTAGACGGTGAGCCGCGTGACGCCCGCCGCTTTCGCCACCGAGTCCAGCGAAAAACCGGCAATGCCTGCCTCCCGCAGCTGGCGCTGAGCCGCCTCGACCACGTAATCGCGCTTCTGCGCCGCCGCAGCTGCGCGCAACTCACTCACATAGGGCCTTCTCGTCATTCGCCAGTCCAGCTCCCTATGGATTATCCAGTGTACATGTTGTAAATGCAATTAACAACGAAAGGACGTCCATGCACCTTGCGCTCACGATCGCCACCTCGACCCATGTTCTCGCCGTCGTTTTCTATCCGGGTTCCGGCTTTGATAGCACGCAATGGCGGCGTTGGTGCGGAGGGCCTGCTCCCGCCTCAAATGGGCGCTGCGGCCATCGTGATCTTAGTGGCGGGTAGTTTCGAAGGCGCTGCACGAGGGGGCGTGAGGCATGATGGAGAAGTTTTTTGAACTGGGCGCCGCATGTGCGGTTCTCGCCCTCACGGCATCAGCCCTTCGAACCTTGCCGGCGCAAGGCCCAGAAAAAGTCGCCCGGCCGTCTGCTTCTCGCCAACAGAATCGTAGCGATCCTGCTCGCCGCCGCGATCGTCGCCATGGGGCCGCGCGATACGCCTGACAGCGCCAGAGAGGTTGAAGGCGGTCCTGCAGAGGGAAAGGGAAGGATCGAACGTGATTATCGTCCATCGTTTGGGCGCTTATCTCGGGATGCCCGACGGAAGTCCCTTCGTAATGCGCGGGATACTTCAGCTGCGCCGTGCAAGGCTTGGACGACCGGCAACGATGACAACGCGGTTCGGCTAAAAAAGCGTGGACGGCCTACGCTGGCGCAAGCAGCGACCTTATTATTAGCGTTAAGCTCGCCTCATAAACGCAGCACCCGGTCTCGTCGCGGACCCAGACCGCAAAATCGTTGAGGTCTGCCGGCAAAGGATGATGTGCCACGATTGCAGGCAGAAGCCGCTTCGCTTCCTCGCGCATGTCGCACGGGCTCATGTCGACACCCAGATCATCGCGGGTGATCTGCCCATTCTCGATCGTGTCGAAGAAGTACAGCGGCATAACGTTGGTGAACCTGCCGGCTTGAGCTTGGTTCCATCATGGTATTCTCCGGCACTTACCGCTTCGTATCACCGTCCGCTAGGATTGTCGGGTTTCTGACGGCCCGGTATTCCGATTCCCAAGGCAGCACCTCGAATTCGGGCTGGTATCCAGACGCTCTGTAAACGTCCTGCGATAGGTAACTGCATCTGGTCCCCTCTCTCACGCACGCAATGCTGGGACGCCTGGGCACCGGTAAAGGCCAACGATATACGAAACGAAACTCTCCATAGGTGTAGGCTTTCATAGCCTGCCATTGCCGTCTCCATCTATTTTGATGAAGCCGTGGTTCGCATGCGTTGAACCGCATCGAAGAACCGGACAACCTCAGTGCGCGCCTGGTCTGCGTCATCGCCGCGTTCAATCGCGACTGACAACAGATGCTTAGCCGTTTCGTTCCAAAGCACGGCCGCTTCGTCGTTCGGAAGCCGAGCTATTGCGTCGGCGACGATTTTAACGGAGGGACGCTCTCGGCTGACGGGAAAGGCAGACAATGACATGTGGCTGAACCGTTCGGGCCTGACACACCCCGCGCGGGTATTTCAGGTGGCGGGAGCAGGCTAAAACAACAGTCTGTGCCAGAACACCTCAGCTCGACAACTATCCACCGCTTTTCATCAGCCCCCTGCCACTTGGAGGCCTCCTCATGCTCAGCAACCGCCAGGCCCGCACCGAAAGGCATGCAGCGGCCGCTAACCCAATCGGTCCAGCCGGGATCATCGGCAGGCGAAGCCCGTGCGCGGCGTGCAGGATGTAGCGCTCGCTTCGCACACGTCCACGGGCCGGGCGATCACCGTGCGCTAGTGAGTTCCTGGATCGTGTTGTGAATCTTGGTCAACGGCGTTGGAGTTCCCGACCGCGCGGCTTGTGGCTGATGGGCTCGGGTGCTCGGCCTCACCGAGCGAGGAGGGAGAGACTTGCGATTTCACGCAACCAAGTCAGTTTGCCAGCATTGTGTCTTGAAACGCCGGAGGAGGCTTATGCTACATTATAGCGTGCCCCTGGAATTTGAGATCGGTGACGAGGTCGCATTGACGGGCACCGTCACCTCGATACTGCCTAGCGGACGCGCCCAGATAAGCATTCCGTCGTATGGGCAGCCCTACTCGGTTGATCCGCCACCCAAAACCCACGCTGGAGATGAGATCGTTCTCGTGGGGGATATCATCCGCGTCGACCACGGAGCCGACAAGTTGACGGTGCGGATTGACTGTGGGGGCATAATCACTGTCCGACACTCTGCGATCACCAGGTTTAGAAGACACCGTCGGCCATCGTCGCGCTGACGCCCGCAAGCTGCAGAGTGCCCGCACGATGAGCCGCGCCGGGTGGATCTGCTGGAGCGCCACACCGCGGTAATTTTTCGTCCAGCGTGACGCTCCATGTCGCTTGCCCATCAGTGGCCTGAGGTGGCCGCAGTCTGCAAGGCTAACTTTGTTCGTAGGGCTCACCAGTCTGTGCGCTACCCGCCTCGGAGAAGGAGCGGCGTCGCGGTTGCACTGATGGTGAAAGACGGGCCTGCTCACGGCCTATTTGTTTGCCGAATTTGTAGGCCAGACATAGAGCACCGAATTGAACGAGCAAGCGTATCATGGAGGTCTCCTTTCTCGCCATCAAACCAGCCCTGTGCGTTTAGGTTCCAGTTCGGATTTGCGGAGGACGGCCTCGCCGCGCCATCCTTCGTTGCCTTGAATCGGTGTCGGTATTAACAAGCGGGATACATCGGCATTGGCGGCGGGTCCGAAACGGGCGTGCTTCCAGGTCGCGCGCGTGGTCACGTCGATAGTTCATAGCCTGGACTCCGTGCTCGCACCAGGAACGACAATCCCGCACTTTTGCGATCTTCGCCTCGTGTCGGGTCGCTCTGCGGCCGTCACTCAACCCGTTGAGGCCTCACCCAAGCCGGCTTCCGTGTTCCAAAGAGTAGGCGTGAGTGAATTCGGCACCGAGAAGAAAAATCAGCGAGGAGTAGTAGATCCAGAGCAGCACAATGATCAACGCGCTGGCGGCTCCGAATGAAGACCCCATGGCGCTGCTACCCAGGTACAGCCCGATCAGGCTCTTGCCAACCGTGAAAAGCGCGGCCGTCACAAACGCACCGAACCACACGTCGCGCCATTCCAGATGTCGGTCCGGCAGGACTTTATAGATGGTGGCGAAGAGCACTGCTATCAGCAGGTAGGAGATCAAGACATTCAGCCCTTCGATCAAGACGGATCCGAACGGCAAAAGCCGATTGATCGTGTCGCCTAGCGCAGTGATGGCGGCGCTCACAGCAAGCGAAACGATCAGCAGGAAACCGAGGGCGATCACCAGTCCCAAGCTGGCCGTGCGCGCACGGAGCAAGCGAGAGACCGAGCCTCCCTGGGGTTTGGCTTTCCAGATCTCATTCAAGGCCGTCTGCATCTCACCGAACACGCCCGATGCTGTCAACAACAACGTCACCAGGCCTACAATGGTAGCGATGGCACCAGACGATGGGTTGGATGCACTTTGCAGTGCGCTTTGTATCACATCGGCGCTTTTAGGGCCCATCAGGCCCGTCAATTGTCCCGCGACGGCATTGCGCGCCGCGCTCTGTCCAAATACCAGGCCTGCTACGGCCACGACCAACAACAGAATTGGACCCAGAGAGGTCACCGCGAAAAACGCCATTGCGGCGCCATGACTGAAAGAGCTGTCACCGATAAAGCCGGCCACACTCGATTTCGTAATTCGCCAGGTCTTGTCCAGCATCTTGTTTCCCGCTACCGAATACGAAACCCGAGTGATCAGAAGTTTCGCCCCGCTCGGTGACCGTCTCCAGGCCTCGACCACCTATGGATTTGTTCCGCGGCAGCGCCAGATGGTTAACCGCGATGGCCGTCAAACAAGAAGGTCGGTTGATTGTTCCTGGCGTTAGCCCAGTGCGGTTCAATGGCGCCGGAGAATCCCATGGAGGGCGATCACGCCGGCGCGTCCGCGGGAGTGATACGGCGAGGCGTAGCTGCCAGGTTTCGACATTTTGCCAGTTCGGCGCTGACAAGATCAGGTCTGCGAGCCACCAGTTTGGGAACGCAATTCGACGAGCGGGTTATCAGCGAACGCTGCCCAGCGCCGTGAGCTCTGAGAACTCACAAAATTTCGGTGGTGACGACCAAAACGATACCGATCGCTGCTACGGCCATGATCAAGATCATTGCGGCCTCGAAACTTCCTCCGACCCGGCTTATGTGGTCCATCATTTTGAGGCTCCGCTACGGCGGCCTCTTTCTGTTTGCGACAAGCACGGAAAGCTGCTCCAGCGGAATCACCAATGTTAGCGCCTACGAAAAATCGGGCCGCACACGACTTGGCACTCGCTCACCGCGATCTACCGATCTCTTCGGATAGGGACCACGCCCTGAAGCCACTTCCGCAATACTGTGGGTACATCATCGTGGAGCCGTTGCACTGGCTTTGGTGAACGCCGTGAGGGCAGCATTGCCGGCACTGAACTTCTGACCCTGCCATTTTGCCACCTGGCCGCCGACCGGAGAGGCAAGAACGCAAGCAGGAGGAATTCGTTTCGGCTATAATTCACGTCTCCCGCCACCGCCGTTGAGAGGGTTGGAAGCGGATCTGTGTAGGCGGCGGCTGTTCGCAAGCTGCAAGAGACACGACTGGGAACATAGCGGGTCGGTTCCAGCCGACGAGCCGCGGGGCCTGGGCTTGCCGCACCTCGAGCGCACCGGGGTACTCGGTGTCGGTGCCTATGTCAGTTCATAGTAGAAATCGCAGATCAGGTCCGCCACCTTGACGGCTTCAAAGTCCGTCATATGGGCGGTCGTCTCGATGGCGACCGTTTCAATGTCGTCCTGGTCGGCGGCAAGAAGGTCCAAAATCCTGGCGAACTTGAACTTGAGCGCGCGGTCGCCCGCGAATTCATCGAGCGTGACATGCAAAACATTCAGGTTTGCGTCGATCAATCGTGTTTGGATGGGATCGGAAGAGGCGGCTAGCGTGCGAACTGCCGCGAAAAAATGCTCACGCGCATTGGCGTATTTGTCGTCCATTTTTCAAACCTTAAGGTTAGTAGATGCGCTCTGGACGTGGGCGGGAAAGCCGGCTTACGCTTTGGCTCGAACTGAGTCAAATGAGGCAGCACGGTGCGCCCGTCACCGGCAGACGCCGGTGGTGACCGCGCATGCGCGAACGAGGTCGGCTACCGCTCCACAGCATTCCCCGGGGTGTCACCGCTGTCCTCAAACCAGCCCGATGGCGGCAACCGAGTAGCGGAGCCCGGGTGCGCCGACGGAACGGGTGGCGGCTTCGTGTGTTCTTACTGACGGCAGACAAGGAGCGATGTCATGGCGGCACCCCGCGCGGTTTGGAAAGGCTTTCTGAAGGTCGGGTCGGTTTCGTGCGGCGTGAAGATCGTCGGTGCAACCAGCGAGGCCTCCAAGATCCATTTCAAGATACTGAACCGGAAAGATGGGCTGCCCGTCAAAAGCGCGTATGTCGACGAAGAAACCGGCGATATCGTCGAGGGCGAGGACCAGGTTAAGGGATACGAGGTGGACAAGGACCATTTCATCAAGGTCGAGCCGGATGAGATCAAGAAACTCAAGCTGACATCGGCCCACACACTTGAGGTGGATTCATTTGTCGCAATTGAGGAGGTTGACACTCGATATCTGGAAAAGCCCTATTATCTGATCCCGGCGGACGGCGCCTCGCTCGAAGCCTTTTCGGTTCTTCGTGACGCGATGGCGAACAAGCGCGTGGCCGCGCGCTCTTGCGTGGTGCTCTACCAGCGCGGGCGCGAGGTGCTGATCCAACCCTTCCAGAAGGGGATGCTGCTGACCGAGCTGCGCACTCACAACGAGATGACGTCGGAAAAGACGGTGTTCAATGGCCTGGAAAGCCCCAAATACGATGAAGACCTTCTTGAGATAGCCGGGCTGCTGATCGACAAGAAAGTCACCAAGTTCGATCCGTCAAAGTTCGAAGATACATACGAGGATGCGTTGATTGCCATGATCGACGCCAAGCGCAAGGGCAAAGCACCGCCCGAGCCGGCGCCGGCGCCAAAAGAAAACGTCATCGACTTGGCCTCGGTGCTTCGCAAGAGCCTTGCCAAGGAAGGCATTAAGGGCGGCACCAAATCCAAGGGCCGAAAATCGGGTAGGGATGCTGCGTAACGTGCGTAGCCGATCTGCTCTGTTGCCGTAGAACCTCGCAGGCCACCTACGGAACCGGGTCTGCCGCGGCACACGACAGACATTCGTCCGGCTCCAGTCATACGCGCCCCGAGCGACATTTTCATGGGACGGGTTCCTGCCGTGCGGAAGAGCGCGTCCGGATCAAAAGGCGAGCCGGTGGCCAACTCCGCCCGGAAGGCGACAATTTCAATCGCCGTCTTGTTCGGCCGGCCTCTCTCCGTGGGCTGTGCGGCGCAAAAGCTCGTGACTGGCGCTTATTCCATGTCTGACATCGGCGATGACGAAGAGGGTTGTGGCCGTAGTCGCCCAATGCAGGGTCCGCATCTCGGCTTCAGGCAATCACGCCGACATGCTTCGAGGCGAGCGCCTTGGCGATCCTAATCACCCGCTCCTCGCTTCGCTGATCAGTCGGGCCGTAACCGTGAACAGTTCTCATCCAGTCCGCGGTCGAATGCCACGACAACGATGAGTTTCGGCTCTTTCTGAGAAGGCGGATCGCAGTCGGACATCAATCCAACAACTCGATCGCCGCCTTTTTGGCATCATCCATATCCTCGTCCTGCACGGGAGCTTGATCGTCGTGACAGCACGCATCGCCCCAGTTTTGAACCGCGGACATCCCATTGCTCGGAGGAGATGCGCGCCGCCGCAAACATAGCTTAGCGGCCTCGATGGCGCGCGGCTCCACTGTTGAGGAACCTCCTTCGATCTCCAGCTGAAGCCTCATCGTTCGCCTTCCTGTCGCAATTGGGCCAGCAGTGAACGAAATAGGAACAAAAAGTCAGGATGGGCCTTGACGAGACAGGAATATATTCCTTATTGCTGGAAGCAGATGAGCAGGAGAGGCTTGTGCCGGGCGCCAAAAACGGCGGCGGCGAGGCTAGTTCGAAAGACGTGGTCGTTCGGACCGGAACTCCACCCTCCGGAACCCCACAGGATGTTCAACATGCACGACCTGATCGCCTTCTTCCAAACGAATGCCGCATTGGTCATCGGCAACGCCATAGCGTTTGCCACCTTTTCAGTGCTGTTCGGGAGCGGAGGATTCGTCGCCGGCCGCTACTTTCTGACCGAGCGCATCGCGAACTTGGAAAGCCGCATCACGAGGCGCGATGAAGAAATCGCAGCGCTGAAAACTGGAGATAGGAAAAAGGCTGAAGAGCCGTCGCTCATCCCAAT
This sequence comes from Mesorhizobium sp. BR-1-1-10, assembly GCF_020165595.1. Classification (NCBI taxonomy): domain Bacteria; kingdom Pseudomonadati; phylum Pseudomonadota; class Alphaproteobacteria; order Hyphomicrobiales; family Phyllobacteriaceae; genus Mesorhizobium; species Mesorhizobium sp. BR-1-1-10. Next base: position 325,883 of record NZ_JAIUIL010000001.1, on the reverse strand, counting down.
AATTGGCACGTCGGTGATTGAGAGCGATGCAACGCCGCTGCTGGGAAAATGGCCGGACCGGCGCCAATCAGGGAAACTATCAGCGCCGCCACGGGAACGTCGTGCCTAACAATCTGGCTGATTAGGGCCCGTTTTAGATCAACGTTCAACCAGCGAGAAACCATGTCTCACTTCGTGAGACAGCCCGCCGCCGTTCCGCCGCAATGCCGCAGCACTTGGCGCGATCGGCCCTCGCGGCCTCAAGGAGGTTCCTCAGATGAGACTCAACAAAGCGGTTTTGGCTGTCCTGATGACGGCAGCTCTGGCAGGCTGCGAAACGCAGACGGAAGGCCAGCAGCGGGCAACTACGGGCGCTCTGCTCGGCGGCGCCGGCGGCGCCCTGGTCGGCCAGGCTATTGGCGGCAACACGAAGAGCACCGTGATCGGCGCGGCCGGCGGCGCGTTGCTAGGAGCAGTGGTCGGCTCCGCCACCACCCCGCAGCGTCGTGAGGATCAGCTCTGCCGGTACCAGGACCGCTACGGCCGAATTTACACCGCGCCGTGCGATGACCGGTACTACAACGGCAATTATTGAGAAGGCGCGGTAGGCTCGCTCGATGGTATGTTAATGCGCCACGCATCTGTGGCGGATGAACAGAGACACCGCTATGCCTATACAGGAGGGGCACATGCGAGGCGGTTGACTGGATATCTGGTGGGGATTTGCTTGGCCATTGTGAGCCAATCAGGTCCTGGGCCAATGCGATGTTACGATTTGCGCAAGGGGCCAGATCGAACTGAATCGGGACAACTCCGACGTCGGACGCCGGCCCGAGACCGTTCAGCGCCCGTCCCCGCCAGGTGAGGTCAGCAGCCAGGTGTTCGGCAAGCCATGGCGAAGGATTTCGAGGTGATGCCGGATCCCGCTTCCTGGCAGGCCGACGGGTTATGACAAAGTCCGTACCTGCTCGATGGCCTGGCGCAGACGTCGGATTCCCGCTTCGCTGTCGGCCTTGTTGCAGGCGGCATAGCCAAGCACGAGGCCATTCCCGGAGGATGACCAGTAATATTTCGAAAGCGGCGATGCGTTGACACCGAGTTTGTCGGCGCATTGCACGACCGCCCGATCGTCGCAACTTCCGTGAAGCGAAGCAACGACCTGGATTCCGGCTTCCGCCGCCGAAAGGGTCATGTGATCGGCCAGTTCGGTCTGGCACAATTCGTAGAAAAGCTTGCGGCGCTCGGCGTAGATGCGCCGCATGCGCTTCAGATGGCGGGTCATGTGGCCTTCATCGATGAAATCGGCCAGTGCTGCCTGCAGCAGGAGGGGCGCGAACTGCCCAGTGGTGCTCAGCGCATGCGGAATGCCCTCGCACAAGGCGGCGGGCAGGACCATGAACCCCAGCCTGAGCGCCGGAAACAGCAACTTGGCAAACGTACCGACATAGATGACCCGGTCCGCGCAATCCATGCTCTGTATGGCGGGCACCGGCCTTCCTTGAAATCTGTACTCACCGTCGAAATCATCTTCAATGATCCAGGAATTGTTGCGCTCGGCGATTTCGAACAGCCGCAGCCGCTGGTCCATGCGCATCGTGATTCCCAAGGGGTGCTGGCAGGCGGGCGTCACATAGATCAGGCGCGGTGAAATCTCGGGCTGGCTCATTTGCCATCCATCGCGGTCGACAACAAGCGGCACAATGTTGGCGCCAGCGACGGTGAAGGTTGCCTTGGCCGCGTAGTAGCCCGGTTCCTCCAGCCAGACTGTGTCGCCCGGATCGAGCAGCAGACGCGCCAGCAGATCGAACGCCGCCTGCGCCCCCGTCGTTACGACGATCTGTTCGGGAGAACATCGCACCCCTCTGGCCGAGGTCAGGTAGCCGGCAATTGCCTCCTTGAGCGCCGGCAGGCCGGTCACATGATAGGTGCCGAACAACATGTCGGCGCCAAACGTTGCCCGGCGTGCGAGCAGCCTGCCCCAGACGCCAAACGGGAAGTTTTGTGGGTCCGGCATGCCCGGATGAAAGGCGAAGCGCCCTGGCGCTCCATGATGGAAGGGTTGCTGCATCAGGCTCTCGCCGCGCCTCGAAAGCGGGCGGCGGATCGCCACGGCAGTGGGTTTGCCACCTTGATCGGTCGAGTTCACGGGCAGGTTGATGACCACCGGTCGCGCGCCCTGCCGGTTCGTAAGATAACCTTCCGTCGCCAGTTGGTCATACGCAGCCAAGATAGTATTGCGGGCGAGGCCCAGATCCTCAGCCAGCGCGCGCGTCGACGGCAATTCCGATCCCGGTGCCAGACGACGCTCACGGATCATCGCGGCAATCTGCCGGTAGAGCTGGCGATGAATCGGTTCATACACAGTCCGATTGATCATCAGCGCGTCCATCGGAAAGCCTTGGCGCTTACGCCTCGATAGCTGCATTGGAAAAGCCTCGCGGGATGAGAGCGGATCGAGCTTAGACGAGCGCCGCGCGAAGTGAAACTGGCACCCTCACTTCTCACCGAACTGGCTCTCGCGATGGAGACAGATCGGCGCTTAAATGAAAGGAAGAGGGAACAACGGGCCCAGACACCACGAGCCGACGCCTTCACCGACCTGGTTGGTTTTGATGAGGCACCGCCAGCAAATGGCCCGGCCTGTCCGATGAGGAACGATGATGGCTGTCTGCATAGGCATAAATCCGATTACCTGGAGCAATGACGACGTGCCCGAGCTGGGCGGGGATACCCCACTCGAGGTCTGCCTTTCCGAAACGGCCGAAGCCGGCTACGCGGGAACGGAACTCGGCGGCAAGTTCCCGCGTGCCAGCAAGGACCTCGCCGTGGCTCTCGCGACCCATGGTCTTAGACTGGTCTCCGGCTGGTACGATGGCCGGATCTGCGAAAAGGAGGTCGAGGAGGAATTCGACGCCATCCTGCCGCATCTGACGCTGCTGCGCGACCTCGGCGCCAAGCACGTCGTCTACGCCGATACCTCGCGTGGCCGCCATGGCGCCATTCACGATCCGATCTCGCAGCGTCCCAAGCTCGCCGACGACGAGTGGAGATCCTACGGCAAGAAGATAACGCGACTGGCTGAACGGTTCGCCGATTTTGGCGTTGGCATGGCCTTTCACCACCACATGGGGACAATCGTCGAGACGGATCACGAGATCGGCAGGCTGATGGCCGGTTCAGGGCAAGCCGTTGGCCTCCTCTATGACACCGGCCATTGCCTGTTTTCCGGCGGCGATCCCGAGACGTTGCTGCGGCGCCACATCGGTCGCGTCGTTCACGTGCATTGCAAGGATGTGCGGCCCGATGTGCTGAAGCGCGCTCGCGCCCTGGATATGAGTTTCATGGGCGCGGTGATGGAAGGCATCTTCACTGTGCCCGGCGATGGGTCCATCGACTATCCGACGCTTTTAGGGGTGCTGGCTGACAATGGCTATACCGGCTGGCTGGTGGTCGAGGCCGAACAGGATCCGAGTAAGGCCCATCCCCTTACCTATGCGACGATGGGCTATCGCAACCTGCACGACCTGGCCCTCAGAGCCGGTTTCGAGGTCAAGGAACGGGAGAACTGATACGCTTAGGGCGCGCTGGGTAGCGGCAATGAGTTCTGTCCTGTACCAAAGTGTGGTCAAGAACTACGGCGCGCTGAACGTCTTGCGCTCGCTTGACCTCGCAGTCCCCGACCACATGTTCCTGGCCCTGCTCGGTCCTTCGGGTTGCGGCAAGACGACGGCGTTGCGCATCCTTGCCGGTCTCGACATGCCGAGCGCCGGCAAGCTCTTCATCGGTGAGCGTGACGTGACCCGGCTGCAGCCGCGCGACCGCGACATCGCCATGGTCTTCCAGAGCTATGCGCTCTATCCGCAGATGACCGTCGCTGAGAACATCGGCTATCCTCTATGGATTCGCGGCATGCCGGATGCCTCGCGCCGCGCCAAGGTCGACGAAGTCGCCACGGTCCTCGAGATCGGCCACCTGCTCGATCGCCGGCCGCGCCAGCTTTCGGGCGGGCAGAGGCAGCGCGTGGCGCTTGCGCGCGCCATTGTTCGCGATCCGGCCGCTTTCCTGATGGACGAGCCGCTGTCGAACCTTGACGCACGCCTGCGCCTGACCATGCGCGGCGAGATCAAGCGGCTTTGCCAGCGGCTTGGCGCAACAACCCTCTACGTCACGCACGATCAGGTCGAGGCCTTGACCATGGCCGACCTCGTCGCGGTCATGCACGCCGGTGAACTGCAGCAGATGGCGCCGCCGGCCGATATCTACGACCGCCCGGCCAACCGTTTCGTTGCCACCTTCGTCGGCAACCCGCCGATGAACATTCTGCCGGTCGCGCTTGCTGAACAATGCATCGCAGTCGGCGGAGCAATGGTTCCGATACAGGCGCCCCGGCTGGCGACATGCCGCGCTGCCCGCGCGGTCGAGATCGGGCTGCGGCCCGAAGACATGAGTGTTGCAGCACCCGGCACGCGGGCCACGTTGCCCGGCGAGATCTATGTCGTCGAACCGATGGGCAACGAGACCTTGGTCAATGTCCGCATCGCCAGCGGCAATGTCTCGGTTCGTGCCGGCCGCGACTTCCGGGGGGCGGTGGGCGCCAACATCGGGCTCACTTTCGATGTGTCGAATGCATGCTTCTTCAATTCCGCCGGCCTGACGGCCGTCCACAGGGTCAACAGTGATGGAGAGTGAAATGACGCAGTCCAGCATTAGCAGACTTACTCGCCGTACCGTGCTCAAGGGGGGAATTGGCCTTGCACTTGCCACGACGGCCCTTACCGCACTGGGCCTGCCTGTCCCGGCGAGCGCCGCCGGGAAGAAGGTGATCATTGGGGCCTTCGCCGATGGCGGCCTGACGCCGTTCAAACAGAAGATCATCCCACTGGCCAAGGATGCCGGCTTCGACATTGAATTTCTCGAGGATGAATATGGCGTAACGCTGGAGAAGTGGTTCGCCGACGCCAAGAACAGCGCCGGCCAGTACGACCTCTATCTTCTCGATGATCCATGGGTGCCGCAGTTCGGCGCCGCCAATGTGCTCGAGGATCTTGGAGCGGCCGGCATCGATGGCGGCGACAAGGACTGGATCGGCTCGATGATCGACATGGGCTACTGGCCGCCTCAGAAAGGCCCGCGCGTGAAGGGTTTTGAAACCGCCGCGCCGGCGCTCATCTGCGTGCCGTTCGTCGGTGATCTGCAGACGCTGACTTACCGCAACGATGTCTACACAGGCGGCGCGCCGAAAACCTGGGACGAGGTGATCGCAAAGGGCAAGGAAGGCGTGGCGGCGGGCAAAATCAAATATCCGGTCGTCTTCCGTGGCGTTTCCGGTAATCCGATCGTGACCAGTTGGTACCCGGTCTTCCTGTCGTTCGGTGGTTCCTTCTTCGACGACAAATGGAACCCGGTCTTCAATTCCGCCGAAGGCAAAGCCTCGGCCGAATTCTTCGTCGGCACCATGAAGCAAAACGCGCCGAGCGGCGTCGTCGAGTTCGACTCGGACCAGGAAGGCGCGGCGATCCTCGGCGGCGAAGCAGGTGCTATCATCCAATATTCCGGCAATGCGCTGAAGGCCGACGATCCGACGCAGACAAAGGTGGCTGGCAAGCTCGACTTCGGAGTCGTGCCGAAGCAGACTGCGGCGATTGCCCAGATGGGTATCTTCATTGCCGGCATTCCGAAATCGGCGCCCAACAAGGCCAACTCGGTCGAGTTCCTGAAATGGTATGTCAGCGCCGGCGTCCAGGCCAAGCTGTCGGAAGCAGGCTCCATCCCGGTCAAACGGAGCGCCTTCGGCGTCGCCAAGCCCGGCAACCGGCTGATCCCCGTCGCCTTGCAGCAGCTCGACGCTGGCGCGCTGCCGAGGCCGCGCACGCCAGATTGGGCCAAGGTTGAGGAACTGCTCGGCATCGAGCTCAACAAGGCGCTCCAGGCTGGCTCGGGTGGTGGGGCCGCATTGGACACCGCCGCCAAGCAGGTCAAGGATTACCTGTCTTCGGTCGGCTATTACTGATGCCAAACGGCGGGACGCAGAATCGCAAATACCGTCTGCAGGGGGCGGGGCTCGACCTCGCCCTCCCTTATCTCATGCTGGCGCCAGGCCTGCTGATCGTGCTCGGCGTGCTCGTCTATCCCTTGTGGGACGGCCTGCGCGCCAGCACCAAGGCCTATCGTTATGGCTCGGTAGTCGCCGATGTCGGCATGGGGAACTACATCAAACTGTGGAGCGATCCCCAGTTTTTGAATTCGCTGTTGGTGACGGTTAAATTCGTCGCCCTGTCGGTCACCTTCGAGGCAATTCTGGGCTTTGCCCTGGCGCTGTTTTGCCTGCGCGAATTTCGCGGCATCCGCCTGCTGAGAACCATCTTGATCATCCCAATGGTGATAACGCCGGTCGTGGTCGCCATCGTCTTCCGGCTGATCTATGCCAGCGACGCGGGCATGCTGACGGCAGTCTCCGAGTGGATGGGCGGCGGCCAGGTGCAAATTCTCGGAAACCCCGTCAAGGCCTTCCTCGGCCTTGTCGTGCTCGATGTCTGGGAATGGACGCCACTGATGTTCCTGATCCTTTTGGCCGGCCTGCAGTCGCTGCCGCATGAACCCTTCGAGGCCGCTCGCGTCGACGGCGCCGGCATCTGGCGGGTGTTTGCCGATCTTACCTTTCCTATGATGCGGCCCGTGCTGGCGATCGCCATCGTGCTGCGAACGATCGACGCCTTCGGCACGTTCGACCAGGTGTTCGTGCTCACCCGGGGCGGACCGGGCGAGGCGACGCGGCTCGTCTCGATCTATGGCTACGACACCGCCTTCAAATTCCAGCAGACGGGCTATGCGGCCGCGCTGTTCGTCACGATCGGGCTGGTCGTGCTTGCGCTGGCCTTGAGCGCCGTGCGGCTTCTGCGCAGGGTCGATGCATCATGAACAATCGTCTGGCGCGGATCGGGTTCATGAGCGCCGTATTGGCCATCGTGCTCCTGCCCGTCTACTGGCTTGTCTCGACATCGCTTAAGTCCAATCGCGAAATCACCCAGGAAGGCACGCTCTATCCACATGTTCCGACGCTGGATAATTATATCAGGTTGTTCACGGAAAAGCAGTTCGGCGCCTATCTGACCAACTCGCTGGTGGTGACGTTCTTCTCCGTGACGATCGCCTTGGTCGGTGGCGCCCTGGGCGCCTATGCGATCGCCCGCTTTCGCTTGCCTTTCATGATGGAGCGCAAGGTCGGCTTGTTCCTGCTGACGCTGCGCATCGTGCCGCCGGTCGTGATCCTGATCCCTGTCTATTTGCTGATGCTCAAGCTCGGCCTGCTCGACAGCTGGTTGGGTTTGATCGCCACCTACACCGCCTTCAACATCACCTTCTGCGTCTGGATGATGGAGAGCTTCTTTCGGGAAATCCCCGTCGATCTGGAGGAAGCCGCCATGGTCGATGGCGATTCCCGCTTCGGTGCGTTCTGGCGCATCACGCTGCCGCTGGCAGCTCCCGGCCTCGCGGCGACCGTTATCTTTGCCGTGCTTGTCACCTTCAACGAATTCCTTTTCGCTCTGGCGCTGACAGCCACGCCCCGGGCGATGACGATGCCACGCGGCACCGCCACGCTGATCGGCCGCATCGACACCGACTGGGCTTCGATGTCGGCCGCCGGCGTTATCGGCGCGTTGCCGATCGTCGTCTTCGCGCTGCTGGTGCAGCGCCATCTGGTGCGCGGACTCACCATGGGAGCCGTGAAATGACGACCTGGCTGGGCAGCCGCTCACGTCAATCAGTCGCTGTCCCGGCCAGGCTAACGGCCGCCCCGGCACCATGCTGCCTTTTAGGAAAATCAAAGAGATGATCGATGTCTGTCTGTTCGGAGCGGGCCTTATCGGCCAGGTACATGCGGCCAACCTCGCGCGCCACCCGCGCGTGCGCCTGCGCTACATCGTCGATCCGAACCCCGAGGCTGCATCGAAGGTTTCGGCCCTGACAGGGGCCGAAATCGCCGACACCCAGACCGTAATGAATGACCTATCGATCGGCATGGTGTTCATTGCTTCGGCAACGAGAACGCATGCCGACCTGGCCATGGCCGCGGCCGCCAAGGGCAAGGCGATTTTCTGCGAAAAGCCGATCGATCTCGATCTCCAGCGCACCGATCAATGTCTGGCGGCTGTCGAGAAGTCAGCTGTGCCCTTTCAGATCGGATTCAACCGTCGGTTCGACCCGAGCTTTCGGGCGCTGAAGGCGCGACTTGCGCAAGGCGAGATCGGTGCCGTCGAACAGGTCATCATCACCAGCCGGGATCCGGAGCCGGAAACCGAGCAAGCGCTGGCGGGAGGAGGGGGGGTCTTCCGGGAGATGACCATTCACGACTTCGACATGGCGCGAAACCTGTTGGGCGAGGAACCGGTCGAGCTCTTCGCGACCGGGTCGTCGCTTGTCGCGCCGCAATATGCCAAGCTGGGGGACTACGATACCGCGATGTTCGTGCTGCGCACGGCGTCGGGCCGGCAATGTCACATCAATAACAGCGTCAGGGCCGCCTACGGCTACGACCAGCGCATCGAGGTGCATGGCGCCGACGGGATGCTGCGGGCCGGCAACAGGGTGCCGACATCGGTCGAAATGTCAGGCGCGAAGGCGATATCGCACGACAAGCCCTATTACTTCTTCGTCGAGCGCTATGCCGAGTCCTACGCGGCCGAGATCGATCATTTCATTACCTGCGTCGAAACGGGGCGACGGCCCGACGTCACGGCAAGCGACGGCCGCAAAGCGATGATCCTATGCGAGGCAGCGCTTGCCTCCGCCAAGTCGGGCAGGTTCGAGACCGTCAGGTTTTAGATCAACCAAAATGAGGAGCTTCCGATGAAGATCGGCATGATTACGGACAGCCTCGGCGACCTCTCATTCGACGAGATGTTAGCCGCCTCCGCCGAGCTTGGGCTTCAGACATTGGAGTTCGCGTGCGGAAACTGGTCGTCGGCGCCCCACATCGACCTTCAGGCCATGCTCGCGAGCGCTGCCGCGCGCAAGGAGTTCGTCGCCAAGATCCGGGATCACGGGCTGACGATTGCAGCGCTCAATTGCTCGGGCAATCCGCTGCACCCAGGCCCGCAGGGGAAGGTCCATCATGGAGTGACACAGGACACAATTCGCTTGGCCGGCCTGATGGAGATCGACCGTGTCGTCATGATGTCAGGCCTGCCGGGCGGACCGGGTGACGCCAACCCGAACTGGATCGTCACCGATTGGCCGCCGGAATGCCTCAAGATCCAGCGCTATCAGTGGGAGGAGCGCATCATTCCGTACTGGCGCGACCTCGTGGCTTTTTCAAACAACCTTGGCATTCACAAGCTATGCGTGGAACTGCATGGCCACCAGGCCGTGTACAACGTCCAGACATTGTTCAAGCTGCGTGACGCTGTCGGAGAGACGGTCGGGGCCAACTATGATCCCAGTCACCCGCTGTGGATGGGGGCGGATCCGATTGCCGGCATTCGCACGCTCGGCTCGGCCATCTACTATGTCCACGCCAAGGATATCCGGGTCGAGCCCATCGTCGCAGCCATGGACGGCACACTGGACCCGCGCCCACCACACCTCTATGCCGAACGAGCCTGGAATTACATCACACTCGGATACGGTCACGGTGAGACCTGGTGGCGGCAGTTCTGTACCGCGCTCAAGCAGGTTGGCTACGACGACGTCTTGTCAATTGAGCACGAGGACATGATGCTGACCCCTATGGAGGGTATGCGAAAATCCGTTGCGCTGCTGCGCAACGTCGCAATCAACCTGTCCTAATCGGCGACTTGCCGAAGTTGGCTGCAAGCGCATCGGGCGCGACCTCGTCATTGGAACTGACCGCGATGGCAGCTTCCACGGCCGCGATTATGTCATCGGGGTTGGATGGCTTGCCGAACGCAATGCCGCGACTGAATACTTCATCCTGGCCCAAGGGGTCACTGCCGGTGTGGACAATGAACGGCACGCCGCGAGCTAACGAGCGTCTTTGCCAAGGCGGAGCATTCTCCGTCCTTCAACGAGACATCCAGCACGGCGGCGTCTGGTCTGGCTGCCGCCAAAAAAGTTTCACCTTCTGCGCATGACGCAGCACAACCGCGCTGAAGCCACCGTCATTCAGCGCGGACTCGAGATCCAAAGCGATAAGGGCCTCATCTTCCAGGATGAGGACGACGGGTTTTTCCGAAGGCATCCGTATCAGGCAGGCAGGGATTGGTTAATCGAGTTCTGCACAGTCTTGGTTGCCATTTTTCCCGCATAATCCCCATAACAAATGTTAGTATCCAGTTCTCCCGCAGACAAGGAAGATGGTTGTTCGTTTCCAGCCGAGCGCGGCTGCGGGAACCATCGGGCCAATGCACTTGGGGGGTTATCGCCGACCGCTCTGGCAGGGCATCGCTTGCACCAGCCTTGCAGCCGTGCGGACCGGTCAATGATAATTGCCGCGTAGAGGCCGCTCCGGCAGTGCTCGGCACCCGTGCGACCTCATGCGTGACCGAAGCGGCACGATTCCTTACCGCGCCGGAATCGAGGCGGCCAGGGCAGCAAAATCGGACAGCACTGCCACAGCATGCCGCACTGGCTTCACCTCAGGCTGCTTTCCTGACGACTGCCTTGAACGGGTGATCCATGGTGAAGGCGTCTGGACGCACCCCCCGTTCAACCTGGCCCCATGTCACAGGGTGTGCGATGGGAAATCCGAGGCGTGCTCGTGGAGAGAACGCGCCCACGGCCGTGTTGCCTCTCCCGTTGCGAAGATAATCGATGAAAATACGTCCCGTTCTCGCCGCCGGGGCTGCAGACAGGAGGTAGCGGTCGGGATGAGCGTCAGCGAGGCACCGGGCAAGCGATTTGGCGAGTTGCCGGGCGTTGTCGTGGGTCATCTTTGTCTCAAGAGGGGCCATCAAATGGATGCCCTTGCCACCGGTGACCTTGGGCCAACTCTTCAGACCTGAAGCCTCCAGGATATCGCGAAGCGCCAGCGCCGCTTCAATCACCTGCTCCCACTCGACGCCCTCGCCGGGGTCGAGGTCCAGCACGACGCGGTCGGCCCGCTCGATGTCATCTATGGTGGCGTTCCACGGATGAAGTTCGACAGCATCCATCTCGACCAGCCCGAGCAAACCGGCGAGATCATCCACCCACACCCGCACGCCCTCCCCACCCTCGCGCTTCTGGACGCGCAGCTGATGCACGGCGCGCGGAATATCGGGCAAGGGACCCTTGTGATAGAAAGTGGTCCCGCTCGCGTGGCGGACCAGCTTCAGTGGTCGGTGGCAGAGATGGATCAGCGCCTGCTCGGCAACCTGTCCCCAGTAGCGCATAAGGGCTTCCTTGGAAGGCGAGATCGCGTCCGGCAGCAGCTGAAGAACGTTCTCACGGGGCACTGCGTGTCCCTCGGCCCTGTTCCGCCGCTTCGATGCGGCGGGCGGCTTTGCGGGGATCGTGACGAGATCTTCACGAAGGCCCTTGAATACCGCTTCGCGCAAGATGCCACGGTCGGTGGCGCTGCTGAACTGCACCTCGGCCAGAACCTCCGGCCTAACCCAGGTGGCCTTCGGCTTGTCGATCGGCTCCGACAATGGCGAGTTGTCGACAATCAGCGGGTCCAGTCGCTCCCGGACCTGTCGCGCGATGCTCAAGCTGAAGCCACTCTGGGCTTTGCCGGCATAAAGCAGCCGGTCGCCTTCGCGCCTGCCGATGTACAGCGAGGCGATCCGGCGCGGCCGAGCGCCAAGCTTCTCGACGAAAGCCACCACAGGAAAGGTGTCGCTCTTGATGCATTTGACCTTGACCCAGCTTGTCTGGACGCCGGAGCGATAGGGGGAATCGGCGCGCTTTGACACTATGCCTTCCAAGCCCATGCGGCAGGCGTGGGCGAACATCTCCATGCCGCTCACCTCGAGATGTTCTGCATAGGTCAGCGTCGCCGCTGAATTCATGAGCAGCTTCTCCAAGGCAGCCTTGCGTTCCAAAAGCGGTTGCTGCCGAAGATCGCTGCCGTTGAGGTGAAGCAGGTCGAACGCATAGAAGATGAGCCTCGGCGAACGCGGATTGCCCAGCTCCCGTTCCAACGCTTGGTAGTCCGGAAGGCCTGTCTCGCCCAGAACAACAGCCTCGCCATCAATGATCGCGGACTTTGCCGGCAAGCTCGCCGCGGCCTCAACGATTCTCTTATACCGATGTGACCAATCGTAACCCCGGCGCGTGAAGGCTCGCGCTGTTCCGCCCTCCACAATGAGTTGGGTCCGGTATCCGTCATACTTGATCTCGTGAAGCCAGTTGCCGCCGTCAGGAGCTTTCTCGACCAGCGTTGGCGATTGGAACTCGATGAACGGCAGCCGGTATTCGGTCTTGCTCATGCGCACGCGAACTCCTGGAATCGGGAGTCAAAACGTGGGACGGCGATCAGTTCCGATAATTTTAGCGAAATTGCATATACCCGCGGTGGCGATGCGTCCGCTGAGAGACAGGTTGGGCGTCTAACCTAGCCCCGCAGTTTCACCAGGCGCTTGTCCCGATCGACGAACCGAGACGCGGATCGGTCGATCTGAAAAGCTGTTGACATTGTGGTCTCAGATGCCTGCCCGTGGCTGCCGCCGCATCGTCCAGCTCTCGCCGGTTTTCATCCTAGGCGTCGCCGGCCTGACGCGTCGGCTCCGCGGCGATACAGCGACCCCGGACAAGCCTGCCGGGCAGGGCACGCGCGGGCCCTTGTCGCGCAGGGCCTTTTAACGGTCCAGAAGTGTTCATCGCTTATAGCGATCTCATGAAACTGCTGCGACATTTTGCCGAACCGACCCGTCGTCTCTTCCTGATGCGAACGGCTTTGCCCGTCATTGGGCTGACACTGCTCATTGCAGCAGCCGCGGCAGGTCTATTGCTTTGGTCCACGATCCAGACTGACCGCGTTGCCGCGGCGCGGCAGAAAAGTCTGGTTGGACTGATCACGTCAAAGCTGGAGAGCGCAGTAGCGCACGACCAGGAGAGCGTCACGGTTTGGGACGACGCGGTCAACGCACTGCGCAGCGGCGATGCGAAATGGCTCGATACCAACCTCGGCAGCTGGATGCACACCTATTTCGGTCACGACCAGGCTTATATTCTCGATGCCAATGATGCGCCGGTCTACGCGTTCACCGATGGGTCGACGGCTGACCCGGGCAGCTACCGCGCCATACGCGCGACCACCACGCCCCTGGTCCAGACTTTGAGGGCAAGGTTGAAGCGAGGCGATACCGAAGGTGTGACGGAACAGGTGCTCACCATAGGCGCCTCCGATCTGGCCGTTGTCGCCGGCCATCCCGCGGTCGTCAGCATCAAACCCGTGGTTTCCGACAGTGGCCACATCGCGCAGGTGCCAGGCCAGGAATTCCTGCATGTGGCGGTTCGCTATCTCGACGGCAGTTTCCTCACCGCCTTGCGGCAGGACTATCTGCTCGATGGCGCCCGATTCTCCTGGGACAGTAACCTTGCTTCCGGCGAGGCTTCGTATCCCGTTGTCGACCGATCTGGACCTATCGGCTTCTTCGTTTGGCGGCCATACCGGCCCGGAGCATTTGTCCTCTTTCAACTCGTGCCCGTTCTCGTCCCTCTGTTCGGCCTGGTGCTGGCGGGCGTCATCATGGCCCTCGTCGGCTTTCGCAGGCGGACACTAAAGCTGATCGAAACCGAGGATCGGATCTACCACCTCGCTCATAACGATCTGCTTACCGCTCTGCCCAATCGCGGTCAGTTCAACGAGCGTCTGGCAGATGCGCTGGCGCGCCTGCCGTCGACGGACGAGCAGCTCGCGATTCTTTACCTCGACCTCGACCGCTTCAAGCAGGTTAATGACAGTTTTGGCCATCCGGCGGGTGACGAGCTGCTCAGGGAGTTCGCGGACCGGCTAAGACGGCTCACGACTGAAGCCGACACCGTGGCGCGTCTCGGTGGCGATGAATTCATCATCATCCGACGCTCGGTTGGCGGCGAGAATGACGTCAAGGCGCTATGCGAGCATTTGATCGAGTCTGCCCGTCGGCCCTTCGAGGTCGCCGGGGTGCAAGTCTTTGTCGGCGTAAGTGTCGGGGTAGCGGTTGCACCCAAGGACGGGGTGGACACGGTCGAGTTGGTGCGGAAAGCCGACGTGGCGCTCTACCATGCCAAAGCGGGCGGCCGGAGCAGCTACGCCTTCTTTGGGCATGAGATGGATCTGACGCTGGCGATGCGCAAAGGCATGGAACAGGACCTGCGCAACGCGCTGAATGCAACCGGTCGAATCCAGGTCCACTATCAGCCGCTATACGACGCTGACACAAACCGGATGACGGGTGTCGAAGCGCTGGCCCGCTGGTCTGATCCGGAGCGGGGCTGGGTTGCACCGGATTTGTTCATACCGCTATCGGAGGAAACAGGTCTGATTGAAAAGCTTGGCGAACTGGTTCTCAGGCAGGCGTGCCTTGACGCGGCGGACTGGCCCATCGAGACCGTGGCGGTGAATGTGTCGGCCCTGCAGCTGAACAATCCCAGTTTCGCCATGCGGGTGACCAGTATCTTGTTGGAGACGCACATGGACCCGCGGCGGCTCGAAATCGAAGTTACCGAAAGCGCTCTGTCGGAGCGCCGGAGCGAATGCCGAAACAACATCGAGGCTCTGCGCAGCATCGGGGTGCGCTTTGCACTCGACGATTTCGGCACCGGATTCTCCTCCTTGGGAAGACTGCAGACGCTGGAAGTGGACAGGATCAAGATCGATCGCAGCTTCGTGCAGGGCTTTGGCCGCTCCAATGGCGACGAGGCCATCGTTCAGGCGATTATCACCCTGGCTCGTGCGACGGGACTTAGCACCACTGCCGAAGGGGTCGAGACCGAAAGCCAATGCGATTACCTGCGCAAGCTCGGCTGTGACCAGCTCCAAGGCTTTCTACTGTCAAGGCCACTGCCCAAGGGGGAGCTTCAAGAGCTTCTCGGGGTCGTCTCAGCGCGCGCCTCTGCCTAGGAGCCTAGCCGGGCCGAGCCATAGAAGCTGCACCCAGCGGCTGGATGTCTGACCAACGCGCAGCTTAGCGTTCGTTCCAGCAATCGAAACGGCACTCTTCGCCGGGGGTAGTCTGTCCCGCGTCCCGCCTGCGGCGGCGCCCTGCTGACGCTCCTTAGGCTACCCTTTTAACCGGTCTCGTCGTTGCAGTCGGTCCCGCGTCGCGCCTGCGGCGCCGCAAGGGCTGACGCTCCTACGGCTGCCCTTGCATCCGGTGGCCGCTGGCGAGCCCGAGGTGATCGACCTCGCTGGACCCCGCTGGCAGCGCGTAGCCGATCCGCTTGAGCTTGAGCAGCGGCCGAGGCGTCAGTGCTGCGCATTGCGACGGAACAACCAGGTCGCTGACGTTCTGCATGGTTCAACACAGAAGCGAGCCGCCTGTGTCCTAAACCCAATTCGGCTGGCGCGCCAATGTAACCGGCCCTCAGCAGCCCTGGACCTTCAGTGATTTGACCATGCGAATGATAAGCGGATCATAAGGAACCTTCTCGGTGCGAGCATAGTTGACGGTAAACAATGCAGCTCTGTTCCCGCAAATCGCGATAGCCCGGACATAAAGGATCTGACCCTCCTTCACTCCTGAATAGCTGGCCCATTGCGGCGTCACTCGCTTATAGGTCACCTTCCATCCGTCGTTCTCGTTCACGGCAATGCGATGCTCGATCTCGGTGCGAAAGCTTGCCTTGCCGAGTTGCGCCCCCCAGACGGCAAGAAATGCTTTGTGTCGGCCTTCGAAGGCTGCCCCTTGATCGGTGCGTTGGGCAAGTACAAACCCCGGGGGAACGTCGAATACGAATCCGAGATGCTTGATGCCAAAGCCCTCCCATTGTGCCGCACCCAGCAGTGTTGTGGGGATCATCATGGCGCCGAAACTGAGCAGAAAAAGGGGGAGACGTTTCATGGGTGTAATCCTGTCGTCGTGTGGCCTGCGCCTGACGGCGCACCCCGGCCGGCCCTGGCGGAGGGCAGCCACCCGCGGCTCCAAAGCCAGCGGACCTTTTCAAATCTGACTTGGCGCTCTTTGTTCCATTAGGAATCAAGAATATGCCGGGCAGCCGCGTCGGCCCTAATGGGGCGCGTCTACAGGGTAGCGCTGCGCGCCAGCACCCGGTAGCGCGAGGATAGGGCCGGGTTGCCGCGCTACGCCAAGGTGGCCGCTCAGGAGCCACGGATCGCACTGCGGCGAAAACAGACATCGCCAGTCAGTGTGCAGCGGTTGCTGACCAGGAGTGCTGCCGAAATCATTGGTCATCGCTGCCGCTTGCGTGCTGCGCCCGGCAAGGGAAGCGGCGCCGCGGTCTCGTCTGCCTCGCAAACCCGGCACAAATGCGCATCACGCCCGCGCCCTTGCCTGCCTTGCTCTTCGCGGCCTCCGGTCCCTGTCCAGAGAATATTGGGCGGACTCGAAACAGGGAGCGCGACAAGGTGCGCGAGCGAAGATGGAAAAAGTAAAGCTTGAAGAGCTGAAGGACAAGGTGCCCTGCGCCGCCGTGCTTGAACACGCGGGCTTCGCCCTCGATCTCAAGGAAAGCACGCGCAAGGCGATGAAATATCGCCGCGACGCATCGATAATCATTGTGATCCACGAGGGCAAGGGCTGGTTCGACCCGCTCTCGGATGCCAAGGGAGATGTCTTCGGCCTGCTTGAGCATCTCGAGGGCATCCCCTTCGTCAAGGCGATCAACGAAGTCGCGGACCTCGTTGGTGTCGCGGCTACCACACCGGTGTGGCAGCGCAGCTTCCGTCAGCGGCAGCCCGAACCGTCGATAGCGGATCGCTGGCAGGCCCGGCGCAAGCCATGGCTCGGATCGGCGACTTGGCGCTACCTGCGAGACCGTCGCCATCTCCCCGAGCCGATTCTGCGCGGCGCGATCATCGCCGGTCTCCTGCGCGAGGGGCCGCATGGCAGCATGTGGGCGGCGCACACTGATGCAGACGGCTCCGTCACCGGCTGGGAAGAACGGGGACCGCACTGGCGCGGCTTTGCCACCGCCGGGGCCAAGGTACTGTTCCGCTTCGGCCGCCCGGAGGCGTCCCGCCTCTGCGTCACCGAGGCGGCTATCGACGCCCTAAGTCTCGCTGCGCTGGAACAGCTTCGTCCCGACACCCTGTACCTCAGCACGGCCGGTGGCTGGTCGCCGGGCACGCACGCAGCGATCCACGCGCTTGCTGTTAGGGCAGGTGTCAAACTCGTCGCCGCCACCGACAACAATGCCCAGGGCGAGGTCTATGCCGGCAGGGTTCTAGCGCTCGCCGAGGCGGTCGGATGCAGCGCCGAGCGGCTGCGCCCGGAATTAGACGACTGGAATGCCGACCTGACATGAAGGCGCAAAAGGAGGGGAGGAGCGGTCTTGACCCCTCCGGTCGCGGTGGCAGCCGCAGGAAGCTGTCCGGAAGGGCCGAAGAAGATGGTGAGCCATAGGGGATGTGCCTGCATGAAGCCGGCCATGAGCCGCGGAGTCGTCGCGATCCGGGTCCGCCGCACTGTTCGCCAGGCCCAGCTCTGCGCTCCACCGCCATCGAGCGCCCCGAGATCGATGCGGGTCTTCGACCGGCCCGGCGACTATGTCGAACTCGTTCATATCGGCCCCGCGTCGCGCAGCCGCCAAGCATGGCTTTGGAGCTTGGCTATCCGATTGTGTGACCACAGCGTCTCGTCGGATTAGGCCCGCCGTCGAGGCGGCGTTGCGCGCCCCGTTCACACCCTTCCTGGCGGAGCGGCAGCCGGAGCTTGACGCGTTGCCGCGGCTAGCTGCGCGGCGGACAAGCAATCGCCAAGAGTTGTCGACCTGCAGGGCGAGGCGGCGATATCTGCGAGCAGGTGGGGCGATGCTGTTCTTAGCGCGAGCCCGTGCTCGCTGCCAGCGATACCGCATCCGTCAAGCACACCGGCACCGTCTTGGTAAGGGTGACCGCGTCAACGATGGGACAGGTCCAGTCCGCTGGTCTGGCAAATGGTCTTGCGCGCCTGTCCTTCCCTTTCCGTTTCGATAACCAGGCCCGTGCCGGTCCTCCCCGGGCTTGAGGCGGTCCTGAACCGGCGGTCGTTCACTTCAAGGCCGCGTTCCGCGCCGCCCCGCGGCCGGGCCGATCCAGTCTCGGCATAGCAGCCCCGCGTCCCGCGCGAGGGCTGGGAAGGAGCCCTGCTTGGCCGCAAACCTGCCCTGCTCGCCTCGGTCCCCCCGGACCTTGAAGCGAACGTCGCTCGGCCGGTTCTGTGGGTCCGCGCCCGAGGGCGGGCCGGCACGGAGCCGGTCTGCGCTTCGGAAACCGAAGAAAGGACGTGTCATGATCAAGAAAGCTGCCAATCCTCGCTCTACCGCTCGCGTGGTGCCGCTGCGCAAGGCAACCACCTTGCAGATGGTGCGGTTCGCCTGCCCCGATGCCGCGCAGTGCTCTCTCGTTTCCGAGAGCTTCGGCCTGCCTGTCCTCGACAGCGACGGCATCCGCGACCTGCACGAAAAGCTGATCGTCGACACCGCAGCAGCGCTGGACGAGGGGCTTGGCGAGCGCGCCATGCAGATCCACCTGCAGCGCGTCGTCGGGGCCTTCGTCGGGTCCGCCTACGGCTCCGGCCAGTTCTACAGCCGGGCGGTCTCCCAAGCTCGCGACGCAACAGCCAAGTCCGCCTGTGACGATCGGGACGAAGATGTCGGTGGTCCCGTTGGTTTCGACAGCGCCGCCCAGCGCCAGCGGGAGTTCGCTGCGGACATGGCACTCCAGGCCCACGCTTTGCGCATGGCCGCCGAGGGGGCCATCATCGCCTACGAGCACGTTGTTGGCGAGGTCTGGAAGCCTTTCGAGCGGTCGGTCGAGAACTCTGGCCCCACAGTCGACCGCAAGGCGGCCGAGCTGCAGATGGCAGCTCTCGGGTAGGCGCCTTCAGGGCGGGGCTCTGCCCCGCTCGTCGCTTGCCGCGCCCCAACTTCTCCCGCCTGCCTCGGCGGGGGAGGTCTACTGAACCCGGGACCCGCCAACTCAACGGATGGTCCTAGGGCGACCCGTTGGCTCGAGTGTTGGTGGCGCATGCGGATTTGCCTCAAGGATCGATAAAGATGGGTCAGGCACTACACAGCCGTTGAGAGATCACGTTGCCGCCGCAATCCCAACGCTGCTCAGCTTGGGTCCGGCAGGTCTCCCGGCCGCGCCAAATGTCCGACAGAATGGCCGCCGCGGTCACGCTGCCGATCCATGGAGCCGCCTTCAGGCCAGTGACATCGGATGCGACCGAGCACTGCCGGCCCGGACTTGAGCAATCCAATCCCGCTCTTTCGTGATGGCTTTCCTGGTGCGGCGCGGTCTTCCACGATCAACCCGCAAGGGGTCCGCTAGCAAGCTGCGGCCGCTCGGCTGTCGCCTTCGCGATGATCGCGCCCGCCGCCGCACCCCGACGCAGCCATTGAGCGGGGATTGGCCCGCTCCAAGATGGAGCCCTCAGATGTCGCACGATCTCACTCTTGCCCAGAAGGCCGCCTGGCACCTCGCCCGCACCCTCATGGCCCCAGTCGTTCTCTTCCAGGTCGACGCCGAATTCGGCATCCTGCCCGCCGACGAGCTCGATGACGCAGAGGTCGAAATCCTCTGCGAATACGATCCCTACCGGGGCGGCCGTGCGATTCGCTGAGCCGACCCTTCTTGCGAGACGTATCGAGGCGGCGCCCAGCGCCGCCTCTTTCGCGCCCCGTCTTTCCCCGCGGTCCTGGCGCAGCAAGACAGTCAGCGCAACGGCTGCGCCGTCCTTCGCTGGCGCTATGGCCCTGCGGGTGCGCTGCCCGTCTTCCTTCGCCACCGGCGGACCGTGACGGGGCCGCGATCGGCGCGGCCTCCAAAACCAGAGGTTCAGAGAGATGAGCAGAAAAGAAGGAAGAGGGCCGCGCGTCGACATCTATGCGCGGATCACCGATCGGATTGTCGCCGATCTCGAGAGGGGCGTCCGCCCCTGGATGCAGCCATGGCACTGCGCCACCGCCGTCGGTCGGGTGACCCGACCGGTACGGCATAACGGCATGCCCTACAACGGCATGAACGTGTTGTTGCTGTGGTCAGAGGCAATTGCGCGGGGCTTCTCCAGCCCGATGTGGATGACCTTCAAGCAGGCGCTCGAGCTCGGCGGGGCGGTGCGCAAGGGAGAGTCGGGCACCCTGGTGGTCTTCGCAGGCCGCCTCACCAAGACGCAAATCGACGCCTCGGGCGAGGAGTTCGACCGCGAGATCCCGTTTCTCAAAGCCTACAGCGTCTTCAACGCCGGCCAGATCGAGGGTCTGTCCGACCACCTTTATGAGCGGGTTGAGCCGGTTCGTGAGCCGGTCGAGCGTATCGTTCACGCCGACCGCTTCTTTGCCAACACCGGTGCGGTCATCCGACACGGCGGCGATCGCGCTTACTTTTCGCCTGCGACCGACCATATCCAGATGCCGCCGCTCCAAGCCTTCCGCGATGCGGCGGCCTATGTCGCCACGCTCAGCCACGAGGCCACACATTGGACATCGGCGCCGCAACGGGTGAACCGCGACCTCAGCCGATATGTCAAGGATCGCAGCGAGCGGGCGCGGGAAGAGCTCATTGCCGAACTTGGCAGCTGCTTCCTGTGCGCGGATCTGGGCATCGCGCCGGAACTCGAGCCGCGGCCGGATCACGCGAGCTACCTCGCCTCCTGGCTTCAGGTCCTTGCCAACGACAAGCGGGCGATCTTTTCCGCTGCCGGTCATGCACAGCGAGCCGCCGCCTTCCTGCACGATCTTCAGCCCGCGCCCTCAATGCCACCGGACTGAGCCATCCCTTCGCGGCCCCTCCGAGAGACCCGCATTTATCACCGCGACACTTGCCGGGGCCTCACGATCGCGCCTGGACATAGGACATCGCATCGCCAGCGGCGGCTTTGGCCTCGCCGAGGGTCCTCTGCTCCACGCAGTTACCAGAGGAGCGCCCACTACGGCCTTTCTTGGTGGCGTATCTCACACCGCGTCCAGCTGCTGCGCAGCCCGACTTCGATCCCGCAACAGCCCATGCCGACCTTCTTCCCCGCCGTGCTGCGCGCGGCTTCCTCGCGCGCCAAGAAGCTCGGCCCTGCGCTGCCTTCCACCCGCGTTCCAGCCCTACGGGTGCGGGCCGGTCGCGCGGTGCCCTGCGACCGCCATCAAGGCCGCGATGGTCGCGACCTGATACAGCAAGGAGAAAACCCATGGCTCAGATCGGCACTTTCACTCGCAACGAAGACGGTTCGTTTGCCGGTGTTATCAAGACGCTCAACCTCAACATCAAGGCCCGCCTGATCGCGGCCGAGAAGGAGAGCGATAAGTCGCCCGACCTTCGGGCCTTCGCAGGGACCATCGAGATTGGCGCCGGCTGGAAGAAGACGGCCAAGGAAACCAGCCGAGAATACCACTCCGTCAAGCTTGATGATCCAAGCTTCCCCGGTCCGATCTACGCGAGCCTGGTCGAGAATGACGAGGGATACGCTCTCATCTGGTCGCGCTGAGGCGGCCAGGCGTTGGACGCGGCGCTCCCCGGGGCGCCGCGATCCTGCGAAGGGACAAGGCGAGAACTCCGGCGGCGATGATCAAGCTCGACCGCAAGCCTGCTCATCCGACGGGTCGCGAGCCCTTTGTCGGCGAAGGGTCACCCACGGCGCTCAAGCCAACAGGGTCCCCGACGATCCGGGGCGTCAAGCTCAACGATCGTCGCTTCAGCGGCCCAATGCGCCAACCTGTTGGGGACAAGGACGGTAAAGGTTTTCCCTGTTCCGTTCTCAATGGCTGGCACGGCAACCGACCGCGCAGCGCCCCCCGAACAGGCCGGGGCGCTTGGCGCAAAGGCGAGGCATGAGGTCATCTGGAATTGCGCGCAGCATCGATGCGCCACGCCTGCATACTTATTTCCTGCCGGGGGTCGTGGTGATCACCTGTGATCCCTTTCCGGCAAACGGCACCGGCTGGCACGCCGGATCGGGCGCACCTGCCGGGGAAACCTCACGGGGATTGCCCGAATATCCCCGATTGGACTTTTGCGCGGCCAGCCGCCACAGCGCCGCTGCTGCTTGCAGCCATCGTCGAAAAATTCCACTTTCTGACGCCCACGTGTGCCAATGCGGCCCCATTGCCGTACAAGGACACGTCGCCGAACAGCGTGGGTTGCAATGCCATGACATAGTACCGCGCCATGGTGCGGGCACTGTTTATGCGCGCAGGGATAGTGGATGGGTCGCGTGCTTCATGCATTGGATTATCTGCGCTCGCCAAATACCGTCCAATGCATTTTTTGAATCGGTGGTTCGAGACCGATTCAAAACTTTGATCGAATAGCGGGCTTTCGGGCCGGGCCAGTTGCGGCCGGCATGAGCAGGTTGCCGCCGGCCGGGAATCGGGGATAGGGCGCGGCGATCGCATCATCGATCGCGCGGATCGTCTCCGGCATTTGCCCCGGCGAGACCCTCGACAAGGTTCAACAGGCCTGATGCCGACGAAGCCGGCATATCAAGCACACGCAAAATCAGTTTCAGCTTATCGTCAGCTTCTTGCCGGTTCTGGCCAAAAAAATGCGGGGCAGCAAAATGGATCATTTCGATCGGTGAGCAGTCGAGTATCTCGCAAACATGAACGAGTCTCGTGGCATGCAGCTTCGAAAAGGCCCGCTCATAGCGTGCAAAGATAGTCTCATGCAGGCCGACCATGGTTCCCATCTGGGCGCGATTGAGCCGCCTGGCTTCTCGGCGTTCGCGCACGAACCGACCGAAGGCCTTCTCCATATCGCCGAAGCTCCGTACGCCTTCGAAGCCGGGTTTCCTGTAGACCGGCTTTTCGGATTCGGCGTCTTCCGTTTCGGTGAGTCCGTGCTCGTGAATGTACTTCTGGAGGTCCTTGATTGCCATTTCGAGGGCTTTTGCCAGCTCCTGTGCGTGTCGAGGAAGCACGTCGATAGGACGTGCCTTTCCACCTCAAATTGCCCGATGTGAGAAAAATCAGAGCCAACTTGACCGCGAGTCTAGCAGGGGAAGGGGCTGACATCAAATTCCGATCCGCCAAGGAAGAAACCCGTGGCTGGAGTCATAGGCCTAGCTCGTCCAAATACTTGACGATCGCCGCTTCCACGATTGCCTGCATAGTTGTGTCGTCATGGAAGGCTGCCAGTTTCAACCGGCGCTTGGTTGGCCGGTCGAGGTTCACATTGACAAAGCAGCTTTGCCCCTTAACGCGCTCTCGTTTCATCCGGCGCAAGGCTTTTCGGGCCTCCTGTCGAAGGTCGCTCCGGTCCGGCGACGTGCGGTCTGAGTTAGGGTCAGTGCTGACTAGATCCGACCCACGATCTTCATCACCTCTCACCGCTTGCTTCCTGGCAGCGAGCGCGAACTCGTCGAGCGGCAGGGTATCCCTGCGGCTCATCAAGCGGGCCCCGCTTCGGCGCCGGAGCTCAGCAGCGCATCGATTTCGCTCACGATCTCTTGGGTCTCGCGCCGCGCTTTGGCGACAGGCTCGGACAGCGTCTGCATCTGGAGAGTGCCGATGCCGTTTTGAATGTCCTTGTACACGTTACGCTCCATAACCTCGGTACGAAACAGATACGTTCCGACCGTGTCCTCGATGATGGGCCTAATCTTGCGATAGAGCTCTGTCTGGCGAACCGTCATCGAGATGCGGGTTCTCAAAACACCATGCCGGCATGCGCTGGCGCGAGCCTCGTTGATCCTGAGTACGGAGTGAAAGCAGTCGATCGCGCCAAGGACCTCGCGTTTAGACGGCTGCACAGGAGATATCACCAGGTCGGACCAACCAATCACCGGATCGATCGTGGAAATATCCTCTCCAGGCGTGTCGATGAGGAGGTAATCGAAACGGTGGCCATGGCGCTCAACGAACGCGTCCAAGGACTTGGCGGTCTTGTGGCTGAACACGCTGATGCCTTCCGGCTGCGCGTTCTTGTCGTGGCACTCGCTCCACCATCTGGTCAGATTGCTTCTCCCGTCCATGTCGACCATGGCCACGGCTGAACCGCGCAGTGCGTACTCGCCAGCAATGTTCATCAAGGCGGTGGTCTTGCCGGCGCCCCCCTTGCCATTGATGGCGGAGATCACGACCGGCATGAGCGAGCTCTCCTCATAAATGTGTGTTCCTACATCCACTTGAATCCAGATCTGTTCGAATGTGGACCAGTGGACAGACGGATTTCCATCAATATAGAAAAACACAGTCGAGACGGCAAGGAGAATTACCTAAATGGCGGGTAAACAGGGAAATTCAATGTCAATTCGGTTGGCAGGATACGGAAAAACGTGATACGTTTTTTCTGACGATCGAGGGACGGGCCCTCGATCCGCGGCTTCGGCCGCGAACAAGGCAGAAGCGTAATGACGAGAGCCGGCGCAGCTATCGCAAGACGGCCGCCGAGGCGGGAGAGAGTCGCGCATATCCGGTTCGCCTCGGATGAGCTTGCCGTTATTAAGTCGGCCGCGAATGGCGCCGGCATGTCAGTGTCCGCCTTCATCCGCACGCTCGCCTGCGAGGGGGCGGGCATCCGCCCGTTTCTCAATGATGCCGATCGCGCGATCCTACAACTCCTCGCTGCGGATCTGAGTGCTGTCGCCAATGCCCTCAATCAAGCCGTACGCGCGCTCAACACGGGGCGGTTAAGCACGGTTTCGGATATCGCCGCAGCTGCCGACGATGCCCGCGCCATTTCATTGACGGTCGCTGCAGAGCTGTCCCAGATGACGAAACGCGCCGGCGCGGCGCGGCGCTCGGGAGCTGGCTAATGGAATTTTTCCTGGGGGCTTTCGAACGGGAGTGGGAACGGCGTCGCGCAGCCCTGCTTCATGAAATGCAGCGGGGGCGCGACGCGCATGACTGGGACTGGCGGCGAAGGGGCGGGGTGGCGTTCGCACCGGACGAAACGACAAGGCGAGGGGACAGGGCGCGCGCTGGCCACAACGCCAGCCTGCGTTCCTGTCGCACCGGAGCTGTCGCGCCGAACCGATCGATGCGTCAACGGTTCACAGCCGTGGCTCAAGGGAGCCAGCCTGCGGTGGTCAAGCTCACGTCCTATGGTCGTGGAGCGCGTATGGGTGCGATGGTGAGCTACGTCTCCCGGAATGGCGAACTGGCCGTCGAAACCGACAAGGGCGAGCAGATCATCGGCAAGGCGGGCCTGCTGCAACTTCGCACCGAATGGGAGCATCTTTTTGACAATCGTGCCTCGAGCCGGGACGTTGGTCTGTTCCAGGTGACGGTGAGCACAAAGGCAAACGATAGCGATCGTGACCAAATGCTTCGCCATGTCCTGCGCGCCGCCTTCGGCGAGCGCCGGTTCGTTTATGCAATCGAGCAAGCGGACGGCGAGCGTTTGCGGGTGCAGGGGGTCCTGCTCCTGCGCGGGCCGGATGGCGAGCGCCTGACCGGCGACGCGAAGGCCGCGGCAATCGCCCAAGAACGGTTGAACAGGAGCAAGATCGGCAGCAGCGTCCAGGCACGCGTTCTGTTCCATGCTCACGGCAATGGCGTCGCCTTCGCAACGAGCCGGATTCGCCAAATGGTGGAGCGCTTCGCAGGGCGGGTCCGCGATGATACGGACAGCCACATCGAGACTGTCAAACAAGCCGGCGAGCTCGTCCAGAAAGACTGGCGCAAGCAGATGCAAAGCCGCACAGGACGCGACGTCATGCATCTGGTCGCCTCGGCGCGTGCGGGCACCGATCAAGCGGCATTTCGAGATGCCGTGCGGGAGTTCCTTGGCGATCAATTCGCCGGGCATCGGTATGTTTATGCTATGCACGATCCGTCTGACGACCCAAAAGTGGCGGGGCAGGGCGGCAAGCGGCCCCATGTCCACGCCCACGCGATCGTCACCATGCGTGCGGAGACAGGAGAACGCATCGAGACGAGCCCCCGGGCGTTTCGGGAATGGCGCTCACTGATAGCTGAGAAGGCGCGGGAGCACGGAATCCGCATGGAGCTGACCGATCGTCGCGAGTTTGCAAGTGCGCCGGCCTATGCTCGTACTCAGGTGCGTCCTGTCAGCTATGTCGGCAGAAGCGAGCATGAGGGCACCAGCCGGCCGGCACAGGCACGCTATGTAGCCAAGCGTTCCAATCTCCGTCACGCGGCGAGGTCCGTCCGCAGTACCACATACTTGACCGAGGTTGGTCAGGCATGGAGCGCACTTGCGCGCGATAGCCAAGAAAAGAAGGTGGCCGAGTTCGCCGCAGGTCAGCTCGAACGAATCCGGGCCGCGTCACGTTTCACCCAGATCGCGACTGCGAATGAATTCTCTCGGCAAACACCGGGCGGGAACGATCCGAAAGTCGTTTTGGCTCGGGAACTTTTTGGAGGCGAGGAAGCTGCCATGCTTGCAATGACACGTCCTGAGTTCGAGGCGTACGAAAAACGGATAGCGACTATTCTGGCGAATATTGAGCGCTCTGTCGAGCCATGGGAGCGCAAACAATTCAACGAAGTCGTTGAAGCCGCGCGCGAAGTGATGACCGTCCGCCGGGAAAACCTCCGCATTTCGGAACAACAGCTTGCCGCCATCGAAGCTGACCACAACATCCCAGTTCGCAGTGGCGAGCTTTCGCAGTTGTTTGAGAGCGGATCTCGAACTCCTCAAACCACGTCGAACTCAAAGCACGAGCCGATTTCAGGGAATGCGCCTGTGGTCCGCAGCCGGGAGGTTGCCCACGAGGATCGGCTGCGCGGCGCCCATCAAGCTCTTGATCCCCTCGATCTACGTGCTGGTGAAAGGACGGGATTGCCCAGGAAAATAGCGGGTCAACCAAGAGGGCTGCCGGAGCCGAGTTCGCCACGACAGGATCCACACCAGCAACCCGCGCAGCGTACGCCAGGATTGGAGCAGGAAATCCAAGAGAGGCACCCGCGTGACCGCAA
Source organism: Mesorhizobium sp. BR-1-1-10 (assembly GCF_020165595.1). Lineage (NCBI taxonomy): Bacteria > Pseudomonadati > Pseudomonadota > Alphaproteobacteria > Hyphomicrobiales > Phyllobacteriaceae > Mesorhizobium > Mesorhizobium sp. BR-1-1-10. Next base: position 299,006 of record NZ_JAIUIL010000001.1, on the reverse strand, counting down.
CGAGCGCGAGCGCTAGACCAATGACACCTTCGCGCCTGTAGAGCGGAGATGTTAGACGGCTGCTCGTAGGTGTCGGATTGGCCTTCCAGGTGAAAGCGACTGCGCGGCTCGCGCGATGCTTTGCGCGTCAATTCCATGGTGCCGATAAAGGTCCGCGATCGTGCCCGACTGGCCGAAATGCTCCACGCCCAGTGAACGGGTCTTGTGACCCTCGACGGATCCGAGCCAAGCAAGTGTGGCAGGATGGCCATCAAGCACGGTGATGAGCCCACAATGTGAGGGGACGCTGGCAAGCAGTCGCTCAACGGGGCTTTGCGCCTGGGCGACGCCGTGCTCCCTGGCGCGCTGCGCGGCCGTCCATCCCGCATTCAGGCGATCGGCAGACGTCACCGCCAAAAGGCCCACATCGCGGCGATCCTCTGCGATCAAACCAATTGCATCAATGGCTTCGGGTGCAACCGCTCCCGTATAGGCGATCACAATCTGGGCATTTGGCCCTGGCTTTCGCATCCAATAGCCTCCATTGAGGATGTCTTCAGCCAGCGTCTGGTCAATGACGCGTTTGGGTTGTTCAATCGGCCGCGTCGACAGTCTGAGATATACCGAGCCTCCAGTGGCATCCCTGAGCCAGGTCACGGGATCGGGTTGGGTGTCTCCATCGCGCTGGATGTAGTCGAATGAAAATCGCAGAACGGTTGCAAGCTCGTCGACGAAGGCTGGCTCAAAGCTGGCGAGCCCATCCTGAGCCATGCCGATAAGTGGAGTTGCTATCGATTGATGGGCGCCGCCTTCAGGCGCCAAACTGATACCGGAAGGGGTGGCAACGACAATGAAGCGCGCATCCTGGTAGCAGGCGTAGTTCAGCGCATCGAGCCCACGTTCGATGAACGGGTCATAAAGGGTCCCTATCGGCAAAAGCCGCTCGCCAAATATCGAATGGGAAAGCCCCAGAGCCGAGAGGTTTATAAACAAGTTCATCTCGGCGATGCCGAGTTCGATATGCTGGCCTTTGGGTGAGAATTGCCAGTTGAAGGTCGACGGGATCCGCTCCTTCTTGAACAGATCCGCCTTCTCTTCCCGGGCAAAGAGTCCCCGACGATTGACCCATGCGCCGAGATTGGTTGAGACGGTGACGTCCGGCGACGTTGTGACGATCCGTCTCGACAGATCAGTCTCCGTCTTGGCGACCTCGTGCATGAGAATTCCAAAGCCGTGCTGTGTGGAGACAGGAGATTGCACCTCGATGGCAAACGCCTCAGGGACAGCGATTTTCGGTGCCTGCTGGCGGCCACGGCGCCGGGCATTGAATGGAGCTTCCTTGAGGAAAGCAGCCAGCTCAGCGGCGGGGAGCTGAAGACCTTCAAACAATTCCCATTCGCAGCCCGGCCGTATCCGAAGACGAGCGCGCAGGTCTTCCGTCTGCGCGGTGGTCATCAACCCTGCATGATTGTCCTTGTGGCCCGCCAGCGGCAGGCCGAATCCCTTGATCGTGTAGGCGAGAAAGCAGATCGGCCGGTCATGCTTGCGGGCCTCTTCGAAGGTCCTCAACAACAGGGGCAGATCATGACCGCCAAGGTTTGTCATTAAGCGCGCAAGGTCTTCGTCCGAACGGTTTTCAATTAACCTGGAGATTTGACCCTGGTCACCGATCTCATCGAGCAGGCGTCTGCGCCACGCTCCCCCACCTTGATAAGCCAGAGCCGAATAGAGCTGGTTGGGGCAATTGTCGATCCAGGCGCGTAAAGCCTCGCCCCCAGGCTCCTCGAAGGCTTGCTCGAGCAGGGAGCCGTATTTGAGGATTACCACCTCCCAGCCGAAATCGCGAAACAGAGAGACGAAGCGCTCCCACAAGCCCTCCCTTACGACCGCGTCCAAGCTTTGGCGATTGTAATCAACGATCCACCACGTGTTGCGCAGACCGTGTTTCCAACCCTCGAGAAGAGCCTCAAAAATGTTACCCTCATCCATCTCGGCGTCGCCAATAAGCGCGACCATGCGGCCTTCCGGACGGTCCTTGGCCATGCCTTTTGCTCGAAGGTAATCCTGCACCAATGAGGAAAACAGGGTTTGCGCGACGCCCAGTCCGACAGACCCGGTCGAGAAGTCGACATCGTCCGTATCCTTCGTCCGTGATGGATAGGATTGCGCACCTCCATAAGCGCGGAAGGATTCCAGTTTCGACCGTGTCTGGTTGCCGAAGAGATACTGGATGGCGTGAAAGACCGGACTTGCATGCGGTTTCACCGCGACCCTGTCTTGTGGATGCAATACCGCGAAGTATAGCGCAGTCATGAGCGTGGTGAGCGATGCTGACGACGCCTGATGCCCTCCAACTTTGAGCCCGTCGTCATTCGGCCGAAGGTTGTTGGCGTTGTGGACCATCCATGTGGAAAGCCACAGTACCTTGCTTTCGAGTTCCTTGAGGCACGCGAGTTGAGGATCGTTCATTTTATAACTCCACCGAGAGGAGGCGAGGATAGGAAAATCCAGCGGGCGATTGCGGCTAAAAGCGCGATAAGCTAGAGCCGCTTCGGCCAGACTCAGCCAATTTTCATGCGGGAAACGAAAACTTATGCCAAAAGGTGTGATTGACGATATCGATCGAAAGTTGCTGGCTGCACTTCAGTCGGATGCTCACGCAACAACGGAAAATCTCAGCGAGATCGCCGGGCTCTCTCCATCGCCTTGCGCGCGCCGAGTGCGGATGCTCGAAAAATCAGGCGTGATCAGAGCCTACGTGGCAATCGTTGATCAGGTGAAGGTTGGATTGCCCGTTAGCGCCTTTGCTTCCGTCAAGCTTGAGCGACAACGGGAGGAAGAGCTCGATGGTTTTTCGAGCGCGGTCCGTCGTTGGCCGGAAGTCGTCGAATGTTATTTGATGACCGGAAAAATGGATTTCTTGCTGCGTGTCGTCGTCAAGGATCTAGAGGCATATGAAACCTTCCTGAAGCAGAAACTCACCAGGCTCGACGGCGTGGCCTCGATCGAATCCAGCTTTGCGTTGGGCCAGGTGAAGCATGCTCACGGGTTGCCTATCGGCGTCTGACAGCCGGCCTGTAAATCTCGCGGGCGACCAGGGCACGGTAAGCCTATGGTGCCAGATATCGAACGAATCCTATCGGGCTACGATATTGGCGACGTCGATGCCGGCGCCGTTTCGTATTTGCGCTATTGCTAATATTAGTTCATGATCCTTCTGCCCGGGGGGATCGCCGGCATGGCCCGGTCGCGGACCTTCAAGCCCAAATCAACCCCTCGGTAGCCGGGCCGCTCATCATCAATTGGTTGACGAAGGCCGCCGCACAGGCCCGGTGGTATTCCAATGGATGACTCGCTTCCTTCCCTGTCGATTCCCGCATAGACTTCAACAGTCCCTCATGCGGGGTCCGCAAGGGCTCAATCTGGAATTCCCAAGTCTGCGTTTTGCTTCGAAGGGCCACTTTCATAAGCGTGGTCCAGCATGGCAAGCAGTTTGCGGGCCGAGTCATTGCAACAGGAATAGTGAACTATGTTGTCACGGTCGCGGCGGACGCGGACCAAGCCGAGTGCGCGTAACTTGGCCATGTGCTGTGACAGTGCCGACGAGCTAAGCCCCAGTTGCTCTCGAAGCGCCTCAGCCGGCAATTCGCGGTCGAGCACGAGGTGCATGATCAACAGGCGTCGAGCATTGGCCATCGCCGTCACAAATCTTGCAGCCTCTTTAGCTTTAGTCCCAATTCGTTTCACGCGCGCCCCTGCCGAGCGAAGTTCGGCGACCGATATGCCCATGTCACGTCGGCGGGCGCCCGTCTTTGAGCCCTGTAGCCACGCCATAGGGGTCCGTCGGGGAGCGCGCGGCGGCCTTCCTGAACGCTGTTTCATCGCGGTACGCGTAAGGGCTGGACGCCTTGCCCATGAAATGCTGGTCGATGTTCCCCTACCCACTGGCGTCCTACCCACTGGCGTGCCATTGGGGCGAAGGGGACAAGGAAGTCTAGGTTCACGATTGTTCTACATTGGCTTACGGTGAAGGCATGTTCGGCAAGCATGGACCCGACGGATATGATCAGGAGCGGCGCGGTCCAAGTCCAGAAGGAATGCAAGGCGAAAAACGCCAAGCCGGCGACAGCGGCCGAAACCGCAAAGATCGCGAACCGGATCATCTGGGCCATCGTTACTCCCCGTCCAATTAGCATGATCGAGGATTAATGCAGCAAGGGGTTGCATTAGCAATGATTAAAGCAAGCTGGAAGGCCGCAGGAGCGTCATCTCAGTCGCCGAGCTGACACAAAAGCTTTTCGCTGACGCCAAAAAGGTCGGCATCAGCAGCACTGAGATCGAGGAAGATACTGGCAGCCCTCACTTGGCAGTCGGGCACGACTTACAGGCGGCGACCAGCTCAACTCTCTATCCAGTTGAATCTAAACGACAATATTCGGTTCCATAATGTATGTTATGCCGCAAATAGTTATTGCCGCAAAATAGAAATGTCTTGATTCCGCAAAGTAGGAATGTCGCCCTGCTCGTCGATGAGCGAGGGAGACGGCGGGTTGGGACTGATTTTGATGAGCGAGCGCGAGCTGCAACGCATCGAGGTGCTGTCGAAGGTTTTGGAGCGGCGCATGACGGTTGTCTCGGCCGCGCATGTCCTGGATATGACGACGCGTCAGGTCCAGCGTCTGCTGAAGGTGTTCCGGGCCGAAGGCGCCGCAGCACTTCGGCACAAGGCTCGAGGCCGACCGTCGAACCACCGATATGTCGCCGGCATCGGCGATCTGGCGGTTCAGTTGGTTCGAGAACGCTATGTCGACTTCGGGCCGACCTTGGCGGCCGAGAAGTTGGCGGCGAACCACGGCCTGGTCGTGTCGCGCGAGACACTACGCAAATGGATGACGGAAGCCGGAATCTGGACTTCGCGCCGTGAGCGGAAGCGCCAACTGCATCAGCCGCGCGGTCGGCGTGACTGTCTGGGCGAGCTCGTGCAGATCGATGGCTCTCACCATTGGTGGTTCGAGAGCCGCGGCCCCAAATGCGCCTTGCTCGTCTATATCGCGACGCGATCAGCCGAGGCATTAAGGGGGTTCCCGTGGGAGCATCTGTTATGCGCTTCCTTGGAAATTGCGTATATCCGACTTAGCAGATAAGTTCAGGATATTCGATCTAACACATATTTACAAAATATAGAAGCTGACGCATAATTCGAGCATGGTCCTCGCCCGTACCCCTGAGCAAATCGGAAATGCCATCCGCCGCGCTCGCAAGCAGAAAGGCCTCAGCCAAGCCGCGCTTGGCGATCGTGCCGGTATGCGGCAGCCCTCCGTTTCCATTATTGAGAGCGGGAACCCAGCCGCCCGACTTGACAGCGTGCTGGCTTTGCTGGCAGCCCTCGACCTGGAGTTCCAAGTCGCGCCGCGCTCCAAGCGGTCCTCCTCTGAAATAGAAGACCTGCTCAGCTGATGGGTCGGCGGCCCCTTCACGTGCCGTTGCGGGTCTATCTGAACAACCGCCTTGTCGGCCAGCTCAGCAAAGAGTCCAGCGGCGCCGTTCGCTTCCGCTACGAGGATGACTGGCTTGCGCGGCGGGGCGCGTTTCCGGTCTCCCTCTCCCTGCCTTTGCGCGAAGATGCCTACCGGGGTGAACCCGTCAACGCCGTTTTCGAGAATCTGCTGCCTGACTCGGACGCGCTGCGCCGCCGTGTGGCCGAGAAAGTCGGCGCGCGGGGTATAGACGCCTACAGCCTGCTGGCGCGGATTGGCCGCGACTGCGTGGGCGCACTGCAATTCATTGCCGGAGACGATGACTTACCAGATATCGAAGCTATCAGCGGCGAAGCCGTCGATGACAGCGAGATTGAGAAACTCCTCAAGAACCTGGCACAGGCTCCGCTCGGCTTGAGCCGCGATGATGACTTCCGCATCTCTGTCGCCGGCGCTCAGGAGAAGACGGCCCTGCTCCGGCATGACGGACGGTGGCTCAAACCGCACGGCACCACCCCCACCACACACATCTTCAAGACGCAGATCGGCACGCTGCCTAACGGCATCGACCTCACCAACAGCGTCGAGAACGAGTTTTACTGCCTGGCGCTGGCCGAAGCGTTTGGCCTGCCCGTCAACACGGCGCGCATTGCCACCTTCGGCAAGACCAAGGCGCTGGCCATCGAACGCTTCGATCGACGCTGGACCGAGAGCGGACGCCTCATCCGCCTTCCACAGGAAGACTGCTGCCAAGCCCTCTCTGTGCCGCCGACCCTCAAGTACCAACACGAGGGCGGGCCAGGCATGGCGGCAATCCTCAATCTCCTCAAAGGCAGTGATACGCCGGCAGAAGACCAGAAGACCTTCCTCGCCGCCCAGATGTTGTTCTGGATCCTAGGCGCGACTGACGGCCACGCAAAGAATTTCAGCGTGTTTCTGGCGCCCGGTGGCGGCTACCAACTGACCCCGCTCTACGACATCCTAACCGCTCAGCCGAGCCTCGACTTGAACCAGATCACGCGCAAGCAGATGAAGCTGGCAATGGCAGTGGGAACGAACCGTAACTACCGGATAGACCAAATTCACCCGCGGCATTTCCTTCAGACCGCCGCCGCGGTCAAACTGCCGGCCAGCGTGGTGAATGGGGCCATGGCGCATATCGCAGAGCGTGGCGAACGCGCCTTCACCCGGGTAACTGAACTCCTTCCTCGTGACTTTCCCGAAGCGATCCACGCCAGCGTCAGTGCCGCCGCCCTACCGCGGCTGAGGGCGTTTGAAGAGGCGGTCCTGAGTAGGACAAGAACCACCCCGGATGGATAACAAGTTAGCTCGTGCCGAAAGTTGACGGGCCCTGACTGCATGCATCGTCTTCCTGCCCGGTCGGATCGTCAGGCACGATCTCATCAAAAAGCGCGGACCAATTCCGCTTTGCCTTGCCGCTGGATCTCTCGGATGCCGTGGTGGTCAGTTGTTTCAGTTTTCGAGCTGCAGCAACAAAGCGCGCCTCTATCGCAGCTCCGGAGGGAGGCGTAGGCGGATGAGCTGTGCCGAATGCTGCAATGCGGCGATCTTCGGACGCGCCCGACTGGGAATAGGCGTCTGTGAGCGCGGGTATCGCAGCCCGCGGCAGCAGCTCCGTCGCTGGTACATCGGGGGTAGTGGATCGCGAGAACCGCTCCATTGCCTTGAATGGAGAAGTCGCAAAAAAGCGCAACTTGTCTGCCAAAACAGGCGCCTGCCCTTCTACGAGGATGACCATCTTGTCGGCGGGCATTTGCCTGACCTCCTGAGGCATCATCAGATCGCGTTCGCGCACCTGTTCGACTTTGGTGCGGCGATGCAGCCCCATCAGTTCGATCGTTCTCGACTCCGTCCTGTAACGCACTGTCTTCTTGCCCAGTCCCCTTGAAACGCTCTCGGCCGTGACCTGGTCGTTTGCGCCAAGCACTAGCTGATATCCGCAATTGCCCATAAGCGAATGGCGGGCGGTTTCGCCGTAGATCTCATCCAAGTTTTTGAGGTCTTGGATGATGAAGGCCATTTTTATGTTGTAGCCGGCCACATAGGGCAGTTTGCTGGTGATCTCGGAGACTTTTCTCAGCTGCCGAAACTCGTCCAGCAGGAAGTAGATGGGCAGCGAATTCTGGTCCTGGGTGAGCAGCAGCGTGTCCAGCGACTGTTGGACAAAAAGCGATAGCAGCGGTTTCAGCATCGCCACGTCGGTGATGTTGGGCGCCAGGTATATCGAGATCGGTCGATGCTTCAGCGCACGAAGATCCATGTCGGTGACCTCGGTGGCTGCGACCACGCGCTCGTTGCGAAAGGGACGCAGGGCCTTCTGCACGTCGAGCAGCGCGGACGCAGCGGCGCGCTCCGACAGCGCGATATAGGCGTTGAAGCTTTCGAGCGTAAAGCGCGACAGGTTCGGCTCCTTTTCTTTGATGAGGCTCATCAGGGCCTGCAGATCGACGCCGCTGTTGAAGAATGAAATCACCTCGCCAAGATTGCGGCGGCCGCGATAGGAGTCGCTCTCGTTCACGTAGCTGATAGCCCCAGCCAGGACCAGCTGCGCGGTGGCCTGCCAGATCGCGTTCTCGGAATCGGCACTCTCGGGGACGAGAATGCTTGCTATGTTCAGAATGTCCGTTGTGCGATCGCCCCGGTCGGGCCTGATGAAGTCGAGCGGATTGTAACGATGTGTTCTTTCGCTGCCCGGCGCGAACAGGAAGACCTGGTTTCCGGTTGCCTTGCGATACCCGGCCGTTGAGCGAAAGATTTCGCCTTTCAGGTCGGTAACGATCATCGACCCTTGATGAGTGAGTGCGTTCGGGATGACGTAGGAGGTCCCCTTGCCCGAGCGCGTCGGACCGATGACCAGGTGATGGCGCTCGTCTTGGACGCGAAGGACATGGCGCCCGTAACGCCCCAGAATGTGTCCGTGGCGCCGGAACCATCTGCCATGCCGCAGCGAGGTCGTATTTTGGAAACGAGCATTGCCAAGCGGTTCGGAAGCACGCTTCAAACCGAGAGAGGCGATCGCACCGGCGATGAGGACCGACACGGCGGCTGCCCCCAGACTGGTCCGCTGCAACACGGCGTTGTGAGGGTAACGGGCAAGCTGCTGGAGCGCTGCGAACGGATTGGTTGTCGCGGTGACCTGCAAGATGCGGCCGTCGCCATACAACAACTGTAGCACCACCCCGTAGGCGAGCAGCCAGACGACAAAACCAATCGCGAGGCAGAAAACGAGATAGGTGATGCGGAACGTGCCGGTCATGATCGATCCATTCTTGAGAAATAGATCTCCGACACGCCACGACGTCCGCCCTCGCGCCTCAGCTGGACAACGATCGGAATGACGCTGCGAATGTAGGAGATAAGGTCGGCTTTCGAGTAAGCTGCCGACAGACCCGATTGCGTCACCATCATGGCGAGCTGCTCATAGGCGCCGCGAGGCGTGTCGGCGTGGACTGTCGACATCGAGCCTGGATGGCCCGTGTTGATCGCACGCAGGAACGAGAACGCCTCACCTCCCCTCACTTCGCCCACGAACAGCCGGTCCGGGCGCATGCGCAACGAGGCCTCCAGCAGGTTCTGGATCGTCACACTCGCCGTGCCTTGGTCGCCTTTGGATGAAAGCAGGTGCACGGTGTTGCGGTGGGGAGGAAACAGCTCGCGCGTATCTTCCAACGTGATCAGGCGTTCGCCCTCGTGGACGGCCTTGAGGCAGGCGTTCATGAATGTGGTCTTGCCACTTGAGGTGCCACCACTGATTAGGATGGAGACGCGGCTGAAAATGGCGCTACGGACAAAGCCATAGGCGTCGTCCCTCCGCAAAAGCTCCGTCAAGCCGCGATCGGCATCGTTCATGCCGCTGGTGGCAACGGATACCTTATTGAAGGCGCCAGCGTCGCGATAATCCTCGAGCGTGAACTCGCCAACGACTTGCTTGCGGATCGAAACCGCGCCCCCCTCGGGCGCTGCCGGCGGCAGCACGAATTGTATGCGCTCCCCAGTTGGAAGGGCTGCGCTGAGGATCGGGTTTGCGGGACCAATGAACTGATTGGTGGCAGCCGCGACCCGTTCGCCCATATGGACGATTTCGGAGGCTGTCAGCTTTGGAATGTGATGGTATTCCATGTGACCGGCACCAAGGCGCTCGACATAGACATGGCCCGGTTTGTTGATCGAGATCTCGACAATCTGTGGATCTGTCAGCAGCGGCTTGAGCGGTTCGAGAGACCGGTGAAGGAAATAGTGCCGGTCATTGTTGCCAGGCTCGATCGAAGCCGTGCTCATGACGAATTTCCTCCAATGCCTCTGAAACCGGATCGTCGTAGACGGCGGAAAAGTCGAGGTCCTGGCGCACGAAGACGAAGATCCGCTCGCCTTGCGGCACGCTGATCGTCGGCGGGATTTTCAGGCTCTCGCCAAGCGCCTGGTTGGCCATGTCCGAGAACGTCTGAGCAATCGTCGAGCGTGCGATATCCTCAGCGCGCCTTGCCTCGTCGCTGCCTGTCGCGGTCTGGCTGCCGTAGCCGGTCAGGTAACTGGCGCCGCCGCCGACGATCGAAAGCAGGATGGCCGCGCCGAAGCGCTCCCGAAACTTGGTGTCGACCCGGCCGGTAAGCCCGGAGCGGCCAAGACTGTCGGCGCCGATCGAGTTCAAGCGGACGCTCACACCGTCATCGCGAAGCAATCGCGTCCAGATCACGAAGATGCGCTTCTGTCCGCGGGTGATTTCGGACTGGTATTCACCGATCAGCCGCGTGCCTGTCGGGATCAGTACACGACGGCCGTCGAATGAATAGACGTCCTCGGCGACGATGGCGCGGATCTGACCGGGAAGGTCGCTGACAACCGCGGTCTCAAGAATGCCGGGAAGGAGCGTGCCTTCCGCAATCAGTGCATCGACCCGGGCGATCTTCCTGGCCCGTGCCGAGCGATCGCCGACGTTAGCCGCTGCAGCGAGAAACTTGCTGTTACGGTCTTCGCCGGCAACGGCGCGCGCTTGCGCATCGCCGGCCGAGGCGCCTTGCTCGTCGCTGGTCGCCCCCTTTTCGTCGAAGACGATCATCTTGGAACGAAAGCGTTTGGGAAACTCATCGCCTCGGGCTGCCGGGGCGTCGGGAGCGGATACAGGCGCTGGGGGCGGTGGCACATCGAAAGGCGTGACATTGGGACTCGGCACTGGCGGCGGTGGTGGCGGTGGCGGCAATTCGATCACTTCGGGCGCGGTGGGCTTCGCCGGCTGTTCTCGCTCACGCATGAACGAAGGCGGCCGAAAACTGGTGGTCGAGAACTCCTCGTCACCGGCTGGCACGTGGCCTTGCAACGGTTGACGCCCAGCCAAGGTAAAATAGCTCGCCACAACGCCCAGCAGGATCAGGACGGCACCACCGGCAAGCTGCTTGCGACGTACGGACCCGTCCGCAACAGCGGGGTCGTCATTGCCGGCCAAAGCCTCCAGTTCGGGACTTCGCTGGATCAATTTCCGCTCCTCCTGCGGACCGTTGCCATGTCGTCCCGCACTGGCGCCAGCGCGTCGGCATCGGGCGCGCCGAAATCGGGCTTTCGAAGATTGAAGATGCACAGCCACTGATTGCCGTCGCGCAACGTGTATTGGGCGGCGACACCGTCGACGACGATGTACTCGCCTTCCTTGCGGAAGTTCCTCAGCGTCTCCGAGAAATCGGAATTGACGGCGAAGATCGCCGCGGCACGCCGGCCGAAACGGAAGAAAGTCTTTGTGCCGTCATCGAACACCAACGCCGGCTTCAGACCCGCATCGCCGGAAAATGAATAGTCGATGTTGACATTGGCCTTGTCGATCGCGGCGATGTTGGGCCAGGCCGCGCGCTGCTCAGCTTCACTCCTCAGCGCGGCGTCGCGGTCCTTCTCCGGATAAGCGAAACGAATGCCGAACACCTGCCGGCCTCCTGCGGGAGCACTATCGTTCAGCTCCAGAAAGTAAATGCGCCTGCTGGTCACGACGTTCATGTTCGTCGTCACGTTCCTGGCGATGGGCTTGACGAAAAGGATGTTGCCCTGCTCAGCCGGAACGACCTGCCAACTTTCGCTGTCGCCGAGCGATATGGTCTGAAATTTCTCCTCTTCGTCGAAGACGATCATCGTCGATATGCCATAGCTTGCATGCACTTGGACGACGTTGTTCTCCTGATAGGTGACGCTGGTGATGCGCGCGTCCAGGCGACCGGCCTTCGGCGTCTGCGCGCCGAAGGCCACAGCGGTGAACTCGAAGACGATCAGATAAGCGACCACGACCAGACCGCGTGCCATCATTCGGAACCGCCCGGTGTCACCGTTTCCTGGTCCCGGCGGTAGCTGTAGACCTGGAAGCCGAGCGGATTTTCGAAGCGCCATTCGTTCTTGAGCGGGCTCTCGGTGTAGCGGAATCTCACCACCGAGATCCAATGCCTGTCGATGGCTTCCGTCTCGCTCTTTTCTGTGGTCGAGAAGCGCACGATCGCCGTACTGGCGTTTGGGAAGGTGACGGACTTGATATCGACAAGCACCCGCTTCAGCCGGCCATAGATCTTCGCCGGATTTTGCGCGTTGGCGGCGCTGAACTGCATCTGCAGGTCGCGCGCCGCCTCGTCGGTCGACAAAAGCGCTGCGATCCCGAAATATTCGTCGATGGCAAAAGGATCATATCCCTCGCGGTTGCGGATGTAGCGAACGACATTGGCCTGGGTGACAGCCTCCTGATCGGTGAGATCAGAAGTCCTCGTCAATCCCGACTTGACCTCGACATAGCCGGTGTTCCTGTCGACCTCGACCACATAGGGCTCGAAGCTCTTCAGCGGCACCATCAGCACCAGCGCCAACAGCGCAAGGGCCGCGATCGAGGCAAATAGCAGCGTGAAAAACCAGGCGATGCGGCTGGAGCGCATGGCGCGCTTGAAGATCTCGTGCTCCCAGACGTCACCGTCCTGAAAGTAGGATCGCAGCTTTTCGTCGAGGGGTTCTGCCATTGGACGTCGCGGAGCGTTGGAGGACAATTCTGTTGCGTTTTGGTGTTACCGCGTCTGCGCATTGGCGGTGATGGCGCGCTGCATGGCCTCGCGCGAGGGCGTTTGAGGGCTGCGCAATCGAGCCTGCACACGATTGACAGCGGCCTGCATCTGTGTGGCCGAGCCGGCAACAGCGGCGCGCCCCGACAGGACGCCGCGGCCGGTGAGGGCTCGCGAACGCTGACCAACCGGCATCGCGAGCCCGCCGACAATGCCTTGCGCCAGCGACTGGATCTGCAAGAGAACGAAACTGCCGGCCAGGCACAACATCACGAAGGCTGCAAGGTCGCTGAGCTTCAGCTCGCGATTGCCCGAGATCTGGTTGATCTTGGTCAGTTCCGGCGCCATCGCCGCGATCAGGAAGGCGGCGATCACGTAGACGAACAACGGGATCAGTGCGTAGAGCAGCGACTGGTTCAGCCATCCCATCGCGTAGTTGCGCGTCACATCAAAGAACATGCAGGCGATGAAGATCGGCGCGGTGCCAAGCAGAACCCATAGGATCACCTTGGCCAGGACCAGGATGCCCAGCGCCACGGAGACGAACAGCCCGGCAAAGGCCATGATGATCATGCCGATCAAGGCCGGCAGAACGGAGAAATAGCCGGCCTGCTCGGCAAATGTGGACGCTGCCAGATTGGCGGTCTGCCAGATCTCCGAGAGGCCGTTCCTGGGTTCCGTCACCCCTGTGCCCGATGCGGCCAGTATGGCCCGCCCCGCCGCCTCCGGGACTTTTGTGATCCAGGCGTAGACGAGAGCCTGGAAACGCGACCAGGTGCTGACCAGAACGAGGATCAGCATGACGCGGGCGACGCGGCCCACGATCTCGGCAGCGCTGAGCCTCGACGTTCCCAGCACCAATTGCACTCCGTAGAAGAGCACGACCAGCATGAACAGCAGCCGAAGCAGTGGCTCGATGTCCCTGCTCAGAACCTCGAACGCACGCTCGGAGAAATTCTCGCCCGAAGCATCGATGCGCTGCAGCAGTTCGCCTATGAAATTATCCACGTCAGCCCTATTCCGTTCGAGAGGGAAAATCGCCGCCGATCATTGCCCATGCCGCCGCTGTGTCGGGGTTGACCGGCCGCATCGGCCCGCACTCAAGGTGGGTGGCTTGTGCCGCGTAGCTCATCACGGCGGCCGGCCGTTTGCAGGGCGCGGATTTTTCCTTGGGCGTGGCGCACCCGGCAAGCAGCAGCGCCACGACGCTAAGCGCGATCGGTTCGTGCCGGCCTCGTGTCATTCGTAGGTCAGCGCCTTCTTGGTGTTTGAAATATCAGTCAACCTGCGCTGGTTCTCCGCCTGCAGCGCCTGGACGGCACCGTTCATGACGCCGATCATCTCGTTCAGGGTCAGTCCGGTCTGCACCTGCAATTGTGTGTTCTGGTCAATCGAGCCCTTGATGTCCTGAGCCTGGCCGATCCCCTGCCCGGCCCGCTCGAGCGCGGTACGCCGCGTTGCGACAGCCTGTCGCGAGCCAGTGATCAGAGCCGACACGCCGAGCACCGTCTTGACCATCTCCTCGTAGGATTTGTCGCTCGCCAGAGGACTGTGCTGTTTGCCAGACAGCGATTTCACCAGTTGCATGCCGTTGATGAAGGTCGTCGCTGCCTTGGCGATCTCCGGACTCATGGAGCCAAAATCCGGCACGCCATTTTGAAGCACGCTGTCGAAGGAAGGCACCGAGGAGACGCTGAAACCATTGCCGATCGCCAAGTCCTTGAGCGAGCCGGCGTCGCTGCCGCGATTGCCGGTAACCGCCTGCAGGGTCTTTTCGACGGTGGTCAGAATATCCCTGTTGGTGTCCAGGATTCTCGCGGTTTTGTCCGCGGTGTCCTTGGCGACGGCATAGTTCGTCCTGTCGATCACCGGAATGTCGGCTTTGGCCGAGGTGACCATCACAGTCGCGGCGACCAGCACAAGAGCACGTTTCATTGGAGACCTCCTTGTTGCGGGTTGAAGAACAGCTCGACCTCTTGCTCGAGCTTGTGGACGCAGGCTTGCGCCTGCCGGCTCCAGACCAGACCGGCGCGCGCATCGCAAAACCCGCCTGTCGGCGGCTGGTGGTCGGGCTTCGGACGGCTACCCGAACGGCTGGCGCCTGAAAGATCGCTCAGCGTCACCGCGTTGCTCGAGTTGACCAGGTCTGCGAAACTGGCGCCCAGTTGGATCAGCCGGTTGAGCATTTCGACATTGGCGTTGCGGGCGCCGGAATTCTTGTCCCAGCTGTCTTGAACCGTGCCGGTGGCAGCCGAGCCGAATTGCTCAAACCAGGACGCCACATCGCTTGAGCCGTCGCCGACCGCGCTGGTCAGCCCCATGGCGTCCAGCGTTGCGGTACGCATGCCCTGGAAGGCGGCACCCGTTCCGCCATAGTTCAATGGAATGCCCGACTTGTCCGAGCCGCCAAAGGCCGGCAGCCACTTTTGCGTTATCGCCGCGACATAGCCCTGCGTTTCTCTGAAGGGCGGGATGCCGCCGTATTTTTCGACGCTGCCGGCACCTGCATTGTATGCGGCCAGTGCAAGCGAGGCGTTTCCGTTGAAGCGCTCGAGCTGCTGCTTGAAGTAACGCGCCCCGCCACGCAGATTCTGCTCGATGCTGTTTGCGTCAACGCCAAGCTCCGCCGCCGTTCCCGGCATCAGCTGCGCCAGCCCGATGGCGCCAGCGCTCGATCTTGCACAGGGGTTAAACCTGCTCTCCTGGTAGACCAGGGCCAGAAACTGGTTCTCGTCGACGCCCTCCTCGCGGGCCACCCGCCGGACGAGGCCGGCGATGGTTGGGTTGGCGTTGGCGGCGGCAAGCGGATCGTCCTTGCGGCCCGGCCGATACATCGCGCATGTGACGCTTTGATCGACGCTGTAGCGATCGCGATCGGCCTTCTCGAGTGCCGTGACATTGCCGTTGCGGTCCTTTCGCCTTTCCAGCACCGAGCCGTCGATGGTCGCCACATCGGCTGCCGAGGGCGAGGCAAGAAGCAGCAAAAGCAGGGGGAGACGCCGGATCATGTCGATTGCCTCCAACCGCAGAATTCCGCCAGCCAGAGTGCCGGATCATCACCCAGTCGCGCCCGCAGGGCTGCGCATGCCTCGACCGTTTCCTTGCGGCCCGACAGCACTTTGAGGATGTCAGGCATGGTCGAGAGATCAAGGCGGGCAATGACGGAATCGTTGCCGTGCTTGATCAGGAACGTCCGCCGCTCCGGTGGCGTGTTCCTGACAAAGGCAAACTCCTTGGCCGTCAGCCCGAAGCGGCCGACATAGCTCTCCTCATCGGCGCGCGGATTTGGAAAGTGCAGGTTAGTGGAGGACTGCTCGATGAGGGTGTGCGATTGTGGTGCCTTGGCGATGTCGGCCGCCGACTGCGTGCCGAACCCGACGATCCCGTTCAGCTTGCGGATCGTCTTCATCTTGTCGACAATATAGCCGGAGAAGGTCTTGTCCTGCAGAAGCTTCCAGCCCTCGTCCATGAAGATCAGGACGGGATTGCCGGTGAGCAGCTCATCGAGGCGGTGGTAAAGATACATCAGTGCAGGCGTGCGCACCTCGGCATTGTCCAACACATGCGTCATATCGAAACCGAAGATGCGGCTGCCGGAGAAGGACAGGACATCGCGCGGCGCATTGAACAACCAAGCCCTCTCCCCCTCGAACCATGGCCTGAGGCGTGATTGGAGGTCGTTGGCGTCGGAGCGCGATCGCCCCATCAGCAGAGCCGAGAGGTTGCCGAAGGTGCGCTGCTGCGCCGGCACCTGGCAAATGCGCGCGATCGCGCCTTCGAGCGTATGCTCTTCCTCCTGCGAGAAGCCGCGGCCGTCGGCGGGTTGCAGCATCGCCTTGACCAGCCGCAGCAGGAATTCGCGGTTGGCCGGCGTATTGTCCATCTGCAGCGGATTGAAGCCGGTGGCGACGCCGGGCTCCAGCACTTCATAGGTTCCACCGACGGCGCGAATGAAGATCTCGGCGCCGCGATCCTTGTCGAAGAAGACCGCACGCGGCTCTGGCGAGATGCGAAGCGCCTGCGCGAGCAGGAAGCTAAGCACCACGGTCTTGCCGGATCCGGTCGGCCCGGTGACCAGGAAGTGGCCGATGTCGCGCTGGTGGAAGTTGAACCAGTAGGGTGTCTGCGACGTCGTCTCAAACAGCGCGATCGGCAAGCCCCAGTGATTTCCCGTGGCCGTGCCGGTGGCGAAATTGTGCATCGACGAAAAGCCGGCGAAATTCGCGCTCGACAGCATGGAAGAACGGGCGATGTAGCTGTGGTTGCCTGGCAGCTGCGCCCAGAATGAGGCCTCCATATTGAGGTCTTCGCGCAGCCAGTTGATGTTCATGTCGGTGAGGCAGGCGCCGAGTTCCGAGACGGATTTGTCGACGCCGGCAAGGTCGTGCGCCAGACACAGGAGGCTGAAATGATGATAGCCGAACACGGCCTCCTGGTTGACGAGGCTGTTGAAGGCAAAATCGATGTCGGTCTCGACCGTGCTGCCGGCTTCGTCGGACGCCTGGATCTGCCGCTGCAATCTTGCGATCCGTTCTTGCGCGATCGGCTTGTCGGCGATGGTGAAAGATTGCGTCAGGATGAATTCGTGATTGAGCTGCAGCAGCCCATCCAGCATGCCCGGTCCTGAAAAAGGCGGGTATTCCTTTATCGAGAGCATGGCGCCGAAGCGGTGGTCAGCCGTCGTCGGACCCTGCGCCTGCAGCGTCCTTTTGGAAAAGTGCAGCCGCGAGGTGCCGATATAGTTGCGGATCGCCATGCGCGGCAGCCGCATGGGGGCAGACGTCCCGCAGGTCAGAAGCGTGTTGAAGAACCCGCACGGCTCCGAATAGGGCTGGCCGTCGCGGTAGACGATGCCAAGCGGCCGGGCTCCATATTTCTGCAGGTCGCGTGCGACAGTGGAGACAATTTCCTCCAACTCGTTGATGCGCTCGAGCACCTGCTGTTTCTGGCTGTCCCTGTCACGCGTCCGGCTGAACACGGCAGAAAGGCTATCGGCTACGCCCAGCGCGCCACGCATGCGGGAGCGAACGATGGTGAGGTACAGCTCGTTTGTGAACATGCGGCGCTGCTTGAGTTCGGCCATGTAGCGTGTGTTGAGGAGAGCGCAGAACGGATCCGAGAAAGAACCGCCGATCTCTGGAATGACTTGCCTGCGAATGACGGTCGACCACAGCGAAAACCTGCTCGAGCCTAGGGCCCGGATCATGGTGTTCTGCACGCTGGCCCGCATGTTGAGCTCGGCCTGGTCCTCGGTCTGGAAGAACAAGCCATCGAGCTTGATGACGCTGAGCAGCGCCCCGCTTTCCAGACCGATCACCGTGTTGGCGAGGTGGCGCATGTAGGGCACGTGCATGGCCATTGGTCTGTCGCGGCGCCGTTGGCGTCCGAAGCCCAGTTCTTCGGCGACAATGTTGAGCATGATCAGGGCCCGTAGGAATTGGTTTGCCAAAAGATCCTGTTTGGCGTGCGCGGTGTGCGGCGCCCCGCGGTCTGGGCCAGATCGAGGATGCGCAGGTCACGGCTGCAGAGCGCAAACAGGGCGAGATAGGTGACAGGCGCGATTGCGGCTGCCCAGAAACTGCTGGTCACCAGGAACGCGATGAGCGTGATGCCGAGGATGAGGTAGAAGGCGCTGAGCGGGACTCCCCACATCATCGGCGGCCGGGTGAGCCCGATCACCAGAGGTGTCAGTTGCGGCCTGTCGTCAGAATGACCGCTCATGGCTTACTTGCCGACAGCCGATATCATCTGATCGACGATCGCCGGCGCCCCGAACACCAGCCCGATGCCGATCACCACGGCGCCCGCGGTGAACCAGGAGAGGCGTCCGGCGAAGGCCAGAAAGCCAAGCCCGATGACGGCGATGATGGCGAGCAGCCGTCCGAAAGGGCCGGTTATGAAATCGACAATCATTTGCACCGCGGTTTCGAGCGGTGCAAATGCGCCGGAGGTCTGCGCCAACGCCGGCTGGGCAATGGCGCACAGCGATACGCCAAGGACCAGGGCGGTGCCTGCAATTCGAAATGCCCGTGTCCGTCGAGCGTTCGAGAGGGCTCGCTTCATGTCTTCCTCCGTCAAAATTGCAGGACGCCCCCGACCCACTGCCGCGGCTTGCCTGTAGAGTTCGCTCCGATGAGAGGAGGCGCCTTGCCGGTGTCAGCAGGATTAGCCGCTATGCCGCTGCCGGCCTGCCGCCCGAGCGCTGGCAGCTTCAGCTGCCGATTGATAACGTCGGCGACGAACCGGACCGTCTCCGGGAAGGGTGGCACGCCGTCATATTGAAGGATCCTCGCCTCGCCGGCGTTGTAGGCGGCGGCAACGATCAGCGGGTTGCGATAGGTGGCAAACAGATCCCGCAGCAGCCGCACGCCGCCGTCGATGTTTTCGGCCGGATCACATATGTCGCTGACGCCGAGATGGGCTGCCGTCGACGGCATCAATTGCATCGGGCCACGCGCCCCTTTCGGAGAGTTGCGGCTGTCGTCGAGGCGGCTTTCAGACATGGCGACTGCAAGTGCGAAATCGCGATCGACGCCATACCTGGATGCAGCCTCTGCCACGAGCCGTGCGATCTCTTCCGAATTGAGGGGTGATGGCCCGCATTCAGCGTCGCCGGGAAGTCCGTTGTTAGCCGATGCAAAGTCAATTTGACTATGTTCGATGGAGCGCGATGCGCTCGCCGTCTGCCCCGCCGGCTTCACATCCACGTCATCGCGCGTGGGAGCTTGGGTTTGACGAATTCTGCCTTGGGCATCGAGCACATACTCTCCCGCCCCCTCCGCCCAGCGGCTATGGAAAACGCTGTCGATTATGCCGGGCTCTCCCGCGCTGACCGCGGAAACCGTTGAATTGCGCGGCGGCTGGCGCAGGTCACGGGTTTCCGCCGCGCTGCTTACAGAATATGCCGAGGGCCAACTCACGAGGGCCGAACTCAGCAGCAGGAGCAGCCGCCGGTTTGCCGATATGAACAATGGAGAAACCATCGCAAGTTTCCACGCCGCTGGGTTGAAGTTTCGATGAATCGGTAGCTGACAGAAAAAAGAATGTCAAATCGATATTGTTTTTTGTTGCGCAAAGGATCCGGAATTGGCAAGCTGGATCGAAACGGCATGCTATTTGGGAGTGTCAAACATGAGAGCCAGCGTCGGCGGCAGCTTCGTCCTTTGCCTGGCGTCATTGGGTCCGGCCATCGCGGCCGAACCCGTCGATCAGGCCTACATCAGGTCACTCGCCGCGCCGGGAAAGACGGTCCTGGTCGTCGAATATTACGATGGCCAGGGGAGCATCGCCGAGCGCAAGGGCTTCGCTTCGACGACCGGCTTCAAGGCCGTCTCGCCGATCGACTTCCGCGTCGATTCAAAAACGGTACTCCGCCTCTATGGAATCGAGCCCTGCGAGGGCGATCTGGTCAACCGCCGCGAGGATTTCTCCGGCACCTGCGCCGACTATGCCAGGAAGGGACTGGAGACGCTGTTGCAATCGCCAAAGGTGATCTTCTGCCGTGCCTTCGTCAGCGAGGCGAATGCGCCGCTTCAGGATGCGACCTGCTACGGCTACTACAATTACCCCGGCAGCCTCGACACGGTGGACATGTTCGAGGAGCAGCTGGTTTCGGTTGGTAGCCACTGGGTGGCAAGGAACCCTGACGGCACTGCGGTGCGCAAGGATCTCGCAGAAGCAGAAAAGATCGGTCGCCGCGGTTATGGCATGTGGGCCGATCCCAGGATCAAGGCGCAAGCGCAATGAGGACCGTTCGTATTCTCCTGGCCGGCGCGCTCGCCGCAGGCCCGGCAGGCGCCGCGCAGCCCGGATATTTCGACCTGCGACCGGGCGTGACGCTCGAGACTGGCGATAGTTGGGTCGAAGCCGGCACCAAGTATCGTCTATACGGCACCCAGGCGTGCCTTCGCGGAACTTCATACACCGATGCCGCCGGCCACCGTGCCGATTGTGGCGAGGCTTCGCTCGCGGTGTTCGGCGCCCTGATCGCCGACACCAGGCCTGAATGCGCCCCTGTGCTGAGGGTCGGCGACACCGTACATGTTGCCTGTTTCGTCATGATCGAGGGCGATCGGCTTGATCTCGGCAATCTCATGATCACAAGTGGCTTTGCCTTCGCGGCGCTGCGTGCCGACGGATTGCCCTATCACGCCGGCTACGCCGTCGCCGAGCAGGCGGCGCGCGACAGACACGCCGGGCTGTGGCAGTTCAAGGACGTCCAGCATCCGGCGATCCTGCTTGGTCAGGCTGCCGGCGCAAGAGCGTCGCGGCCATGACCGCGAGGCATTTGCTTTGGGCGCTGACCGCGCTGGCTTGCTCTTGCCTCCCCTCTCCTTCGCCCGGCGCCGATATCGCCAGAGCGGCTGGGAGCGGGCAAAGTGGTGAGCCTGCTTCCCTGACCGCTGGGCGATCTTCAAAGGCGATTGCGGGACGGGCCAGCGTGATCGACGGCCGCACCTTGTGGTTTCCTCGATCGGCTCAAAAAGTTCGCCTTGCCGGCATCGACAGTTGCGAATTGCCGCAATGGGCCTTCGATGCCAAGCGGCGCGGCGAAAGTGCTGTTCTGAAGCCGGTTCCGTGCGGGGCCTTGGCAAAAGCCTGGCTGAAGCGGGTGGTCGGCGACAGACAAGTTATCTGTCTCCTAGACGAGTTGCCTGATCGCGACGGTGCCCTCAAAGGCAGGTGTGTCGCCGACGGGCACGACCTTGCCGTGGAGATGCTGCGCGTCGGCTGGGCGCGGGTGGAGACCGGCACCCCGGTCCGCTCGCAGTATTTGAAGTGGCAACGCTACGCCGTGTCGGCGCGCTATGGAATGTGGTCTACATACGTCCTCGACATGGACGAGTGGCGCGCCAAGGCCATCGACAGGAGTTTGGCGCGAAGGCCAGTCGCAGATTCCAATCTAATCGCCGAGCGCAAATATGAGATCACGCCGCCCTTTGTGGACGCCAGAAGGCGCGCTTCCAGCTCGGTTCGGTAGCGCCGGGCCCTCGCAAGTTCGCAACAGCCAAAGTCGCCGCTCTTGATGTGACGCCTCCACCGGGCACAGTCGAACGGCCACTGACGCGATGAGTACGGCCTCTGGATTACATCAGAGTCACGCGTCTTTTCTGCGCAGTAAATCAGCAATGCCCGGCTGGAATTCCATGACACTGGCTTTGACTTCGTCGACCTCCGCGGGTTGCAAATGCGTCTTCCGCGCAAGGATTGCAGCAATCAGATAAAGAATTTTCTGCTCGGCCTCGCAGCTTTCAGCAGGCTTGCGCTGGACCAGTCGCCGCCACGCAGATCGTTCAAGAAACCGGCTTACGACCAGAGCCAGCCAGGCGGCAGCCGACAGCAGGCTTAAACGGCTGGCATACCTTTTCCGGGAGAACCTCTCAACGGCGGCCACGAGGCGCCGGTGGCGTTCGATGCAACGTGCCATCCCGGTGCCAGGATTCCCGATTTTGGCGCGGCCGACGTCCGAAGCGGTTGCCGAAACCCCCTCAACGCCTTTGAACGGCCCGCGCGGGGTGGCCGTATTCCCACTGTGCTCTTGTCCCGTCATTCTTCCCGTCGACCTGAACAGATTGGCACCAGAAGCGGTCATCGTGGCCGACATGCCTATAAAATGAATTTTCCTCGCAGCCGGATTTGGATCTGCTCCGGCCGAAATCTGATGAAAGACATTCTCCCTCCGGGCTGGGCCTCGGTGAAGGATAGCGCAGTCAGTCCCGGCGCTGTACTAAAGTTAGATGAAATGGCGTTAAGCGCCGGAAACATGTTGTTCGTGCATTAAGTATTCAGGCCTGTCCGCCACCTGTCTCGCGTCCAGTAAGGCGGCTCGGGGACGTTGCACATCGACTCTGTCGGAACGGGGAGGTTCGTTCTCAAACAGAGTTCAAGACTGGAGTCTGTTGCCCAGCTTTGAGAAGACCGTGCACCAGAAGCGATAGTCCTCCTCGCGCCCGTCGAAGTTCGCAGTCAGCGCGCACCATGCTGCGGCGGTCGCCGCGTCTGGGCCGTAGAGTTCGACCGCAGCCTCTACCGTCGCTGCTGGATCGGCCAATTCCCAAAGCGTCAATTCGCTGTAGCTGGCGGCGAAATCAGAGTGGATTTTCGGCATGCCGGAGGCCTCCCGCGGGTCGGTCCGGCAGGGGCAGCGGTGCGCTGCGGGCCGGACGTTGGGGAACCCACCTCAAGTGAGCCACGATCCCGAGCGGTTACGCCCAGACACTCGTCGTGTCGTCCCTGGCCTTCTACAGCTTCACACGGTGGTCGCGGAAACTGGCGCAGATGCAATTGTTGCAGAGCCTTCCTGTAAAGACAACCGGTCTGCGCGCGCTGAGTTTGACTTCGCTCCTGGCGACCAGCGACAAGACTGGGTCTTTGCCCGGCGATGCTTGATTGCGAGGCGTGGACAGCGCGGCGTTTACGCGGCGTGATAGGCAGCGTCTTCCGCTTGGCCATTGTCACCTTACGGGCAGAGGCCGATCCAACCCTACACCTCCGGGGCGCTCTCCAGTCGCCAAAAGTCAACGGTCGTGCCGCTATCACCGATGAAAAGAGGTTCGGCAAGCTCCTGATGACGGTCGACGCATACGACGGCTGGCCAACCATCAAAGCCGCCCTCCAGTTCTTGCCCTCACCTGTGTCCGTCCCGGCAAAGTACGGGGCGCCACGCGCGACGAGTTCGACCGAAAGAAGGCCGTCTGGCATATTCCGGCCGAGCGTATGAAGATGCGTGCTCCGCACGACGTGCCACTGTCCAAACAGGCGCTTTCGGTCTTGGAAGAGGTCTGGCAGCTCTCAGAGGACGGCGGCCTGTGCTTTCCTTCGATCCGCTCCACAAAACGGCCGCTTTCCGAGAACGCCATGAACGCTGCGCTACGACGTATGGGCTACGGAAAGGACGAAGTGACCGCCCATGGTTTCCGGGTGACCGCCAGCACCATCCTCAACGCCCGCGACCACGATCCAGACGTGATTGAAGCTGTCCTGGCGCACCAGGACAAGAACGCCATCCGGCGGACCTACAACCGAGCGACCTGTTGGGAGCAACGGGTCACGCTGATGCAGGAGTGGGGAGATCTGCTAGACGCGTTGAAGGCGAACCATCAGTCTTAAACGCATTCCAAGATCGGATCGCTGTTTTCCGTGTTGGCGTTGATCGCGCCGATATAGGTACTTGAGCCGTTCAACCGTGCGCCTCCAAGGCCGCGACGAGTTTGGTGCTTCTTTCCGATGCCGCCCCACATCCGCGCGGGTAGCAGCCCGGTTTAACCGGTAGGCCGGCAGATCGCCAGCAACTGCCTTCAGATCGCGCAGAACGGACGCGATGTGCGGCCATGGAAAATCCGTCGGGTCGCCAATGTCCCGGTCGGCGCCAACAATCATTTCCAGTTTTGCCACGATACCCACGAGAGACTGAGCCGCGAAGTTGGGTATCCATCCTGAAGTCGGAGTGCCTCGGTCATCGCAAACTCGGCCTCGCGAACCACCGCACATTCCGATCCCTCCTCCGACGCGGCCACCGAAGTTCGACGCGTTTTCTGTTCTCCATCGGTCAATATCGGAATTCCGGGATTAACCATCGTTCGCGTCTCCAACCGCTGCTGCACCCGACACAGGACCAGCGACACGTGCCGAGCGCGGTGCCAGTCGGTCCTCAGGCTCAAAGCGGGATCATTTGCATTCTATATGGCAGCAAAGGCCTCCGATGACGTTTCACGCTGTCGCAATACGATGCAGAGAAAGTCGGCTGTATGCAGCGGATAGGCCGCTCAAGCTCCGGATATTTAGCCGCGGGCAGACGCAATCCTGCGACGTCGGCCGGAAGAGGACTGCTCTCTGTTCCGCTGGCCCGTCATTTCGGGTGCGGGCTCGCTGATGTCGCCGGCCACGACGGCACGTGCTCGCTCCAGCATCGCGGGGATATGTCGGGCAGGCAGGGGCCGACTGAGCAGGAAGCCCTGTGCCTCGGTACAGCCTTCCCGTCGCACCCGATCGAGCTGCTCGGCAGTCTCAACCCCTTCGGCGGTGGTCTGCATCCCGAGGCTGCTGCCAAGGCTCGTGACGGCCCGAATGATGGCGACGGAGCTGTCGACGTCATCGGCGTCCTTCACGAAGGATTGGTCGATCTTGATCTTGTCGAACGGGAACGAGCGCAGATAGCTCAAGCTCGAATATCCGGTTACGAAGTCATCCATCGCGATATGCACGCCCAGCATATGGATTTGTTGCAGCATGGCCAGGGTCGCTTGGGTATTGGCTAGCAACACCGTTTCGGTGATTTCAAGCTCGAGCTTACTCGGGGGCAGCCCCGAGACATCCAGGGCCTCGACAATCGCCGAGAGCAAGCGCGCATTGCGAAACTGCGTCGGGGACAGATTGACGGCAACCTTGATCCCACCGGGCCAGCCTGCCGCGTCGAGACAAGCTTGCTTGATCACCCATTCACCGATCGGGACGATCAGGCCGATCTCCTCGGCCAAGGGAATGAACTCGGCCGGAGAGACGATGCCGCGCGTCGGGTGATGCCAGCGCAGCAGCGCCTCGAAGCAACTGACCTCGCCGCGGCGGAGATCGAGGAGCGGCTGGTAGTAGATCTCGAATTGCCCCTCTCCCAGCGCTTCGCGCAGATCGAGTTCGAGAAACCGCCGCGCCTGCATGCGGGCATCCATTTCCGGCTCGAAGAACCTGTACGTTCTGCGGCCCTCCGCCTTTGCCCGGTAGAGCGCCATGTCGCCGTTCTTGAGCAGTTGGTCGGCGTTTCTGCTATCGTCCGGCGCAATCGAGATGCCGACGCGGCGCTGATCACATCCCATGCCCATCAACGACATAGGGCTCGCTCAGCGCATCAATGACCCGTTGCGCGAGGGCGGTGGCCTCGACCGGCTGACCAGCCTCCCTTTGAATGATCACGAACTCGTCGCCGCCAAGCCTGGCCACTGTGTCGTCTTCACGGACCACCTGCGTCAGCCTGGAGGCAACCTCCTTGAGCAAGGCGTCACCGATCGGATGCCCGAGCGTGTCGTTGACCATCTTGAAATGATCGAGATCGAGGCAAAGGAAGGCGGCCTTGCCATCTCTCCGTTCCATCGCGGCCAGGGCTTCCTCGGCACGTTCGTGGAACAATATGCGGTTTGGAAGATCGGTAAGCCCGTCATGGCGCGCCATGTGGGAGATGCGGGCCTCGCTGTGCCGCAAGTCGGTCATGTCGTGATGCGTGGCAAGCCATCCGCCGTCCGGCAGCGGCTGATGGATGAGGTCGATGGTCCGCCCGTCCCTGAGCTCCACCAGGCTCACCACGCGCTCCGCGCGGTCGATGGTCGCAGAGAGGTCTTCCAGATATCTCTCCGGGTCCTGGCCCGCATAAAGTCCCGCCGCAATCCGGAACCGCATCAAATCGGCCCACTGCGAGCCTGGACGGGTCAGGCTCTCCGGCAAGTGGTAGAGGTCAGCGTAGGTCTGGTTGCAAAAAACCAACCGCCGCTCGGCATCGAACATGCACAGGCCCACGGGCATGTTCGCAGCGGCGGCAACCAAATGCTGCCGTTCGTTTTCGGCCTCGCGGACCAAGGCGTCGCTGCGCTCCAGGCTGGCGCGGTAACCGGCGAAGGCCGAGAACAGGAGGCCAATCTCGTCGCGTCGGTCCCTTTTCAGGGCAACGAGCGTTGAGCGGCGGTCACCCTGCGTCAACAGATGCATCGCCTCGCTGACGGCAAGGATAGGCTTGCTGACATTATGGCGAATCCAGGCGACAAGCACGCCAAGGCAGGCGGCGGCAAAGACGATCGCGGCCCAAGTCAGCCGCTGTGCGATGGTATAGGTGCGGTCCGCCATGGCTGCGACAGCCGTGCTTCGCTGATTGGTCAGGGCCAGGAGACCGTCCAACCGCTGAGCCGCTTCGGCAACAGTCGGGAGCGACACGGCCTCGAACTCTTTTAGCGCCTTGGTTCTGTCTCCGGTTTCCAGGAGCGGGAAAATCGACGTCAACGAGTCTTCGTAGGCCGTCCACAGATAGACAAATTGATCAAACAGCTCCTGCTCGGCCGGTGATCCGGCACTCCTGCGGTAGGCGCGCCGATCCCGGAGCGTTTCTTCGCTCTCTCTCGCCATATCCTTATCGATGTCAGCGATTTGCTGAGTGTCTTCTGTACGCATGCGCAGCGTCGCGTAGAGCCGGTGCTCCGCAAGGTTGCGCTTCATCTCGTCGACGATCTGGACCTGGGGCAACCAAATTCCGGTGATCTCGCTCGTGACCTTATTGAGCGACCGCAGCTGTGCGACCCCAAATATCCCGACCGTCACGGTGCAAAGCAATGCCAAGCCAAAGCCCAGCGAGAGCTTGCTGCCGACACTTATGTCCTTGAACCGCTTCATATGACCGCTGACCTGATAAGATCAGTCCCGCCCGCAGGTGCCCATAAGGGGACTAATTAGAAGTGTCTCGCTAATCTGGCGCTCAAATGTATTAAATCCGACTTAAGATGGCGTTTAGCGTAATTTCTTGCTTCGTCATTGCCTGCCATCAAAGATATGACGATCGGAACACTTACCCTTTCCCCTTGTAGATGAAGAAAGGCTCCGCGCTCAACAGCGGTGCGCGACGACGCATTAATATTCTTCTGGACGCTAACGCAATCTGCTACGTATTAACGATCGGTCAGCTGCCGGAGGAAAGCTGCCTCGACACACGACGGCTGGCCAAAGGCAGACCCCGCTGAATTCGGGATGGAGGAAGGCCGTGGAAGATCACGCCGGCTCGGCGCCCAATGTAGCTGACTTCGTGATTCACAACGTTCCGGACACGTTCGAATACTCCGACCGCGGGGCGGTGGTCACGATGGTCGATCCGCAGGGCACACGCATCCGTCTCCACGTCACCATCGTCACCGGGGAGTTGCTTTGCGAACACATTGCCGAAGCGCTGGAGCAGCGATACGGAAAATAGAACGTCTACTTCAGCAGCGCCTCGGTCCGGTCACCGCGCTGGGGAAGCCGTTCAGCGACAGGGCAAGCACGGTCTCCTCGCCGCCATCCGCGACCACTTTGACCTTGAGGCTTTTGCCGTCGCGCAGGGCGGCCAATGTCTCCCCATCAAAGCTCAGATCGACAATGCAGCCGCCGGGCAGGCAGGTGCGGAAGCGCAGCGGCGCCAGTGTCGGCCCGTCATCGACTTGGAGCGTCACGCCCTGGTCCAGAGCCAGGCCGAATGGCAGCACCAGCGTTCCTTGGACGGCCTCACCGGCCGGGCGCAGTTCCATCGCCAGCACGCGCTGGTGCGACTGGCTGTCGGTCTGTTCCTGCGACAGCACGCAGACCTTGAGGCCGGCGCCGTTCTGGTTGGATAGGTTGCAAGACACCGTCCAGTCGCCGTGCCCTTCCCTTAGCGAGGTAACACCGCCTGGCAGGCACGCGTCTAGGGCAAACGCCCAAATGGCAAAGCCCATGATCAGCAGCGGGTATGTGCTTGCCCCGTGGCCGAACCCGATTGGCATGCTCGGCGTCGACGCCTCAATAGGGGCCATAGTGTCGGCGATCGCGTACCGGCTTGTTCGGTTGGCGAAAACAGTAGCGCGCCCACCAGCGCGCGTCGCCGCCGGCCGATTGTCCTACCGCCGCTTCTTCGGCCGCATGGACTATATCCTGGATTCGCGCTGGCTATCTCAGAATTTGTAGTTAATCTTGGCGACGACAGTGTTCTCGGTCTCGCGAGCGCTGAGCACGAAGGCCGGGCCTGCTAAGCTGCTGGCGCCATCTTTCGAGCCAAAATCGTAATAATTCCATTCGACGCCAGCAGTCCAATGGTCACTGAAAGCGTATTCAACGCCGAGGCCAGCAGTCCAACCTATCCGAGACCCACCCCCAAAGGATTGAAGCAAAAGCTGCGTCTCCGCAAACTTGTACTTGCTGAATGCAACGCCGCCATCGCCATAGATAAGCACCCGATCGATTGCGTACCCGAGGCGTCCGCGCACCGAACCCAGATAGTCCTGCTTGGTCTCGCAGACCGACCCTGGCGTAGCCGGACATTGACTGTCGCCCTTTACCGAAGAGCCTGCGAAATCGCCCTCGACGCCTATGACGAATTGGTTGATCTGGTAGTTGTAACCGATCTGTCCGCCATACACGGCTCCGGACCCGTTTGTATTGAAGGGAGCGAAGCTCCCCGGAGGGATTGCCGGCGACCATCGGCTGTCATTCCAGGCGCCTCCGACTTGTGCGCCGATATAGAAGCCGGTCCATGAGTACGGCATCGCGGCAACGGGCTCAACGAGGTCGGCAGCCAGGACTGGAGAAGAGGCTGTCAGAAACGCAACGGAACAGATGAGTGCGATTTTCACGCCTTCGTCTCCAAATTCATCAACTTGTAGCTTTGCGCATTTTCTCACGAAGAGTCTGCGCTACTTTTGCAACAGGGCGGAATATTCTAGGGCTCGGTCGTGCATTGGACATCCTGCGTTTGCAGGGCGCAGGCTTTAGGCGCTGCAAATATCTTCACCTGGGCCGACTGGCTCACAACAGCTTGGCCAAGGCCCGGCGGACAACACCCGCACCCGGCGGCTAGCGCCGGCGGGCCATCTTAACTCAAAACTGCTGTGCGCCGCTTCAGGACCGATGAGGCAACGACCGCGACGCCGCTTCCTATCGATATGGGCGGCCGGGCACCACAGTATCAAAAAGCAGCAAGCACGCTGCGACCGATAAGACGTCGACTAGTAGTTCGTCCCGGTCAATCCGAGGAAGTGGGCGAAATCACAAGCCAACACCAGCGCCATCGCACTTCACCGATCATAGACTCCGGGAACACATCGCATAGGTAGAACCGTTAGAGGACGCTAATGTTCCGATCTGGACTCCTACCCGGGAACCCGCCACGGCGGCGGGTCGATCTAGTCCCGATTAACCAGAGTAGACGTGTACCCTTGCACAAAGAATAACTTTAGAAGATGCTAATCCTTGGCCTTGGGAGGGCCTGGGGATGAAAATCAAAGTATTGGCGGCGCTGGGTGCCGTTGCTGCGCTGTCCGGCTGTCAGACTAGCAATCAATCTGACTATATGCAGATCGGTTACGGACCGAGTTTCGACGTCGCCCATGCTCAGTGCGAGATGCAGAAGGGCTCGGCAGACCAAGGCTATATTGCAATCGGATCGCCCGGCTTTGTAGCCGGCGCCGGAATAGGCAATGCCCTCGGCAACCTGGCGGCCGAAGATCAGTACATGAAGAACTGTCTGATCATCAATGGGGGGAAGCGCTCGCCTCACGGTCAGGGAGCCGCCGCGGTGGCAGCCGTCGCGAGTGGCGCGCCGCCGACACCTTATGGTATCCAGCGCGCGCCCGGCAGTTGGATCAACACGGCGCTTCTGGACTGGAAGGATGCCAACGACGAATGCGTCGCCGGTGACAAGGCTGCCTGTGCGACCCGCGCAAATCTCGGCGCGAAGTTAAGGGCTGCGGGCATCAACCCTTCGTCGGTCTGAGGGCGCCGCCAATGCGCTTTCAGATCCCAGCATGCGTTGGCCTAACCCTGGTGCTCAGCGGCTGTTCGTCCGACTACCTCAACCACTACGATAGCGGTGACGCTGGCAGCTGGAGACGCCGTCCGGGCCAACGGCCTTTTGCAGCCCGTGGATCCCTTCAACCCAAACAGCAACAACACTCATATCGAGGGTGACGGTCAGCGTTCGGCCGCTGTGGTGGCTCAATATCGCGGGCCGCCGGTGATGGGCGCGGCGGGTGCCAACGGAAGCTCTGGCGGCGCCGGTAGTGGGCACCCGAGAAAATGCCCGACGCCGGATAACATTGCCGCTGATGATAAGCACTGCGGTGGTCGCGCAGCGAGCGAACGGCCGGGAGGAGCAAGTCCATGAGGTTTGGGATCCGCAAACCGAGCATAAAGCGCAGTTTGGCAGCACACGGGCTTCGGTAAAGCGAATGGTGCGACAAAATCTAGGTCTGAAGGCACCGCGCGGCATGGGATGGATCACAGACCCAAAACGCGCCGCCTACAATCGGTCTATGACCGCACCACGGTCAGTTTCTGGGGTCTTCTCAGAAAGATATTCGGGGGCTGATAGCTTGCGAGCGCTTGCCCATCGACTATTCATGGCCGCCGCCATTGCCAGCACATTGGACAGCGCGCATGCAAGCGAGATTACTCGAGAGCAGTGCGAGCTTATCCGTCAGCAACTGATCGCCAGCGCGACCGCCTCCAAAAATGCGCACGAGGCGGTCAGGGATATCAACCTCGCAGCGCTCGATCTGGTCCTTTTGAAGCTCGAGCTGGAGCAACTCGGCGGCGACAAGTTGCGGCCAGTCACTGACCGATTGCAGAAGAGTCTCGACACGATTTCGGCCGCCAGCTCACACGCGGCATCGGAAA
Organism: Mesorhizobium sp. BR-1-1-10; assembly: GCF_020165595.1. Lineage (NCBI taxonomy): Bacteria > Pseudomonadati > Pseudomonadota > Alphaproteobacteria > Hyphomicrobiales > Phyllobacteriaceae > Mesorhizobium > Mesorhizobium sp. BR-1-1-10. The sequence goes on along the minus strand of NZ_JAIUIL010000001.1, from coordinate 268,144 downwards.
AAGGTATCGTTGCGAAGGGCGCCCTTGCGTTTATGCATGTTTGCGGTCCGCCGCCAACCTAAAGGCGGGAAGCCCTTGCCCGGCCGCTCCGTCAGGTCGCTGTCGCGCAAGCCGCACCTCGTTAAATAGCGGGTTATATCGGTAACCCTGGACCATGGTCCCTTTGGCCCTGCCACGACGTTAGGCGCGGGAAAGCAGATGTCGGAACCGTGACGCCGGCATCCGACGCGTAGCGGGCGACACCCTTTGTGATGCCGACTTCATCGACCCATCCTTGAGGTCGTAGCCGCCAAAGTATGGCGCGAGGCTTCCGATCTTTAGTTGCCCGCTGCCATCAGGAATGCTTTGGCTATAGCCGGTCGTCTTCACCCGCATTATGCCATCGACATAGACCAGGTGTTGAGCGTCGGCGACCATGTGTACTTGCCCGAGTCGACGCTACTCCCGTCGCGAAAATAGAGCTGGCCGCCGTCGAACCAGAACGCCCATCCGCCCGTTACCCACTGTGCAATCAACAGACAGTTGGTTGGGGCGGCATTGAACCGGAAGAAGCCTTCAATAGTGAATTGCCCGGTTATGGTGTTGTCGAGCCTCAAGACGCCGGCCGACAGCATGCAGGTGCCGCCGGTGTGGATACCCCATACGCCGAGCCTGGATGCCTATGAGAAGGTCTCTGGCCTGGTCAATGTCGGCCGCTCGATGTGGAACTCTCTGGTTATCGCCTCGATCATCACCGTCGGCATCCTCGTCACCAGTATGATGGCCGGCTATGCTTTCGCAAAATACCACTACCCTGCCCGCTCGCTTTTGTTTTCGGTGCTGATCGCCACCATGTACCTGCCGCCGATCGTGAAGTTGATCCCGCTCTACCGCCTAGTCGGCTCTATGGGCCTTAATGCCAGCTTAGCCGGCATCATCGTGCCCAACCTTGCCAATGCGTTCGACATCTTCCTAATGCGCCAGTTCACATCAGGCGTGCCCAACGAGTTGATCGTCGCGGCGCGTATGGACGGCGCCTCGGAGCTGCTGATCCTCAACAAGATCGTCGCGCCCAGTCTCGCCCCAGCGATCGCGGCGCTCGCCTTGTTCGCCTTTGTCTATCACTGGAACAGTTATCTGTGGCCACTGACCGTGCTGCAGGGAAGTGCCGACGCCTACCCGACCGTCATCAGACTCAGCCGACTATTCAGCTACAACAGAGGCGCGCTCAACACTGCCCTGGTAATGGCCGGCGCGACCCTCGCCGTGCTGCCGCCGCTGATTCTGTTCGGTCTGCTGCAGCGCTTCTTCGTCGATTCATCGTCGGCTCGGCGATCAAGGGGGTAGGTGCGCTCAACAGGCCGCCGAAAGGGCCCGTGTCATTTGGCAATGCTGGTGCTTCATTCATTTTCAAATGGCGGGCTTTCCCTTTGCGGCCCTTAGCTTGAGGGCCTGTTCACCCTGATCGCATTTGAGCTTGCCGGCCATCCGGAGCAATGCGCCGATGGCCCAGCCGAGCTGGCAACAGTCATCGACCTCCTTCGGCGGGAGACAAGTTGATCGTAACTTGGTCGGACCGGCTCGGCCGCGACACCGGCCTTTCTGAACTGAATGGTAGCAACGAGGGGCGTTCGCCACCGTCTTAGATCCGCATTGCGCCATCAAATCAATCGGGCTCACGCGAGCACGTTGCAGGGCTCCCGTTCGGGGTCTTTAAACGCCTGCTGCTTCCTTCATTCGCGCTAGATACTCAACGCAGATTTGCTCCGTGCGCCTGTGCAGCTCCGCTGTGCGCTCACCTAACCAGACGAGCGCCTCTTCGCTGATAACTTAATGTTTCGAGTAGCGTGCTTTCACATACGCTTCGTTCAGCGTGTTGAACCAAGCGCGATGTCGCTGTTGATCCGCGGCCAAGCTTCAGATACCCGCCGATCTTGGTCTTCAAAGCGCGCAGAAATGTAAGTTTGTGGGACGGCGGACTATAGTTTGTGAGTACCAGCAGCAGCGTTGCATAGGTATGTTCAATGGCTTGATGAAGAGTGAATGCGGCCGCCTTTCTCCATGCGCCGTCTGTGCGCGACCTATCGAGCTGAAAAGCGAAAGTCTCGAGCCACTGCTTGGCGCCTGGAGCCCTGTTCCGGAAATTTTCTTCCGTGGTCAGGTAGGCTGCCTTCGGCGTAAGCGGTTTCGGTTGTGCCAGAGGCTCTTCATCGAGTTCGTAGAGGGCGATGCCCTCGCGGCGGATGTCCGTGAAAAAATACTGGCCCTGGCGAAGCGCCGTGTTCACGAAGCGGCGGCTGTGGACGATGAAGCTGGTCGGCGTCTTTATGGCGCGGTCGCGCTCCAGCCGGTCCTTGGCCTTGTACCAGTAGGCGAAGTCGGACAGCTTGTTGTTGTTGACGATCACCAACAGATCGAAATCGCTGCGATATCCCTTCATCGTCAGCGGCTCATCGACCCAGTCGCCGCGGGCATAGGAGCCGAACAGGATGATCTTCAGGATGCGGCCGCTCTTCTTCCATTCGGCGCTGCTCTCAGCCAGCGCGTCCTCGAACTCGGCATGCAGGATCTCGACCACGCGGGCGAGTTCCTCCTGCTTGTGCTCCGGCAAGTGGTCGATGCTGGTTTTCATCCTGGTCTGTTCATGATTTGTTGAATGCTGGCGCGCGGCGACGCGCTGGTTATAGCAGGCTTCGTCATATGGAAAAGACTATGGCGCGCGCATCGGATCACCAGAATCTAGCATGAGAAAATGTCCTTCGCCAAGTCTATGTGGTACGATTGAGTGAGAGTTTGAGGCCAGTTCGCAAGCTTCTGGCGTCAAAGCGGCGAACACGGGCATGAGCTTTGATCTGGAGTTGTTGCCATCGCCGACCCAATCTGCCATCCTTGCCCCCGGCGCGCCGGATTCGATCTGCGAAATTGCTCTGGATCGCGGGCGAAAGACTGGGTGGCCTCATGAAGCCATTGATCGCCATCTGCTCGCAGGATGCCGACTTCTATCTTCTGCTGAGCCACATTCTTGAGGTCGACGGTTTTACTCCCACGCTTGCCGCCTCCATCGAGGACGTGTTGGCGCTCGTCTGCGCAAAACCCGTCGCGGCGGTATTGCTGGACTGCAGGGCGGACAACCAGTTGGCGGCACAAAGTGGCCGGCTCAAGCAGGATACCGCGGTGGGCGCCCTCCCGTGTGTGGCCCTGGTCCATGCAGGCGCGGAAGCGCAGCTCATCCAGCTCTTGCAGTCAGGGATTGACGAGTGTTTTGTCAGGCCTTTCGCGCCGGCCAAGCTGCTCCAGGACCTGCGCTCCCGGCTCGCCATCGGCCTGACGCCAGAGCCAGAGACGCAGGATGGCCGACCCCTTGCTTACGCCGATGTCGAAATGCGGCTCGATACCCATCGCGTTTCCTGCGCCGGCAAGCAGATCGCGCTCGGGCCGATCGAGTTCAAGTTGCTGCGCCACATGCTGGAGAACCCGGAGAGGGTGCTCAGCCGTGCCGAATTGATCGGCGCTGCCTGGGCGCGCAACCGCGGCGTCGGCGCGCGCACGGTCGATGTCCACATCTCGCAGCTGCGAAAGCAGCTTAGCCAATGTTCTGGGGACGCCGCTATCCGAACCGTCAGGCTCGCCGGATACGCCCTGGCACGCAGTCCGTCCTGATCATCCCAGCAGCTTCCACATCCCGGCTGATGCGCCGCCTGTAACCCCGATATCTTTGGAGTGATCGCCGTGTTCCTTTATCGATCAGGCAATTTAATGCTCTTAACATACTAGAACAAACAAGGTGCAACGTATATAGCACAAAAGATTAGTTTGTTTGTTGTTGCACGCCGGCGCCCGAAATGAAAGTCTCTGGGGTAGGTTTACATCAGGGTAATCTAATACGTTGTTCTTAGGGGGTCGTCTCATGCTGGACGGAGCTGGATTTGGCGTGGCCGTCGGCCACCACGGCGAACTGGTTCAGGGCCTGTTCGAGGACGACGGCGCTCGGCTGCGGCGCGCGCTGGTCTCGCTTCCCTGTCGGCAGCTGCAATCGAGGGCCAGGTTCAGCGGAGGCGACGGCGATCTCGTGGCTGTGACGCCGGAATCGTGCGACAAAGCCAGGCGCGCCGCGGAATTGACCATCGCAAGGTTTGGCCAAAGGGCGACCGGCGGGAATCTCGCCATAGACAGCAACGTCCCGGTCGGCCGCGGCATGGGATCGTCCACGGCCGACGTGCTGTCGAGTATCCAGGCCGTGCTGGGGTGGCTGGAGATCGAGGCGGCGTCGGACGAGGTGATGCGCATCGCGGTCAGCGCCGAGACGGCCTGTGACTCCACCCTCTTCAAACAACAGGCGGTGCTGTTCGCCCATCGTGACGGGATCGTCTTGGAAGCTTTCCGCAGACCGCTGCCTCCGGTCGATCTGATCAGCGTCGACACAACGCCGGATGTGACCGTCGACACACTCGAATACCAGCCGGCGCGCTACGATGCCTCGGAAATCGAGACCTTCCGGCCGCTCCGCAGCCTGCTGCGCACCGCCATCAAGCATGCGGATATCCGCATGCTTGGCCGAGTTGCGACGGCAAGCGCGCGCATCAACGAGCGCTTCCTGCCAAAGCCCGGTCTGGACGAGATCGAAACCATCGGCAGCCGTTTCGATGCCGTCGGTGTCCAGGTCGCCCATAGTGGCACGGTCGTCGGACTGATGTTCGATGCGCTCGATCCAAAGGCCTCGGCAAACATCGCTGGCGCGGCGGACGCTTTGAGAGGGTCTGGTTTCGACCCGGCAATCTTCCGTCACTGACCACTCTGGGACGCGGGGAGAAGCATGATCTCTGTTCACACCTTGATGCGCAGGCTGGAAGAATTCGAGGGTCCTCGCCTCGTTCCGCTCAGCGCCACTCTCTTCAGCGCCTCTTTCTTCCTGATGAAGCTTCTACCGGCTCGCTTCATGCTCGAACGCGCCGTCGAACAGGGACGGTTGAGACCGGGAGGGATAATCTGCGAATCCTCGTCCGGTACCTTTGGCCTTGCCCTCGCCATGCTGGCGGTTCAGCACGGCTACAGGTTGATCCTGGTCAGCGACTGGGCGCTCGATCGCCATCTTCATCGGCGCCTCATCGAACTCGGCGCCGAGGTGGCGATCGTCGACACCCCGGCGCCTGCGGGCGGGCTGCAGCAAGCGCGCCTCGATCGTCTGCACGAGTATCTGCGCGATATTCCCGGCAGCTACTGGCCCTCGCAGTACGACAATCGAGACAACGCGCGCTCCTACGGCAAGGTCGCCGAAAAGTTGATCGACAGGGTCGGCAAGGTGGACTGCCTGGTCGGTCCGGTCGGATCGGGTGGTTCGATGAGCGGCACATCGCATTACCTGCGCACGCTGTTCCCCGATCTGCATGCGATAGGCGTCGACACGCCCGGCAGCGTGCTGTTTGGCCAGCCGAGTGGCAGGCTCAACCTGAGCGGTCTGGGCGGCAACATCCTTCCCGCCAATGTCGATCACAGCCAGTTCGACGAGGTCCACTGGCTGACGCCGGTGGAGGTCTTCCAAGCCACCCATCAGCTTCATCGCCAGCACGGGCTTTTCATGGGCCCGACCAGTGGCGCCGCTTACAGGGTTGCCCAATGGTGGTCTCACAACAATCCCGACAAGAAGGTGGTCGTGCTCTTTCCAGACGAGGGCCACCGCTATGTCGAGACTGTCTACGACCAGCAATGGCTTGCAACGATTGCTGGCTGGCCGAGTCCACTGCCTGCCTTCCCGGTCACTGTGGGCGCGCCGAGCGAGCCGATGTCAGCATGGTCCCGCTTCTCCTGGAGGCGCAGGACGCTGCAACAAGTCCTGGCGCGGGCCGATGATGGGCTTAACCCGGGCGGCGGACAAAGCAATGGGTTCTGAGGCTTTCGTGCGCCGATGATGCAATGGCCGGGGTGTGGTCGGCGCCCCACATGCCATGCCGGTCCGCCACGTCTTCCGGGTCTCGCCGGCCTGTTTGCGGCCGCAAGCTGCGCAATCCTGTGATGCAACGGCGCCCCGCTAGCCCCATCGATGCGCCCAGCGACGATGATCGCCGGCTGACCGGGCCATGTGAAGCGAGGACAAAGCCATGAGATCGCCATCGAGATCGGGCGCGACGACAAGTGGGAAGGCGCGGGCCTCGTCGATCGTGTCGCGCCTGGACGGGATCAGCCTGCAGCGCGTGGCGCTCTGGGATCGGGCTGCCATCAAGACGTTGCTGCTCAATCCTGAGCAGGAACAGTTCGCCGGCGACGTGGATGCGGTTTTTGACGGCCTGCAAAACAGCCGCTATCCGCAGTTCGAGCATCCACTTGCCATTGTCGCCGCCGACAAGACCGTCGGCTTCTTTATTCTTCGCGAGAGACTTGCATCGCCCCTCTGGGCGTCAAAGGACGCGGTCACATTGCACAGTTTCCGCGTTTGTCGCACCTTGCAAGGTAGGGGCTACGGCCGCGCCGGAGTGGATCTGGCGATCTCGTGGCTCCGGCGGAAGCGCCCCGGCGTCAAGCAGCTGATGCTTGCCGTCAACATCCGCAATGCGGCGGCGAAATCGGCTTATCTCAAAGAGGGTTTCAGCGACACTGGTCAAATCCTCCAAGGCCCAATCGGCGATCAAACCATTCTGACGGTAAGGATTCCGCCCGGCTGCGGCTGAGCGGCGCCCCGAATGTGGGCTTTTCATCTCGACAGCGTGGGTATACTAGGTATATCTTGTTCCATCGAGAGGAGGAAGCAATGCGGTTTGCGACGCAGCGGTTTGCCGATTTTGTCTGTGATGCGGGGCGCCGGGACCTGTCTGATATGGTGATCGAGAAGACGCAACGCGCCATTCTCGATACGGTCGCGGCTCTCCTCGGTGGCGTGCCGACCGACAATGCGCGGCTATCGCGCATTGCCGCCAGAGCCTGTTTTGGACCAGGTGCGACACATGCCTGGTTCGCCGAGGCCGGGCTGCATCCGCTCGGCGCCCTGTTTGCCAATTGCGCTGCGGCGAGTTCGCTCGACGTCGATGACGGCCATTGCCTTGCGGCGGGTCACCCGGGTGCTGCCATCGTCCCGGCCGTGCTGATGGAAGCGGCAAGGCTGGGCAGCGATGGCCGTGATGTGCTCACCGCGACCGCGCTAGGCTATGATGTTGCTTTGCGCATCGCCGCCGCCCGCCGCTTCACCGATACGATGAGCTTCGCCAGCGGCCAATGGACTGGCTTCGGCGTCGCGGCCGCCATCGGATGGCTGCGCGGTGTGCAAGTCGACCAGCTCGCCCATGCACTTGCGATAGCCGGCGCCGAAGCGCCGCAAAACCTGCCGCAAGGCGATTGCCAGGCAAGCTCCGTCAAGGGCAGCAGCCCGTGGTCGACGGTCTCGGCGGTCTTCGCCGCCGACCGCGCCGGGGCCGGCATGACCGGCTCGATCGATTTGCTCGACCGGGCCCACGCCTATGATGTCGGCGCCCTCACCGCCGACCTTGGCAGCCGCTGGCTGATCGCCGAGACCTACCTCAAACCCTACGCCGCCTGCCGCTATACGCACCCGGTCATCGATGCCGTGCTGGCGCTCGTTGCGGATCGTGATCCAGGGGTGCCGATCGACCGCCTCCTCGTTGAGATCTTTCCAGAAGCGCGGAAACTGCCCAACGAAATCGCACCGAAGTCGCTCGAAGGCGGACAGTTTTCAGTGCCTTTTGCCGCGGCGTTGGCCGCACTGCGCGGCGCGGCCGCCTTCCGCCCCTTGCGTCCGTGCTCGCTCATAGATCCGGAGGTGGTGGCGCTCGCGGCGAAAGTCGAAATCCGCTACCCCCACGACCTGGCCGGGATTTTTCCGCGGCGCACGCCAGCGCGAGTGACCATGGTTGCTGGAGCGCGCGAGCGCGTCATTGACGTGCCCCTACCGCTGGGCGACGCCAACAACCCGATGGATGACTTGGCCTTACACGAAAAGCTGCACGACCTCGGCCGCGACATCCTTTCGCGTGCCGAGCTCGATCAACTCATCCGGTCCGTGGGTTTGCTCAAGCACGGAGAGATCGCTCCGTTGCTCATTTGCCTGGCGGCTCAACCAAGCGCCCAACAGTGAACGCCCTGCCGCTATGCATTCGCTTTCCGCTTCGCCCGCGCCGGTTTGGGCGGCGGGGCGGCTTTGCGGCCGAGCCCGATCGATTTCGCCAAGGCGGACCGTTGGGCGGCATAGCTTGGCGCGACCATCGGATAGTCCTTGGCCAAGCCCCATTTGGCCCTGTATTCATCGGGCGTCATGCCAAGCAGACCCAAATGACGCTTCATCGACCTGAATTTTCGGCCGTCCTCCAAACTGACGATGTAGTCGGGAAAGACCGACTTCTTTGGGTTCACAGCAGGGACCGGCGCTGGTTTGGCGGCGATCTCCGGCTGCTCCAGCTTCAATAGCGCGGCATGCACGCTGGCAATCAGATCAGGCAAGCCTGCGGCCGGCACCGGATTGTTCTGGACATAGGCGGCCACGATCTCGGCCGTCAAACCTGTCGGGTCGAAGCTCTCGGTATTGGTCAATTGTAACTCCTGCATTGTCCCCTCGACTTCCCTATTGCGGAATTCGAAGATGCGCAACGACCGGACTTCTGATGGGTATGGATCAGCAATGAAATGCGCCGCACGCGGATTCGAGACTTCCGCCTGGCAATCAGACGAACAAACCTGCCGGCGCATATCGACCGATTCCCGGTGCCAAAGGCACCGCGCCGGGGTCGACTTGTGATCTGGGCGTCGACTAAGCGGCGTGCCGCCGGCATGCCCGCTCGATGCATAGGCGCGAGGCAGCGGAGACCCAGCCTAGCGAAACCCGGCGCTTAGCTCGCAGGCGCCTGCGAAGGTTGGGATCAGCTTTGATTTCAACAAGCCGCTGTCTCCGGTAGGTACTCAAGTCCACCTCGCCGCGCTAAACATACCAAAGCCCGCCACTGAGGGGACGGTGGCGGGCTTTGTTTGAAAGCTGTTCGACCAACTCTCCGGCGCTCCTGTCCGGGGGGGTGTCGAGGGGCGCCACCGAATGAACTTGGGCCGATACAATCGGTTCCCGCCGCAAGCAAAGAAGCCCGCCGGCGTGATCCAGCGCGGGTGGTGAAAGGCAGATGTTCCGGTTAGTCGATCGCGCCTGAGACGGTGATCGGCGAAGAAGTCGCGGCCGTAGCATCGGACCAACGTTCACGCTTGGTCGGGATGGTCTCTGGTCATCCTCGCGCAGCTCACGCGCCGCCCTTGGTTGGGCCGGATACGATGATCAACTGGGCTGCGATGCTGCCCAAGCGCTCGTGCTTCTCCAGTTCTGGCCATTTGTATGTCTTCTTCCATAGTGATGCTCATCGCGCCTGCGGCGTTGCTGGTAGCACGTTGAAGCCGGCGTTGGTCAGCGCGAACCGAGGTCAAGCAATATGACAGGCTCGTCTTCGACCACCAGGACTTCGCCGTCATGCATCATGGACCATCCATTATACGTTGGCCGCCCTAACGATGAGAGGATGGCTAAGCTCCGGCCCTTTTTGGGAGATCCCACTAGCCGGCAAGTGCGGGCTGGAATGATGCACGACGGGCCGGCCTCATGTCGGCTTGTCCACCAGCGGCGCCCTTCTGGTTGGCGGCTTGTAAGCGCTCACCAGCCTGACCACAGCGGCGTCGACTGTGACTGGAGCGCCCAGGTTCACCGTCACGCGGTTTTCGTCGACGTGGGTGACGTTGCCAATCAACTCGATATGCTGCCCCTTCTGTACCTTCGTTGTATGGTCGATCACCGAGTGGGGTTGGCCATAGGAGGGGATGGAAACGCTCACCCGGTCCTCAGTGACCCGCTTGCGTACGGTGGCGGTGATTACGACCTCGTCGCCGATATTGATGCCCTTTGCCATAACTATGACTCTGGAGCGGCCAACCGTTTCGTCAAGCTACTGCTAATATATTGCGTTTTCGCAGCACCAGGGGTCTAGGCTGATCTATGCGCGGCAACAAACGCGCCGGCGGCCGGGTCGCCATGAGCTTTCTCGACCCCCACCAGGTCAGTATCCGCTCGGTCTCGGTTTGCCAGAACCTACAAGTGCGCTCCTGGCCTCGAAACCAGCCGCGCCTCCTTATGCTCCCCGGCGAAGGATTTAGGTTGACTAACCATCCACTAACCATCACCCGCCAGCTTCCGCTCGGCGGCCAGCCACGGGGCACGGCGATGTCGGCATGGATGGTCGCGACTGTCAGGCCGTCTTACAGAATCGTTTCCATACGAGCGAGGGTTTCGGCGGCGATCGGATTCCATCCTGCTGTAAGCTGTGCCTTTTTGCAACCATACTGACGAGCGCGGACTGGACCTGGTCGGAGCGGCTTCCCCGTTCGATTGCGATCAGCACGATTGCGAAGAGGAACAGGAGCTGCGAGCCATCCATGGCCTTGCCGAGCGGCGACAATACGGCAAGGGCGCCAATCGATCCGATATAGCCGCGGCGGATCGGCACCAGTTGGTTTCCGCGATGGCATGGGAAGCGAGACTGGCGAACGCATTGACCGTACTGCGAGTGCCCCTGTCGGGATTGCGATATGCGGTTGGGCGACCCGACCACCTAGAGCAGCAGCGGTGTGGCTAGCACCGGGCCGCCCCCGCAAGGCAGCCCGAGCATCAAGCCGCCCAGTCCACCCGCGCCAGCCGCGGGGTAATGCTTGTGCTCATCTGGCCCCCTCCGCCCATTTATCATGGACGATCATTCCGAGCATCATCGCTAGGACAAAACAACGACCTCAGGCTTCCCCAGCGCGAGCGCCGCCATGGCCACTTGTGCAGCCGGAGCCCATGCGAGAACCAACCGACCAGAAGCCCTGCGATGACCAGCAAAGGCCCGGAGGCTTTGATCGTCGATGGGGGCGAGTGGCCCGCAAAAGGCCATAGACGATTGGCCCTAAGGCGAGGAATACCAAATGCGGCCCAGACGAGACAGCCCGATGCATCGGCCTGCGGGCAGGCCGAAGATGATCATCGCCGTTGCTGGTCAAGCGCGTTCTGCATAAGGCCGACATGTCCTGATGTGACCGCAGGCCGCAACGAAGCTCTGCTAGACTAGTCGGCAGAGGCAATGGCATTGGGAAAAGGGCGATATTCTGAAGCGCCGCTTGAAGTGCCGACCAGCACGACCGCGGCTTCCCGCCCGACCGTGCGCTGCGCGACCAACTTTCGCAAGCCGGTCAAGGCTGCCGCGCTCGACAGTTCGAGATAAAGACCGTAGCGCGCCAGCCGCGCTTGGTCGTCGTAGGTCGGTTCCTCCTCAACGGCAACTGCCGATCCCCCGCACGCGGCAATCGCCTCAATGGCCTGGTAGGTGACCGTCGATCCTCCGATCGACGTCAAAGCCGAATGACCTTCGAAGTGGCCGCGGTAATCGGCGCCCGCAAGTACCCTTGATACGCGTGCGAAGGGCTCGACGGCATGGATGCGGGGCGGCTCGCCGCTGAGCCCGGACCTTTGCAGATCGCGGTAGCCGCGCGCGATGCCCCAAAGCAGATCCGCCCGCGATGTCGGAACGACAACGTCGCTGCATGCCTGGGCGCCCAGCTGAAGAAACAGCTCGAAAGCAAGCGATCTGTAGCCATCCACCCCGAACGGATTGCTGCCTACTGCCGGAACAATGAAGTTGGTGGCCGGATACCAGTCGCCGGCGCGGACGCGATCGGCGAGCACCTGCCAGCGGCGTTGCGGTGTTTGCGCGGCCAGCAAGGTCGCGCCGTGCATTTCGATCGCTCGCCGCCAGTTCGGGTTCATCTCTGGCGTGGTGACGATCACGCAGTCAAGCCCCGCCTGAGCCGCGTAGGCGGCAAGTGACACGCCGGCATTGCCGCTGGAGGCGGCGGCAACCGTCGAGGCGCCGCTCTGTAACGCGCGCTGGACGACAAACCGGCTCATGCGGTCTTTGTGCGACCCGGTTGGATTGGTGCCCTCGTTCTTGAGATGGAGCGCGCGGACGCCGACCTCATGTGCAAGCTCGTCCATCCCCACCAGAGGTGTGTTGCCCTCACCCAAGGTCGGACAGGACGGGTAGACCTGCCATTCAGAAGGCCGCTCGAGGCAGCAGGGGAATTCCTCATACTCTATCGCCAGGCTTGCCGGCATGTTCTGTTCAAGACAGGCCGGGCAGCCTTCGAAGTAATCCGCCACGGCAAACACGGCGTGGCAGCGAATACAGCGCATCCCACTCACGCGCGGATTGAGCCGAGGCTCCGAGCTAAGCATGTGCCAGCCGATTTGGTCGGGCGTCCAGGTCGGCCATCACCTTGAACAGGCAGTCGCCGGGCTCGGTAAGCGATGGCGCCCTGCGGCACGCGACGAGTCCGGAGCTTTCGAAGAACAGCGTTTCGGGTTCGCGCGTCGGCAGGTCGGGAAAGTGGATGCGGCCGGCAATCTGGCCGCCGACCACCTCATCGCAGATATCGGCGGCCGGCTCGAAGATACCGCGCTCGCGGGCGTAGACGAAGGCGCTATGACCTTTGACGGTCATGACCCGCGTCGGCGGAGCCGGTTGGACGACGACCTCGCGCAAGATTCCGTGGCCTTTCAGCAGGCGCTTCAATCCAGCTTCGGCGAGCGCCAGACCTTCTTTGGACAAGGTCGCACCGCCGCCAAGCTCGGTGGTTAGAACCAGCGCGCCCCTGTCCTGCGCCGCCGCCGCCAGGGTGGTCAGTCCGCCACCCCCCGTGCCATCGCTGACAAAGCTTATGGGGGCGCCAAACAGCCGCAATAGGCGCAGCAGTTGTTCATGTTCCTCGGAGGTCCGCCCCGGCCGCACGAGCGCGCTCGGCACATAGTCGAGAGAGCGCCCTCCAGAGTGAAGATCAACGACGATGTCGGCCATCGGGATCAACACCTCGCACACGTAATGGGCGATCATCTGGGTGGGCGAACCGGCGGCATCGCCGGGAAACGTACGATTGAGATTGCCTTGATCGAGCGGCGATACCCGGCGGCCGGCGGCGACGGCGGGAAAATTAAGCGCCGGAAGGATGATCAGCCGCCCCGAAACCTGGTCACGGCGAATCTCGCGGGCGAGCTTGCAGAGGGCGATCTGGCCCTCATACTCGTCGCCATGATTGCCAGCGATGAGCAGCGCCGTTGGGCCGCCGCTATTTTTAATGCAGACCAGCGGTATGGGTACGAAACCGTAAGCGGACAGGTCGGTCGAATGCGGCAGCCTCAGACAGTCCGACTGCTTGCCGTCGGCCTCGTAGTCAACCGGGGTCCAGATCCGTGTCTCAGCGGCCATGTCTACCTTCTCCATTCAGCGAAGCATCTTTTCCAGGAAAAGCCGCGTCCGCTCCTGGCTTGGCGCGGTGAAGAAGGTTGTCGGGGACGCGAGCTCGACAATGCGTCCCTGGTCCATGAAAACGATCTGGTCGGCGACCTCGCGGGCAAAGCCCATTTCATGGGTGACGCAAAGCATGGTGGTGCCGTCCCTGGCGAGGTCGATCATGACGTCGAGCACCTCCTTGACCATCTCCGGATCAAGCGAAGAGGTCGGCTCATCGAACAGCATGATCTTGGGATTCAGGCACAGCGCGCGAGCGATGGCAACGCGCTGCTGCTGGCCGCCGGACAGCTGGCTGGGATATTTGCGTGCCTGGTCGGCAACCCTCACCCGTTCGAGATGGTGAAGCGCCATGCCTGCGGCCTCGGTCTTCGACTGGCCGAGCACGCGCTTCAGAGCGAGGGTGCAATTGGCCATCACCGTTAAATGCGGAAACAGGTTGAACTGCTGAAACACCATGCCGATCCCGCGCCGCAGTCTCTGCAACTGCCTGTGGTCTCGACTGAGATCCACGCCACCGACCCGAACCGCGCCTTTCTGAAAGGTCTCCAGACCATTCAGGCATCTGACGAGCGTCGATTTTCCCGATCCGGAGGGACCGCAAATCACAATCCGCGCGCCCTGCGCCGCAACGAGGTCGACGTCCTTCAGAGCCTGGAAGCTGCCGAACCATTTGTTGAGCGCTACCGTCTCCAGCGCTGGCGGCTGGGCGGATTTTGGCGCGCCAGCTGCCTGCCCGATATCGGTGGTTTGGGAGCTGCCCTGTCGCATGAGCTCATTCATCTTCCAGTCGGCCCAAGCAGCTGGCGTTCAATCCGGCCGACCAGCCATGCGACCGCGAGCGCGAGGAGAAGGAAGGCAATGCCGGCCACAGTCAGCGGTTCGGCATAGCGGTAGGTGTCCGAGGCGATATCCAACGCCTTGCCCAGCATCTCCGGTACGGCGATGACGGCGAGGTAGGGCGTAGCCTTCAGGATCGAGACAAAGTAGCTGCCGACCGGGGCCGCGACGTTGCGCAACATCTGGGGAGCCAGGATGAACACCACGATGTCAGTCTGGCTCAGTCCCAGCGCCTTGGCGGCTTCGGCCTGGCCTGCAGGAATAGCGTCGATGCCCGCCTTGAATACCTCGGCGAGATAGCCGCTGAAATAGACGCTCAGTGCCAGTGTGCCGACCAACAGCGCCGGCAGCGTAATCCCGTAGTGCGGCAGCACGAAATAGAGAAAATAGAGCCATGCCAGCACCGGCGTGGACCGGATGAAGTCGATCATGAAGCGCACCACATAGCCGGCAACGGACGCCGCCCGCCTGGTGATCTCGAGGCAGAAGCCCAGCGCCGAGGCCCCCGCGCAACTCGCCAGCGCCACGCCGATCGTGGTTCCGATGACGCTGAGGATCGTGGGGACGGTCGAGAGGGCGAATTCGAGATCAAAGGTCACTGGATAACCTCGTTGCCACGCCGATGCGCTGCTCGACCCATCGGCCAAATAGCGCGACTGGGTAACAGACTACGAAATAGGCGAGCAGAAGCGATGTGTAGACGCCGACGGGATTGTATTGGAGCTCGGCGATCTCCTTTGCCCGAAAGGTCATGTCCGTCAGCGTAACGAGGGAAACGAGCGCCGTTCCTTTAACCAGCTGGATGAATTGGTTGATGAAGGTCGGTGCCATCCTGGTCAGCGCTTGAGGGAGTTCGATCAGTACAAGGATGTGGCGTCGCGGCAGTCCGAGGGCCGCGGCAGCTTCGATCTGCCCCCGGTCTAGCGACTGAAGTCCGCCTCTGACGGCCTGGCTGGCGTATCCTCCCGCATTGAGCCCCAGCACCATGGCGCCGACAATAGTCGCTGGCATTTGGATACCGATGACAGGCAGCGCATAATAAAAGACGAACAGCAGTATGATGACTGCGGAACTGCGCCAGAATTCGATGATGGCGCTGACGGCGATACGGGCGATGCCGCGTGTCAGATACTGCGACACGCCGAAGATCAAGGCGAAGGGCACGGCAAACAGCAGGCCCAGTAGGGTTACCGTTGCCGTGGTCCGGAAGCCGGCGAAAATTCCGACCAATATCTCAACGATAGTCACGCCTGCACATCCCTGATCCTGCACGCTCCGTGCTCCGAGAGCCTGACCGTCTCGCGCTGATGCCGCGACGTGTCTTGCCGCCGATCCCCGGGGCGTCCGGTCAGCCCTGCCCCGCGCAAACCTGCTCACTGGTCAGATCCGGTGCTGCCTCCTCATGGCTGAAGCCGTTCTTGGCCATGATGTGGGCCAGGGTTCCGTCGCTCTTCAAGAGTTTGAGACGGGAATTATACATGTCACGAAGGTCGCCATCCTCCTTGCGGAAGGCGATAGCTGAATAGCCGAAGCGTTCCTTGCCGTTCTCCTGCAGGCCTTGGAACGGCAATGCGCGTTCGATGCCTTTGACATTTGGGTCGGACAAGATGCGAGCCACCGTCGGCGCTGAAAATGCGGCGACGTCGATCCTGCCTGTGAGCAGAGCCGAGACATTCGACTGTATGTCGGGAAACAGCAGCATCGTGCTTTCGGGGACACCGGCGGCCGCAGCATTCTTGGCCGTCACGCTGCCTCGCCCAATCCCAAACCTTATCTGAGGATTTGCTGCGATCTGAGCATAGCTGTGGACGTTCTTCGGATTGCCCTTGGCGACCAGGGCGGCGTCGGCGATCTTCAGATCGGGGTCGCTGAAGGCGACGAGCTCACAACGTTGCGGCGTGATGGCGAGTCCGGCCGCGATGGCATCGAACCGCTGCGCCGTCAGGCCGGGAATAAGGGCGCCGAACTCGGTGACCACGATTTCCACCCGATCAACGCCGAGGCCTTTGAACGCAGCTTTGATCAGGTCGGGGTGAAAGCCTTCCGGCTCGCCGTCGGCACCGCGGTATCCCCACGGCGCGCCATTCGAAATGCCGATTACGATCTTGCCCTCGCGCAAGACCCGCTCACCTGTCGTTTCAGCCCGGAGGCTGTTCGCGCCTGCAACGAGAATGGCGCACGCCGCCACAGCAGTCGCCATTTTCCTGAGCAGTCCGACCGTGTTGGGCATGCGGTGTTCTCCACGTCAACGTTGCGTCAGGTAGACCAGGTATATCAGGTATGTCAAGATCAGGTGAAGAATAAGTTTTATTTTTGTTAAATCCGCGGTTCGGCGCTCCGGCCTGCGTGGGGATGGACATCGCTTTCTCGTTGCGCTAGGTATTCCTAGTATACCTTGTGAGGGCGAGAATGGCCGGACAGATCGGGACTGCTCTTCATGAAACCGTACGGCAGGAGATCACGCGCCGCGTGCGGGCCGCGCAATACGGTGCCGGTCAGCCGCTGCCTTCCGCCGCAGCGCTTGCCGAGGACTTTGGCGTCAGCGCAATCACCATCAAGCGGGCGTTGCGGGATCTTCAGTCGGCCGGAATCCTGCGGTCGGTACCCGGGTTGGGAACCTTTGTGCGGGAGCAGCGACGGTTCATTCGCGATCTCGATTTTTCTCTTACCTCCTATGACAACGCCCTGCGGCTCGGCCTGAAGCCATCCATTGAGCTCATCTCGTTGACGCGCGAAAAAATACAAGACCCAGCCTTCGACGTGCTTGAACCGCCCACTGGATTGATGCTGTGCGTGCGCAAGGTGATCTTAGCCGACGAGACACCAATCATGTACGACACATCCTACCTGCCTCACCCGGTGAGCGATCAGATGCTTGACGAGTTCAGGGACAAATTCATCGGCGATGTCCTGCGCGAGCACGGCACGCGTTTCACCAAGACCAAGCTGCTGATCGATGCCGCGCCGGCCTCGAATGAAGCACAGCAGACATTCGCCCTTCCGAACGGATATCCGACCCTTCGTCGCCTCTACAGGCTGAGCACGACCGAAAGGTCTGTTTCGGTGTTCGGCATAACCGAATCTCCGTTCGACCGGCTGGCTTGCGTGGTCGAAATCGACGCCGATCACCCAACCCCTAAGCGGCGGACGAGAACCGACCCGGCGTCCGGCTGACGCTACGAGCTTTAGAATAAGGAGCAGGCAATCATGCTTCCAGTTCCACCCTCGCCCGATGTTGCAGTGGCCGAGCTGACCAGGCGGCTTGCCGCGGTGCGACGCGAGATGGCAGACGAAGATATTGACGCGCTGGTCCTCACCGACCAGAAGAATGTCGAATACTTCACCGACTACAGGACCTTGTCCTGGGGCTATCACTCGCGCCCCTTGTTCCTGGTGATCGACCATCAGGATGTCCGCGTCATCGCCAACAGGATCGAGACCAGAAACCTCGAAGCGCGGCACCGACCTTTCGCGATCGTGTACTACGCGGGGTATCTGGCCGAAGGTGCGCAAACCATCGTCGAGGCGGTCCGAGCCCGCGACCTGGCCGCCACTGGCAGGGTCGCGGTTGACTATGGACAGGACATGGCCGGTCGCGGTTCGCTGGAGATCGTCGACGGCTTGAGGACGCGCGGGCACAGGCTGGAGAGCGCGGTCGATCTGCTGTGGCGCACGCGCATGATCAAATCGCCGTTCGAAGCGGATCTCAAGCGCGTTTCCTTCGAGATCGTCAATGCAGCTTTCGACAATGCTGTTTCGCAGGCGCGTCTCGGCATTACCGAGGTCGAGCTTTCCCGGCAGATCCAGGCGCGCATCATCATGAACGGCGCCGACCGTGCCGATCCGATTGCCATGACATTCTGCAGGGGCGAGTTCAATTACGGCCGCCCGCCAGGCCTGCATCCCCTGCAGGCTGGCCAGTATGTGTGGACGGATTTTCGATCGACCTATGGGGGCTACCCTGCGGACAGAAACCGCATCGCTCGCGGCGGGGCGCCGGAAAACTGGGAGATAGACGCCTACGAACGAACGCGTGCGCTGACGGTGGCCCTTGCAACGAGCGTCAGGGCGGGGATGACATGCGGGGACGTTTTCGGCGCCTTCGAGCAGCTTTGGTCCGACGCGGGCCTGCCGCCCGCCTATGGGCTTGTTTCACGTATCGGGCACGGTGGAGGTCTCGATGTGACAGAACCTCCGTCCATCTCCAAGGCCAATCCAGAAACGATAAGACCTGGCATGATCTTGCACCTGGAGCCCAAGCTGGAAATCAATGGCGCTGTCTTCCAGTTCGAAGAGGTCATCTATGTCCGCGAGGCCGGGGTCGAGTTTTTGAGCGAGCTCTCTCCAGAGCAGTTGCCAATCATCAACTGAACCAGGTTGGCTGGCCTACAGAGGTGCGGGACCAGCAAAGCACCCGCGTGCTTGGGAGCTGACTGTCGTCAGGCCAGCGACAGGATAAAAGGTCGAAGCCGGATGTTGTGGGACCCCGGTAAATGGTTGGGTAAGCGGGTGCGCACGAGGGACGAGCAACCTACCCAGCGACCCGCCGAAACGCGAGCGACGCCATGAAGCCACTGATCATCATATGCTCGGATCACGCGGAATTCTATCTGATCCTGAGCCACATTCTTACGGTGGACGGCTTTGAAAGCGCATTAGCAACCAATGCCGACGAGATGCTCGAGTTGGCCGGCCAACTGTCCGTTCAGGCCTTGCTGCTGGACTGCCGGCCGGACAATCAGATGGCGGATAGCTGCGCCCGGCTTAGACAGGACGACAGGACCAGCACCCTTCCCGTCATCGCCTTGATTGCGCCCGGTGCGGAATCCCAACACATTGTGCTGCTGAAATCGGGGATCGATGAGAGTTTCATCAGACCGCTGGCGCCAGCCAAGCTGCTGGACTACCTGCGATCCAGGCTCGGAGCCGAGCGGCGCTCGCGATTGCAACTGCAGAGCGCGATATCGCTGAGCCATGGCGACATAGAAATGCAGATCGACACGCATCATGTGCGCTGCAGCGGTCGGGAGATCGAGCTGGGGCCGATCGAGTTCAAGCTGCTGCGGCATATGCTTGAGCACCCGGGGAAGGTGCTCAGCCGTGAAGAACTGATCGGGGCTGCTTGGCCCAGCAATGTCTATGTCGGCCCGCGCACGGTCGACGTTCACATCAGTCGGCTAAGAAGATCGATCAAGCAGTCTCCTCACCACGACGTCATTCGCACCGTCAGACTGGGTGGATATGCGCTTGAAAGCCCAACAATCTAGAGAGTTCCTTCGGTGCCTCAATGGCCCGGCGACCGAACGGAACCCGAAGTAATAAGGCCGCGCGGTCGGCGGCCAACCGTAGAACCGTGTGTGGGCCGAAATCGAGAGTCCACCTTGTTGGGCGAGCGGGACTGCCCCGTTGCCTCAGGTATATTCTTGTCCCGCCAATCGGATTCCCTCCGCGCGCCCGCGGTCCCTCAGATATTTTGCAAGCCGAACCGTATCGCCTCCCAATGGGTTCGGCAGGACCAGAGCAGATTTTGCCAGCCTGGTGGCTCGCGCCTTCAGAGCCTGCGGCTCGATGAGCCTGGTGACGGCAACTTCCGGGCTGACATCGAGGCTCCGCCAGCGGTACCCAAATTTTCGACGCCATGGAACTTTGCCGAGAAAGCAAGGTTCGGGACTTGGCGATGGCGACGGGGCCTGTCGCGATCTCGGAAAGCAAGGAAAACCTGGCCCAATGGGAGCAGCTTGCTATGAAACACCAGACACTTGAACAACTGAACGTTATCGCGGAGGTGAACGCGGAATATCCAGCAATGACGCGTAGGCAACGCCTTGAGCGCTGGGCAAACCTCCTTGAACACCAACCAGATCGATGCCTTGGAGCGCTCCCGGGCACCGAATATATGAGCCCCGATGAGCGCAACGAAGCGCGTTGCCTTTCGTCGCCGATCAGCGTTGCGTTCGAAGACCCAATTCTGAGGGCGCAGGGTCTGAAGGACGATACTTATGGTGCGGCCCGGAAGTTTTTCGAACTGTCCAACTGGCAACTGCACGACATTGTTTGCCATTGTCATGTCGGCGCAACGATGAAGGCCGGATGGGCAGCACTTCGTGTGCGCGCCGCTATGAATGGCGGCATCTTTGCAAGGCTGGGTGCGTTGCTTAGGCCTTGATGAAGGGATTCGACGGGGTTCATTCCTCAAGCCGATGCTCGACGACCGCCGAAGCGTCAGTGATCGCCCACGGCTGCGACCAGGCGCCGCTCACCTGTCACCTGGGCGGAGATGAAGGGAATCGGTGCGCCCTCACCGGCGCCGACAGGGTTCGTCCGCCCACCCTTTCCACGCCCAGTGTCCCCGCCTGAAGCGGCTGGATCGGGGATTTGGCGGACAACTGAGGGATCAAGCCAGCCCGCCCAATCGTACCGCCCCTAGCACGATCCGCCGATCGTGATACCCGGCTGTGTCCGGACCGGGTTGCGTCGCGAGGTGGTGGCGCCTCCCCGACGTCGTCGGTCTCGCGCCAGATCCCCGCCGCGATTTGTCCCAATCAGGCAAGCCTGCATCCGTGCCTGGGCACGCGAAAGGACTGCCATGCCCACTCGAAGATCAGTCGCAACGTTAAGGATCTGAATTTACCGACCAAAATATTTTCTCGATTTCCGCATACCGTCACATAGGCCGTCAAAAGCACCGGTATCTGAAATCATTGGCTTTTTCCGCCAGATCGCGACAGTCGTGGTTTCGCCATCTATCGGCAGGCAGGCGGCGGCGACACCCCGAAGGTCACTTCAGCCCGCACCGCCGTCTCTACGCTAGACAACGCCGGCCACGATTCAGACTCTCGGAATTATACCGTCAGGTGCCTGGTTCGCCCCCCTTAATGGGATGGCTATCGCGCGAGGGCTAGAAAAAAATTGTAAGCTTCGTGCTACATATCTCGCCAATCTGCGAAGGCTTCAAATGCCTACACCACATAACCCTCCCAACGCTGTGAGGCGCTTCCTGCGCAAGCTTGGTGCAGACATCCACGATGCCCGTCGGCGTTGACGGCTGCCAATGGCTGTCGTCGCAGAGCGCGCCTTCACTTCCCGCTCGACCCTGCAAAAGGTCGAGGCTGGGGACACCAACGTCAGCATCGGCATTTATGCAGGCGTCCTTCACCGCAGGCCTCGAACACTTCAATGCAAGGCAGAACCTCGCCGTTCAGCATCACGACCATGCTATCCATCACAGCCTCCCAGGAAACCAACGGCAACGTCGATTTCTATAGGTCCGCCGAAATCGGTCTTTCATTAAAAAAGACATCCCGCGTCAGTTTCTGGCGAATCAAGGTAGAGATTGCAAACTCAGTGATGCCAGGGATCATTTTCTGACCATCCAGTCTATCAAGCCGGATTGAAGCCGCTTACAGCCGGTAAACTCGTAGACAAGGGTCTGGGCGAGGTCGCGCCACTGACCCTCCTGTGCCTTCGTTTCCAAGACCAACTTCTGAAAGACGCTGCGGAGAATGTCGGCATCGAACGCGGACACCGGGTGTTGCTCAACGTTTCTGTTCGCCTCGTCTATCTTGCGCTGGCGCAACCGCTTAAGAAGCGCGCGGGATGCAGCAACTGCCCGCCGGGACTGGTCCAGATCACGTCGGATTGAGGCGATGTCGTTTATGGAGCGGTGGCGCGAAATAAAGGTCGCGTCGATCATCGCCCGTGCGATGTCTGTACGGCTTTCGATCATATAGCTACCTCCCAATAGCTAAGATTGTAAGAACCTCTTTCTAAAGCCGATCCGCGATGCGTTAAATGTCGGTTTGATACCAAGTAAGCGTGTCGATTTCAAATTTATGTGTAACTGCCTTAAATTGGGTTTGTTAGCCATAGAATTGCCAGTCGTGATGGGTGATGGGTCTCGTGATTGTTGTCACCGCGCCCGCCGACGGCTCCGAACGTCCCGGCAATCGCCATGCCTAGCCCCTCGCCAAGGCCCACTTTGAATCCATAAGCGTCTGGGCCTCAAACCAATCGCGCTCTGAGCAGTTGCACGATTCCCGGAGCTTTCCGCAAACTTGCTATGCCTGAGCCGACCGCTGGTCTTGACGTTCGTCAGGTGGCGAACCGTTACACCGCCGCCCTCGAGCTTGGGATTTTAACGTTCGGCCGACGCTTGGGGCCGCCCTGCGCATGCGGTGGGCGCAATCGAGAAGACAGCCCACAAGCACCATCGAACCGATCTCAATCCGATCACCTGTCGCTTTTTTCCATCCGGGGGTTCAGGCGAGCGGGTTGTGGTGTTCGACTGGAACCGGCCCTTCGCGGCGCAGGGAGGCGCTGTGTCTGATGCGCACCGCCCTCGGTCCAAGGTACCTTCGGTTAACGGCGTCCCGAACGTAGACGGTAACCGTGGGCTGAATGCGGTGGCCGCGACTGCTCGGCCCCGACTCGGAGGAACTGCCTTCATCTGCGTAGCCGTTGCGCACTGCTCCTGCCGTCCGGCAGCCAAGCTTTGGCGAACGACCGCGCTACTTTGAGGACATGCAGGGGGCGCAAACCAGTCATGTCGGCAAAGGGCTGGAAGCAGACGGGCAACCAGCAGACGGCGTCTTTCTGGGGTCGTCGTGGGATGGACCGGATCCGGCTGATGCAAGCCTTCAGGCTGGAAAGAGGAAGGCTGCGGCGGGATCGAAAAAGATCTGGCGGCCCGAGTCGGGGCCGTGTGGCTCCGTCGCGTCTGACGTCGGCCTGACGTCGAGTTCCTGTCCGCCGACGGTCCGCGCCACGACGCGCCTGCGGTCGCCGAAGAAGGCGGTATCGATGAATTCCACCGCGAGCGCGGCGGTCGCCGGTCCAGGGGTGAGCCGGAAGGCTTCGGGGCGCACCATCAGCCGCGCCTTCTGGCCGCGATCGAACGCCTGTGTTGTCTTGACCCCGCTCACGACTGAACCGTCGGCCAAGCGCACGGTCGACGCGCCATTGGCGCTGTCCAGATGCTCGGCGGGCAGGAAATTCGAGTTGCCGATAAAACCAGCGACGAATTCGCTGGCTGGCCTCAGGTAAAGGTCCTCACCCGTGCCGATCTGTTCGATGCGCCCTTCCCTGAACAGGGCGATGCGGTCCGACAGATGGAGCGCTTCCTCCTGATCGTGGGTGACATAGAGAATGGTGACGCCGGTCTCACGGTGGATTCGGCGGATCTCGGCCTGGATTTCCTGGCGCAGTTTTTTGTCGAGCGCCGATAGCGGCTCGTCCATCAAGAGAATCGGCGGATCATACGCGAGCGCGCGGGCCAGCGCCACGCGCTGTTGCTGGCCGCCCGAGAGTGCGCCGGGAAAGCGGCCGGGGAAATTCTCCAGCCGCACGAGCGCCAGCATATCGGCCACCTTCTTTTTCACTTCGGCGTCGGGGCGGCCGCGCACACGCAGCGGAAAGGCGACGTTCTCGGCGACGCTCAGATGCGGAAACAGCGTGTAGCGCTGGAAAACCATCCCGATGTTGCGCTTGTGCGACGGCACTGAAAGCAGCGACTTGTCCTCCAGCACAACATCGCCGGAGGTCGGGTCCTGAAAACCGGCGATCGCGTAGAGCGTCGTCGACTTGCCGGAGCCGGACGGCCCAAGGAAGGTCAGGAATTCGCCCTTGGGCACATCGATGCTGACATCGTGGACGGCGACGAAAGCGCCGAACGTCTTTCGCACTGCTCGTATGGACAGGAATGGCCGGCTCATCTCGATAAATTCCTGCGCAGGAGTGCGGTCGCGATCATCAGGCATAAGGTCAGGCCGACGAGCAGGCTGGAGGCGGCGGCGACGACTGGGCTGAGGTCGGCGCGCAAACTGCCCCAGATCTTCACCGGCAAGGTCTGCAAGGTCGGGCTCGCCATGAAGATCGCCACCACGACCTCGTCCCACGAGGCGAGGAAGGAAAAGATCGCCGCCGAGAAGATGCCGATCCGAATCGAGGGCAAGGTGATCCGCAGCCGCGCCTGCAGCGGGCTGGCGCCGCAGACGATGGCTGCATCTTCGATCGACTTGTCGAAACCCTCCAGCGCGGCGACGATCGGAATGATAGCAAAGGGCAGTGCCAGGACGGTGTGCGCGATGACGAAGCCGAACGTGGTGCCGGCCAGCCCAATGCGCAGGAAGAAGGCGTAGATGGCGACGGCGAAGACCACCACGGGCAGTACCATCGGCGTCAGCAGTAGCCCGCGCAGGAATTGCCGCCCGCGGAATTCTCCGCGGACCAAGGCGAATGACGCGAACAGGCCGATGACGACGGCGAGGATGGCGGCCATGGTGGCGATTTTCGCGCTGGTCAGCGCGGCATCGATCCAGGTGGGGTCGGCGAGCAGCTGCTCGTACCATTTCAGCGTCCAGCCGGGCGGCGGAAAGGCAAGCCAGCGCGAGGAGCCGAACGACAAGAGCACGATGAAGATCACCGGTAGCAGCAGGAAAGCCGCAACCAGCGCAGTGAAGCCGGCAAGCGCCACGCGCAGCCATCCGAGCCTGTCATAGTCGAGCAGCATGTCAGATCCCTCCGCTGGGGCGCTTGGCGCCGACCAAGCGAAGCTGGAGCGCGTAGAGCGCCATGGTGACGACGAGCAGCACGAAGGCGGCCGCACTGCCGAGCCCCCAGTTGAGCAGCGATTGCACCGTCTGGGCGATCATCTCGGCGAGCATCATGTTGGACGTGCCGCCGAGCAGGGCAGGCGTCACGAAGTAGCCAAGCGACATGACGAAGACCATCAGCCCGCCAGCGGCGATGCCGGGAAGCGACAGCGGCAACAGGATACGCCAGAATGCCTGGAACGGGGTTGCCCCGCAAAGCGCGGCGGCGCGCAGCGTCATCGGGTCGATGGCGCGCAGCGTACCGACCAGCGGCAGGATCATGAAGGGCAGCATGATGTAGACCATGCCGATGGTGACACCGGTGAGATTGTTGATGAGCGGCAATGGCTGATCGATGATGCCGAGATCCATCAGCGCGCGATTGATGACGCCGGTGCGCTGCAGCAGCACCATCCAGGCATAGGTGCGGGTTAGCAGGTTGGTCCACATAGACAGGATGATGATGCCGAAGACGAGCGAGCCGAGGGCCGGCGGCATGATCGCCAGCATCCAGGCGACCGGAAATGCCACAGCGATTGTGACGGCGGTGACGACGGCGGCGACCAGGAAGGTGTTCAGGAACACCCGCACATAGGTGCCGCTGCCGAACAGCGTGGCGTAGTTCTGCAGACCCGGCGCGGGATCGGTGATGCTGCGCAGCAAAAGAGCGACGACCGGCACGACGAAGAACAAGCCAACCAGGACCAGGGCCGGCAGGGCGCCGCCGCTGCTGGCCGGCAGACCGGCTATGGCGCCGCGTTTAAGGGAATTTCCGTGCATCGGCCGGTTCCATTATCCGAACGGGGCAAGGTTCCGCGCCCCGCCGGGTCTGTGGCGCTACTTGGTCTGCCAGGCGTACCAGCGCGTGGCGATCTCGTCGCGATGCTCGGCCCAGTAGTTCATGTCCAAGTTGATCTGGCCGTCGACATGAGTGTCGGGCAAGGCCTTGACCGCTTCGACCGGCATCTCGGCCTTGGCCTTGGTGTTGATGGGCGCATAGCCGCTCGCCTCGGCGAATTTCGCCTGGCCGGTCGGGCTGGTGGCGGCGGCAAGGAACTTCATTGCGCTATCCTTGTTCTTCGCCCCTTTCGGTACGACGAGAACGTCGGCGGCGGTGAGGTTCTGGTTCCACGACACGCCGACGTCCGTTCCGTCCTGCTGCAATGCGAAGACGCGGCCATTCCAGAGCTGGCCGAAGGCGGCCTCGCCGGAGGCGATCAGCTGCTGCGATTCGGCGCCACCGCTCCACCAGACAATATCCGACTTGATGGTGTCGAGCTTCTTGAAGGCGCGGTCGAGGTCGAGCGGATAGAGCTTGTCCGCCGGCACGCCGTCTGCGAGCAGCGCGATCTCGATGACCCCCGGCGCCGACCATTTGTAGAAGGTTCGTTTGCCGGGGAACTTTTTGGTGTCGAACATGTCGGCCCAACTCGCCGGTTCGCCGGAGACGGCGCCCTTGTTCCAGGCGAGCACGAAGGAATAGTAGAAGCTGCCGACGGCATGCTCATTGCTGAAGCGGGGGTCGAGATCGGCTTTGGGCACGATCGCATAGTCGATAGGCTCCAGCAGGCCATCCTTGGCCGCCTTGATGGCGAAGTCCATCTCCACGTCGACGACATCCCAGGTGACATTGCCAGCGTCGACCATGGCCTTGAGCTTGCCGTAGTCGGTCGGCCCGTCCTGGAGGACCTTGATGCCGGAGCTGGCTTCGAACGGCGCCGCCCAGGATTTGGTCTGTGCTTCCTGCGTGGTGCCACCCCAACTGGTGAACGCCATCTCATCGGCCTTGGCGGCGGTGGCCGCGAGCAGTCCGGCCAGAAGGCC
Organism: Mesorhizobium sp. BR-1-1-10; assembly: GCF_020165595.1. NCBI lineage: Bacteria > Pseudomonadati > Pseudomonadota > Alphaproteobacteria > Hyphomicrobiales > Phyllobacteriaceae > Mesorhizobium > Mesorhizobium sp. BR-1-1-10. The sequence continues at coordinate 241,605 of NZ_JAIUIL010000001.1, read as the reverse complement.
GGTCAGGATCAGTCTCATTTGGTTCTCCTCTGTTGGTCTGGTCTTGTTTTTCTCAGTGCACCTTTGTCCTCGCGCCTCAGCGCATGACGAAAGGATCGGGGATTGGTTCGTCCGACGTCTTGATCCAGACGGATTTGGAGCGCGTGTAGTCTCTGATGGCATCGAGTCCGCCCTCACGGCCTAGCCCGGAATGGCCGTAGCCGCCGAAGGGAACCAGCGGCGACACGGCGCGATAGGTGTTGACCCAGACCACGCCGGCATGGATGTCGCGCGCCATGCGGTGCGCCTTGCCGAGATTGCTGGTGAACACGCCGGAAGCCAGGCCGAAGGGTGTGCCGTTGGCGAGAGCCAGCGCTTGTGCCTCTGTGTCGAAGGCCTGCACACTGAGCACCGGCCCGAACAATTCCTGGCGCACGCAAGGCAGGTCGGCGCTGCCGGCGTCGACGATGGTCGGCATGTAATAGAAGCCGGGGCCACTGAGGCTTGCGCCGCCGGTGATCAGCTTGCCGCCCTTTGCGAGGCTTTCCGCGACGGTCTTCTCGATCCAGTCGCGCTGGCGTTGCGTGGCCAGAGGGCCCATTTCGGTGGCCGGGTCCTGCGGATCCCCGATCCTGATCGCCTCGGCCTTGCGCTTCAGCCGGGCGAGGAACTCGTCCTTCGCCGAGCCTTCGACCAGCAGTCGCGAGCCTGCGACGCAGCTTTGGCCGGTCGCGGCAAAAATGCCCGCCACCACTGCGTTGGCGGCGCTGTCGAGATCAGCATCGGCGAAGACCACGACCGGGCTCTTGCCGCCGAGCTCGAGCGTCGTATAGGCGAGATTTTCCGCCGTGTTCCTGACGATCGCACGGGCCGTGGACGGGCCGCCGGTAAAGGCGACGCGCGAGACCAGCGGATGGCTGGTCAGGCGGCGGCCACAATCGTGACCAAAGCCGGTGAGAATGTTGACGGTGCCTTCGGGAAACCCGGCTTGCTGAACAAGTTCGGCGAAGGCGAGCAACGGCGCCGGGCCGTCCTCGGAGGCCTTGAGCACGACCGTGCAGCCGGCGGCCAGCGCTGGGCCAAGCTTGACTGCGGAGAGGAAGAGCTGCGAATTCCACGGCACAACGGCGGCAACAACGCCAATCGGCTCGCGGCGGATGGTGACGTCGAGGTCAGCCTTGTCGATCGGCACATGCGCGCCTTCATGCTTGTCGGCGAGCCCGCCATAATAGCGGTAGTAGTCGCCGACATAGGCGATCTGAGCACGGGTCTCACGAATGATCTTGCCGGTGTCGCGCGTCTCGAGTTCGGCAAGACGCCCGGCACTGGCAGCGACGAGGTCGCCAAGCTTGACCAGCAGTTTGCCTCGCGCGGTGGCGCTCATCACCATCCATGGGCCCGAACGCAGTGCCCGGTGCGCCGCCTCGACGGCACGGTCGACATCGGCTTCGCTCGCCGCCGGCATCCTGGCCCAAGGCACGCCCGTCGACGGATCGATGCTGTCGAAAGTGGCGGACGGCTCGTCGAAGCGGCCGGCGATGAAGTTCCTGAAAAGAGCGTCGGTCATGGGCTCGCTATCAGAGGAAGGCCGGCATCACCCGGTCGATGAACAGTTGCAGCGATTTCTTCTTGCGTTCGTGCGAGAGCCCGCTGTCGATCCAGATCGAATACTGGTCGTAGCCGAGTGCCTCGTATGCCTTCAGCCGTGCAATGACTTCGTCGGCTTCGCCGATCACCAGATTCTGCCGGATCTTGTCGGGCGCGTATTGCGGCATTGCGGCGATCTCATCCGCCGTCAGCGGCTCCAGCACGCCTTGATGCACCGGCTTCTTGTTCTGGAACCAGGCGCCGAACTGGCAGTAGAAGGTCGACAGGTCCCGGGCGAGGCGATCGGCATCGGCCGCGTCCATGGCGACGAAAGTGTGCATCAAAAGCATGATTTCCGGCCGAGGGACGTCGGGGTGCGCGTCGCAGGCGCTGGTGAAGCGTTGCATCAGGGTCGCCACTTCCTCGTCGCCCGAGGCCAGGGGCGTGACCTGGACCTTGCAGTTGTTGGCAACCGCAAAATCATGCGAGTTCGGGTCGCGCGCCGCCACCCAGATCGGCGGATAGGGTTTCTGCAGCGGCTTGGGCGAGGAGGTGGTCGGCGGGAACGACCAGAATTCGCCGGAGAGTTCGAAGTCTCCCTCCCATAGGCCACGGATCGCCGGCACCATCTCGCGCATGCGCTGCCCGGCGCCCCAGGCGTCGAGCCCCGGGAAAAGGCGCTGGTATTCGTAGCTGTAGGCGCCGCGCGCGATGCCGATGTCGAGCCGGCCGCCGCTGATGACGTCGGCCATGGCCGCTTCGCCGGCAAGCTTGATTGGATGCCAGAACGGCGCAACGATCGTGCCCGTGCCGAGACGGATGCGGTTCGTCTTGGCCGCCAGATAAGCGATGTTGATGAACGGGTTCGGCGAGATGGTGAATTCCATGCCGTGATGCTCGCCGATCCACGCGGTCTCGAAGCCTGCATGCTCGGCCTGGAGGACCAGTTCCTGAAGTTCGCTCACCAGCTCCGAATGCGGCTTGGCCAGATCCGACCGTTCCATATGCACGAAGAGCGAGAACTTCATTTGTGGTCACCTGTGTCGGACGCAGTCGGCATAGACGCTTTGCCCAGGGGTCGGACTTCGCCTTCCATTTCATTGCCGACATAGACGCCGAAGGCGTCCTGCGTGCATTCCCTGACATAGCGGGCAAGCATCGAGCGGACCGCCGGATCGGGGATCTTCAAGCCTTCAATCGCCTTGAGGTCGACCAGCCGGATGCCACGATCGCTGGCGGCTGGCACATCAAACGTGCCGCGATAATAGACATGCGTGAGCGACGAATTGACGGCGTCGTCCCAGACGGCGAAGAGGAAGCCGAGCTGGGCCTCGATGGCCTTGGCGGCAAGCAGCCCCCTGAGGCTTTTGCGATCGCTGACCGAGCCCAGTCCCCGGCCGCGCGGCAGTTCGAGGCCGTCCGCTGTTTCCAGGAACAGGACCCTGCCGCCATTTTCAAGGATGGCACCGACATCGGTGCCGGGCTGAGTGGCGGCGAGCGCCTCCTGGCTGAGGCCAGGCGCGATGTAGGCGCCGCGGCAATAGCCGAGAGGCTGCGAGGAATTGTGCTCGAAATCGCGGACGCGGCCGATTAGGATCGAATGGTCGCCGGCGTCGACCAGCCGCTCGACGTCGCAGTCGAAGGACGCAACGGAGCCGTCCAGCAGCGGACTGCCGGTGCGTCCCGGCCGCCAGGCCACGGAGGCGAATTTGTCGGCCGCTTTCGATGCGAAAATGCCGGAGGCTGTCTTCTGATCCTCGCTGAGCACGTTGATTGCGAAGCTCCTCGAGGTGGTGAAGACGGGATGGCCCAAGGCCCTGTGAGCGATGCAGACAAGTACCAGCGGCGGATCGAGCGACACCGAGGTGAAGGAGTTGGCGGTGAAGCCGCGCGGCTCACCTTCGGGTCCGATCGTGGTGACGACGGTGACGCCGGTTAGGAAGCAGCCGAGCGCTCGGCGGAACTCGCCGCTGTCGAAACCAGGTATCGCCTCCGCGGCACCGTCCCGCTCGGCTGTACCGCTCTCCCCGAGGAAGTCGACGATATGGCGCGTGGTCAGGTCGGGTGCCGCCACGGCCATCATGTGCCGTTCGCCTGGGAGCACGGTACAGCGGCCACGCGGCGCCAGCCGTGCCATGGCGGCCGACATCGCCGGGGATGAGTTCCGGTCCTGCGACCCGGTCATGAACAGGGCCGGCACGGCGAGCGTTTGTAGGCGCTCCGCGTGGTCGTTGTCGGCGCGGGCGAACAGCCGATAGGTGCGGGCGTAGCCTTCGGGGTCGACCGCGCTGAGCGCGGACGCCGCCTTGTCAGTCGCCGCCTTGAGTTCGGACGGCACCGGATCTCCGAACCAGCGGGCGATGGTCAGTGCCGTGCCAGCAGCATCGCCCCGGCCGGTGAGAGCGGCCGCGCGCTGACGGACGGCCGCGGCCAACTCGGGCGGGCGCCGGAAGACGGCATTGAGCGAGACGATGCTGCGCACGCGCTGGGGTGCCCGCAAAGCGAGTTCCTGGGCGACGAGCGCGCCCATCGAATGACCGACGACCGACACTTTGACGAGGCCCAGATGATCGAGCAGCCGAATGGCCTGATCGGCATAATCGGCCAGTTCCGGGCTTGGCGGCGGCAGCGGCGACTGTCCATGGCCGAGCATGTCCATGGCGATCACATCCCAATTGCCGGCCATCCGTTCGATCTGTGGCTGCCAGATCGCGGCATTCATGCCAACGCCGTGGATGAAAAGCACCGGCGCGCCCGAGCCGGCTCGAAGGAAGCCCGTCCCATCAGGCGCCATATCCTGTCGTGCCCATGCCGATGCGGGTGCGTCAGCCATGCAGGTCGCCCAGATCCTTCAGATCCTGGTACCGGTCGCCGATACGATGGTGCGGCCGGCCGCCAATCGAGGCGCCAAGCGCCACCACCAGTTCGTCCGGCGCTGGCGCGTCGCCGATCTGGAAATGAAGGGTTAGGTAGTGCGAGCGCCGGCCCTCGTCATTCTTGTCCATGAGCGGGATCATGATCGGCGTGTTCGGGCCGCCGCGCAGATTGGTAAAGGCGAGATAGGTCTTGGCGGCGACCGCGCGGCGATAGTGGTTGCCGAAATGCAGTGTGTGGATCAGCGCCGATGCGTGCTCGATCTCGCCCGCCGTGCCGCAGAGGGCGGCCTTGCCGTAGCCCTCGATCGCCTCGCCCGAACCGGCGACCGCGATGATCTCGCGGGTCAGCAACTCTCCCAGCACGGGCGCACAGGCACGGATCTCGGGAGACAGATCTTCGGTGAAAGCGCGTCCGGCCCACGGATTGGTGAGCACCGCCGCGACGCCAATCAGACGCAACGGCCGGGGTGCGTCCTTGCCTCCTTCGATCAGCGTGTTCTCACTGTAGGTGACGATTTTTCGAATGGCCGGCTGCATGAATCCTCGGTCGGATGACTGCCCGAGCAGGCATCACCCTCATTTCGTCTTATGGTATACCATGCTATGGACTACCGGGAAACTTGTCAATTGGCCATCGAATCTGTTTTCGTGGCATCGCATGGAGGCAGACATGGCAGAAAACTCGCTTCGGATTGACCGCACCGCCAAGACCTTGAGAACGCTGGCGCTGGCGCGCATGCGCGAGGCGATCATGGATTTTCATTTCCAGCCCGGCCAAAGGTTGATTGAACGACCGCTGTGCGATCAGCTTGGCGTCAGCCGCTCGGTCGTGCGCGAGGTACTGCGCCAACTGGAAGCAGAAGGCCTGGTGCAGATGATACCGGGGCATGGGCCGGCCGTAGCCAAGCCGGATCTTGGCCGCACCGATGAAATCTATGAATTGCGAGCGCTGCTCGAAGGGATCGCGGCACGTGCGTGCGCACTATCAGCTACTGACGAGCAATTGGTCCTGCTCGACCGCGCCCTGGCCAACCTCTTCGAAACGTGGGCGATCGGCAAGCCGGCCGAGGTGATGCGGGCGACGACGAGATTCTATGAGGTGCTTTTCGAAGCGGCGGACAAGCGAGTCGCCTGGGAGATCGTGACTGGCCTGAATGTCCGCATCAACCAGCTGCGTTCGATGACCATTCTTTCCGCCAACCGTCGCGAGCCGGCGATCGCCGAGATGACCGAGATCATGGATGCCATCCGATCGCGCCAGTCGGATCAGGCCGAGGCCGCTGCGCGGCGGCATGTCGAATCCGCTTGGCAGATCGCACGAGAAAAGTTGCGCCTTGACTCCGTCTAGCTATCCGCCGGATGTCAAAAAAAGGGCGCAACGCGATCCTGAAGGCGCTCAGTGCGGGCGACCGCTCGCTGGCCCGTGCAACCAGACCTCCAGGGTGTGCGGAGATGTCACTTCAGGGCAACCAAAAGCCACCACGATGAGGCGCGTTGCAGACATTCTTGGTCTGACCGCCTACGCGCTGGGAAGTGTCATCCCACCACATCGCAGAGCGGAGGGCCTGCATGTGATCTGGAAGGTAAAGCTCACCGCGCGGCTCGATCTCCGGAGACATTGGGCCTTTGCCTAGCGATCGCTTCTCCTCCTCTCGGTCAGCCGTTGCGGCTTGAGTACGGCAGCGGGCGAGTCCTGGTCTGCTCATCGCAGAGTGCTGATCTAATCCCAGTCGGGCTGCGCCAAGGGGCAGGGTCCGATCTTCATGTCAGTCGCTGAGGTCTGGCTGGTGAAGACGTGCCAAGACATCAGCACTCAGTCGAGTTCCGGTTAAAGGCATAGTAAGATGCCAGCCTCTTGAACAGCCAATCCAGTGAACTAGATCATGACCGCCGGCGCCATCGGGGCCGGTATGCCGGCCGGAGAGCGTCCGGTGGCAGAAGACCTTGTATCCATATTGCTCAAAGGAGGATGTGGCTATGAGAACCACTCTCGACTTTTCTCCCCTATTCCGGTCGAGCATCGGCTTCGACCGAATGCTGAACGCGCTGGAGGCTGCGAGCCGCGTCGCAACTATCGACAACTGGCCTCCCTATGACACAGCCAAAACTGGCGAGGACGACTACCGCATCACCATGGCGGTGGCCGGTTTCTCGCAGGACGATCTGACCATCACCCAGGAGCAGAACATGCTCATGGTGTCCGGTCAAAAGGCTGGCGAGGACAACGGCCAGTATCTGCATCGCGGTCTGGCTCAGCGTTCTTTCCAGCGCCGGTTCGAGTTGGCCGACCATGTGAAGGTCATAGGAGCAAGCCTTGTCAATGGCCTGCTGTCGATCGATCTCAAGCGCGAGATACCCGAGGAAATGAAGCCGCGCAAGATCGAGATTGCGGCCGGCGCGGCGCTGCCCAAGGCCGAGACGAAGCAGATCGAGGCCGAGAAGCAGGCCGCCTAAAGCCGCACCCACAGCGCAAATTGGGCACGGTGTCGGGCACTCCCCGGCGCCGGAGGAAACAAACGAACAAACAGAAGGAGAAGAACAATGAATGTCCGTGATCTGATCCCCTGGAACCGCGGCAACGGCCATCAGGCTCCAACTGTGTTCCGCGATAGCGAGCGCGACCCGTTCCTGTCGCTGCACCGCGAGGTGAACCGGCTGTTCGACGACGTCTTTCGCGGGTTCGGCTCGAACCCTCCCTCTTTCAACACTCCTTCCGCCTTCAGCGGCGGTTGGCCGAGCGTCGAGATTTCCGACAATGAGAAGGAGATCAAGGTGACAGCCGAGATGCCTGGCCTCGAAGAGAAGGACATCGAAGTCCTGCTCGACGACGGTGTGCTGACGTTGAAGGGCGAAAAACACTCCGAAACGGAGGATAAGGACCGGCAGTTCTCCGAGCGTTTCTATGGCCACTTCGAGCGGCGCATCCCACTCGGCTACGAGGTCAAGGACGACAAGGTCGACGCCCGCTTCAGCAATGGTGTGCTGACCGTGACCTTGCCCAAGAGCGAGAGGGCGCAGTCGCAGGTCAAGCGCATCGCCATCAAGAGCTAACGCATGGCACGCGCCGGCGGCGGGCCAGATGGCCGCCGCCGGCAGCATCCTTCGCCAGACAGGGAGGGATGAACAATGGAGACGACAGGACAGGTCGACAGACCAACCAGAATGACAAACCCGCAGGGGTGGCCGTCGAACGACAACCTGCACAAGCACCTTTCGATGGGGTGCTCGCTCTTCCCGGACGACGCTGTCGCGCGCATCTACAGGCCGTCGCGCGCGGTGACCACGTCGGGCAAGGCACGCTCGAAGGGCTGGCGCCTCGTTTTCGAGCGCCGCACTGCGCCGTCCATCGAGCCGCTGATGGGCTATACGAGCGGCCATGACGCGCTGGCCCAGGTCGAGCTTGGCTTTCCGACATTGGAATCGGCCATCCGCTACGCCGAGCGGCAGGGGCTGACCTATGTCCTCCAGACGCCGACGGGGCTGGTCGGCAAAGGCTGTTGCCTGCGGCTCGATGAGATGCCTGCACAGGCCGGGAGTTCGACGCGCGCTTCCTCGGATGCTGTGCTCGATCGGCTCGGACTTGCCGTCCTTCAGGAAAGCTACGGGCGCGCCCTCGATAGTGCGGCTAGTCGCAACGATCCCTCCGGATCGGATGGCTGGACATCGCCTATGGAGCTCGCCTGCGATCTGACGCTGCCGCTGGAGGCGAAGCGCTCGATCCTGATGAACTGGGCCTTGACGGAGTACCTGATCGACCAGGCGACCAATGAGGGCATGCCTGAGAACAGTCGGCCCTCGCGTCTCCATGAGGTCGAGCAGGCGCTGCTCGCGCTCGAACGCGAGGTTGCCGCCGACCGGGATGGTCCTGGCACAAGAGCCACACTCGCAGTGCAACGGCAAATGGCTGATCGGCGTGGCGACTGCGGACTGTCGCGTCTTCCGCTTTCTCACGACAGTGCCCCCCGCGTCTCAGCCGACGGCTACGCTCTCATCGAGGCAGCGGGAGCCGAAATAGGCTGGGGCTCGGCGGCGGTGCAGATCCAGCATGCCGAGCGCTCGCCTGTCGACCGACAAGGTCTGGTTCGACCATGGTGATACCCTTCTTGCCAGATTCTCCCCTCGCTGCCGGCGGATCGAGCCAAACCGGCAGCATCATTGCCGCGGTGCAGCCCGCCGTCGAAAAGCTGCATCGCAGATTGCGTGGCCCGCGAGCGCGATCTTGACGGAGTTGGCGAGAGCGAAGCTGGCGAGACCTGCGCATCGCTTGTCCGAGCTCGATCCCCATCTCAGCCCGACGAGAGAATTGAGGTAGTCGCGTCGTCCCTATGAGTAAGCAGGGACGAGCCGGGTATCTCGCACCGGAAGCTCCATGTCGAACTGCAACCCATCGGGGTCGTAGACCAAATTGATCTTCGCTTGGCACTGTACGGCGACAACTTTTTCCAGCAGTACCGTGCCAAAGCCCTTTCGCTTTGGCTCCAGTACTGCAGGTCCATCCTTTTCTCGCCAATGCAATGCAACGACCCGGTGATCGCCGACCCGTTCTATCGACCAACTTACCTCCAGCCGCCCTTTAGGCCGCGACAAAGCTCCGTACTTGGGGGAATTGGAGGCGAGCTCGTGAAATGCCATGCCGACAGGAATGGCAATGTCAGCGACCAGCGCTACATCGGGCCCCTCAAGCACGACCCGGGAAGAGCCGCTCGTGTCGTAATGGCGAAGTTCTCCCTCAAGAAGCTGGCGCAAAGACGCGGTCTGCCAGTAGTCGTCAGTCAGAATTGAGTGTGTGTCCGCGAGGGAGACAAGTCGTGCCGAAAAGTCGCGAACAAAGTCTTCGACCCGCCCGCTCGTTCTCGCTGTGGCGCCTGCCCCGGAGTACCCTTCCCACCGAACGGCTTCGCAATATCCAGTAGCGTCTGAGCCGACCTAATTACGTTGGGTAAGACCAAAATGGGAACGCCACGGGAACCAGGAAGAGAACGTAGCGCCATCGGCCCCCGGCTAAGTGGAGAGTCGCATCGAGGAGAGCACGAAAGCGATCGAGCCCTCTCCTCACGACCCCATATTGGCCTGCGGTAACGGACATTGCCGCAGCTGCATTGACCTTCACAAGCATATTGTGCCGCGTCGCCTTTCCCAGATTGTCGATCGGATCGTGCGCCATGAGAACAGAAAAGGAACAAATTTCTTGCCCGTCAAGCGGTCTTATGGAATCTTTCCGCAGATGAGCGACGAACCAATCAGGCTTCCTGACGGCATGATGCCGTCGCCGCGCGAGCGCGCCAGAGTGCTAGGGCACATGTGCGAGCACACGGGATGCGCTAAGCACGCCGGCTTTGCCCGCTTGCGGCAAGAACCTCACTGGTTCTGTTCGAGCACCGAGGCGACGGAGAAAAATACCTGTAAAGGAGAAGGTCATGGCAGATAGACCGCCGTATATGCCCACAGGAATTGGCATGGGCATGCTGGGGGATTACGAAACGAAGATCGGCGTCCTGATTTTCGAGACGGCGGAAGGTAATTTCGACTTCGCAGTCAATTTGCAGGCGGTCGACGTCATTCGGAAGGCACTCAGCAAGATCGAGACGCACCTCACGAACGGCAAAATCTCGGACGTGGATTAGCTCCGGTGAAACTAATTTATGCCCCTGACGTTCTTGCCGTCTCAGGTAGGTGGGCAGGTGGTGCTTGGCAGGATTTAGGAAGTTCGGGTGTCGGCAATGTCTCGGCGCCGGCAAGGTTTTTCAATGCACAAAGTGGCTGAGCTCAAACGGCACTTGTTGCCGGCAAGGCGTGCACCGAGCTGGGTGCAAAGGGGCTACGATCAGATGCCCTATGTGCCGTGGCAGCGGCCTGCAAAGCCCGGAACCTATACGTCAAACAGATCAGTAGGCCCGCGACCGATCTCGTCGATGAGGTCGGGCGTGTTGTTGCGCGGTGAACCCACCTTGCTGTCGATCGGCCACATCTTCATCAGGGGGCAAGTTTCTTCGATTGCGGCGCCGTCAGAGCTGTATCGAGCAATGCGTCGCGGCGTCTTCGTTTTGCTGAAGGTCACGCACTCTCGACGCGCGAGTGCCCCTCCGTACTCAGGAGCACCGAGACATTATCGGAAGGCGAAACGCAAAAGATTGTGGCTGCTGTTGGGATGTAACCTGCTGCATCGATGCCGGGTGAATTAAGTGACCGCAGGCCGGTCGCGGCATAAACCTCGTCGATTACTGCAGCGAACCGTTCACGTTGCCAACACCGCCCTTCGACCTTGCTCCAGGGTGTACAGCGACGAAAGCGTTTATAGCCAGCTTGCTTTGCGCCAGAACCTGGGTAGACGCGCTTCGCCCAACCGGTGTGGGTTCAAGCCTCGGCGTCGCTTCGCGTAATTCTACCCCAAGGGCTTCAAGCGGGGACAAAGGCGGCCGCACCTAGAATACACCGCCAATGCCTATGCCCCCTGAGATGTCGGGTGGGGGAGCCGCGGGACGTCTCGGCGCTGCTGGCGAGCCTTTTGCAGTCATCCCCCTGGGGGTGTTGCGCGACGGGGCGGCATCCGACGCCACTTTAGCCGGCTTGGCCTTGACGATGACCGGTTGCTTGCAGATTCTGCCTGAGCGCAGAAAGAGATCGCCGAGCAGTCCGACGCTCGGCTCAGTCGTTGCTGCGACCTGCTTGGTGTTTTTGTAGTAGTCAGTGAGAGCACGAGTTGAGCCCGTGCCCCAATCCCCATCAACCTGCATCCGGTAGCAGCCCAGGCGACGAAGTTCCGTCTGAACGTTGCGTGCAAGATCGGCCGTCTTGTCCTTGTCCCCCACGCCCGCGGACGCGCCGATTATAAGCGTTTCGAGGCCGGAGACGACACTTTGGCGAGCGTCTTCAACCCCTTCAGCGGGCGACAAATTGGCAACGTGAGTGCCAACAGGCTGCGCCAAACTGGACGACGGTGCGGGAATCTCGACCGACCGCAACGTCTGTCCAACGATGACCACGGCTGTTTGCAGGTCATTTGAGGCAAGTTCGACCTGCAACCTCTTCTTTGCTGTGGGATCTGCCAGGATGCGTGAAAGGCTTGCGCTCAACTGTCCCGGATCGAGCACCTGTTGCTCGGTGAAATAGAACTGCTCGCGCAGGTTCGATTGATCCCAAGGCACTTGACGGCCGACCGTCAGCGCCTCAGTTTCGTTGCGCACGCGGATCATCATGTCCGAAATGCTGAGCCCGGGGATCTCGACATTCTTCAGCAGTGCGGTGGTGAACGGGCTGTTTTCGCCGCCGCCATCTGCCGTGACATTTCCAGGCTGAGTGGCAAAGGCAACGAATGTATTTTCACCGACTTCAACTTGCGCCAGACCATTGCTCGCGCCGCTGCCGGAACCGAGCGGATTGTTGCGGCAGGCGTCCAGGAATATGAATGTCTGGCGGTCGCGTCGCGCGAACCGCGCGATCACATCATTTAGCTTGATGGCGCTGCCCGTCAGTTTTTCCAGGCTTTCAGGATCGGGCGAATCAACCGAGAGCAGGTAGTTTTCGCCATTCAGTTGGACGCCGTGACCGGCATAGAAAATCAAAACGGCACTGGCGCTCGGTAACCGCGCTTCAGCGTCTTGCAGGAGTTTGGCAAAACCTTGGGTCGAAAGATCGGTCCCAGTCAGGACTTCAAAATTCAGCCGCTTCAAGCTCCCTGAAAGCCTTATGGCATCGTTTGTTGCATTGGGGAGATGCTCAAGCCGGGTGCTTTGATAGTTCGAATTGCCAATGACGATCGCCAGCCGGTTGCGTGGTTGCGGCGACGCGGTCTGTTCGACCGCCGCGCGAGCGCCGGCCGAGCCAAGGAGCATCAGAAGCAGAAGCAGCGGGATACGAAACAAGAGTCTGAGGCGATGGGTCATGTCAGCATGCTCGGTCCGGCCTGCGTCAATGTTGATCTCGCAGCCTTCCAAACAGCGCAACACGACGCAAAACGCAATCCTGCCCGAGCGTCTGGACCTGCGCCCCCAAAGGCCAGCAGATTTTTATACCAAGAATCATATCAAAGATAGGTGAAAGGGATTTGTATGCGCTCAGTCGCTGGATTGTGGAGGACAAAATGCCAACCAAGATCAACCTTGCGCTACCGGTTTATGGGGCCGCCTACAAAAGCGTGTTCGTCCGCAGCCTGTTCGCGGCCCTGACCCACAAGGGCCTGTCCAGTTACGCCTTCACGCTGTCCGAAATCGAGTACACGGATATCCCATTTTCCCGGAATTATTTGCTGACGAATTTCTACTACAACAAACCGGATTGCAGCCACATCCTGATGATCGACAGCGATATGGGCTTTTCGCCTGATCTCATCGCCGCGATGCTGGCACTTGAAAAGCCGGTGGTCGGCACTTTGTATCCTCGGCGCCTGATCGATCTCCGCAAACTTCACTCGCTGTCGAAACTGCCCTTCCAAAAGGCCTTTGCACGGAGTCTGGAGTTCGTCGGCACCATTATCGAACCCCGCCAGGAGATGAGCGGCTTCGTCCGGGTGTCGCTATGCGGCACGGGCGTCTTTTTGGTGTCCCGCGACTGCGTCACCGAGATAATCGAGAAACTTCCAGAAACGGTGAACCGGTCTCGCTACAAAAACAACAAATACACCGCACAGTTCGACAGCTTTCTGACGCCGTTTTCAAAGATCGTGACGCCCGATGTGGATTTGCCGACCGATTTTTCTTTCTGCCACCGCTGGGCGCAGCAATGTGGCGGCGAAATATGGGCAAGCTTTGACCGCAAGGTCGCCCATGCAGGAGATATGACCGTTTCGGCAGCCTATTCTGAGCTGTAACAGTCTCCTCTGACGTTGATGTACTGCCATGTCAGCAGTTCGATCGGAGTTTTCGATAGTGACCTTGTCGCCACATATGGCGTTACAATGGTCTGAGGGCGAACGCCTTTCCATTGCCATAGGGCAGCGCGCCGCGTACACTTCCGGTCAGCAAGGCATCGAACCCACCAGATGGGTCGCCGAGCGATTTTAATAGCCTAATTTGTGACGGTATCGATTTCTCGTAAGTGAGGTCGAATGAGAGTGCCGCGCAGGGTTTATCAACTGGGGGGTGTCCCGTTGCTTGCGTTAGCGGCAGCGTCCACGTTCCAAATGTCTGGCGCGGCAGCCTGCACCGCAACCGCCGAGGGCGCCTCGACAACAGTCGGGTCAGGCACCTCCGCCGTAACGACCTTCCAAACGACGTCGGTCACGGCCTCGTGCAACACAGCCGGAACTGTCCAGGACGTCGGCGGCGTATTCACGACGGCGTTCGAGGGTTACCAAGGGCAAGACAACAGTTCGTCGACTGTCATCGTCAACGACTATGACGGCAATGGCGACGACGTTGTGAACATCGTTGGCGGCATCCTGAACAACAGTACGGCGACACCCAGCGTAAGTGGCCTGCCGCCGATAAGCTCGGAGGTAACGACCTCCTTGCAGCCGGGCACGGGGACCATTCAACTCCTTGGCGGCAACGACCGGTTCGAGATGTCCGATGGGGTTTTCAACAGTGAGCCGTTTGCGCCGCAAGTCGATGCCAACCTCGACGCTGGGGCGGGCGATGACACTGTCACCATCCACAGCGGCAGCATTCTGAGCATCTACCTTGGCGAAGGAAACAATTTGCTGGAGATGACCGGCGGTGAGATTGACGGCTCAGTCATAGGTGGCGGTGGCATCGAAACCATCACCATAGGAAACGATACAAGCGTCGCCGATGGCGATGGCGGCATTGTCGCGGGTTCTGTTTTGACAAATGGTGGCGCCGACAGCGTCACCATCAAGAATGGCGCCATTGTTCACGGCCATTCGGAAGGAGGAGGTGCCATCGGGCTTGGCGACGGCGACGACCATTTCACCATGACCGGGGGCGTCCTCGACGCTAGTCTGAGCGGTGACAATGGCAACGACACGCTGGCTATCAGCGATGGCACGGTCCACGGCTCCGTGACCGGAGACGCAGGCAATGATACGATCACGGTCTCAGGCGGCACCGTCGACGGCAATGTCAGCGGCGGAGCCGGGTTCGACCAAGTTTCGGTTTCCGGCGGCACCATCAAGGGTGGCATCGACGCAGACCACGTCCAGCTCTCCGGCGGAACCATCGGCGGTGACATCACCGGCCTTGGACCCGACACGCTCATCATCAACGGATCCGGCGCGGTCGATCCGCTCAATCTGAGCGATCACGTTCTTTTCAGCGGAACCAATGCCAATGGCACCGTCACCGATACCGACCTTGCTGCCGGCGGCAAAAGCCAGAATTTCGCAGGGTTCGATAGTTTCTCCGCCGACCATTCCACGCTCCGTTTCAGCGGTGGCACGCAAGGCATCAACCAACTCAATCTCGGCAATGGCTCGACGCTGTTCATCAACGGCAACGTCACTATGCCAGGTTCGATCATCGCGACGAATTCGCTGATCAACCTGACGGACGGTGCCGCCGATGACGTGTTGACGCTGGGCGGCCTCACCCTCAATGGAGCAAGCATCGGCCTCGACATCAATCAACAGACGCTGCAGTCGGATCAACTCGTCGCCAACGCATTTTCGGCCACCGGGGTCAACACAATCATCGTCAACCTGCTGGGCACGCCCCAATTCACGCAGGCGACCGATATTCCGATCATCGTCTCGACCGGCGGGCCGATTGCCGGGATTTTCAACATCCAAGGCACTCCAGGCACCCTGGGCTCACTTTTCACCTATGCGATCGTCACTGGCCCGAATGGGGGCTTGTTCCTGCGCGCAACGCCGGCCAATTTCGGTATTGCGGCGGCGCCGATCAGCGCCACCAACGCCGGGGCGGTGACGGTGGCAATCGATGCTCTCTACGGCATAAACCGCGACGCGATCGATGCTGACCTCCCCCTTTCGCCCGCATCGGGATCTGGAATGGTGCCGGTTTCGTCCAGCTTCGGCGTCTTTGCCTCCGGCCAATTCGCTCATACCGAGCATGACGGCTACACTATCAGTGGCGGCGTTTTGAATGGCCCCGGTCCGAGCTTCGATGCCAATGATTCTTCGGCCGCGATCAGCCTGGATTTTAATGCCGCCAAGCACTTCCAGTTCGACAATGAGTATGGTCTCAACATCGGTGTTTTCGCCGGCTATGCCTCGACAGATGTCAACCTTGGCGCGTTGCGAGGATTTGACGCCATAGGCGAAGGCACCAACAAGGCCGGCATGTTCGGCGGCTACGCGCTGTTGCGCAAGGACGCCAATTACGCCCTGGTCTCCGCCTCCGGTTTCTTCGGCGGAAGCGACGTGACCAACGGCGTGCTCGGCACCACAGGCAGCTATGACACCGAGGGCTATGCGGTTACGGGATCGGTCGGCCACATCTTCACCTTGGGCGAGCGCACCCGTTTCGACCTGCGTGGTGGCCTGCTTGGCGTGTCATTCCGCGGCGATTCCTTTACCGACAGCGGCGGCAACCAGTTCGGCAAGAGCCGGCTTTCCTTTGGCGCGTTTAAGATCGAGCCTGGGATCTATGGCGACTACAAGCTAAGCAACGGGATGGTGTTCAGCCCCTATGCACGGGCCGAATTGCAGCAGCGTTTCGGTTACAAGAACACGACCGAAATCGACACCAGGACGATCTCCTTTGACGATGCCGATTTTTCCGCGGCGCTGTCGGCCGGCTTCAACCTGAAGGTCTCGGAGTTGACGACCGTCAACGGCGAAGTCCGTGGTAAGGTGTCGTCCGACAGTTCCACCATCGGCGCCAAGCTCGGACTGAAGGTCGCCTTCTAGTCGCGTGACGTATCCGCGATCCGAATGACCGTGGCGCGGCGCGCGCATTCGCGCCAGCATTTCGCCACTGCTACCAGATCGCCACCTCCCACTGCTCATTGAGCCGCGCGAACCGATTGCTCGGCCTGCGGTGTCGCACCCGGGTGAAGGCGCAGGGATCAGCCGGGCGCTTACGCGTTGGAGGGAGAGGACGGCCCCCATGGTTCGAGCGCGTCCGTCGAGAGTGAACGCTGGTCCAGCACTGCTCAAGGGTGAGCGTATTTGTCTAGCGTCGATCCAGAGAACGAACATCATACGATACGAGTTACCGATGGCGCTCCTTTGTTCGTTGATTCTGTGACAGTGCGGAGAGGAATTGGGCTGAGGCTCGCCTGACGAATGAGACGCCGTTTCGGCCGGGATGCGAGCCGACAGTCCAAGCCGCAAAGGTGGCGGGCACATTGAACTGGGATGATTTGAGATTTGTGCTCGCGGTCGCCAAGCACGGCACGCTCTCTGCGGCTGCGCGTCATTTGCGGACCACGCAGAGCTCCGATTGGCGGCGAAGGTGCGTTGATCAACGGCGTCCGTGCCATGAATGGTGCTTCAAGATCTTAGATTGCGCGAATGCGTGACCGCGAATCTCATCTCAAGGTCTATTCGAACAAGTAGGTAAATCCTTGCGCCGAGGCGCCGACGGTGACTTTCGTCATCTTCTTGCCCTCGAGCGTGCGATTGAGCACGCTGCGGCTGAGTTCCGGCAGCAGCGTGTTGGTGAGAATGGCGTCGATCATGCGCCCACCAGATTCGATCTCGGTGCAGCGCGCCTTGACCATGTCCATGACACCCTCGCCGATCACCAGCTCTGCTTGGTTGCTGGCTTTGAGACGCCGCGCGATCTTGCCGAACTGGTGTGTGGTGATCGCCTCGATCATCGTGTCCGAAAGCGGGTAGTAAGGGATTGTCACCACGCGGCCGAGGAAAGCGGCCGGAAAAACTTTCAGCAGCGGACCGCGCAAAGCAGTGTCCAGATCGTCGATGCCGGTGCGCAGGGTGCCGTTCCTCGTGCGGTCCATGATGACCTCGGAACCGACATTCGAGGTGAGCAGGATCAGCGTGTTCTTGAAGTCGATCCTGCGCCCTTCGCTATCGTCCATCATTCCCTTGTCAAAGACCTGGAAGAAGATCTCGTGCACGTCGGGATGCGCCTTCTCGACCTCATCGAGCAGAATCACCGAATAGGGCTTGCGCCGCACGGTCTCGGTCAGGATGCCGCCCTTGCCATAGCCGACATAACCGGGCGGCGCGCCCTTCAGCGTCGAGACCGTATGCGCCTCCTGGAACTCCGACATGTTGATCGAAATCAGGTTCTGCTCTCCGCCATAGAGCGTCTCGGCCAGCGCCAGGGCTGTCTCGGTCTTGCCGACGCCCGAGGGGCCGCAAAGCAGGAACACGCCGACCGGCTTTTCCGGTGCGCCGAGACCGGCGCGGCTGGTCTGCACGCGCCGCGCGATCATCTCCATCGCATGGTCCTGACCGACCACGCGCTCGGACAAGGTAGCCGCGAGCTTGAGCGCTTTCTCGGTCTGGCTGGACAGCATCCTTCCGGTCGGAATGCCGGTCCAGTCCTGGACAACCGCCGCCACCGCGTTACGGTCCACCGAGGGCAGGATCAACGGCGTCTCGCCCTGCGCTGCGGCGAGTTCCGCCATCAATTCGCGAAGCCGCGCCAGATCAGCGGCCGAATCGGGCGCAGGAGCAGGCTCGTGGGCAGCCTGTGTCATAGGCGCCTTGCCCGCTGGGGCGTCGACAGCTTGCCCCGGAGCAGCTTGCCCGCTTTCCTGCGCCTCAAGGGGCATGCCCTCGCCACGGAGTTTGGCGCGCAGGTCGAGAATCGCGCTCACAAGCGCCTTCTCTCGGTCCCAGCGCTCTTGCGCTGCCGCAAGCGCGGTCTCGGCTTCCGCCAACCCGGCCTTTACGCGCGCCTGTCTGTCGGTCACGTCGATCCCGATCGCCGCCTCGCGGGATATGATCCCTTCCTCGACCTCGAGCGCCTGGCGACGGCGCAGAATGTCCTCGACCTCGGCAGGCGTCGCGTGCTGCGAGATGGCGACGCGTGCGCAGGCGGTGTCAAGTAGGCTGACCGCCTTGTCGGGCAACTGCCTGGCCGCGATGTAACGGTGCGAAAGCGAAACCGAGGCCTCGATCGCCTCGTCGAGGATCTGCACCTGGTGGTGCTGCTCGAGAACGCCGGCGACACCGCGCAACATCAATACGGCGACCGTTTCGGAAGGCTCGTCGATCTTGACGACCTGGAACCGACGGGTCAGCGCCGGGTCCTTCTCGATGTGCTGCTTGTATTCGGCCCAGGTCGTGGCGGCGATGGTGCGAAGCTCGCCGCGCGCCAGAGCGGGTTTGAGGAGATTGGCGGCGTCGCCGGTTCCCGCCGCGCCACCGGCGCCGATCAGCGTGTGGGCTTCGTCGATGAACAGGATGAGCGGGATCTCTGACTGCTGGACCTCGTCGATGACGGCCTTCAGCCGCTTTTCGAACTCGCCCTTGACGCTGGCGCCCGCCTGCATCAGCCCGACATCGAGCATGCGTACGCTGACGTTCTGAAGCGCCGGCGGCACGTCGCCCTGGGCAATGCGCAGGGCAAAGCCCTCGACGACCGCCGTCTTGCCGACGCCCGCCTCGCCGGTCAGGATCGGGTTGTTTTGCCGGCGCCGCATCAGGATGTCGATGATCTGGCGGATCTCCGCATCGCGTCCGACGACCGGATCGATCTTGCCGTCGCGGGCGCGCTGGGTGAGGTCAGTGGCGTATTTGGCGAGTGCCGAATCGCGCCCCGGGCCCCGATTCATCGACGTTTCGGCGGCGACTGCGGCAGGCGGTGAGCCGGCTTCGAGAGAGCCTTCGACGACATCGGAAAAGCGGGCGATAACCCCATCCGCGTCGATCTTGTCGAATTCGGCGCTGATCTTCGAAACCAGCCCTTCCAGCACCGGTGTCTTCAGGCATGCGAGAAGAATATGCGCGCTGCGCACCTCCTCGACCCCGAATTCCAGTGTGGCCACGTTCCAACCTTCCTGGATGGCGTGGAAGATGTGATCGGAGAATTCCTCCAGCGAGGTCGCGCCATAGGGCAGCTTGTCGACGGAACGGGTCATATCCGCGGTCAGCCGGCTGACATCCAGCCCCGCATCAGCGACGATCATCTGCACGTCCGAGCGCTCGGACAGCACCAGTTGCTGGACGAAGTGGACCAGCTCGACATAAGGGTTTCCGCGCAACTTGGCCGTGTCGGCGGCGGCCTTGAAGGCGCGCACCCCCGTGGGATTGAGCTTCGCAACGAGTTCCTTGCGCTTGAAACTCTGCGACGACCGGCGCTGTTCCATTCGAACCTGCCCCCGAAATCTGCTGACCCTACCCTGCCACAGAAGCGGCTGCTTGACAAAGCCATGTGAAGAGCGGGCCCTTTTTGCCCCGTTCGGGCGGCACCTTGTGGTTACACAAGGCTAGCAAACTCCCGCAAGGAACCAGCACTGCGATGCCAACGACGTGACCCATTGCGCATACCCGGTCCGCCGATCGCCCAGGGGTGTCGTTGAAAGATAACCGAGCATTCAGCTTCTGTGAGTTTTCGAGCATCTGCTCAATTGTCGTGGCACGGGACCGATGATAACGTTACGTCACATGGGGGGCACGGGGCGGCTTGCGGGGGGTAGGTGTGATTGATCTCGCACTCTGGCTGAATCCTCTGGACGGTGACAACCCGTCGGGAGCGGATTTGCGCAACGACCCGGCTTTTCACGAGCTGGAGCGGCTTACGGAAGCCCAGATCAAGGTCGTTCATGAGGGCGGCAACAAGGCTTCGCAGTCAACCATTTCGGTCGACTGGGCGACCGTCCTGCAAAAAGCCGAAGAATTGCAATCGCGCGGCCGGGATTTGCGCCTTCTGGTGATCGTCACGCGCGCGCTGGCCAACGAAGAGAGGCTCGCGGGCCTCGCCCAGGGGCTGAACCTGATCGCAAGGACGTTCGACCAGTATTGGGATACGATGCACCCGGCTTTGCGCACGGCCGCCACGCGGCGCGACGCGGCGCTGCGACGCGTCAATGCGCTGCTTGACCTCCAAAACGGCCAGGACGGCCTGTTGGCGAACCTGAGGCAGACCGTGTTCTTCTCACCGCGTGCGATCGGGCCGATCAGCGGGCGAGACCTCGAACAGGCCGCGCTCGACGAGCGCGTCATGCTCCAGGAAGCTGCCTCCGGCCTGGGGACGAGCGAAAGGGCGGCGCTGACTTCGGCCCACAACCAGATGCAGAACCGGGTACGCACGGGATGCGCGGCGCAGGCCGATCAGGACGCCGACGCCATCATGACGATTTTAAGCGATGCGCGCGCCGCCATTTCGGGGTTGGAGGCGGTGGATGCTGCGCTCAATGCCCGCATCGACGGCAATGGTGCAGCCGTTCCGGAATTGAAGAAGTTCCTGCAGCGACTGCTGACGACGCTGGAGTGGAATACCAGTGCCAGCGCGGTCGCCAACGGTGCCGCAAAGCTTGCAGCGCAGCCGTCTCAATCGGCATCGACGCCCACCCGAAATGGCCATGGAGCCGAGACGATGGCAAGTGTGGCAAGCTTGGCGGAAACCAGCATCGGTCTGCCTGAGCGCCTCAATTCGCGCGACGAAGTCGTCAAATGCCTCGACCTCGTGGTCGCGTTCTACGATCGCACCGAGCCGTCCAGCCCCATCCCGCATCTCGCCCGGCGCGTGCGCCGCATGGTGCATATGGATTTCGTGGAACTGATGGAAGATCTCGCCCCGTCGGGGCTGAAGGAATTCCGGCTGCTTGCCGGCGTTCCCGATCCCAAGAAGCCGGCCCAGAAGGATGAAAGGTAACAATCATGCCAGCAGAGAGCAAAGCGAAGGTCATCGAAAGAAACCGCGCCCCGCGCGTGCAGATCGCCTATGACGTCGAAACCTACGGCAGCCCGACGACCATCGAGTTGCCGTTCGTCATGGCTGTCATTGCCGACCTTTCCGGCGCCTCGCAGACCAAGGAAGCCTCAAAGTCGGTTCTGGATCGGAATTTCGTCGAAACCGACGCCAACCGGTTTCCCAAATTCATGGAAGCAATGGGACCGCGCGTGAAGGCGCGGGTGAAGAACACGTTGCCGCAGGCCGAAGGTGCCGAGCGTGACGAGGAAATGGCGATCGATCTCACCTTCTCCAAAATGGGTGATTTCGCGCCCGACAAGATCGCCGAGCAGGTGCCGCAACTGGCCGAGATCCTCAAGATGCGGCGGCAACTTGAGGAACTGCTGGGCTTCATGGATGGCCGCGTCGATGCTGAAAAGCGCATTGCGCAGCTTCTCAACAACGAGCCTTTGCTGAGCAAGATCGCCAGCCAGGCGATGTCCGACGGCAAGGGCGAGGAGTAAGTCATGGCTGAACAGCAAAAGACCGCAGTCGCAACCGCCGAGGCGGAAGCCATAGATCTGGGTGAATTCAGCGGCCTGCTTGAAAAGGATTTCAAGGTCAGGAAGGACGACACCGAGAAGCTGCAGCAACTGGTGCACAACCTGGCCCTGGCCGCTCAGTCCCGATCCGAGACGACCACCATCTCGTCCAACGCGATCAAGTCGATCAAATCGCTGATCGCGGGCATCGACAAGATGCTGACGACGCAGGTCAACGAGATCCTGCATGCCCCCGAAGTGCGGGAGATGGAAGGCACCTGGCGGGGCCTCTGGTACCTCATCAACAACACCGAGACGGATACCAAGCTGAAGATCCGGGTGATGAACATCTCCAAGGAGCAGTTGGCCGACACGCTGGAAGACTATGAAGGCCAGATGTGGGACCAGAGCCCAATCTTCAAGAAAGTCTACACCGACGAGTATTCGATGCTCGGCGGCGAGCCGATCGGCTGCATCATCGGCGCCTACGAGTTCTCCAACCATCCGCGCGACGTCGGCCTGCTGCGCAACATCTCGGGTGTCTGTGCCTCGGCGCACACGCCCTTCATCGCGGCCGCCTCGCCGCGGCTGTTTCGGATGGACAGCTGGCAGGAACTGCCGAACCCGCAAGACCTGCAAATGATCGTGAACAACCCGGCCTATGCCTCATGGCAGTCGCTGCGCGAGAGCGAGGACGCCCGCTATATCGGCCTCACCATGCCGCGCGTATTGGCACGCCTGCCCTACGGCTCGGAGACCGTTCCGGTGAAGGGCTTCACCTTCGAGGAAGAGGTAAGCGGCGACCACAACAAATATGTCTGGATGAACGCCGCTTTCCCGATGGGCGTCAACATCAACCGCAGCCACAAGCTCTATGGCTGGGGAACGCAGATCCGCGGCGTGGAGAATGGCGGCACGGTGCTCAACCTGCCGGTGCACGCTTTCCCGACGGACGACGGTTCAATCGCGATGAAATGCCCGACCGAAGTCGCCATCGACGACCGGCGTGAGGCGGAACTGGCGAAGCTCGGTCTGATGCCGATCTTGCACCGCAAGAACACCGATCTCGCAGCCTTCATCGGGGCGCACTCGCTTCAGGACGACGAGACCCGAGCCGGGCGTCTGGTCGACCCCGACGCCCAGTCGAACGAAAGGCTGAGCGCCAACCTGCCCTATCTCTTCCCTGTCTCGCGTTTTGCGCATTACCTCAAGGCGATCGCGCGCGACAAGATCGGCTCGTTCAAGGAACGCACCGACATGGAGACATGGTTGACCGAATGGATCAACCGCTACGTGCTGGCCAATCCCGCCTTTGCCGACGACAAGGCGCGAGCCAAGCGACCGCTTGCTGCGGCCGAGGTTCAGGTCGACAGCGTCGAAGGCAGACCCGGTTACTACAACGCCCGTTTCTACCTGCGTCCGCATTATCAGTTGGAGGGCATCAACGCCTCGCTGCGGTTGGTGTCGGAACTGCCGTCCGTGAAGGGCTGAAGCGCAGCGAAGTCATCATCCAGTTTCATTTAAAAGCGGTGGAGAAAGACAATGCCGACCACAGACAGAAGCGATGCTCCTTCAATGAAGATTGATGGTTTTTTGAAAGTTCCCGACATCAAGGGCCCCAGCAAACGCGACGGGCATGAAGACGAGATCGAAGTGCATGGCGTCGATTACAAGATGATGGCGCCTTATGATCCGAATTCGCTTTCGCGACGCGGCCGTGTGTCGATGGGAATGATCAAGTTCTTCAAGCACTACGACAAGTCGTCGCCATATCTGAAGAAGGCGTTGTTCGAGAACAAGGCGCTCGACGAGGTGGTGTTTTCGGCACGCCGCACCATTGACGGCGAAACCAGCGACTATCTGGTCGTGACCCTCACCGATGCTTCGATCATGGAATACGACATGCGGCAGGCTCCCGACGAGGCGGACCTGATCGAGGAAGAAGTCAGCTTCGCCTACAAGAAGATCAAGTTCGTCTACGACAAGGACGACGAGATCGAAATGGACGTCTATGTCGGCAAGTGAGACCAGGTGGGCTGGCGCGAGAGCGCAGCCTGGCGGCAGTTCGCGGGCAAGGCGCGAGGCGGTCCAGCCTTCCCTTTGGGATCGCCTCGTCAACGACTTGCCTGGGCTGACGTCGGAGATCGAGGCGCTGCGCCGTCTCTTGGATGAAGAACTCGGCGCCGAGCGCGTCGAGGCTCTTCTGGCCGGCAGCGCACGCGCCATCGACACCGACGCCGAACTCACATCCGAGCAAAAACGGCGCCTGCACCGGCTGGTCTTCCAGAGCCAGCATCGCGCCGAGATCGAAGGCCGCGGCGTGGTCGTTTCGGCACGAGTATTGAGAGAGGCCGTGCGCCGCGACATCGAGGCCCTGTTCAACACCGAGCGCTTCGAATCCGTACCGATGCTCTCCGACGCCGAACACGAACAGCCCCTGGACGAACTGCCCTCGCTCGCTGACTTTCCGCAGGTGCGCCGCAGCGTGGTCAATTTCGGGGTGCCGTCTTTTTCCGGCCGTTCGTCGCGAGATTTCGACCGCGATTCCCTGGCACGAGAGATCCGCGCGGTGCTGGCCACCTTCGAGCCGCGCCTGAAGGAGAGTGCCACGATCGTCAATGTCACGCTCGGCGACAAAAACATCGGCCTCAAGATCGAGATCGACGCGGTGCTGATCATGGCTCCCACACCGGAGCGTATGCGGCTGCGCACCACGATCAATCTCGACAACGGGCTGGCACGAACCGAATTCAGGGAGACCTGAGATGGATCGGGTCTTTGTGGAGTATTACGAAGAGGAGTTGACCCATATCCGCGCCCTGGCGGCGGAATTCGCAGACATGCATCCGGCTGTCGCCCGCAATCTTTCCCTCGACACGGTCCCATGTCCCGACCCTTATGTCGAACGGCTGCTCGATGGCGTCGCCTTCCTGGCGGCGCGGACCCGTCTGAAGGTCGACGCGGAGCGCTCGCGTTTCTCGCGCGCCGTGCTCGATGTGCTTTACCCCGATCTGGTCGCGCCAGCGCCAGCGACGGCGATGGCGGTCCTGAAACCCGGCCAGCAAGTGCAGTCGATGCTCGCAGGTCACGCCATCGCGCGCGGCACACGATTGGTCTCTGCCCTGCATCCAGGGCTTTCGACACGCCCCACCTTTACCACCGCGCAGGAGGTGACGCTGTGGCCGATCGCCGTCACCTCGGTCAGCTATTTCCAGGATCGCAGTGCGCTCGCCGCCGCCGCAATCACGCCGATCGGCGACGTCCGCGCCGAGGCGGCGTTCCGGGTCACGCTCGCCCGGACAGCAAAAGGCAAGCTCAGCGACTTGTCGCTTGACTGTCTCGACCTCTATTTCGCCGGGCGCGCCAAGGCGCCGGTGCTTTTCGATGCAATCTTCGGCGCCTGCTCGGCGCTCGGCGCGCGCGCGCAGGGCAAGGCCAATCCGCTGTCAGCGCTGCCCGACCCCGAAATGATAGGCATTCGCGACGACGAAGCATTGATGCCACGAACCCGTGCGACCTTCGAGGGCTATCGGCTGCTGCGCGAATATTTCATGATCCCGGAGCGCTTTCATTACGTACGGGTCGCTGGCCTCCAGCCGGTGGTGCGCACATGTGAGGCGGCGATCGAGATCATCTTCCTGTTCCGGCGTGCGGTGCCCGAACTCGCCGATGTGACGGCTGCCGATTTCGAGCTGTTCGTGACGCCGGTCATCAATCTCTTCGAACGCGAATGCAACGACATCGAGATCGATCCGCGCAAAACGCGTCAGGTGCTGCATGCGGACCGCACCCGGGCGCGGGATTTCGAGATTTTTCGGGTCACACAAGTCGAGGATGCCGACGCCGAAAGCAGCGAGGCGACGATTCCCGAATTGTTCAGCCTCGGGCAGAACCGCGGCAGCGGCTGGGTCTATTCGACCGAGCGGCGTCCGCGCCGGGCCACCGAGGACGAGCGGCGCGACGGCCTGACCCGCACCTCCTACACCGGCGACGACGTCTTTATCGCCGTCTCGCGGCCGGCAGGAAGCGTGCCAAACCGGCTGGTCAAGCGTCTCGGCATCGTGGCGCTTTGCACCAATCGCGACCTGCCGATCCTGGACGACACGCCGACGCTGACGCTGGAGACGGCAGATCCAGTCGAAGCGGTGCGCTTGCTTGGAGCGCTGCGGCCGCCGCAGCCGGCCATCCCCGCATCCCTGCCGGGCGGTGCAGAAGGTGAATCGCGCGCCGACAATCTCGCCTGGCGTCTGGTGGCCCAGCTCTCGCTCAACTTCCTCAGCCTTGCCAAGGAAGGCCGGGGTGTCGATCCGCTGCATGCCTTGCTCGACCTCTATGCCGATCGGGGCGATCCGGCCCTTGCCCGCAACGTGCATTCGATCGTGCGCATCGATTCGCGCCCGGTGATTGAGCGGCTGCAGATTGACGGGCCAATGTGTTTTGGACGCGGCACCGAGGTAACGCTGCATGTCGACCAGTCCGTGCTGGCGGGGCAAAGCTCACTGCTGCTTTCGGCCCTGCTTTCGCGGCTGTTCGCCCGCCATGCGGGGATAAACGGTTTTGTGCGGACCCGTACGCGGTTGCTGCAGAAGCAGGAGGATGTGCCATGGCCGATGACGCCCGGCAATCGCTACCTGATCTAGCGCAGCCCGCAACGGTCGCGGCCGAAATGTTGTCGGAGGACTTCGACTTTTTCGAGTTGCTGCGACGGCTGGAGCAGCGCCGCGGGTTGTTCGGCCATTCCGGAACGGCCGAGCGCGAGCCGGCGAGGCTGGGCCAGCATGTGCGGCTGAGCTTCTCGGCGCGCGACGTCGTCAAATTCCAGGAGGGCGGGGACAAGGCCCTGGCAAGGGTGACCGTCGCCAATCTGGGGCTGCTTGGACCGGAAGGACCGATGCCGCTGCATCTGACGCGCTGGGTGCTCGATCGGCTTTCGCAGCGCTGGTTCACCGGAGCCGACGCCGAGCAGACCAGCGACACGACCTTCGTCGATTTCGTCAACATCCTGCAGCACCGCATGATGGCGCTCTACTACCGCGCCTGGGCCGACGCGCATCCAGCGGTGCAGGTCGAGCGTTCCGTCGGCGGGCGCGTTCGCGCCATGCTGGAGGCCATGTCCGGCATCGGCCTGCCCGGCACGCAGGATCCCGAACTCGACGCTGTGCGACTGCGGCAGGCTGGGTCGCTGGCCAGTCAGGTCGACGGCGTGGAGCGGCTTACTTTGTTCCTTACCACCGCCTTCAAGGTTCCGGTGCGGATCAAGGAGTTCGTTGCCGCCTGGATCCCCGTACCGACCCCATTGCAGACGCGTCTCGGCAAGGCCTATGCCGGACTTGGACGCGGCGCGACGATCGGGCCGCGGGTGTTCAGCCCCCAGAGCAGGATCGAATTGCGCGTCGGTCCGTTGAGCCTCGACGAGTTCAAGTCGTTCTTGCCTGGCGAGCGGCGTCTCGGCCTGTTCAAGAAGGCGGTGCGCGATATGATCGGCGAGGCGCTCGATGTCGATTTGCGCATCGTGCTGGCGCGCGATGCCGTACCGCCGCCCCGGGTCGGGACCGTCCAGCTTGGCCGCACGGCCTGGCTGGAACGGCCCGCGAATATGGGCGACGCCGACGATCTGACATTGCACACTATCGTCGGCTGGCGGCCGCAAATGCCGGAGGCGGCCGCATGAGCCTGCTGCTGACCCTGGAACAGGGCCCCCGCTCGCAAGTGGTCCGGCAGAGCCGGCTCGACGAGGGCGAGTTGGTGATCGGGCGCAGCGCAGATGCGGGCTGGCAGATCGACGACCCGGATATGTTCGTCTCGCGCGCGCACTGCACGATCAAGGGCGACCGGGACGGCTATTTCGTGACCGACACGTCGAGCAGCGGATTGTTTGTCGACGAAGCCGACAGCCCTCTTGGACCTGGCAGGTCGATGCGGCTGCAGAACGGCATGCGGCTGCGCATGGGCGACTATGTGTTTCATGTCGAGGTTCAGTCCAAAATGAGCCAGACCGCAGTCGGCCAGGCCCCGGCCGCCAACCATCCCACGCCGGCATGGTCGCCTCCGGGAGCACGAACGCCAGCCAGCATCGGCGGCGACGACTTCTTCTCGGTCAAGATCGAGGAAGAGCCGCGCAAACCCCGCCCGGCGGATCTGCCGAACCCGTTCGAGCAGCCTGTCCCTGGGGCTTACGATCGCGCATCGAACCAGCGCAGTTCGCCTGCCTTCGATGACCCCTTCAGCCTCGATCCGGTGGCCACGCCGCAGGCCGGTGACGGCCCTGCTGCGGGTCAGCCGGATCCGTTTGGGCTGGGTGACATGTCTTCGCGCAACGATGCGTCCTGGCAGCCGGCGAAGCCGGCCAGCTTCGATGACGATTTCAGTTTCGGCCCCCCCGCTGCGCCGCCTGTCACCAACGGCGCTGATCCGGCAGGACGTGCCCGGCACCACGTTGAAAAGCCGCGCGCCGACAATCCTTGGGACATGCCGGTGCAGGCAGCCGCATCGCCGGCGCCGCGCCGCGCAGCGCCAGCGTCGAAGCCGGCGCCCGCTGCGCAGCCAGCGCAGAGCGATATGGCGCTTCGTGCCGCGTTCTTGCGCGGCATAGGCGTCGAGGAGGCTGATTTTCCCGGGCGCGATGCGATCGCCGAAATGGAAAAATTCGGGCGTGAATACCGGCTGATGCTGGATGGCTTGATGCAGCTGCTCCGCAAACGCGCCGAGGAGAAGGGAAGCGCGCGCGTCGCCCAGACTGTCGTCGGCGCCTCCGAGGTCAATCCGCTTAAATTCCTGCCGACGGTCGAGGATGTCGTCGTCACCATCATCTCCGAACGCAGCCCGGGCTTTCTCTCCGGCGAGGCGGCGATCAGCGACGCGGTGAAGGACCTTGCACAGCATCACGTACGCGCCTGGCGGGGCGTTCAGGCGGCACTTAGACGCATGATCGACCGTTTTGATCCTGCCGCCATCGAAGAAGAGCTTAAATCCAATTCCGCCATCGGCAATCTGCTCTCGGGCGGGCGCAACGCCAAGCTGTGGGAGCTCTATCAGAAACGCCATCGCGACATCGCCCAGAGTGCCGAATCGAGTTTTCTGGGCGAGATCGGCGCAGACTTCAGGGACGCATATGAGGAGGAGTAGAACATGATCGACAGACGCGAATTCGTCGTTGCTCTCGGCGCTACGGGGCTGCTTGCGGCGTGCCAGAGCGGCCCGCCTAAACCATCGGTCATCTCCGTCAATGTGACCGGCGGTGCGGGGATGAATCCAGGGCCGGGCGGCGGCGACCGGCCGGTAACGGTGCTGGTGATGCGGCTTGCCAGCACCGGCAAGTTCAACTCGGCCGACTATTTCGCGCTGCAGGGCGACGCGGGCTCGGCCCTCGGTGCCGACCTCATCGGCTCCGACGCCATCTCGGTTGCGCCTGGCAAAACGGTGGCCAAGACCATCACGGTCGAGCCGAACGCGACGGCGCTCGGCTTCGTGGCGCTGATCCGCGAGCCAGGCGGACGCAACTGGCGCACCACCAAGTCGGTGTCGCCAGGGTCGAAATTCACCGTCAACGTCAGCTTGGGCAAGGGCGGCATTTCCGCCTAGCGGCAAGGCAGCTATAGTTGCGTGCAGAAAGTAGCGGCATGAGCGATGCAAACAGGGTGCTGTGGTCGGAGGGCCTGTTTCTCAGGACCCAACACTTCCAGCAGCAGGATCGGTTCTTCGAAGGCATGGTGCGCGGCGCATTGCGGGCGGGCCAGCTCCATACTTTCGGGTTCCAGCAACTGACCCTCGACCAGTCGCTGCTCGACGCCGGTCAGGTTTCGATCGTGTCCGCCCGGGGCATTCTCCCGGACGGCACGCCTTTTTCCATTCCCGACCTGATGGATGCGCCGAAGCCGCTGCCGGTGACGCCCGACACGGGCGCTGGGCCGGTGCTGGTCGCATTGCCGCTCGAGCCCCCCGGAGGCGTGGGATTCGACCCGGCGCATGCGGCGTCGACGGGCGCGCGTTACCACGGCAAGATCGTATCGGTGCGCGATGCCGTCCAAAGTGGCGGCGATCCCGAGGAGATCGAGATCGCAAGGCCGCGAGCGGCGCTGCTTGCGCCCGGCAAATCGGTCGGCGGCTATACCGCCTTGCCGATCGCCGACATAAAAGGTGTACGCGCCGACGGCGGCATCTTGCTGGACGAGACGTTCCTGCCGCCGACGCTGATCACCGGCGCGGTCCACTGGTACAGGCAATTGCTGCAGGAGGTCGTCACCGGCCTCGAGCAAATCGGCGAAGCGCATGGCAAGATGGTGATGGGCGGCGCCGGCCGCAGCGTAGAAGACCTCTTGATGCTGCACCTGGCCAATGCCGCTCGCCCGCGCCTTGCCCATATGTTGGCGCAGGATGTCTTTCATCCCGCCGAACTCTATCTCGAACTTGCCGGACTCGCCGGCGAGATGGCAACCTACGGCTCGAGCTCGCGGCGGCTCGGCGACCTGCCGGCCTACGACCACATGGCCCCCGGCCCCGCCTATATGGCACTGGCCGACGCCTTGCGTTCGCTCATCCTCAGCCTGCGCTACATCGAACCGAAATCGCGCGCGCTGCCGGTCATGCGGCACGCGACCAATGTCTGGAAAGTACGCATCGACAACCCCAAGCTTTTGCTCGCCAGCCGGATCGTCATCCGCGTCGGATCGGAGCTTTCGGAAGACGCGCTGCGCAAGATCTTCGTCAACCAGGCAACAGTCGGCGCCGCGGACCAGTTCGAAGGGCTTTGGAAGTCGCGCCTGCCGGGCATTCCGCTCAAACCGCTCCATTCGCAGCCACGCGAGATTCCTTATGATGGCGACCGACTGTGCCTGGAGCTCGATCAGAAGAGCGAGCATTGGGCCTCCTTGCTCGACGCGCCCGGATTCGTCATTGGCGTTTCCGGTGTCCTGGACAGCGAGCCCCAGGTCGACTGCTATTCGGTGAACAGGTGATGAGCCGGGATGATCCTTTCGGCCTGTCGGAGGATCGCGAGCGCACGCGCATCAGGCTGGCGGGCGTTACGCCGCGGCCGCTGGCGCCCCTGACGCCAGGCGCACCGGTCAAGAGGGCGCGCGTCCATCCCAACCCGCTCATCAACATCTTCGCGCCACTGCTCGAATTCGCCCCCGAGCTCGAAAGCGCGCTGGCGCCGGAAAACCCCGAAGCAATGCGCACACGCCTGCTCGACGAGTTGGTTCAGGCGCGCGACGCCGTTATGGCAGCGGGCTCCTCGCTGGAGCGCGCCGATCAGGCGGCATGGGCCGTGGCGGCATTGCTCGACGACCTCGCGCTCAACACGCCGTGGGGCGGCGCCAGCGCCTGGCCGCGCCAGCCGCTGGTGGTCATGCTGCGTGGCGACGTCGATGCCGGCACCCAGTTTTTCACCCGCCTCGACGAGCTCGAGCGCCACCCCAACCGTGACCGCGAGATGCTGGAGCTTCAGTATTACTGCCTGGCGCTCGGCTTCCGCGGCAAGTATCGGGTGCCCGGCCGAGCCGGCGACCGCTCGCTCAATGGCGTGCGTGTGGCAGCCGCGCGCGTCCTGCGCAATGCGGACGCCGACAGCGCGCCACTGTCGCCGAACTGGAAAGGCGTGATCGCTTCCGACGAGCCACAGCGCTTCATCGTCCCGATATGGGTGATGGCCCTTGCTGCAATTGCCATTGCCGCCGCCGCTTATATCGGCCTATCGGTGAGCTTGAGCAGCCAGGCGGTTGAACTGTCGGCACTGGTCCGCACCCTGCCGCCGGCTTCTCGGCCGGACGTTACCCGCGCCGCACCAAAGCAGGATGCGCCCGAACCTGAACCGCCACAAGCGGTCGATTTCGCGCTTTTGCCCGCATTCAAGGCCGAAGCACCGGCGGGCCTTAAGGGCGCGCTCAGCGGCACCGAGAGCGTTTCGCTGGCCAAGCTGATCATCCAGTCCTCCAACCCAGAGCTCTTCCAGTCCTCCCGGCCGACACTGTCCCAAGGCTATGAGCCGCTGATCGCCTCGATCGCCAAGGTGATCCTCGCCAACCAGGAGCTGACTGGAAACATCACCATCATCGGCCATACCGATAATGTGCGCCTGCAGCGGTCAAACCCGCTGGCAAGCAACCAGCGACTCTCGGAGGCACGCGCGCAGACCATAGGAGACCTCCTGGTGCAGGCTGGCGTGCCACAGGGGCGCATCCATTCCGAAGGCCGCGCCGACACCGATCCAGTGGCCGACAACTCGACGCGCGAGGGCCGCGCGCTCAACCGGCGCGTTGAGGTCCTGGTCGAGAAGAGGCTCTGAGATGTTCATCCTGCGCTTCCTGTGGGCGGTCATCACCTCGCGATTTCTGTGGACCCTGATCGGCATTGCACTGCTTTCGCTGTTGATCTGGGTGTTCGGCCCGATCGTAAAGGTCGGTCCTTACGCGCCATTCGAATCCGACAATGTGCGCATCGCCATCGTGGCCGGACTGATCATCTTATGGCTGATCTGGCTGATCATCGCGCAGCGACGCGCCATCCGCGCCAATCGCATGTTCGTCGCCGAGATCGCAGCTCCGGTAGCCGAAAAACAGCTCACCCCTGGCGAGGAGAGCGTTGCAGCCGTCGGGGCCAAATTCGGCGAGGTGATGGCCGAGCTCAAGCGGCGCAAGCTCGGCGGACGCAAGTTCCTGCGCGAGATGCCGTGGTATGTGATCGTCGGACCTCCGGCCACCGGCAAGACCACGGCGTTGCGCCAATCGGGTCTCAATTTTCCGATCGACCTCACCGATGATTTGCAAGGCGTTGGCGGCACGCGCAATTGTGACTGGTTCTTCTCCGAAAACGCGGTGCTGATCGACACCGCGGGCCGCTACGTCCAGCAGGAGAGCCAGCCGGACGTCGATGCCGCGGAATGGCTGGGCTTCCTTGACCTTTTGAAAAAGCACCGCGGCCGCCGAGCGCTCAACGGCGTCATTGTCGCGCTGTCGATCGACGCGCTCTCGGAGGGCGAGGAAGCGATCAAGGCGCACGGCCGCAAGATCCGCCGCCGACTGGCCGAGCTGAATGATCGGCTGGAGATCCGCCTGCCCGTCTACCTGATGCTGACCAAGGCAGATCTGATCAAAGGCTTCGAAGCCTTCTTCGGTGGCTTGTCGACAAGCGCGCGCGAGCAGGTGTGGGGAACAACCTTTCCGCTCGAGGCCCAAGTCAACGCCGGCACGATCCAGGCGGAGCTATCCAGGCTCGCCACCGAGCTGGAGCGGAGGTTGGTGCCACGCCTGGAAGACGAAGACAAGCTCGCCTCGCGCGCCGAGATCTTCCGCTTTCCAGCCCAGCTGGCGACCCTCGGCGAGCCGATCAAGACATTGATCGAGGCAATATTCGGCGAAAGCCGCTATGAGGAAGCCGCCTGGTTGCGCGGCCTTTATCTAACATCGGCGACCCAGGAAGGCGCTCCCATGGACCGGCTGACCGCGGCGTTGTCGTCCTCCTTCGGCCTGCCGCCGCGCCGCGCCATGCCGGCGGCGCGCGTCGAGAGGCGCAGCTTCTTCCTCAGGAACCTTCTGACCGAGGTGATCTTCAAGGAGGCCGGCCTTGGTACATTCGATCCCCTGGCGCAGCGTCGCCGGGCCTGGATCTGGCGCGGGGCTGCCGCCGCCTGTGCGCTCGCGGCTCTGCTGGCTGGCGGCCTGTTCACCTGGTCCTACCTCGACAACCGCAATGCGATCGCCGAACAGGCCGGCCAGTTCGAAGCCCTGCAGCGGCCGCTCACCGAGGTGGCCGCCATGCCTGCTGCGGTGGAGCAGCCGACCTTGGATGGCGCGCTGGCGGCGATGGGCGCAGTGGCGACGGCTCGAACGCCGCCGCCAGACGGCGTCCATAACCTGCTCGGGCCGACCGCTTCGGCGGAGTTGATGCGCGCACAGACGGATACCTACGACCATGCGCTGCGCAACGTGCTCGAGCCGCATATGGTCGCCCTGCTCGAGGCTACGATGTGGCGGCAAATCCGCGATCCGGATTTCATGCTTGGCGCGCTGAAGACCTACCGGATGATGACCGGCCTGTCGCAAATGGACACCGATTTCGTCCAGAACTGGTGGGTGAACAGTCTGCCGCAATTCGCGCCGGCTCCGCCCTTCCCCACGGTCGACGCCGAAGAGCACCAGCTTGCCGCTATCGGCCGCATGGCAGTCGATGACAGCTACATCGCCCCCGACAAGCAACTGGTCGCAGAGGCGCTGAAGACTGTGTGCACGATCTCGCTGCCCGAGCGCGCCTACAGGCAACTCCTGGCCGACCCGGAAGTGGCAGCCGTCAAGGAATGGGTGCCGGCCAATTTCGCCGGGCCGAACGGCGCCAAGGTGTTCGCGCGCCGCTCCGACAAAACACTGCGTGTCGGCGTTCCAGGCCCCTATACCTATGCCGGCTTCCATGACGCGGTCCTCGACCGAGTCGAGGATGTCGCCGGCCAGGCCGCCTTGGACCGGGCGGTGTTTGCCGGCGGCTGCGCGGAGAATTCGGAGACGTCGGTCTCGGCGCTCTCCCAGGACATCCTGAAGCTCTACTACGACGACTATATCGCGCAGTGGGACTCTTTCCTGCGCGACATGCGGCTTTCACCGCTGACCGATCTCAACATTGCCAGTGAGAACCTCAAGGATCTGTCAAGCGCCGACTCCGCGCTGAAGCGCCTGTTGACGGCAGTGGTGCAGGAGACTGACCTCACCCGCTCCGACGAGGCGCCGGCCGAGGGCCAAAGCGGCGCTGCCGCCAAGACCGGTTCGAAGCTGCTGAGCAAGCTTGGCAAGCTCGGCAAGGTGGTGACCTCAGGCGCCAAGCTCCTGCCTCGCGCCGGCTCCGCCAACCAGGTGGACATGACCGGCAGCCTGGTGGCTGACCATTTCAAGCCGCTCAAAGGCACCATCGCACAGGTCGACGGCCAGCCGCCGGCGCTCGACGCGGCGATCGTCGCGCTTACGGCTCTGTCTAACGTTCTGCAGACGGTCACCGCCAATCCCAACCCCCAGGATGCGATCAAGAAGCAGGGCGGCCTTGCCGAACTGACGGGCGCGGTTGCGAGACAAGCACAGATCCTGCCCTCGCCGGTCAACGACTGGCTGGGAGGTATTGCCGGCGATACCAGTGGCTTGTCGCAAAGGGCTGTAACCAACGAGCTCAATGCCATCTGGCGGGCCGACATACTCCCCTTCTGCCAGGCGGCGCTCAACAACCGTTATCCATTCAGCGCCGACAGCGCAGTTGACGTCAACGTGCGCGACTTCCAGCGCCTGTTCGGGCCGACCGGCCTGATCGATGCTTTCATCAACGACCATCTGATCAACTATGTCGACACCGCCAGCGAGCCGTGGAAATGGCGGGCCGATTTCGGCCTCGACCCGGCGGCGCTCGCAGCGTTCGAGCAGGCCAGGCATATCCGCGACGACCTGTTTCCAGGCGGCACCGGCCCGGTGATGAATTTCACCCTGGAACCCAAGGACCTCGCACCCGGCGCGGCGCGGGTGACGCTCAACCTCGATGGCCAGAACCTCGTCTACTACAACAATGCGACCAGGCCGCAGCCGATGACGTGGCCCGGCAAGGATGGGACCGGGGTGATCTCGCTCGCCTTCCAGCCGGTCGACGGCTCGCCCGAAGTGATGCTCAACGAGACCGGCAGCTGGGCTTGGCTCAGAATGCTGCGCGGCGGCCGCTTCGCGGCGACCAAGCTCACCGATGTCTATAGCCTGCGGCTCGGCACGAAGGGGATGTGGGCCGACTTCGAGCTCAAGGCGGCCAGCGTCGAGAATCCATACACACTCGAAATGTTCAAGAAGTTTACATGTCCGCCGCAGATCTGATCATCGGCTTTTTTGGCAAAATCCCGGCGACAGGAGATTTCGTCGCCTGGAACCTGCCGCGGCTATTCATCGACCGCTGGGACCGATGGATGTCGATGGAATTGCGCGCGCGACCCGATGAGCACGAGGAGGTTGACGATCGGACCTGGCGGTTCGTCGTCCAGGGCGCGATCTTTGGCGAACAACCATGCGCCGGAGCCTGGCGCATGAGCCGGGACAAGGTCGGTCGCCGCTATCCGTTCGCCGTTGTGGGTGTCGGTGCGATGCCGGACACAGCCGACCCCTGGTTCGAGGGTATGGCCAACATCGCCAAGTGGGCGGTCAACGAACTGTGGGACCAGCAACATATCATTGCGCGCTTGAAGACGCTGGAGCCGCCAAGGCAATTCAGCACGCTCGACCGCATAGTGTTCTGGACGGACGACTGGGAGGTGCGTGAACTCGCCTTCGCCGACATTCATGACCTTGCCGACAACGCGCTGCCGGCCATGCGTTGGGCGCGCGCCGTACCTCAGGAGTTCTGACAATGGCTCTGAGCGTCTATGCCGAGAAAATGGGCTTCTTCCACAAGGGTAGCAACGGCCAGGGCATCGCCCCGGGCGACGTGTGCCTCTCGCCGCCCTCCCCGCCGGCGGGTCCTGTTCCGGTTCCTTACGTCAACATGTTGTCGTCATCGGACCTCACCAAGGGCACCAAGAGCGTCAAGATCGACGGCGAGCCGACGGCAATCGAAAATGCATCGGAAATCTCAACCAGCACCGGTAACGAACCGGCCACACAAGGCCTCGGTGCAGGCGTCATTACCCACAAGATAAAGGGAAAAGGCGTCTTCAAGCTTTGGTCATTCGCCGTCAAGGCGGAAGGCAAGGGCGTCGACCGCCATGGCGATACCATGGACCAGAATACTGCGAGCGACCCGCCGCCCAACTGCATCAACCCAGCCGCCTTCAACAAGTTCCTGGCTACGTTGACCAAGGATCAGAAGACCACGAAGTGTGCGCAAAAATATGACCGTGTAGCACACCGTCCCGCACGTACGGACGACCAGGCGGCCAAGGTGAACGGCAAAGCCTGCTGGCAATGCAAAAAAGCCAGACGGGGCCGCTATTCGAAGCTGGTTTCAACCCCACCGTCGGGCGAAATGAAACAGGAGATGGTCCATGATCATCAACCGCCTCTTTGCGTTGCGTGGGAGATGGGCGGATGTAACATGCAGAAATCACCGGACGCATTCCTGGCTCATTTTTCGACGCCACAATCGGTCAAGCCCCATTGTGGCAGGTGCTCAACGTCGCAAGGCTCCCCGGCAGCGAGT
Source organism: Mesorhizobium sp. BR-1-1-10 (assembly GCF_020165595.1). Lineage (NCBI taxonomy): Bacteria > Pseudomonadati > Pseudomonadota > Alphaproteobacteria > Hyphomicrobiales > Phyllobacteriaceae > Mesorhizobium > Mesorhizobium sp. BR-1-1-10. The sequence goes on along the minus strand of NZ_JAIUIL010000001.1, from coordinate 204,810 downwards.
TATGCAAAGAACTTCATTGACGACGTCCCGGTGAAGATTGGATGACGCCCAATGCGCAGCATAGAGGAAATCAGAGACAGCTATATCGCCGAATTGCTCGCTATCCAGCCCGAGCTGGAGGATTGGTGGGATGACCTGATTGCCAAGGAAGGGGAGGCTGTCTGGAAGCGCTGGCCGACAGGAATAGCGGGGCACCCGCGGATCATAGCGATCTTTCGCAAGCATTATCTCGAGATTGTTGCCTGGAACAATGCGCAACGCGCCGAGGGCGACGAGCCGGAGGAGAAGTGGGGCATCGACAGCGGTGGCAAGAGCCAGAATTTCGAGTGGCCTATCGAAATCCTGATCATAAACGTCCGGCATTTTGCGCCGGAGCTCCAGCCCATTACCGATGGTTTGTGTTTCGTGCCGATGGCGATGAATCTCCAAGACGAGGTCGAATAATGGCTCTCATCACGCGCTACAGTTCCGAACTCGGCATCAGGCGCCTGCTCGCGCAGCCACTTGACGTGGCGCCACCGTCGGACGTCCGTGCCGTCCACAGTCACGGCGAGGCCAGCCCGGCGCACAGAACATTGTTCGTCGAGTATGTGGCGGAGCTGAGGGAAGCCTACGACGTCGCGTCCGATTGGTGGGCAGATATAGTTGCCACAGAAGAAGAGCGTCAAGGCGGGCGCGAGAAGGCTCTGGAGAAAGCCTTCGATGACCGAGTAGCCGGAGCTGCGTCCAGTCCCAATGTGGTGTGGGTCATACGCCGCTACTGGTTGAAATGCATCGCGGCCAACGACGCTGCAGGCGAGGAGGCCGGTGTGGCCGCCGAAATCTTCCTGCTGCAATGGCTTATCGACGCGGAGGAGAAGGAACTGGTCAAGCTGGTCGCCTGCATGCCGTATTGGCCGATTGGCCAGGACGAAAACGGCAACTGGTGCTGACCACATGTTTGCGGTTTGGGTCGAGAATCGCACGCCGTTCCTTGCCGGCACCTTTGTGCAAGCGAATGCCGAGGGCAACGAAATTTTCCTGGCCGTTTTCTCGGCCAGCTTCGATGTCGCGCAAGGGGCCACCCAATTTCAGCCGGCTGTCGACCAACTGCCCGTAAGCTTCGGCGACATACCGTTCGGCAACCCTGCTTGCTCGTCGGTCCGCTATGAAGGTGAGATCGCATGGGTTAAGCCGGGTGTCGATGTTGTCTTGAACGGTCAAGCACACGCGCCGCGCGACAGACCTGTCCATGAGATGCAAGTCGGGTTGAAGGTCGCTGGCATCCGCAAGGTGCTTAACGTGACCGGCGATCGCCTTTACGATACGGGCGCCTATAGCAAGCCATATCCGTTCACCAGGATGCCCGTCATCTACGAACGGGCGTTCGGCGGAACCGACGACAAGGGCAGGACCGATCCACGCAATCCGCTGGGCGTCGGCTTCAACCATGCCCGCTCCGCGGACAAAACAGTGAAGACGCATGCGCCCAATATAACTTACGTTAGTGAGCCGTTCCTCAGCGTATCCGATCGTCCAAAGCCGGCTGCGTTCGGGGTGATCGGCCGCGGCTGGCATCCAAGGCTGCCGCTGGCGGGCACATATGACCAGGCTTGGATCGACAATCAGTGGCCGCTGCCGCCGACGGATTTCGATCCACGCTATAATTTGTGTGCGCCAGCTGATCAGCAATTGCCGGGGCTGAACGACGGCGAAGACGTCAGCGTCATTGGCATGACGCCCGATGGTCGCTGGAACTTTCGTCTGCCGCGTGTCGTGGCGCCGATCCGCCTCCTTTTCGACGACCGAGCGGAGGATCGTGTCTTCCAGGTAGACACGGTCATCATCGAGCCGGACCTGCGTCGCGTCACGCTGAAGTCGCGCTTGGCAATGGTCACCAAGCGGAACGCGCCGGCGCTTAGGGAGATCATTTTCGGCCATGTTACACCCGCGTTTCTGCTCGCGCGGCGCAAGCGCAAGGTCTATGTCGGTCCACGCGGCGATGGCGGACTGACTGCGCGGAGGGCGACGTGGCTGGCCTAAAGGCCCCGATCTACGTCACAGGCGGTGGCGCGGTAACGCCCGCCGGTCTCAATATGCGCCAGACACTGGCCGCCATCCGGGCCAGTCTTTCGGCGTTCCAGCGGCGCACGCTCGCGGACCCGTTCGGCGAAGATCAAACCGTTTCGCGCATACCCTCGCATTACTCCCTTCGTCTCACGGAAAACGCCTGGTTAACCAGCATGGCCGCGCGTGCGGTCGAGGAGGCGCTGCAAAAGGGCGCCACAGCCGCCAGTGCTAGCGCCCTGCTGCTCGTGACACCTGAGAAATTCCGGGAACATCCGGCCTTTTGGGAGGTGCCGGCCAGCGGGTTCCTCGCAGGTCTGGAACGCAGTTTGGGCAAAAGCTTCCATCCTACTTCGCGCATTGTCGACGGGGGCGCCGCGGCTTGCCTCGGATTGCTGGATCATGCGGCGCGGCTCCTGGCATCCCCGGGCGTCGAGCAGGTTCTGCTGGGCGGCGTCGACAGCCTAGTCAACGACAAGGATATCGCCCGACTGATGGCCGCTGGCCGGTTGAAGAGGGAGGACAATGCGCAGGGTCTCGTGCCGGGTGAAGGCGCAGCCGTTATCTGCCTGCGCCGCACGCCTGGTCGCGATTTGACGGCCCAATGTGCCATTCACGGCGCTGGAGCAGCGCTTGAGGAGAACTCAGTGCTGTCAGAAAATTACAGCCAAGGTAGGGCCTTGGTGGCAGCCTGCCGCGCCGCTATGGAAGGCAGAGGGCCGACGGAGTCCGACATTGCATTCATCGTCAGCAACGACAATGGCGAGCGCTATAGCGCTTGGGAGGGATTGATAGGCCGTCCGCGCTTCTACCGCACGCGCCGCGAAACCCTACCAATGGCCTATCCGGCGATGACGGTTGGGGACATCGGCGCCGCGGCCGGCGCGCTCACATTGCTCATTGCCGCCGACAGTTTCGCCAAGGCCTATGCTCCCGGCCGTGTCGCCATGTGCGAGGCCACATCCGAAGCCGGCATGCGTGCCGCGGCGCTTGTCAGCGCGGTCGTCAACGCCTAGCCACAGCGCTTCGCTGTCACATGGCAAGCCGCTCTCCCTCTCTCCTTCCGTTTGCGCGCAATTCCGGGCGGAGATCCACGTCACACTCTCTCCGTGGTTGCCCAGGGCAGACCTTGTGGGACAACTCGCTTCGAGGCCCATAGTGGATTCTCTTATGCGGTCCTCACATCCACGCCGGAATCGGGCGCGAGTGGCGCCAGTTGGTCAGCGCCATCTCGGCATTCGCAAGCGCAGCTCTCATAGCGTCGAGTTTCAGGCGCCGCATCGAATGAAATCGGTCGAACCTGGACGGGCCTCTCCCCTCCTCCCACCAAGCTGCCGCCCGCGACGCGGAAGGTAGCGGCGTCGCTTCGACAGTGTCGAATTCCGGCCCGAGTTTGGCCGGATCCGTGACGAAAACGTCAGTGTCGTTGAAGTCGATCTCGACCAGGTCTCTCAACGCGAGCCCAGCCGCATAGGCAAGGTCTGGCGAGCGCATCATCTCGATCAGCCAAGGCATGATCCCCATGTCGCCCAGCAGCCCGCTGGAGGCCACGGCCACTTCCCGCGCAGCGGCATAGGAGATGCGTTTGTGCCACCACGATCGCGCCTCGATCGGCGGTGTGGCAAGCAGCCGGACTTCCATCGCTGCGGCCGCAAGCTCCGGATGATTGGTGAGCATCTTGTCGAGCACAGGTTGGGCCAGCCGGACCTGCCCGAGCAAACAGGCCGCTACAGCAGCTTCTAGCCGTTCCCGTGCGTCACGCGCTTCCAGGCAAGCAGCAACCTGCACTATCACATCGCGACGCCGTCGCGCACCCGCGAGCCTCAGAGCCCTGCGCCGCACTTCGCTGTCACCGTCGTTCAGCAACTCCTTAAGTCTGGGGCCGGGATTGGCCCCGTGATGATGCAGCGCGCCGACGGCCAGAGCTCGCTCCATCGCGACCGCCGAATCCAGCCAGCGCGCAACAAACGGCTTCAATCGATCCGGCGAGCTGCGAGCGACGGCGCCCGACAAGGCCGACAGTCCGGCCCCCCCAAGCAACATCGCGCTGTCAAAGACAAACTTGATGGCGGGAGCTGATTGCCATTCCAGCGCCAAGGCCGCCAACACGAACAATTCCGGTGGCTCCTGGTAATCGGCGAAGCGAGCCGTCGCGAGATCCCATGCCGCCCGGCCGGCGGCGAACAATCCGTCAAGATTGGCGTCGAGCCGTTGATCGATGCGGCCGATGTCGAACGCGCCCATCACGGGTCCGTCGATCTCGCGCGCGCGACGATGCCACAGGAACGCGGCATCCTCTAGATGCTGCTCGATGATCGATGGGATCGTCGCGGTCCGCTGCATCGACTTTTCAGTTGAGGTGGACAGCCGCACCCCGCACGCGGTTTACGCCGCTTGCCTGGCTGCTCAACTGACTGCCCCGGATCGAGATGCGGCCATTCTTCTCAAGAATGATCGAGGCCAGGCCGCAACGCAGTTCGATACGCTCCTTGGCATTTAGCGTCACCGCTTCGCCGTCGCGCATCACCTGCACCTGCTCGCGCGCGTGCACCGGATCCACAATGCGCCCTACGACGAGCGGGCGGCCCGGATCCCCGCCTTCGAACAGCAGCGCCACTTCAGCGCCCACAGCCGAGGCGTCGAGATTTGCCAGGCTGCGCGCCTTGAGCGCTGTCTCGCCGGGGTTGCCGACAAACACAACCAGCGGCGCCCCCTCCTCGAAGCCGATCAGGAGCCCGATGACGACGCCTTCGATGCATTGGACAGGTTCTTCGCGTCCCGTGATTTCAGTTGTTAAAGACATTGCTACCCTTGATCTTGACATCGCCGTCAGCCTTGACCTGGACATCGCCGCTGCCCTGGATGCGGATGTCCTTGCCTTTGATGGAAATCGTTCCGTCCTTCTTCATGTTGATCGACGCATCCCCGCATACCAGTGTAATCTCGTCACCGGCGTCGATCATCAGCTTTTTGCCGACCTTGTGGGTGCTGTCTTCCGCAATCTGAACGCCGCTGCCCTTGCCGACCTTCAGGGCATGAGCGCCGCCGACGTCGGTCACATCGTCGGCACCGATGGCGGCGCTCCTTGCCTTCCCGATCTGGGACGACTGTGCCCCGCCAACCGCGAAACTCTGATCCGCGCCGACATTGACGGTCTGCGCGGCACCGATGTCCCAGCTGTCCGCCGCGCCAATACTGTGACTTTGGCTGATACCTACGCTGACCGACCGCGAAGCCCCTATCGTGTTCGTCTGCGCTGCCCCGACGCTACGTGTCTCGGTGGCGCCCACCGTGTCCATGCGCGCTGCGCCCACCGTGACGGTCTGCACCAGGCCAACCGTCTGAGAATGGTTGGAGCCGATTGTTTCCGACGAATTGGCGCCGATATGGATGGTCTCATTGGCGCCGACCGTCAGCGAACGGTTCGCGCCCACCGTCTCTGTGTCATTGCTGCCGATGTTGGTGGTCTGGTCGACGCCGACCTTGACCGTCTTGTTGTTGCCGACGTCTTCATCAAGATTATGGCCGACAGAGTGCTTGGCGTCGTGGTCGATGCGGTCGGACTGGTCGTGCTGAACGGTCTTGTTGCGATCGTGCTTGATCAGCAGGTGGTGGTCCTTCTGCGCCTGGAAATTGACCAGCTCGGAACCAGCCTTGTCCTCGAACATCAGCTCGTTGTAGCCGCCGCCGCCTTTCGAGGAATTGGACTTCCAGCCTGATTGCGTGGCGTTGCCCGGCAGCGCGTAAGGCGGCATCTCAGCGGCGTTGTAGACGCGACCGGTGATGATCGGCAGTTCGGGGTCGCCTTCGATGAAATCGACTATGACCTCCTGCCCGATGCGAGGAATTTGGATGAAGCCCCAGCCGCTGCCGGCCCAGGTCTGCGACACACGCACGAAGCAAGACGAGTTCTGGTCTTTCTTGCCGAGGCGGTCCCAATGGAATTGCACCTTCACCCGAGCGTACTTGTCGGTGAAGATCTCCTCGCCCGACGGGCCTACGACGGTCGCGGTCTGCGGCCCGCGCATGATCGGTCGCGGCGTGATCCGCGGCGGCCGGTAGGGCAGTTTGGTGGGCGCGATGCCAAGCACGACCTTGAAATTCTCGCTGTGGGCTTCGTTTTGGGTCCGGTAGCCCGGATCGAACAGCCGGTATTCGGCGCTGATCACGAGATAGTCCTGGTTCTGGTCGTCGCGCGGGAAACTTTCGAGCGTGAACTTGCAGCCTGAAAAAAGGCCCCGGACGGTTCCCACCGCCGTGCTGTGCTGGTGCACAGCCTGGAGTTCCTCACGGCGGATACCCGCAATCTTATCGCCCCGCCCGACATCGAGATGCGCGCCGGGCTGACGGTAGTTTTCGCCCGAAGCCTCCTGATGGGCGAAGGGCTGAGCGGATTTCGCCATCAGGTCAGCGCCGGGCTTCTCGAAATCATAGTCTGTATGAACGTAGGCGCCTGGACGCACGGCGCTGCCCGGAATCCATTCGGTAATGTATTCAACATCACGGCGCGAGCCGTGGCCTTCGAAATTGTAAAGCACCTTGTCGTAGCCTGGCGCCGGCTTCAGCTTGCTCATGGCATCGCACAGCACCAGCGTGTGCTTGCCCTCGTTGTGCTCGAAGAAATAGAAGATCCCTTCGTGCTCGAGCAGCCGCTGCACAAAATCGAGATCGCTCTCATCGTACTGCACGCAATATTCGCGCGAGGGATAAGACCCCTGCAGCCGCTTCTCGAACTTGGCGATGCCGTATTTCGAGAAGATCTTTTCAACGATTTCGACAGCGGTCATGTTCTGGAAAATGCGGCAGTCGGTGGTGTTGCCGAGGAACCAGAGCCATGGCCTGACACTGGCCTCGTAATAGGTCAACCGATCCTCTATGCGGGTAAGTTTGAAATCCGACACCAGACCGCTGAACCAGCGCTTTGGATCGGATTCGCCTTCGACGGAAACGACGCCGCCTAGCATCTTCAGCGGATCGATCTCACGGCTCTTGCTGACGAACCCCACGGTATAGACGAAACATCGGCTGATCTCATCCCGGCCGACGAGATGGGTAAAGGTCAGCACATCGGCCCCAACCGGCGTCTGTAGAACCGTGGCACGTTCATTCGGCATGGGTCGTGCCCCTCCTCGACGCGGCCGCCGGAATGATGGATTGAAGCCCCGCTCCGTGAACGGCATTACGTTCACAGCATCTGACCGCCGCAAGCTAGCATACCTTCGACGGAGACCAAATAAAAGCAACGCATGAACCTGGCGAGCATTGTTCGTGAAACCCGCCTCTCCCACTGCGCCGGCAAGCTGCTAGAATGCCTTGGGATTTCAGCGGACAGTGGCTTTCAATGTTCATCTCGCTTCAGATCAGCAATGTCGACCGGCTACCGCCAGGGGTCGCCGCGAGCTATGCCGCCCGCGACCGTGGCTTCGAAATCGGGCGCGAAAACTGCGACTGGACGCTGTCCGACCCTGCCAAATTCATCTCGGGGCGGCATTGCGAAATCCGCTATCAGACGGGATCGTTCTGGCTATACGACCTGTCGCGCAACGGCACTTTCGTCAACGGCTCCAGCCAGCGCCTGACTGCGCCGCATCGATTAACCCGAGGCGACCGGCTGCTGATTGGCCACTATGTCATCGCCGTTTCGATCGACGAAGAGCGCATTGGCGCCGGTCATCCGCAAGCCAGAATCGGCTCGACGCAACGCGAGTTGCCGGCCTCGACGGGACGGTCGCTTGAGCCCGGCAGCGCACCGTTGCCCACACCGGCAGAACACAGCCCGGGCCAGGCAGCGAAAATGTCGATGTCGTCGGCGCCGACGCCCGGCCCTGATGTCCCAGTCAAGCAGCCGGCGGAAGCCGACAGGATACTTGGTGATATCGCCAGGGCGGCCGGCTTGTCGCCGGAGCTGTTGGCGTCGCGCGCTCCGCACGATGTCGCTGCCGAGATCGGCGCCGTCTTGCGAACCACAGTCGAGCAACTGTCCTTGCTGCTCAAGGCGCGCGCGGCGGCCAAGGTCCTCGCGAAAAGCGCGAATCGCACGATGATCGGCGCCGCGGACAACAACCCGCTGAAATTCGTGCCGGGCACCGACGATATGCTGGAAATCATGTTTGCCAAGCGGCGGGCGGGTTATCTGGATGCCAGACGCAGCATCGAGGATGCGTTCGACGACCTGAAGACCCACGAAATCGCAACCTACGCAGCCATGCAGGCCGCGCTCTCAAGGCTGCTCGACGACCTGTCACCGGAGGCAATCGCCAGAAGAAACCCACCTGCCTCCTTTTCATCGAGGAAGAGCCAAGCCTGGGATGCGCTCGTCGCGACGTGGCGGACGATGGAAGACAAGCACGAAAACGGCATGCTGGATGTCTTTCTTGCCTATTTCGCCGAAGCCTACGCCAAGGCTGGCAAACAGAAATAGCCTTGCGCCATATCGCGTTGGCAGCACTCGTTAATGAACCTCAAGGAAAGCCATTTCCTTGACATCCTGCTTTCCGATTTCAATCGGCTTCCTGTGCGACTAGAATAGCATAGGAGCGCTTGCCAAGGCTGGCAGAGCGGCGCGGCTTGGGGCGTGTGCAGGAATGTCATGTTTCGGCAAAATCAGACCTTCCATCCGGCTCGCTGCTGATACTGAGCGTCGTATGCTTTCCTCCTGCCAGAGAGACGCCCGTTCGATATCGGCGGTGGTGCGCCGATGAGCTCGAAGGACGATTCCTCCGAGTCTCCGGATAAAACCGTCATCCGCGCGCCACGGCCAAGGCAAAAGCCCGCTGGTTCCGGTCCGCAAAGCGTGCACCCTCTCCCCTCACTCACCAGGGAATCGACCGTGTTCGACCCCGGCGCCGGCCGCCAGTTGCCCCCCGGCTGGTCGTCGGGAACCGTGGTTGTTCAGGACAACGAAGCGGTTGCTGCAAAAAGACCGGTGTTGCAGCAGGATGCCTTGCTCCACGCCACCGCTGGCGTGAAGTATGCCGCAGCCAATCCCATCCTTGCCGCCGCAGCCCCCTTGCTCATGCTGTTCGGCGAGTTGCGGCTGATGCCGGTCGAACGCCAAGCGGCCGCGTTGGCCGAGCATATCGCGGACAACATCGATAGCTTCGACCATGCCACGGCCAAAGCCGGAATTGCCGAACAAGACGCGCGGATCGCCAAGTTTGCGCTTTGCGAAACCGCCGACGACCTCATCGGCAATCTGCCCTGGCCGGACAAACATACCTGGCTGCGGCACAGCATGGTGATGAAGTTCTTCCACACGCAGCCGACAGGGACCGGCTTTTACGAGGCGCTGAACAATATCCTCGCCAAGCCTGAAGGGCATTGCGACCTGCTCGAATTGATGCATGCCTGCCTTTCGCTAGGCTTCCAAGGCCAGTATCGGGCCTTGTCGGGTGAGCGCAACACGCTGGAGCGCGTCCGGCGCGATGTATATGACACGCTGCGCTATTTCAGGCCACGTGCCGCAGACGAGATTTCGCCCAGGTGGCAAGGCATGGCGGCGGCGATGCCCAGGCCAGCAAGGCGGCTGCCGCTGTGGGCGATCGCAGCCGCCGCCGCGACCCTGGTCACGGTAGCCTTTTTCTGGCTGAGGATATTGATCACCGACGAAGGCGATGTCACTGCCAGCGAGTTGCTGGCGCTCAATCCATCCAGCCCGGTTATGATTGAACGGGCCAGCGTAGAGGCGCCCGCCGAGCCGGCGCGAGCCGACCCGCCACCACCTGCGCCTGCGAACACCACGCAGATCGACCGCATCCGCACCGCACTCGCCAAGGAGGTCGCGGGCGGTGGACTGAGCGTCGGCACCAAGGGCGACTTCATCGTCGTCGAGATCAGCAGCCAGCTCTTGTTCCTATCCGGCCAGGCCGGGGTAACGGCACAGTTCCAGCCGATCGCGACAGACATCGCCTCGGCGCTCGATGCCGAACTCGGACCGATCAAGATCGTCGGCCATACCGACAACGTGAAGCCGAAGAAATCGAGCATATTCAAGTCAAATTTCGATCTTTCTGTTGCACGTGCAAAAGCGGTGCAGGCCATGATGGCCAAGCAATTGAAGGACCCGTCGCGCCTGAGCGTCGAAGGCAAGGGCGAAGACGAACCCATTGCCGACAATGCGACCGCGGACGGCAGGGCCAAGAACCGCCGCGTCGACGTGATACTCCCAAAGCAGGACGCGTTATGAGCGGGCCCGGCGAGGAGCTGATCGGCTGGGTGCTGCGGATCTTCAGCGCGCTTGCCCTCGTCGGCTTCTCGGCCGCCGTCTGGTATGCCGGACCCCTGATCCGCTTCGCCGACACCCGCCCGCTTGGGTCGGTGTGGCTCAGGGCACTCATCATCGGCACGACCGCCATCGTGCTTGCGTCTTTCTATGGCATTCGCTTCTGGCAAAGACGCAAGGCGCAACAGGCGCTCGAAACGGCCATTGTGCGCGGCGACGAGCGCAACGACGATTCACTGGTGCTCGAAGTGCGCATGAGCGAAGCCATCGCGACGCTCAGGCGGACGAGCCGCAAGCGCAACTTCCTTTATGATGTCCCCTGGTACATCGTCATCGGTCCGCCAGGCGCCGGCAAGACGACGGCGCTGGTCAACTCCGGCCTCAACTTTCCGCTTGCGGGCTCCGGCAACGCCCAGCCGGTGACTGGCGTCGGCGGCACCCGGTCATGCGACTGGTGGTTTACCGATGAAGCCGTGCTGATCGATACGGCTGGCCGCTACACGACCCAGGAATCGGACCGCGAACGCGACCAGGCGAGCTGGCTTGCATTCCTGGGATTGCTCAAGAAAAACCGCCCCAGGCAACCAATCAACGGCGTGATCGTCGCCATCAGCCTCGCCGATCTCATCAGCCTCGACGACCAGCATATCGATGCGCATGTCACCGAGATAAGGAGCCGTCTGCGCGAATTGCACGAGACGCTCAAGATCCAGTTTCCCGTCTATCTCCTCTTCACCAAGGCCGACCTCTTGTCGGGTTTCATGGATTATTTCGGTGGCTTTGATGACGCGCGCAGACGCCAGGTATGGGGCGCGACGTTCCAGACCGCAGATCGCACAAGGAACATGGCCGGCGAGGCAGTGGCCGAATTCGACGCTCTGGCGCAGCGCTTGGCAGAAGAACTCGTCGACCGTTTGCAGCAAGAGGCCGACCCGGTGGCGCGCATCGCCATCTTCGACTTCCCGGCGCAGTTCGGCGCCCTCAGGAACCGGACCGCGCATTTCATCGGCAGTTTGTTCGATGCCTCCCGATCACGGGTGAATGTCAGCTTGCGGGGCCTCTATTTCTCCTCGGGTACTCAAGAAGGAACACCGTTCGACCAGGTACTGGGCACGATCGGGCGCAGCTTCGGCACGGCCTCGCAGGCGCATCTTTCGGGCACCGGCAAGAGCTTCTTCCTGCACGATCTCCTGACCAAGGTGATCTTCCCGGAATCAGGTTGGGTATCTTTCGACCGGGCGGCCGGACGGCGCGCCAGACTTGCGAGATTTGGTGGCCTCGCCGCGATTGTGCTGGCGACGTTGACGGCGCTCGGCGTGCTTGGGCTGAGCTTCTTCGCCAACCAGTCCCTGATCACGTCCACCAGGCAGTCCATGGCCCACTATCGCGACAGCGCCGATGCGCTGCTCAAGAGCACTATGGTGAGCGACGTCGACCTCGAAAATGTCATCGGTCCGCTCGACCAGTTGCGCAACCTGCCAGCGGGATTCGAGACCGGCGACCAGGGAAAGCCGATCGAGGAGACGTTCGGGCTCGGGCAGCGCGATAGGCTGCTGTCGGCCTCCAAGGATGCCTATCGGCAAGCGCTCGAGCGGACATTCCGCTCGCGGCTTCTGGTGCAGGCGGAGCGGACCATCCAGGCCAAGATTGCCGATCCAATCGCACTCTACGAGCCGCTGAAGATCTACCTGATGCTCGGCGGAAAGGCTCCTAAGGTCGATAACGAGTTGATTGTTTCCTGGATGAAGCAGGATTGGGAAGTGAACCGCTATCCGGGCGAGAACAACCGCGAGGGCCGCGCGCAGCTCGAAAAGCATCTGCGCGCGATGCTTGCCCTGGACGACGCCTACGATCCCGTCTTCGAGCTCAACCAGCCATTGATCGAAGCTGCGCAGCGCTCGCTTGGCCGCATGAGCCTTGCCGACCGCGCTTCGGCGCTGATCAAGTCGGCGGTCTACGCGGCAAGGCTGGAGAGCTTCCCAGTCGCAGCAAAAGCCGGCCCTGAGGCACAGCTCGTGTTCGAACGCGCGGATGGCGGCGATCTCGCGGATCTCGACGTTCCCGGGCTTTACACGCGGGACGGCTTCAACCGTTTCTTCCTGCCGCAGCTCTCGCGCATCGCGCAGATTCTCGTCAACGACCAATGGGTGCTTGGCGGCGGCGGGGAACAGGGCGGCATTGACCAGGACCTGCCCAAGCTTGGTCCAGAACTGATCGACCGCTACGGCAAGGAATTCTCCGCCGCGTGGAACGGCGTCCTTGACCAGCTGATGTTCAAGGCATTGCTCGAAGACAAGCCGCGATATCTGCCGCTTTCCGCTCTCGCCGCGCCGGACTCGCCTCTTGCTCAGCTCTCTACGGCGATTGCCGACGAGACCGCGTTGACAAAGGATAAGATGGTCGAGGGCGAAGGCGGCGCGGCGCAAGAGGATTTCGCCAGCATGGCCAAAGGCCTGGCTCGCATCGGCCTGCAGATCGCCGGCGGCAAGTCGCAGAGCCGTGCCGGCTCTGGCTCGGCTGTCGCACACAGTGCCGGGGCGAACGTCGAGGCGCAGTTTCGATCTTTCCAGTCTCTGGTCAGCGGCGCAAACGGAGGGCGGCCAATCGATGCGTTGACGCGGAATTTCCGTGATATCTTCCAAAGCCTGAGGCTTTCGGCCGATGATCCTTCACAGACCGAACGCGTCAACGCCAACCTGCAGCTGCAGATCTCCACGCTGCGCGCCAATGTCTCGCGTCTTCCGAAGCCGCTTGCGCGCATGGTCAACGCCGCAGCGGACGAGTTTGCTGGCAGTGTCGCTAAAGCCTCGCTGGCCAACCTCAACCAGAGCCTCGACCAGACGGTCACACGAGCCTGCGAGGAGGCGGTCGGCGGTCGCTATCCCTTCGCAAGGGACGCCACGCAAGAGATCTCGATAGCGGATTTCGCAAGGCTTTTCGCGCCGGGCGGGCTGATTGACCGTTTCTTTGCGCAGAACCTTGCGTCGCTCATCGACATGAGCGGCCAGGAATGGACCTGGAGACAGGATGCCCGCGCCGGCCACGACTTGGCGAAATCGACCCTGAAATCCTTTCAGTCGGCCGCAGAGATCCGCAGCGCCTTCTTTCCGTCCGGCGGCTCAGTGCCCTCGGTTTCGATGACCATTACGCCGTCTACGCTCAATGGAGACGCAGACAACGCCGTTCTCAGCGTTGACGGCCAGACTATCCAGAGCAGCCAGACGGGCAACGCGCCGAGTACGGTGACGTGGCCAAACAGCACTGCCTCGGCTTCCGCCAGCCTCACCTTGATGCCGCAAATGCCCGGCCGCGACTCGGCTATCAATTTCGAAGGACCGTGGGCGTTCAAGCGTCTGCTGGAAAAGGCGACCATCACCGCCAGCGGCGAAGCCCGCTTCGTGATCGGAGGACGCGACGTCGCTTACATGATCCAGACCGGACCGGCGGCAAATCCCTTCCTGTTGCCAGCCCTGGCCGACTTCAGCTGTCCGAAGGCGTTCTGACACGGCTTTGTTCAAGCGCAGCGGCGGCTGCGGCACTCATTTTGGTACTCTAATGGATGCGCTTATGGCAAAGTGGCCTGGGCACGCTGCCCGGGGTTGGTCACAGGGGACGCTCGCGAAGCGCTAGGTGGCAAATTGAGCACTGTCGCCCTTTCCATCGAAAGCTTCGGCGTGACCCATAGAGGCTGCGTGCGCGACCACAATGAGGACAACTACCTGATAGAGCCGCAGACCGGTCTCTGGGTGGTGGCGGATGGCATGGGCGGGCACGAAGCCGGCGAGGTCGCGTCGGCCAGCATCGTCGACCATCTGGCAACGATCGGCATAGCGAGCTCGGCACCCGACCTTCGTGCGCGGTTCGAGGACCGGCTGAGCCGCGCCAATTCCGAGATCCGCGAGATCTCGCGATCCCGCGGCATCACCATCGGCTCGACCTTCGCCGCCTTGCTTGCCATGGATGGACGGTTTGCCGGCCTGTGGGCCGGCGACAGCCGCATCTATCTGATCCGTGACGGGACAATCTTTCAGGTCTCGAAGGATCACACCGAGGTCCAGGGACTGGTGGATCGCGGCATGATCAGCGCGCAAGAGGCGCTTACCTGGCCGCGCCGCCACGTCATTACCCATGCAGTCGGGGTGAGCGACGAGCTCGAGATCGATTTCCAGCAGGGCGAGCTGATGGCGGGGGATGTTTTCGTCCTGAGCACCGACGGACTGACGGCTCATGTCAGCGACGCCGAGATCGAAGCCGCAGTCAGATCGGCAACGCCGCAGGCGGCGTGCCGGAGCCTGCTGGAGACGGTGCTGGCGCGGGGCGGCACCGACAATGTGACCATCGTACTCGTGAAGATCGGCGGCGGGCGCAACGGTGCGCCCCATCCGGATCGGTCCGGACCGGAGAGCCTGGCGAGATGAGCGACGACGATAAAACGCGGATATCGGCGAACGTCACCTATGCCGGCGCCGGCACGCAGCTCAGCGGCATCTACGAACTCGACGAGAGGATCGCGTCCGGCGGCATGGGAGAAGTCTATCGCGGCCACAACATCCAAACCGGCGATCACGTGGCGATTAAGATCGTCCTGCCCGAATTCGCCCGTGACCAGACGATCCTGTCGCTGTTCCGCAAGGAAGCATCGATCCTCAACCATCTGTCGCATGATGCGGTGGTTCGCTATCACGTCTTCACCATCGATCCGAAGATCGGCCGCCCCTACCTGGCGATGGAGTTCGTGGACGGCCAATCGCTGTTTGATGTGATGCGTCACGGAGCGATGCAGGGGGAAGACGTGCGGCGCCTTTGCCATCGCTTGACCTCGGGGCTGGCGGCTGTGCATCAGGCGGGCGCGATTCACCGCGACCTTTCGCCGGACAACATCATCCTGCCTGGCGGGCGGGTGGAGCACGCCAAGATCATTGATTTCGGTATCGCTCGCTCGGCGACCGCAGGCGGTGAAACGCTGATCGGTGGGAAGTTCGCCGGCAAATACAATTACGTATCGCCCGAACAGCTCGGCCTCTATGGCGGCGAGGTCAGTGAGCAGTCCGATATCTATAGCCTCGGCTTGGTACTCGCCGCCGCACTGCGCGGAAAGCCACTCGACATGAGCGGCTCGCAGTATGAGGTCATCGAAAAACGCCGGAACGTCCCAGACCTGTCTGACATCGATCCCGAGTTCCACGATCTCCTCGGCGCCATGCTGCAGCCCGACCCGCGCGATCGGCCGGCCAGCATGGCCGAGATCGCCAGGGCAACGCGTGGCGAGGATGTCGAGCTGACATTGCCGCCCGTATCGTATGGTTCGCGCGAACGCTCGGGCTTGCCGCGCGCCGGCTGGACGGCACTGCCCACCTCCAGGCTCGAGCGTTCGGCATCTCCGGGCGAACAACGCTTTGTCGAGCATGTGCGGCCGGCGCATCTGTCGCAACCAGAGTCGGCGCCGACGCCCGGCACGGCCGTTCCGGCTAAGCCGCGAAAGCCGGGGCGGATGCCGGCCATCGCTGCCGGCCTGGTAACGCTGGCGGTCCTGTTTGGGGGCGGCCTTTATGTCAGTGGCATCCTGGCGCGGCCGCCGGCCGAAGAGATCCCCAAGCCTCTGACATCAAAACCGGTGGTGCAGAAGCCGCAACCGGAAGCATCGCAACCGCCGCCATCATCACCGCTGCAGCCGGAGCCGTCAAAACAAGATAACGCTGCCACCGACCAAACGGCAATGCCACCTGCGCTGCCGGATGCTCAGGTGAAGACCACAATACCGGCCGCGGACCAGGCGGACGCAGCAGGCGAGCAGAAACCGCAGCATGCCAAGCCCTCCGAAATGCCGGTGCCGACCCCGCGCCCCGCGCTGCCATCGGCAACAAAATCACAGCAGGTCGCCAGCCGGGAGCCGACGGGCCAGCCGGTGACCGCACCATCCATGGCTCACCCCGAAGCAACGGCTACTCCGCCGGTCGAGATCAAGCCTGCCGAGACGCCGACCGCGACCCGGTCAAACGCGGTGTCGGTGCCGAAGCCCGAGGCGAACGCGAACCCGCCGCAGCCAGTCGGCGAGCCGCCGGGGACGTCGGCGCCAAGCCAGACGCAGACAGAGGGCAAGCCGGCGCGGGAAGCAAACCCGCCGGCGACGAAACCAAGCGCAACCGAGTTGGTCGATAAGCTTTCCAAAATGGCCGAGCCGGAGGCTTCCTCGCCGACGATTGCGGAAAGCCCAGTGCCGGCGCTGCCGGTCAGCCCGCCGGCTCAGCCGGTGCCGCCGACTGCGATCGCTAGCAAGCCGCTGCCAGCCGCGCCGTCCGAAGCGGCGAACACGCCGCAATCTTCCCAGCAACCGCGGCCGCCGTTGACCACGCAGCCCGAAAACACCACCGTCGCCATCAACATGCCCAAGCCGGCGGTGCCGCCAGCGGCGGCAGTCGACGAGACGGCGCAACGTGCGTCGTGGGTGCGCGACTTCAGTGGCGGCGACTGTTTCTACGCGTCGCTGACATCCCAAAGCGCCAGCGCCGCCGCAATCGAAGGCTTCGCAACCGCCGTGCAGCCCTTCGAGCAGATGCTCAATGACTTTCAATCAAGGTTCCATCTCGAGCCCGATATCAGCGTCCGTGTCATCGACCAGCCCCAGTGTGAAGTGACCAGGTTCCTGCGCTTGCTCGACCGCAACCAGGTGGAAAGGCCGCAACTGGTTCTCGACCGGACGGCGGTGCCGGACGGCGCGCCGATCAGGGGCACGCTGGCAACCCATGGCGGGCTGGTTTCTAACGTCATGCTGATCGACCACAGAGGCATCGCCTTCAACCTTGATGACCGCATGGTGGCGCAAGCCGACAAGGCGATTTTCAGCATACCGATTGGTTTGGGCGCCGCCGACAAGGCGGCCGGCAAAGCCCTGCCGCAGATCATGCTGGTGATCACCGGACCGCACGACATTCGGGCCGCGAGCTTCTCCAGGCCGACACCAGCCTCCGACCTTTTGCCAAAGATCCTCGAAGAGATCGAGGCCGACGGTTCGCAATTCTCCGCCGCCGCGAAGTATTTCAGGCTCGGCGGATAGATATGTAACGCCGATGGACCTTCGCGCCTTGCATTTATTCTGCCCGCCTTCCGCACGCATAAAGCGTAGCTGGTCTGGACGCTTGCTGGCCAACCGCGTCGCGTTTTCCGTGCTGTCGGGCGCAGCACTGCTCCTTGCCGTCTCAACCGACAGCGCGCATGCGGAATTCACCGTCTGCAACCAGACCCTCGACGTCGTCAATCTCGCCGTCGGACAGAAGATCGACGATTCCGACCAGACCGACGGCTGGTGGACCATTGGCGCCAACCAATGCGTGAACGTCATCCGCGAGGAACTGACCAACCGGTACGTATACCTCTACGCAACCGACGTGTTCGGCCATGCGATCCTCAGCGGATCGACCGAAATGTGTGTTGATCGACACCGCTTCTCTATCCGTGGCATCGACGAGTGCTGGCAGCGCGGTCATATCGCGGCCCGTTTCGTCGAAGTCGATACGCTCGAGCAGGTGCGCTGGACCTATTTCCTGACCGGAAACGGCCCGTGACGCACAGTATCGACACGAGCTTCAAACAAAAGAAGCTGGCGCGCCAGAGCGAGCGCAGGCGCAAAGTTCGGCACCGCTTTCTTGCCGGCCTTGCCGCGCTCACCGTCATCGCGATCGCCACCGGGTTTTATCTCACCCGGGATGATTGGTCGTTCGGCGACGAGAATGAAGAGCTGCATCCCGTCGAAGGTATGGATGACATACCCCCCGACGCCTCGGTCTATGTGCCGGCCATCATCGATCTTGCCGGCGACCCGATGTGGATCACGCTGGCACCCGATGACGAGACCGCCACGAAGGGCCGCACGATTGCGCGCCCGGCCGAACTCGACAGTTCCGGGGCTTCGCCGCAGATCGAGATCCTGTCCGACGTGATGTTGAGCGCCAGCGAGAAGTTCATGACGACGATCCCCTCCACGCAGGAGGATTTTGCCTTCTTCCAGGCGCAGCGGCAGGCTGCTCCGAAGCCCTCCGCCGCGGCACCCGAGGGCCACGAGCCGACCGCGCCCGAACCTGCCGTCGCGTCCGAGGATCAACGCGATGATCTGGCGAACGACCTGCAGGCGGCGCCTGAAGGGGGGGAGATGTCCCCAGGTTCGGCGCTCAAAGCTGACGCGGACGACCCCGAGGCCGGCTGGGGCGAGACCATTGACCAGGGCGAGAAAGCGCTGCCCGCCTTTGAGAAGACCGCCATTGAGAACAACACGACGGTCGCGACCGTCATCAGCGATTATCAGCGCTACGAGGCGACAGAGGACACTTTCGTGAAAGTCCTCAACGAGCGCAGTCTGGACAGCGTCGCGCTCGACGCGCATTTCTCCGCGGATGATGCCAGGCTTGCGGGCGAGGCGCTGAAAGCGGTGTTCAACCGCGATCGGCTGGAGCCTGGTTTTGTGGTCGCCCTGCGCGGTTTCCGGCCGAACGGTGAGACGACGACCATGTCGCTGATGCAAGTCTCCGTCTACGCAAGGAACCTTTACGTCGGCACACTGACCCGCAACGCCGGGGGCGCCTTTGTTGCAGGCGTCGATCCCTGGGTGCGCGAGGACCTCTTCAACTATTCCGGTGGCTCGGATCAGGGTGGGCCGAAGCGGCAGTACCGTCTGCTCGACGCAATCTACTCGACGGCGGCGCGCAACAAGGTGCCGACGAGCGTGATCGGCGAAGCCATCATGTATCTGTCGAGAGGACAGGATCTGGACGCCTTCGCCGGCGAGGACCAACGCCTGGTGCTGATCTACTCGCAGACCCCGCGCGGCCAAGGCGAGATTTCCGGACGGGTGCTTTACGTCGGCGTCCTGGGTAAGGACAAAAACCTCGACTGCTTCGTCTACCAGCAAGCCGACGGGCAGTATGCCTGCGTCACCGGCGATGATCAGGTTCGTTCGCAGACCGTCACCAACGGCATGATCACGCCAGTGAGCGGGGTGATGACGTCGACCTTCGGCCCGCGTAGACATCCAATCCTCGGCACGGTTCGAATCCACAAGGGCGTCGACTGGGCAGCCCCGGTCGGCACGCCCATCATGGCGGCCTACGACGGCGAGATCAGCTTCCAAGGCGACGGCGGCAGCTATGGCAATCTGGTCAAGATCACCCATTCAAACGGGCGCGAGACGCGCTACGCCCATATGCAGAAATTCGCCATTGCCAGCGGCGTCGGCACCAAAGTGAAGGCAGGCGACGTCATCGGCTATATTGGCACAACCGGGCTCTCGACCGGACCGCATCTGCATTTCGAACTTTATCAAAACGGCGAGGCGATCGATCCGCTCGGCACGGTCACCACGGTTGCCAGCGCTGAGTCCCTCAGCTCTGGCCGATCCGCAGGCTCTGGCGATGCCGCGGTCGAAACGCTAACCGACCGGATCGTACATGTTGAAAGCGGCGGCAGCGCCCGCGCCAAGAATCCCAACTCGTCGGCAACCGGGGCTGGCCAGTTCATCACCAAGACCTGGATCCGGATGATGAACACCTATCGTCCCGATCTAGCCCGTTCGCTCTCGACCGCCGACCTGCTCGCGCTTCGCTATGACGTGACGTTGTCGCGTGAGATGGTGCGCAATCTGGCGCGCGAAGGCGAAGCCTATCTGCGCGCCCGCGGCCACCAGATAACCGCAGGTCGCCTTTATCTGTGCCACTTCCTTGGCATGGAAGGAGCGCATCAGGTGCTGGCCGCGTCCGGCACGTCGCAATTGAGCGCCGTTTTGGGTTCAGCGGTGATCGAGGCCAATCCCTTCCTCATCCGCAAGACCGCGGGCTATGTCATCGACTGGGCCGAGCGGAAGATGGGTCAAAAAGTGCCGCGCCTGGTGACGGATGCGGGCCAGCCGGCGACGACCACGACCGAAGTTCGGCAGACGTCACCGGAGTTCGAAAAATACAAGCAGGCGATAACAGCGCTGCTCAATTCGATCCAAGGTGTGCTTGAGCCAAGCTAATTAAGGATCGGCCGGTCGGCGAGCCTACTCGGTCCTGACACGCATCTCCACGCGGCGGTTGACCGGATCGTAAGGGTTGGCGACCCGCGGATGCGATTTGCCAACGCCGATTGCTTCCAGTCTGGCAGGTTCTACCCCGTTGGCTGTCAAGAATGCCGCCACCGATTGCGCCCTTCTCTGCGAAAGATCCTGGTTGTACCGATCCGAGCCGGTCGCATCGGTATGCCCCTCGACGACAAAGCTGAACGTGCTCAGCCGATTGTCCTTGAGGGCCTTTGCGAACTCATCGAGTTCGGTGCGCGCGATCTGGTCGAGTTGAGCCGAATCAAGGGCGAAATTGATCATCATGTCGAGACCAGCTTTTTGTGGGGCTGAGCCGGTCTTCTCCGCCTTGCTCTTGCACTCTTCCTCCGTACCGACGCAGATGCCGCGCGAGGCACCGAGATTGCCGGGTTGATTGGCGAAGAACTTCACGATGTCTTCCGACTTTTGAAGCGGATCGGCACAGACTTGCGTTGCAAGAAGCATGGCCGCCAATGCCAAGGCTGAACTGACCCATCGCATGACCGTCACTCCAGTGTGAGTGGATTTCGCTGGCGCCTACCATAGCAAATCAGGAAGCGATTGTCTGTGAACAAACGCATGCTGCTTGTGACGACCACCTGTTAATGTCGGCCGCTTGACCGGCGCTCGCTCACGGGCTTGAGTGCTTGTCTGCTGGCTCGTGGGGATGTGGCAGCCATGGCTAATGAACTCGGGTACAGAACGGCACGGGATCTGTTCATTGCTTGTCCCGCCATCGCCAGGGACATGAAGTCGCTGGCCACGGGTCAGCCGCCCCTGGATTTTTGCCGTAGCCTGCTTGCCGGGCGCGTGCCGGAAGAAGCAGTCACGTTCTGTGCCTACCTGCTACCCGAGCGAGCCGCCGTCTGGTGGGGACATGAATGCTTGAGCAATGTCGCCGAGCTGCTCGCTGGCCAGGACCTCGAATTGCTGGCGCTTGTCCATGCCCGCGTCGGCGAGCCTGACAATCCTCAACATCAAGCAGCCTTGAGCAATTCCTTGCAGCTGCCGCCGGCAACCCCGGCCGCCTGGATCGCACTGGCAGCGGTATGGCGTCACCCGACGCTCAAAATGGAGTCCAGCGGATTCCCCGCCGCCCATGCCGTCAACGCCGCAATCCTGGCGGGACTGGCCCGCGCGGCGCTGGCGGACCGATTTACCTTGCTTTCCGCCTTTGTCGAAATGGGCATCGAGATGGCTCAGCTTGAGGCGTAACGAGTTCGCCGTTCGCCTCCCCTGCTTGCCCTCCCTCGTCGCTGACACCAGCCCAGCACTACTACTGGCAGCCGCCTTGCGCCCATCTGGCCAGCGCGACCTTGAATCGGGTACCCAGCGGATGCTGCAGGCGAAGGACCGAGACGCCGTTGGCAGCGAAATTCTTCGCCTGGTCGCAAAGCCGGGCCTCGTTCCACTCATGGCAGCTGTCGCAGTGCTTGCCTTCCCACACCGACTTGTCGAGACCTTCGACCGGACTGAAAAGCGGTTCGCCCTTGATCAATTGGGCGATGCTCTTGCCGTCGATCGCCGGATCCCCGAACGTGACCGGGCGATCGAAAAAGATTGGCCCGTCAGTGGCAAGCTTCGGGATCTTCGCTCGAAGAACATCGAGCGCAAGCTGGTCGTCAGTCTGGGCTGACGAGCCGCCGGTGTTGCGCGTCCCGGAGCTGGCTTCATCAGGCGGGGTGCTCGCTTCACCCACGATCAGCGGCGCGTTGAGATCGACCTTGTGCAGGACAACCTCGGTGGTCAGGGAGACATTGGTCCAAGGGCGCTGCTTACCGCCTGTCGCCCTAAAAACGTCGCTGGTCACCCTGTTCATCGCTTCGCTAATGGAGACATTGGATTCGCCAATGTGCTGAAGCAACGCGGTCGTGAAGGGCGAGTGGTCGCCGGAGCCATCATAGGCGAGCTGGTTGGGACTGGCAGCGAACGCAATGAGCGTCCCGGCACCGCCATTCTCAATCCCAATTTCCGCAAGCCCGCGGCTTGCACCTTTGATGCCCGCGGTCTTGGCCAGCAGATCGACCAAAGGATTGTCCCGACAAGCGTCCAGAAACACCAGCCTGATGCTGGTCTCGCGAGACATCTGGCGCAAAACGAAATCGACCGACACGGCCTCAAAGTCGAGCGAGGTTTCGTCCTCGAGTGCTGCATCGACCGGAAGCAGGTAATTCTTGCCGGAGACCTGCAAGCCATGTCCGGCATAGAAGAACAGGGCGATATCGGCGCCGCGCACCTGCTTGGCGAACTGGGCGACGGTCGCTTGCGTCTGCTGCTTGGTGAGGTCGAAACCGGAGACCACCTCGAAACCAAGGTTCTGCAGGCGCTCGACCATGGCCTGCCCGTCGCGCGCGGGATTGGCGAGCGGCGCGGCGTGCTGATATTGCGAGTTGCCCAGCACCAGCGCGACACGGCGCTCGGCAGTGGCGGCGGTCAAGGTCAAAAGCAAGACCATTGCGACAAGCCCAGTGCCGCGAAACAAGCTTGCGCAAAACGCCAATGGACGGGAGCCCACCCTGCCCTCAGTTCGCGAGCTTCGTGGCGGAGAATTCGATGCGCCGATTGAGCGCCTTGTTCTTTGCCGTATCGTTGGCGGCAACCGGCCGCTCCTCGCCGTAGCCGGTGGCGCTGATCTGGCGGCGCTGCACGCCATCGGCGACCAACGCATCGGCAACCGCCTTGGCGCGCCGTTCCGAGAGCGCCTTGTTCGCCTCTGGCGAACCGTCCGAGTCCGTGTAGCCGGCGACCTCAACATTCAGGGTCGGGCATTTGCCGACCACGCCCTCGACCTCGGCGAGCAATGGACGGCTCTTGGCATCAAGTCGGGCGCTGGCTGCACGGAAGTAGATGGCTCCGGTGCGCGACAAAACAGCAAACCGGTTGAGACACTCCTCGTCGCTGAAGTTGGATTTCGCAGCGTCGGTGGCCACGGGGCCGACTTCGGCGGCGTTGGCCGCGACTGTCTGCACAGCACCCGGCTTGCTGCCCTCGGCAACAAAGACGAAGTCGAAGGACACTGACGCAGTGGGCACTATGTTCGTCACATTGGCGGCCTGCTGCAGCTTGTCGACGTTCGGCAGCAGGCCGAAGTCCTCCACATGCACCGCAACGGGAGCCTCGGAAGCAACCGAGACCTGAGTGTCGCTGATCATGGTTACGACGACGCTCGCCTCCAGATCCTTATCGACGCCATGTAGGCTGAGCCGGAAGGGCAAGCTTGCCTTGATGCGGCGTTTGGCTGGCAAGTCGGCAAAGGCCGCCGGGTCCACCTTCGCGGTCAGCTCGGCCGTTGGGTACTTGAACGTTTCGAAGAACAGGAAGCGCATGCGCACATTGCGGAGGTCGACGCCGGTGTCGACGGAATTGAGATCGAAGCTGACCTTGGCATCACCGGCGGAAGTCAGCGTGCCGGTGATATTCCTGATCTTGTTGGTTTCGACGATCGTGTTCTTCTTGACCGACTGATAGGTAAGCACCGAAGCGTCCGGATCGAGCGTCCAGTTCGGCGCGGCACTCGCCGTCTGCGGTGCAAGGAATAGCAGTCCCAATATCGCTACGACGATAAGCCCAGGACGCTGCGCTTTTGCTCGCGCTCGCCAGAATGCAACGACTTCGAACATGGAACGCCCCCGCCAGGCAACCCGATCCAACTAACGGCATCGGCGCAACCATAGAGCACTTGTCCCTGATTGGCGAGCGCTTCGAGTCGGCCATGGCAGCGGCAATGCCAGAATATGAAGTTAGCTGCTGGTGACCGCCGTCACCAGCTGCTACCGCCGCCCGAACTGCCCCCACCGCTACCGCCACCCAAAGGAGTGACGACCGGCGGGGATTCGTTTTGGGCCGGTTTGATCAATTTCGTGGCCGTCACCTTCTTGCGCTTGATGGTTTTCGGTGCAGTCGTCGTCCGAACGGCCCTGGCCCGATGTTGGTGTTTCGTCGCCGGGGTCGGCTCGACCGTGGGCGTCACCGTTGTGCAACCCGCCACGGCCAGAGCGCCGGATAGAACTGTTGCGACAATTGCCTGCTTCAATGCCCAGCCCACCACATTGCCTCCTTGTTGTTCAGAACAGGTCTCGGCGCGGATTATCTTGCTCCCAGACGGCTCTGGCCGTCTTGACTAGTTGCTCGTCGACAGAGCCGCCCGCCGGAATTTTCGATCTGAGTTCCGAGCGCAGCTGCTTCAAGGCGGCTGTTTTCGGCTTCGCACCGAATTGCGCCAGCGTTGTGCGAGCACTCGGCAATTCGTTGCGAAGATCGAGCCCTATGCTGAACGCCAAATAGCGGACAACCAGAGCCTGATCGGCCTTGTCGCCCTTCTGCATCTCGATGGCCGCGCGGTCATACGCGCCGGAATAATCTCCGCGAGCGCTTGCAAGCTCGAAAAGCCTTGTCGCCTCATCGAGGTTCTGCGTCACGCCAACTCCATCCCGATACATGCGGCCGAGACTGCCCGGCGCATAGGGTTGGCCGAGATCCATCGCTTTCTGGAAAAGCGCCTGTGCCTGCTTCGGATCCTTCTCGACGCCACGTCCGCTGAGATAGCTGCGGCCTAGAAGGTTCATCGAGTACATATCTTGCCGTTCAACTCCCGCTTTGAGAAAGGCGACTGCGCGATCATAATCCGCGGGCACGCCGCTACGACCTTCGGTGAAGATCGAAGCAAGCTCGTTCATAGAATAGGTATGCCCCATAGCGGCCGCCTTCAGCAGTAGATCCAATCCCTTACGGGTATCGCGTTCTACTCCCAAACCATTGAACAGAGCACGTCCCCAGGCAGTCATCCCATAGGGGTCGCCTTTGTCGGACGCCTTCGCATAGAAGCCATTCGCCTTTTTGGGATCCACGGCAGCCCCTATCCCTGAGGCGGCAATATAGCCCAGCTCGAACACTGCGCGCACATGCCCCTTGTCGGCAGCATCCTGGATCGCCTTCTTGGCCTCGTCGACCTTACCAACTGCAAGCAATGCCCGGCCGAGCTGGTAGTGGAAGCGAGGGACATCGGGATAGGCTTTCACCGCCGCTCGGCAGACGTCTACGGCGTTGCTGCTGATCTCATTCGGCAACAGGCCGGGGACGACGCCCTGCAGGTCAAGTGGCTCACCCGCCTCCCTGTCGCAGGGGTCGACGCTTGGCGAGAGCTTCATCGTCGCCGGCTTCGACGACGTGTTGTCGGCCCTGATTTCGAAGCCGACGATCAGTGGCTGGACGGCGCCGATCTGGGGTTCATAGCGCAAGTGGTCGACTTCATCGGCCATCAGGCTCGAATCTGGCGACAAGGTCCGATCCGGCAGCGACAGCGTTCCCGTTGCCGGATAGCCTGCAAATTTCAGGCTGACTGCCGGATCCGCGGTTGGGAAATCCAGTTGCAACGGGACCGGGCCGACGCCAACTGGAACATGGACCTCACGATTCTCGATGGCTTCGGCGGCGCCGGCAATGTGAATGCCGCGTTCCACCGCTTGCTGCTTCTGTTCGGACTCCAGCGAGGCTATAAGTTGCTTGCCCTCGGCACCCTCACCATTCTTGACCCGGAACACCAGGATGCCCTGGGATTCGCCACCCCAATTGTCGCGCGTTGAATAGGCCAGCATGTCGACTTCTTCCTGGGCACCCACACCTTTGGGCACGTCCATTCGCAATCGCGGGAGATCCTTGCCGGCAATCGGCTCCCCCGCCGCAACCGGCTTCCCGTCCAGAATCAGATGCCCCAGCGCCGGCTGCCTGTCGATGCTGACGGTGACCGCACCGCCATCGACATCGACCGGCTCCGGCAGGTCGAGCGCGACAGGCCCGACGCCGGACGGCACGACCTTTTCCAAGACGGGCGGCAGTGCAGGCCGGTTGGCGCGACGCATGAGGACGACCTCGTCGATCAGCGATGAGTTTTCCCAAGGCACTTGCTTACCGGCCGTAGCCTCGACCACATCCCTGCGAACGGCTGCCATGACCGAGCGTATCTCCTGGTTCGGCGCCAGCGCGCGACGAGAGAAGGCGGAGGAGAAGGGGCTGAGGTCGCCATTTCCGTCATAAGCGACAGCACCGGGCTCGGTGGCGAAGGCTATAAGCGTGTTCAGCGAACTTTTCACCTGTGCAAGCCCGGTGTTGCCAGCAACGATCAGCTGGTCTCGCAACCAATAGTCCTTGCGCGGAAACGGATTGTTGCGGCAGGCATCGAGGATGATCACCTGGATCTTTGATTTCGTCCGCAACTGCTGCAGCACATCATCGAGCTTGACGGCCTGGACCTCAATGTCGGCCGCGTTCTTGAGCGACGCATCGACCGGGATCAGGAAATTTTCTCCGCCGATCTGAAAGCCGTGGCCGGAATAGTACACGATCGCCAGATCGGCACCGTCCGCCGCCGCGAGGTAGTTGCGGAACTGTTTTTCGAATTCGATCTTGGTGAGATCCTTGGCGACGAACACATCGAACCCGGCCAGACGAAAGGTGTTCGACACGTCCTCGGCATCCTTGTCCGGGTTCTTGAGGGCCGGAATCTCGCGGTATTCGGAATTGCCGATGACAAGGGCCACCCTACGATCGGCACAAGCTTGGAATGCCGTGAAGCTGGTGAGCATCAGGGCCGCAATGAACGCAAAACGTCGCAGCATGGCGCATCCTTAACTGCTCACGACCTGAAGGGTACAAGACACAGCTTGCGACAACCAGGTCTGTTAAAGACTTCACAATCTGCCCAAACGGCAAGGTCGCACCCGCGATGGATGGCAGGTGCTGTTCCCACACTCCTAAAATAACCCAGTGGCGTGGGTACCGCAATAAGCCGGGCGAATGCGAACCAGTCTGCGGCGTGATCGGACTGCAGGGCCTTGCTGTCGCCCGGTCAGCTATGTCGACAAAGCACCGGGCCGGTTGACACTATCTCGCCTCGGCCCGTTGCTTCGCGGGCGGAGCCCTCCCCGCTTTGGGAGCCATTTAGACCAGCCCAGGCTTCTCGCACGTCCTGTGTCCGTTTCCTCGCCTTCGCGGCCGAGACGATCCCGCCTTCGCGCCGATCAACGAGCGCACCGTCGCGAGCATCCGCCACAGCTCGGGTCGACGACCGGTCATCTGAAACTGCCCAAGCGATCTGGCAGGTGGCCAAACGATCCCTGTGCGCCGCTGCGCATCGCAGCCGCTGCCGATGCGTGCCCGTGGATGGCAGCGCGCTCGGGCTGCCAATTGGCAGGAGAAGCTATCAACGCGCCTGCTCTTGCGGGGAGGACTTCTTCCGGCACTCCTTGGCTGATTACGAGATGCACGAGCGGTCGCGCAGACGCACCGGCACTCGGGGCGGGGCTGCAGTTCGGCACAGCTCACCTGGCGCGTTGCTTCAAACCGTCCAAGGCCTGCTCGGGACACCCGCCCTGCCCTACCTCTTGACTCTTGATCCGTGTTGGAACAAATAGAGAACAAATTCCTATTCTGCTGAAGGTTCGATGAACGTGCGGCGACAACCCGCTATCGGTACATTGCGCGCGTCGATCGAGAAAATCGAAGGCCGGAGCCGACCTACTAAGTCGGTTCTTCCCTTCGGAATCCCCGATCTCGACAAGCGGCTCCCCGGGGGCGGGCTGGCGCTCGGTGCCCTTCATGAGATCGCCGGCGGCGGCACCGGTGCGATCGATGCCGCCGCCGCGGCCCTTTTCGCCGCGGGCATCGCCGCCCGTACCAGGGGCAAGGTTCTGTGGGTCATCACGCGCTCCGACCTCTTCGCGCCCGCTCTGGCGCAGGCAGGCTTGGCGCCCGACCGGGTCATCTATGCCGAAGCCGGTGACGATAAGACCATTCTTGCTTGCGTGGAGGAAGGCTTGCGGCACGGTGGGCTCGGCACCGTGGTCGGCGAAGTCGCCCGGCTCGACATGACGGCCTCCCGGCGGCTTCAGCTTTGTGCCGAAGAGACCGGCACCATCGGCATCGCCCTGCGGCGCTGGCGACGGCAGGCCGAGGCGGCTGATTTCGGGCAACCGACTGCGGCTGTGACCCGATGGCGCATCTCGGTGCTGCCTTCGGCTTCATTGCCGGTGCCCGGGGTCGGCCGTCACCGCTGGCTGGTCGAGCTTATCCGGGCGCGAGCTGGCGGAAGTGCGGATTTTGAACTG
Organism: Mesorhizobium sp. BR-1-1-10; assembly: GCF_020165595.1. Classification (NCBI taxonomy): domain Bacteria; kingdom Pseudomonadati; phylum Pseudomonadota; class Alphaproteobacteria; order Hyphomicrobiales; family Phyllobacteriaceae; genus Mesorhizobium; species Mesorhizobium sp. BR-1-1-10. Next base: position 176,375 of record NZ_JAIUIL010000001.1, on the reverse strand, counting down.
GAGGCCTGCGATGGCAAGGGTCGTCTCGCTCTTCCTTCCCAGCTGGTCGACCGACAGGCTGCGGCGCCTGGCTGGCGACGCCGCACCGCCCGCTGAGGCGCCGCTCGTGCTGACTGGCCTGCACGGGAGGCGGGAGGTGGTGCTAGCCGCGGACGCGGCGGCCTGGGCTGCGGGCGCGCGCGTCGGCATGCCTGCCACCAAAGCCCGTGTTCTTGTCCCCAAGCTGGTCGTTCGAGATCATGATGCTGCGGGTGACGCCGAGGCGCTCGGCCGGCTGGCCGTCTGGATGTTGCGGCGTTACGCCCCGATCGTCGCGGTCGACGTGCCGGACGGCATTGTCCTCGACACCACGGGCGCCGATCATCTGCACGGCGGCGAGGAAGCGATGCTCGCCCGCCTGGTTGACCGGCTGGCTACGTCCGGGTTCACCAGTCGGTCGGCGATCGCCGACACCTGGGGAGCAGCGCACGCGCTCGCGCGTCATGCGACCAGACCGGCAATCGTCGCCCCGCCGGGACACAGCGCCTCAGCGATCGCACAACTGCCGCTTTCGGCGCTGCGCCTGCCGGCTGATACGATCGAGGGCCTGCGCGTCCTCGGCTTCGAACGCATCGCTGATCTGCTTACGCAGCCGCGTGCGCCTTTGACGTTGCGGTTCGGCCCCCAGCTTGGGCGGCGGATCGATCAGGCACTTGGCGTCCTCAACGAGCCGATCGATCCGATACGCGGCGAGGAGCTGACCGAGGTCAGACGCAGCTTTGCCGAGCCGATTGGGGCGGCCGAGACCATAAAACGCTTCATCGGTGAGCTCGTCGCTGCCCTGCGCCAAGCGTTGGAAGCCAAGGGGCTTGGCGCCAGGCGTCTTGATCTCATCTGCCACCGCGTCGACAGCAGCGCCCAGGCCATTCGCGTCGGCACCGCCCTTCCCGTACGCGATGCCAAGCGCCTGACGCGGCTCTTGACCGACAAGGTCGAAACCATCGACCCCGGCTTCGGGATCGAGGTCATGACACTGACGGCGATACTTGCCGAGCCGCTTGCCGCCAAGCAGCTCATGACCTCGCTGGTCGACGATGCGGCACCGGACGTGTCGGACCTGATCGATGTGCTGGCCAACCGTGTCGGCGAGCGCTCGCTCTATCGCGCCGCGCCGGTCGCCACCGATGTTCCGGAGCGATCGGTGCGCCGCATTCCCGCAATGGCGCCGGACTCCGGCGCCACATGGCCGGGTGATTGGCCGCGCCCGGCCCGGCTCCTGCCCTCGCCCGAACCGATCGAGACCGTTGCGCTGTTGCCCGATCATCCACCGGTGTCCTTTACCTGGCGAGGCATCCGACGCCGTGTTCGCCGCGCCGATGGACCGGAACGCATTTTCGGCGAGTGGTGGCGTTGCGACGCGGAACTGGTGGCTGTGCGCGATTATTTCCGCGTCGAGGACGATGCCGGCGAGCGCTATTGGATCTTCCGCTCCGGCGATGGCGAGGACGCGGCCACCGGCTCGCATCGCTGGTTTTTGCATGGGGTGTTCGGATGACCGACCGCCACCGCTACGCGGAACTACAGGTCACCTCGCATTTCAGTTTTCTGCGTGGCGCCTCATCATGCGAGCAATTGTTTGCCCAGGCCGCGGTGGCCGGGATCGAGGCGATGGCAGTGGTCGACCGCAACTCGCTCGCCGGGATCGTGCGCGCCCACGAGGCCGCCAACGCCACCGGCGTCCGCCTCGTCGTCGGCTGCCGGCTCGACCTCGCCGACGGCATGTCCGTCCTGGTCTATCCAACCAATCGAGCCGCTTATGCGCGGCTATGCCGGCTGCTGTCCCTCGGCAAGAAACGCGGCGGCAAGGCCAAGTGCATCCTCGACTGGGCAGACCTCGTCGCCTATGGCGAAGGCCTACTCGCCGTGCTGGTTCCCGACGAGGCCGACGAGTGCTGTGGCCTGCGTCTGCGGCGGCTGCGCGACGTCTTCGGGGACGGCGCCTTTATGGCGCTGACCTTGCGCCGGCGGCCGAACGATCAGCTGAGGCTGCATGATCTGGACACCCTGGCAGATGATGTCGGTGTGGCGACTGTTGTCACCAACGATGTGCTCTTCCACGCACCGGACCGCCGGATCCTGCAGGACGTCGTCACCTGCATCCGTTATAACGTCACCATCGATGAACTTGGACACCGACGCGAGCGCCACGCCGATCGCTATCTGAAGCCTCCGCAGGAGATGCACCGGCTGTTTGCGCGCTACCCGGAAGCGGTGGCTCGGACAGTGGAGATCGTGTCACGCTGCCGCTTCGATCTCGCCGAACTTGCCTATCAATATCCAGAGGAACGCAGCCACCCGACCCTGACGCCGCAGCAGACGCTGGAGAAGTTGACCTGGGAGGGCGCCGATGAACGCTATCCCGAAGGCGTGCCCGACAGCGTGCGAGCCTCGCTCAGGCACGAACTGCGGCTGATCCAAAAGCTGCGCTACGCGCCCTACTTCCTCACCGTGAACAGCATCGTGCGCTTTGCGCGATCGAAAGACATTCTGTGCCAGGGCCGGGGCTCGGCCGCTAATTCAGCGGTGTGCTACGTGCTCGGCATCACCAGCATCGATCCCGGCCGCAACGATCTGCTGTTCGAGCGCTTTGTCTCCGAGGAGCGACGCGAGCCGCCCGACATCGATGTCGACTTCGAGCACGAACGGCGCGAGATCGTCATGCAGTGGGTTTACGAAACCTACGGCCGCGACCATTCGGCGCTCTGCTCGACGGTGATCCGCTATCGCACCAAGGGAGCATTGCGCGACGTCGGCAAGGCGCTTGGGCTCACCGAGGATCTAATCAGAACCTTGTCCGGGCAGGTCTGGGGTTGGTCGCAGGAAGGTGTCGAGGCCAGGCATGTCGAGGCGCTCAACCTCAATCTCGGTGACCGACGCCTGCGCATGGCGCTTGATCTCGCCCGCCAGTTGATGGGCGCGCCGCGCCATCTGTCGCAGCATCCTGGTGGCTTCGTGTTGACCCGTGACCGACTTGACGAGCTGGTGCCGATCGAGCCCGCCGCAATGGATGATCGCCAGGTGATCGAATGGGACAAGGATGATATCGATGCGCTGAAATTCATGAAGGTCGATGTCCTGGCGCTGGGCATGTTGAGCTGCATGAAGCGCGGTTTCGATCTTCTTGCCCATCACAAGGGCATCAAGCTCGATTTGGCGACCATCCCCGCCGAGGATCCGCGCACCTATGCCATGATCCGCAAGGCGGACACCCTGGGCACCTTCCAGATCGAGAGCCGGGCGCAGATGTCGATGCTGCCGCGCCTCAAACCCCGCACCTTCTACGATCTCGTGGTCCAGGTCGCGATCGTGCGGCCCGGACCCATCCAGGGTGACATGGTCCATCCCTATCTTCGGCGCCGCCAAGGCTTGGAACCGGTCCATTATCCCAAGCCCGAACTCGAGAAAGTTCTGGGCAAGACGCTCGGTGTTCCCCTGTTCCAGGAGCAGGCGATGCGGGTGGCGATCGAATGCGCCGGCTTTACCCCCGGTGAAGCCGACATGCTGCGCAAATCAATGGCAACTTTCAAATTCACCGGCGGTGTGTCCTCCTTCAAGCAAAAGCTGATCCGCGGCATGGTCGACAAAGGTTATCAGCGGGCCTTTGCCGAAAGTACGTTCAAGCAGCTTGAGGGCTTCGGTTCCTACGGTTTTCCAGAAAGCCACGCAGCCTCCTTTGCCCTTATCGCCTATGCCAGCGCGTGGCTGAAATGCTGGCACCCAGATGTGTTTTGCGCGGCCCTCCTCAACGCCCAGCCAATGGGCTTTTACGCGCCTGCCCAGATCGTGCGCGATGCGATCGAGCACGGCGTCGAGGTTCGCCCCGTCTGCGCCAATTCCTCGCGATGGGACTGCGTGCTCGAGCCAACGGAAAATGATAGCCGCTTTGCCGTTCGCCTTGGACTTCGCATGACGCGCGGGCTCGCCAACGCGCATGGCGCCGCGATCGTTGCCGCGAGAGCCGATCGGCCCTTTGCTTCGATAGATGATTTCTGGCGGCGCGCCGGCGTGTCCTCAGTAGCACTTGTCCAGCTTGCCGATGCAGATGCATTCCGTCCGTCCCTGGGCCTGGCACGCCGCGAGGCGCTCTGGGCAATCAAGGCGCTGCGCGAGGAGCCGCTTCCTCTCTTCGCCGCCGCCTCCGCTCGCCAGGCGCGCGCCGATCCCGAAATCGAGGAGCCGGCCGTCTCGTTGCGGCCGATGACGGCAGGTGGCGAAGTGGTCGAAGACTATGGCCATGTCGGCCTGTCGCTGCGTGCCCACCCGGTATCCTTCCTGCGCGAAGATCTGCGCCGCCGGCGTCTGGTCACCTGCAGGGAAGCGATGGAGGCGCGCGATCGGGCCTGGCTCGAGGTTGCGGGCATCGTGCTGGTGCGTCAGCGCCCCGGCAGCGCCAAGGGGGTGATGTTCATCACGCTGGAGGACGAGACCGGCATTGCCAACCTGGTCATCTGGGTCAAGGTGTTCGAGCAGTATCGGCGCGTTGTGCTTTCAGCCGGCATGATCGCTGTGCGTGGCCGCATCCAGCGCGAGGGCGACGTCGTCCATCTCGTCGCGCAGCGGCTCACCGACCTGTCGGCCGACCTCGCCAGCGTCGGCCATCGCGAGGGCGCATTTCCGCTACCGCACGGGCGCGGCGACGAGTTCCATCATGGCAGTCCGACGCTCGATCCGCGCGGTCGTCCCGCCAGCATGCGCAGCCGCGATATCTATATCCCGGACCTGCATATCGACACGATTCGCGTGAAGCCTCGCGATTTCAAATGAAGTCCTCGCGTTTGGCCGCAAATCGCCAGCGCCGAGCAGGGCTCGTCAGTCGCTTCCTGGCCGAACCGTTTCAACGTGCAGCGTGCCTGCAGGCGACGGTTGAAGCAGCTCCGCTTCGCTCTTGGTAAGGTAGATCCAGTGCGCCCAGTCCTGCGGGCGCAACACGACGACCTGCCGGTCATGATAGGGCCCAACGTCTGGTCCCGGATCGGTCGTCAGCATCGTGAAGGCCGCTGGCGCTGTGCCCTGCCCTTCCCGCCAGGTGCCGGCGATGGCCATGAACGGCTCATCAGTCATTGTGAAGCGATGCTTGGCCTTGGGATATTTCTTGCCCGTGAACTCGAAGAAGGCCGAGGCCGGAATGAGGCAGCGATTGCTCTTGGCAAAGCTTCGACCTTCGGAGCGGAAGTTGAAAACCGGACCGCTGCGCGGGTTCGATGGCGGGAAGCTGAAATTCATGGGCACCAGCTCGATGCCGTTGCCCGCTGCGCGCATCACCGGGCCGACATCGTTGACCTTGATGTCGTCTGCCTGGGGGAGATCGCCTTCGCTCTGCTGGGTCGGTATCCCGAGTTCGAGCCTCTGCATCATCTTGCAGTATTCAGCCCAAAGAATGTGTTGCTCGTAGTCGTTGCACATAATGATTGATCCGGCTTTGCGTGATGACGATACGACCTTACATCCGTCCGGCAAACCTGATGCCACTCGTATCCTGCCACTGAAGTGTGGCCAAACCCACCACAGTTGACGCCATGGTTGGCGCCCGTGCTTCAGCCACCTGCTTGTACAGCACCATCGGCGGATGGCTGCCGCGTCGTCATCTCCCGTCTCTCGTCCCGCGGACCCTGGCGTAATGGCGCGAAGCCTTGGCGCGATTGCCGCAATCTCCCATGGAACACCAACGCCGGTTTTGTGCCCGGCTCCCGTCGACGAACAGCCAGCCGCAGCCTCGATCGTCCTGGCATTGCTTGACCCGCCCTGCCTGCGGGCCGGTCATGAGCTCAGCCGCGGAGACGGCGATCGGCGTGCAGAAAATGAACACGCCTGGTTCGGAAGCGTTCCAGCCGAATTTCCCGCCCTGCCATTCCAGCAAGGCCGCTGGCCTGTGTTGCAGAAAGCGATTGAACGCCTGGACGTGGTCATCAGCGGGTGGGATCTTTCTGATCTGTGCCACCAGGAGTTCATAGATCGTCTCGCGCAGCGCTATGGCGCTTCCATAAACGGCTTGGGCCCGTTGGAGGTGCCCTCCCCTCCCCGGCGTCAGTTCAGCAGGATCGTTGGAAATGCGCACGCCGTTTTCATCAAGCCAATCCAGCAGTGCGGCCGGCGTGGGAAGCCGCTCCTCGGCGGCTTGCCGCAAGCGCCAGGCAGCCGTGTTGACAAAGCGGATCGCCAGATCCTCTTTCGCGACATTGCCGGGCTGCCGCAATTTCAGGAGGTGCGGGGAACTCAAGCTCGATCTCCGAATTCTAACCTCATAAGAGGTTTTAAGCCAATGAAGCTCTCCAATGCAAGTTTTCTCGTGATTGCGGCCTTCGGCGCCATCTACTTTATCTGGGGGTCAACCTACCTGGCACTGGCGCTGGCGCTGCAATCACTGCCGCCGTTCCTGCTGATGGCGGCGCGCTGCCTGGTTGGCGGCCTGATCCTTTTCGTCGGTGCCGCCGCCTCCGGTGCGAAGGCCCCATCGAGAAAGTCCCTGCTCTATGGCATCGTATGCGGATTGCTGTTCTTCGTCGGATGCCACGGTATCCTTGCAAACGTTCAACAGCGGGTTCCAACGGGCCTGGCTGCAATTATGCTGGCGACCATTCCTTTGTGGATTGCTGCGCTGCAGACAGGCCTCAGACGCCCCAATCGTCCGAGCGCGCTGTCCTTGACCTTTCTCGCCCCAGGTGTGCTTGGAGTTGCGCTGATAGCCTGGGAAGAAGTTGCCGGCGGAATTGAGAAGGTGCACCTGATCGACATCTTCTTGCTGCTTGGTGCGTCCCTGTCCTGGAGCATCGGAACGGTGGTCTCCGAACAGTCTCCAACCTCCAGCAGCCCATTGGTGATGTCGATCGTCGAATTATGGGCCGGCGCTGCCGCATTGGCCATTGTCGGTGCCGCCGACGGTGAAGCGAGCCTTGTTCACCCCTCCTCCATCACGGCGTGGTCGATCGCTGGATGGGCATACCTCACCATCGCCGGAACGGTGATTGCCTTTGCTTCCTACATCTGGCTGCTCCGCAAAGTCACGCCGACCTTGGTAGCGACCTACACCTTCGTCAACCCCATCATCGCTGTGATGCTCGGCTGGGCCATTCTCGGCGAGGTCCCGTCGATGTGGATGGCGAGCGGCGCACTCCTTGTCATCCTTTCCGTGAGCGGCCTGCTTTTCACCAGCTCCGCTCGACGCTCCAAGCAACCAAACAATGCCGGGGCAGAATTTGCTGTCGACTAGCGGCACGTCGCGATTGAGGCTCGACATCGCAACGCCGCTGTCGGGCGGGACTGGGCTGCTCGGCGCCGCGATGCGAACGCGGGCCAGAGGCCGCAGTGAAGCGTTGATCCGGACTGCAGCAGCTCACCGTCGAGGCGATTGCAGATGACAGAGGTGAGGAGGCACAAGGCGACGATCGCCAGGTGCTTTAACGTCCACAAGTCGGTAGTCGCCTTCAGCGGCCACGACAGCAGCAATGCTATCTGCGCGTAGCGCCGGCTTATGACACGGCGGCAACCGCTCTCGCCGGCACGTGTCGCACGGGCTGCCAAAACGCAGGGCAGTAATCGTCGCCACAGACACCGGGGAAAGAGTGTGTGAGCCATCACTTGGCAACGAGCGCATTTGTGAAAGCCGGCAGGGTGGTGAGCGCGTCGCACAGCTCGATGCGCGGGTGTTCCCCGACCCGATGGCCCGATTTCCATCACAAGGTGATCTGATCCCCTGGCAGCATTATAGAGGCGCTCCATCTCCGTGCTATCCGCGCGCCTGCTACAAGCGGCTTCTGTCAGGGGCGACGGCTGCCGAGACGCTGGAAAGTTTCCTGGCCTGGCAGGCGGAGCGGGGAGAAGGGAGAAAGAGTCCTTGTTCTGTCCGCCTGTCAGGCAGCGGGATACCTGCCGCCGGCACGCGTTCGCGCTGTTATGCCATTCGTCGCTTCAGCCGCGAGCTTGCAGGGCTGCTCCTGATCACGCGCGTGGCCGCCTGGCAATGGCGTGGGATGACACCAGGACCCGCTGCCCGCATCCACAGATGTCTCGACCCTAAAGCGGGGTCGAATGACGCCGTCTTCCTCCCTCGCGCGGCGACTGTGGTGGCAACATCCACCATCTGTACTTTACTGCCGTAAATTTCGGGAAAAACATGAATCGAAACAGTGCGGTAGCTCTTTCTGGCAGACGTTTTTTGCGGCGTGTTGACGGGACAGGCCGTTAACTTCCTGTTAACCCAAAAGCTCTTGCCCGGGATGGCGAATCGGAGCTTAATGGCGGTTGTTGGTCTGTTTCCCAGCAAAAAGCGCCAATTCAGGTTTCCGGAAGTATGAACATCGCGATGCGGCTGCCCAGCTTCGAGTTTGACGACAAGATCCTCGAGCACGGGGCGGAGATATCGCGTCGGCTCAATCAGCTGCGCATGGAGAAGTTTCCTCCCAACGCCACGAAGACCCTGCGCACCTTCTCCATGGCCGAGGTCGCGCACTATCTTGGTGTGTCGCAAAACAATCTGAAGCGGCTCCATCTCGAAGGCAAGGGGCCCCTGCCCGAACAAGCGCAGTCGGGTCGACGCTCTTATACTGCGGACCAGATGCTGGAGCTCCGCCATTTCCTCGATCAGCATGGCAGGACGGAGGTCAAGAAATACGTCCCTCACCGCAAGCCCGGAGATAAGCTGCAGGTCATCGCGGTGGTCAATTTCAAGGGAGGAAGCGGCAAGACCACGACCGCGGCTCACCTCGCCCAGCACCTGGCACTTACCGGCCATCGTGTGCTTGCCATCGATCTCGATCCGCAAGCGTCTTTGTCGGCACTCCACGGCTTCCAGCCGGAACTCGACCGGAACCTCTCGCTCTATGAGGCGATTCGCTATGATGCGGAGCGTAGGTCCATAGCCGACGTCATCGTTCCGACGAATTTCCCCGGCCTCGACATTGTGCCTGCAAATCTCGAACTTCAGGAATATGAGTACGATACGCCGTTGGCGATGCAGGACAAATCATCCAATGCCGGCCGTCAGTTCTTCTTGCGCATAGCCAGGGCCTTGAGCGACGTCGACGATCGCTACGACGTCGTGGTCGTCGACTGTCCCCCACAGCTCGGCTATCTGACCTTGACCGCCATGTCGGCCGCGACGTCGGTGCTGATTACGGTTCACCCGCAAATGCTCGATCTCATGTCCATGAGCCAGTTTCTGCTGATGCTCGGCGGCATTCTGAAAACCATCAAGGGAGCCGGAGCCGAGATCCAACTCGACTGGTTTCGTTATCTGATCACCCGTTACGAGCCCACCGATATCCCGCAGGCCCAGATGGTGGGCTTCATGCAATCGATGCTGGCCGGCCAGATCCTTGAGCATCCGATGCTGAAGTCGACCGCCATATCGGACGCCGGGCTGACCAAGCAGACACTCTACGAGGTCGAGAAATCATCGTTCACCCGCACGACCTACGATCGGGCCATGGAATCGCTCGATGCGGTCAATTCCGAAATCGTCTCGCTCGTCCATCGCGCGTGGGGGAGGGCGTGATGGCGTTGAATTTTACTGCAGTAAAAACGCAGGTTTTTGTCCACAAAATCAGACGAGTAGCTGATTTGAGGAGGGGCTGAATGGCGCGCAAGGACGTTTTCGATAGCGTGATGGGCGCCACTGCGGTGGAGCAGACCAGGGATGTGTCGAGCTACGCTGTTCGCGGCGCGTCGCGATCCATTATCCAGTCCTTTGAAGAGCTGTCGAAAAGCTCGGTGGTCGATCTCGACCCAGAGCTGGTCGACACCTCGTTTGTGTCGGACCGGATTGGCGAAGACGAGCAGGAGTTCTCCGAGTTGGTGCGGGCGATCCAAGAGCGCGGACAGGATTCGCCCATTCTGGTCAGGCCGCATCCGGCGTCCCCCGGCCGCTACCAGACCGTGTTCGGGCATCGGCGCGTCAGGGTTGCACGTGCGTTGGGGCGCCCAGTGCGGGCTGTCGTCAAGCAAATGGACGATCGCGATCACGTCGTCGCCCAGGGCCAGGAGAATGCGGCGCGCGCCAACCTGTCCTTTATCGAGCGCACGCTGTTTGCCGAGCGCCTGCTCAAGCAGGGCTATTCGGCCGACATCGTCAAATCGGCCTTGGCGCTCGACGATACGACCTTCTCCAAGATGCGGTCCGTGTCGAGCAACGTCTCCGAATCCATCATCATGGCCATCGGTGCGGCCAAGGGGATCGGCCGTGACCGCTGGTGGCAGTTGGCCAAACTCATGGAGCATCCGGCCAATGCCGCCAGGGCGCAGGCGCACGTCCGGTCCGGCCAGTTCCAGCAAGCCAGCAGCGATGCGCGGTTCCAGGCGCTCTATGAACTGCTGGCGGCAACCGTCAACGGTGCGAAATCGGTGCCGACGCGCGCGCGGGAAAGGGCCTGGGCGACAAAAGACAATTCCGTAAAGGCAAGGATCACCGATACGGGGAAGGTTTTCACCCTGGCTTTTAAATCCAGGGAGGCCTCAGCGTTCGGTGCTTTCATTACCGGCAGGCTCGAGGAGCTGTTCGAGGCGTTCCGAGAGACGGAATCCAGGAAGACAACAGGAGACTGAACCGCAAAAGAAAAAGGCCCCCGAACGTCACCGTCACGGAAGCCCTTCTCAGGTCTGTAGCAAGCCGAGAATCGCAAATCCGCGAATCACTGTCAAGTGCTATTAGGCGTCGTTTGGCGAGCAGATTTCTTTTGCCTGACTAGAGGCAGAGGGAAAATGGTTACGCATATTTCGACGACGCCATTTGGGCGGCGGCCGATGACGCTTGCCCAGATGGCAAGCCAGGCAGGTGCAAAGGCGATCGACCGAACGACGGCTGTGCCGAAATGGCAGGCGTTTCGAGACATCACAGAGGCCAGGGACGCCATAGGCGCGACCGATCGTTCGCTGGCGATCCTCAATGCGCTGCTGTCGTTTCACCGCGAGGACGATCTTTCCGGGGAGGGTGGGCTGGTCGTGTTTCCCTCCAACGAGCAGCTGATCCGGCGTGCCAACGGCATGTCGCCGGCGACGCTTAGGCGCCACCTGTCGGTCCTGGTAACGTGCGGGCTGGTGATCCGTCGTGACAGCCCGAACGGTAAACGCTTTGCTCGCAAGGGGGAGGGCGGGCAGATCGAGCAGGCCTACGGCTTCGACCTGGGGCCGATTGTGGCGCGCGCCGAGGAGTTCAAGCAGTTGGCTGCGGCCGTGCAGGCGGAGCGGAAGGCCTACAGGTTGGTCAAGGAGCGTCTCACCATCTGCCGGCGCGACATCGTCAAGATGATCGATGCAGGGGTCAATGAACAGGTTCCGTGTGATTGGCGCCGATTTCAAACACGGTATGAGGCGGCCGTCGCTCGATTGCCGCGGACAGCCTCACGCCAGTTGCTGGAGTCTGTTGCCGACGAGTTGGAGGACATCTGGGCCGAAGTGCATCAGCTGCTGGAAACGTTCGTTAAATCACAAAATATGAACGCCAATGAGTCCCATTTCGAGCGCCACATACAGAATTCAAACCCAGACTCTCATTCTACCGATGAAACTGAAGATCGCTACGAAAGCGAGCAAGAAGCGAGCGGCAGTGCCGGGTACGATAACAATGTGCATAGCCTGCCCAAACGGGAGTTGCCCCTGGGAATGGTGCTGGACGCCTGCCCGGAAATCCTGAACATGGGCCGCGGCGCCCAGATTCGAACCTGGCGTGACTTTGTTGCGGCGGCCGAACTGGCCCGGCCGCATATGGGGGTCAGCCCCAGCGCATGGCAGGAGGCGGTCCAGGTGATGGGGCCTGAAAACGCGGCCATCACGATAGCTGCGATGCTGCAGCGAACCGACCAGATCAACAGTCGGGGCGGCTATCTCAGGAACCTGACGGAGCGGGCTCGCAACGGCCAGTTTTCGGTGTGGCCGATGGTCATGGCGCTGCTGCGCGCAAGGCTTGATGCAAAGACCAGCCAGAACGCCGGCAAGCCGCTCTGGAAGGACAGCGCGCATCAGGATGGGCTGGCCAGCGCCCCAAGATCCGCTGAGATCAGCGAGGCGCTGCGGCTCAGCATGAAACGGAAAGGCTGGGATTGATTGAGGAGGGACGGCCTCGTCGTGCCTACCGATCAATCCCGCTCAAGGCCCAAGCTGTTGGCCGGTGTACTGGGTCGCGTGCTGTCACGTCATAAGTCGAGGCAGGGGAGTGCTTTGATCGGCCGGGGACGGGCCATCCAGCAGCCTCGTCGGTGGTCGCCTTGGTTCCGAGACTTGATGCTAGCCGTAAAGTGCCCTATGTTTTGCCTGGTATTTGTGACGTCGGATATGACAGGATGTGAGCTGTGGGCCACGCACTCAGAAAAATAGCCCCGAATGAACCGTTGGTTTTGCTTTATATGGATCCGGCCGGGAACATTGCTATCGACCAGGTGGCGGATGGCTTTGGAATGTCCAAGGGTCAATTGGCCGACACGGCCGGCCTTGCCCGCGAAACCCTGTATCGATTGGAGCGCAGCCGCGCCGCCAAAACACAGGGGCGACTTCGTGAGATGCTTGAGATCATCAGCCGCGTGACGGATTGGGCGGGGGGAAAGGACCAGGCGATGGCGTGGTATCGAGCCCAGCCGCTTGCGGCATTCGGCGGGCGCACCGCCGAGGCGCTGGTGAAAGAGGGCAAGGCTGGTGCCGTTCGTGACTATCTCGATCACATGGCGCTTGGCGGCTTTGCTTGAGGTTCGTTGGAACCTGCTATAGGGCACATGATCCGCGTTGGGCTTTCAAACCGACTTCCGGTGAGGGAGCCGCGATCAGGGGGGCGCGCTTCAATCCCAAGGGGGTGCCAACGCTGTACCTGGCGCTGACCATTATGACGGCGGTCAAGGAAGCCAATCAGGGCTTCGCGCATCGGATCGATCCGTGCGTGCTGTGTTCCTACGAGGTCGATTGCGAGGCCATTGTGGACCTGACAACCGAGAAGGGGAGGGGAGAAGCGTCCGTCACGCTCGACGAGATGTCGTGCGCCTGGGCGACAGCGCTCAGCAACGGGGAACGCCCGGCTTCTTGGAACGTCCATGACCGCCTGCGTTCTCGAGGCATTGCCGGCATTCTGGTTCCAAGCTTTGCGCCGGGCGCCGAGGCAGAAGATTGCAACCTCGTGCTTTGGGATTGGGGGCCAGATCTGCCGCACAAGGTGACCGTATTCGATCCGAGCGGACGGTTGCCGAAAGACCACCTATCCTGGCTATGACAGCCCTTCAAGGAGTTTGACGGCCTGCGGCGCCAACCCAAACCAGATTGTCATCTGTCTTGCTGGGACGTCTGGTTCGGGGCAGGGGAGGGCGCTTTTTCCTCCTACAACCCGCTCGCTTTGGTGAGATTGACGCGGAACCGATCGCGACGGCGCTGGTATATGCGGGTCATTTCAGCCGAGGTGTGGCCGAGCTGCTTTTGCACATGGCGCTCGTCGACCTCGGCTGAGGAGGCCAGTCCGGCTCGCAGCGAATGTCCCGAAAACCTTTGGCCGCGTTCGCCTTCCGGCAGATCACCCCGCACGCCGGCAGCAAGTGCCGCGCGCTTGACCAGCCGTGCCACCTCCTGGTCATTGAGCCGCTCGGCGCCGACCGCCTTGCCTTGGGCGGTGACACGGCGAAACAGCGGCCCATAGCCTACTCGTGCCAGTCTCAGCCACGTCTCCAGGGCCACGATAGGGCAGGTGGCGTCCGCCGAACCGCGGCCAATCTCAACTTCGCGCCAACCGGTCTTGCCGCGCAGCGTGACCAGGACGCCTTTGCCAGGGAAGAATTCGATCCAGCCACGACCGTCTTCGGTCTGGCCACGGGCCACGTCGAGCCCGACGATCTCCGAGCGGCGAAGTCCGCCCGCAAAGCCAAGCAAAAGCATGGCGCGGTCGCGCAAGCCGCGCAGCGTGCCTCGATCGAGCGTCTCCAGCATGGCAATGAGATCTTCGGGCAGAATGGCCTCCTTCTGCACTGGTGGCTTGGCGTGGCTGTTGCGAATGCCGGCCAGCACAGTGGCGATGTGCCGGTCTTTTCTGTCCAGCGGCTGACCGCGCTGGGCATAATTCCAGGTCAGGGAGGACAGACGCCGTTCAATCGTCGCAACCGTTTTTTTATCCCCTCCAGACCCAGAAGCCAGCGCCGTGATGTAGAGCCCGACCAGCTGCGGATCCGGCGGCATCGGGTCAAAATATTGCCGGCGGCACCAGGCGCAAAAGTGCTTCCAGTCTGCGGCGTAGGCGCGGCGGGTGTTGGCCGCGCTTGCCGCCTCGACATAGTCACGGGCGCGGCCAGCAAGCGCCTCAAGATGCGCCGGCAGGCGCGGATTGGCGACGGCCGGAAGAGGGGAGGGAGCTTCGGCCGGCGGTTCTTCCGGCGTTGTGCCCATCGCCAGGACGACGTCGATGATGTCGGGCAAGTCCTCAGCGATCGCGTCCTGCGGCTCGACCGACAGCCGCGCGCCCGCATCGTCGTGCGCAGCCGTGCTGTGGGACGGTCGGGAGCTCTCCTGAGAGTGCTTTGTGGGCTTTTGCTCGATGAAAACAGCCATTTCTCCCTTAGAGAGCAAAACGAACGATAAGGCAACATTATCGTTCGTTTTGTTGCTCCGACAGGCTGTGCGTTTTAACGCAAAAATGATGGCCAAAAGCGCACTCGCGATTTACCCTCCAGGATCATGATTCGCCTTGATCCCGCGACCGCCAGCTCCACCGCGCCGCCAACCGTTCCTGCTTGGGCGCTCGCAAGCGCTGGCACCCAGAGCGACGGTGATGCCGCTTTCCGGGCCGGCGCCGCCTTGGGTGCGCTCGACAGCCTCGCCAGCGCGCAACCTGCCTGGGCCGGCGCCTGGCGCCAGCGGCTGGCGCTCAACTGCGCCGGCGCCAGCATGCGGCTCGCCGGCCGCTCAGAGGACGCGGCCGCCTTGCGCGACGCCTGGCAGCTTTGCCCGGCCGGCGCCGATCCCGGTCCCGCCGGCGCCATTCTTGGCGCCTGGCGGCAGTTGGCCGGGCAGCCGCCCATCGCCAACGCCGACAGGCTGGCGAAGGTGGTCGAGCTGCTCGGACTCGCCTGGGGCGATGAGGCGCTCGTCGATCTGTGCGCGGCGATCGACGACGCGGTCCGAGCTGGCCGACCGGCGCCGTTCGCTGCCGCGGCAATCGCCGCTCATGTCGCTGCCATGCGGCCCGATGCCGAGCTGTTGGCCTGGTGGCTCGCCGACCTGGTGCTGGCGCAAAACCTGCGCTGGCCGCGGCCGCTGCCGCTGCTGATGACCCAGGTTTTTTCGCCGACCTTCCGCTCCGAAAGTGGAGGCAAAAGAATCCGGCCGGGCGAAAAAAGTTTTGAGCGCGCGGTCTGCAGTGCGCTGGTTCAGGCGGCGGCGGAGGCCTGCCGGCTGGCCGCCGAGTTGTCGCGCCGCGCCGAAAAACTCATGGCGGTGGCGCCGAAACTGCGCGCGAAAGGCGCCGGCGACGTGATTTTTTTGCTCCTGAATGAAGATGCCGTTTCCGGCTCGCTGGTGACAAAGAACCTGTCGCGTTTTGCGGCGCGACGCCTGTTCGAGCGGCTGCAACAGCTCGAGGCCGTGCGCGAGCTCTCCGGGCGCCCAACCTTTCGGCTGTTTGGGTTGTAGCGATGAGCGAAGCGTCCGCCCGCCGCAAGGCAAACGGCCAGCCGGCTTTGCTGGACACAGAGCTCGACCACCTGCCGCCGGAACTGCGCTGGCGCGAATGGATGGGCCGCGTCGAAGCAGTGATCTTTTCCGCCAGCGAACCGGTGCCGCGCGAGGTCCTGGCGCGGGTGGTGGGCAAGAACTGCAACGTCGAGCTGATCATCGACGACATCCGCGTCGAGCTCGCCGGCCGCCCTTACGAACTGGTCGCGGTTGCCGGCGGTTGGCAGCACCGGACCAAAAAGGCTTTTGGGGACGTCATCCGCAGTGCATTTGGCACAGCCGGGCAGGAGGCGAAAGAATTATCGCAGGCGGAGGCGCTCGTGCTCATGTGCATTGCCTATTTCCAGCCGATCACGCGTGGCGAGCTGTCGAGCTTTTTCGGCAAGGAGGTGTCGCGCGACCTGATCGGCGTGTTGCGCGCGCAGGAGCTGATCGCGTCGGGTCCACGCTCGCCGCAGCCCGGCGCGCCCTACACCTATGTGACGACCAAGAATTTCCTGTCGCAGTTCGGGCTCGACACGCTGCGCCAGCTGCCGGATTTCGAGGCCCTCGAGGACGCAGGACTGCTGAGCAAGGAAAGGCTTCTGGCTGGCGACATTCCAATTGCGACAAGCGGAGTGCTCGAGGAGCATGATGAAATCGAAGGCTGCGATCTCGAGGTCTTATCCGAGGCATCTGAATGAGGATCCCTCCAACCTACCCTTACGCGGCATTCGGCCCACGGGACAAAAGGTTTGCCTAGGCTAATGCCCCTCCGCAAATGCGTCGGCGGAGTCAGTCAAGCGAAAGGTCGGCACCTAGGCCGCGACTTTGGATGAACTGGCACGCGGGCTCGACGTCGTCATCCTGGCGTCCGCGGGCAATCGCGCTCCTGGGAGTGGCTACAGGATAAGGATTATCCTACTGCGCTGCTCTCCTCAAATCTAAGGCCTTCACGTAGCAGCCAATCCATGTAGGCGTCGCCTTCCTCTAGATCGACGTCTTCCGCCTTTGCGTGCTCGTAACCCATGAAGTCGCGTGCCTTCTCAAAAGAACATGGAACGGCTTTCATGAGCCATTTGGCACGAGCCAACTTTGCAAGAGCATCGCGTGCGTGCCGGTGATACTCGTCCACGGCTGCAACAAGATCGCGGTTGTTCCGCGCTGTCTCGATTGCCCACTCATAGTCAACATCGTGCATCTGGTTAGGGGCAATCGCGACGATAGCAGCCTCTACCTCTCCGATCGTCAAGCTCGACTCCTCCAAAGTGCCATCACGACGCTGGACCTCAGAAATGATATGCCGGCAGTCTTGGCAGATGAGCACAGTGACATGGGAGCCGATTATCATTCCACCCGTCATGTCGCCACCGCGCCAATAGAGGTTGCTGTCCTCCTCCTCCGCGATCCAATCCTGAATGATGTGGATGCGCGCCGTCCATTTTCCCTTGTTCGACCTCCTGCATATCTCCCGCTTGGAGCGCTTACAGCACCCGCACGTCCAATCCTCGCTTACAGCATTCCAATGCTTTTGTTCGCCGTTCTGACTCCCTACATCGGCGAACTCAGCATCGGTGGGCGGCTTGCCGGCACGCTTCACCTTCCGTTTCGCTGATTTGCCAACGGCGTCCCGCGCAACCGATCGGGCAAGTACTTTCATGCCGATGCTGCCACGGTCTAGGTGCGGCAATGCGTCCGTAACCTGCGCCCACACCAGCGCCCGGTCATCGATCCAGAAATCGGCCCGCATCCCGATCGCCACTTCGCGACGGTTCTTCCCCTTGGCGAACCGTATTGCCATCCGCTCAGCAAAATCGAGGCGATCCGCGATGTCTGCCTTCACCTGCTCCCACGTCGTGCGTGCCGCCTCAAAATCGACTGTATGGACACCGTTGTCGGTGGCGCGAATAAACCCGGTGATCTCTTTAGGTGAGAAAGTGAAGTCCCAATCCACTGCGCTGTCGAGTGCCGCCTTAGCGCTTCCGTCTGCCAGATTGCAGTCGATACAGATGAGCGTTCGTTCGAAGCGTTCCACGAACTGGAGCATGCCGTACTTGGCATGCGACACTTGGATGTTGAACTCGCGATCGTCCGACTTCTTGTTAATTTCCTCGAATAGCTTCCCGGCCTTATCGCCTAGGTGGTCGTGGTGCAATTCAAGTTGACATAGCAGCACGCCGGATGTCGTGAGTCTCGCAATCTGCGGTTTTGTCCTCCGGCAGCATGGGCATGTCCAGCCCTGCCAGGTGCCAGCCCATGCCCGATTAAGATTGAGCTTATTAGTGTTGAACCGGCGCATAAGCGCTTTGGTCTGCGCACTCCATCGGCCATCTCGCATTCGCGCAAGCTGTTCTAACTCGTCGTCGGCCATGCTTTCGACGTCTGGGATAGTGATCGTTATGGAGCGGCCATTCACGACGATTCGAACCTAGCTGGTGATTGAGAATCCTCTTCACCGTATAGAACAATTGAAGAACGTCGCCAATCTGAACACCTTGGCGCGCATCATGGCTTTTGGGTGTCGACTGCCCTAAGATTCCCGTGGGGTAGGCCGCTCCCGGCCAGCACGGAGGGGAATATGGCAATTGATTCAATCGCGAAAATTCCACGACTTTATCACTTCACTGACAGGAGCAACCTGCCGTTGATCCGTGAGTTAGGCGGTTTATATCCAATTGCCGAACTCGAACAAAAGGTCATCAAAGTGCCTGCGCCGGGAGGCAATCAAGTGAGTCGGGATGCCGATGCCAAGAATGGCATGGGGAAATATGTGCACCTATGCTTTCTAGAGACCCATCCAATGGAATATGTGGCGCGGCAAGATGGACGGATCAAGAACTCGATTTTCCTGCGAATACACCCGTCAGTGCTCCAGTTCAAAGGAGTCCAATTCACTCCAGGAGTTTCCAACAAGAACGGCGTCGAAGCGGTCCCAATTGATCAGTCGGACGCCCTAATCGATTGGGAGGTACTGTACACACGTATGGAGTGGAAAGACCCTGAAATCTATCTCCGTCGCCAACGGGCCGAAAAGTGCGAGGTTCTGGTGCCCTGTCTCATTCCTCTTAACCTGATAGGAAACATCGGCAATGGCTGAGAGACCAATCTTTATTCCTGCGACCGAGGACAAAGGTTACGTCACCCGATTGGATTTCGAAATTCCGTGGGCTGGTGGCTTCGCGGAGGTTCAGAAGAAGAAGAACATCCGGGCGCTTCACGATGCCGCGAAGAAGGCTGGATATGCCCCGCTGCTAGAAGTGTCGAGCAAGTCCGACGAAATCGCGGGTCGGCATCTTAGCGCGTTTCACCTCCGCGTGATGACCAGCATCGGCGAGATACCGCTGGAGAACGCCTTTCAGGGAAGTAAGGTATTCGAGCGCGGTGGCCCGTACACCGACCTGTACGAGGTTGAGCCGCGCGATGCGAAGCGCGACCCACGACTCCGCGATTCCGGCGCACTGGTGGGCTTCAAATTCGATCGCTTCGAGTTCCCGCTAGAACCTATGACCGTGTTCTATGATTGGCTTTATCTCAATGCCATCTTTCCCCACCGTGTATGGCTCAAAAATCGAGTGGACGGCGAAATACAATATGCCGGGTTCACGGACATAGAGTTCAACCCCAGCAAGTCAGTCAATTGTCAGGCGAAAACGTGCGCTCTGTTCGTAGTGCTCATGAGGGAGAACAAGTTGGAGCGCTACCTGAAAACGCCCGAGGTTTTCATTGCCGCGATGGCTGCTCATTCGCTTCGGCCGACGGAGCATCAACCTCATTTGAAGCAGGCCAGACTTAGGGTCGGCTAGGAGGCGGTATGCGCAATTTCGAGGTCGCGAACGAACGCTTGGCTAGTTTCGACGGTCACTTCCTGCGGCACGATAATGAACTGCGCCTTGTCATCATGAACGTGCGAGACAGGAAGGTCGATGCGCGCGGCTACAACAGATCTGCGAGCCGGTGCGCCACCACACGGTCCAGGAGTTCAGCAAAGCGGTCATTGTCCTGTGCCATCTTCCAGAAATTCACGAAACGACAGACGAGCTGAACATTGCCGATGGAATAGTGGCCGTAGCTGTCAATCCGGTCCGGAGAAACGAGCATATCGCTATCGCAATCGTCCTGCCCATGCAGATGCATCGTAAGGCCGGTGATAGCGCATTTCCCCTTCTGCTCCTCGTAGAGCTTGGCAAGATGAGCCATCATCTCGGCCTCGGAACAATGGAGTTCCTTGTTTTTCAAGGTTTTGAAGATCTTCTGGCCATTCGAATTCGCAACCGCGCCCTTGATCGAGTGCATGAGGTTTGCGAGAGTGAGCTCATGCAGCGATATGCTCGATCCGAGCGCCTTCCCTTTATGCACGCCGAGGCGTTCTTCCCACTTTGGGCGCGAATGCCAAGGAGTGAGGTCACCTCCGTCGATGAGGGCCTGTACATAGGCCTTCATATCCGCATTGGCGACGCTGAACATCGCTGCCATTGAGGAGATATAGTCCTTCGCCACGGGATGGAGACTCTTCCATGACAACGGCTTCATTTTCTTGTCATGGCGGGACCACTTGGTGACAGGCTTCCCGAGCATAACGCTGTCGGGATCGGAGTGATCAAAAACCGGATCGGCACTCGTCGTTTGGGCCCAATAGAGACTATCGCTGTCCTTATCCCTGTGGAGCCAGAGATCGCCTTCGCTGCGCGTCAGGTCGTTGCCTCGATTGAACCAGAGCGTCGCTCGACCTTTGATATCGGCCTCTGTGTCGTCTTTGGCGGCGTCAGCTTTCGTAACCTCAAGATAGCTATCGTAGTCTTCTGCGTGCCATGGATCAAAATAGGTCTTGCCAAATTCGAGGGCTACTAGGCTCTCGCTGAGGCACCGAGACCAAAGGCTGTTTTCGTTCCCCGTCATGATGACATAGATTTTGCCTGCCAACTCGCTCCCCCAAATGTACCAGCCTTCATGCCTTTTACGGACGGCGTGCTGGAGGCTCGGTTAGGCCGACCAATCAATCCAGACATCTCATGCTAATGTATCTGTTGCTCTTCAAGTCCGCCGTCGTGGGTATCTGCGACAGAACTCAATCAGTGAGATCACGGCAGCCGGTAATGAGCCTTCGCATTCGCCAAAAAAACCGAGAGGAGGCCGGCAGATCGTCGATAGCGGCGGCAAGCCCTCAATGCGTCGAGCGTCGCTAGACGTTGATGGCATGCACAGTCCCTCCGATCAGGCCGCCATCGGCTGGGCGGTCGGCCCGACACCGATCACCGCGCCTGTGGTCATTAGCACGATCAGACCGCGCTCGGCTCCGGTCATATCGAGATAGGCCCGAACCTGCGCGCGGTACTGGTCCAGTGTCTGAGGATCGGGCGCCACATCGCTCTTCCAATCCACGACGACGGCGGGACGGCCTTCAGACGTGAGAGTTAGGGCGTCTGCGATCCCGGCCGTTACCGTTTCCACCCCCTCGGCCGCATACGCGGCATAGACGGGAAATTCGGCGAAAAGATCCGGTCTTAAGACCACGATGGCGGGTAGTGCCAGGGTCCGGACAACACAGCCCGCTAGCTCTTCGGCCGATAGTCCCGTAACCGGATTGGCGACCGAAGTTCGGCCGAGGGCACGGATGAGTTCGGCGGCCCGTTCGGCAAGGGCGGCCTCGGCCTCATGGGTTTCGCCGGTTAGCACCTCTTCCATGAGCTTGTGTAGGATCAGTCCGCGTTCGCGGCCTCCCTGAACCAGAACAACGGCTTCCAGTTCGGGTGGCTGGCCATCAGCCGATCCGGTCCAGATCCTGGGCTCGTCTTCCTGCAGCACGGCTCCGGCGGCGGTCTCATCGCGGCTGGGCGCAAGCCAGATCAGTCGCGCCTGCCGCGCGGCAATGGCTTCGGCTTCCGTGGCGAAGATCGGGCGAGTCTGGGTATTGGCCGCTCCAGTGCCAGCCGGCGCGAACTCAGCGGGCAAATGCGAGAGGTCCAGGCCGGGGAGTTCGGCCAGTGACAGATCGACCAGACCGATCCAAGCGGACTTCGACGGAGTTGTGTCGAGCCGGGGCAGGATGAGAAGTTCGCGCGCGCGCGTGGCGGCCACATACCAGAGCCGTATGCGCTCCCGATCCAGCTCGTCTTTCTCAGTCTGACGCGCGGCTTCGTAACCGTCCGGCGCCACGCCCAGGACAGGGCAATAGAAGGTGTCTGTCTGGCGCTCGATGATCGCGCTGTCAGGCGCCATGACCCCCGTCATGGTGTTGACAGGAATGACGATCGGCCATTCGAGCCCCTTGGCCGCGTGCATGGTGAAGAGCGCGACGGCTTCTTCCTGTGCATCGGGCCGGCCCTCGACGGCCCGCGCCTCGTCGGCCCAAGCTGCCGTCATCGCCTCGGCAAAGGCGCGGAGGCCGCGCACAGCGTAGCCGGTCGACAGGCTGAGATAGAGATCGACATTGGCAAGCGCGCGTTCGGCCTGACCACGATGGCGCTCAAGGAGGAGAGGGCGCACGCGCATCATATCCACGGCCTGAGAGAGCAGCTCGTGCGGGGTCGTGCTGTTGCCGCGCCGGTAGAGCGATTGCAGTCTCTCGATGATCTCGCGTGCGAGCGGGTGCGCGATGGCAGCAGGGTCGACGCCAAGGTCGAGGCGCGGAATCCGAGCCGGTTCTTCCTCGGAGCGCGGCAGTCTCCAGACGACATCCAGCAGCTCTTCTTCCGTGAGGCCGACCAAGGGCCCGCGCAGCAGGGCGCCGAGCGCGAGTGTGTCGCGACGATCGGCGAGGACGCGCGTCAGTGCGATCAGGTCCTGAATTTCCTGGCGGCGAAACAGTCCCTTGCCGGCCTGGGTCGCCACCGGAATGCCGCGGCGTTCCAAGGCTTCCTCATAGCGCCACAGCTCCGCGCCGGTCGGCGCCAGCAAGGCGATGTCGCCCGGCTGGCAAGGGCGCTCCGCTCCGCTGCGCCTGTCAATGATGGCGTAGCTGTCGATCAGCCGGGCGCACAGATCGGCGATGGCGTCGGCCTCCGCGTCACGCTGCTGCTCGGCGCTGGCCTTGCCGTTTTCGTCTGCGACCGCGATGTCGAGGGCCGCCACGCACAGGCCGTCGCGATCGTCGTGGAACGGGTCTAGGGCGGAGAAGCCTGGCTGCCCGTCAGCCGAGAGCACGGCCTCGAAGCGCTCGTTGACGAAGGTCAGGATGGAGGCGCAGGAGCGGAAATTGGTGGAGATCGACAGGAGGCTGTCGGGGTCCTGGGTGCGGAAGGCGTTGCGTGCCTGCACATAAGCGCCAACATCGGCGCCCCGGAAGCGATAGATCGCCTGTTTGGGGTCCCCGACCAGGAAGAGCGCTCCCGGCCGGATTCGGAACCGCGTCCAGTCGTCATCGCGATCGGCCGGCTCGCCGCACAGCCGCCAGAAGATCTCTGTTTGCAGTGGATCGGTGTCCTGGAACTCATCGACGAGCACATGGGCGAAACGCTGGCCCAGTGCGCCGCGGACGACGTCATGATCGCGCAGCAAATCGCGCGCGGCGAAAATCAGATCGTCAAAGTCGAGTTGGGCGCTTGCACGCTTGTGGTCGCGATAGCGCTGCAGGACCGGACGCGCTTCTTCGATCAGCGCCTTCAGAGCCTGACCTGCCGCAGCCTGGAGAAGCGAAACCCAGGCGCCGCAGCAGGCGGTGTAATGAGCGTCGGCGGCGTCGTTCAGCCGGTCGCCGTCGGCCTTGGAGAGACCGGCCTGCTTTGCCGCGGCGAGCCATTTACCCTTCTTGCGGTAGGATGCGAAGGCACCAGCCTTGGTGAAAAGGTCCGGGTGTGGACGCGAGGTCAGGAGCCGGACGAGGCCCGTGGGCGTTGCGGGGTCGGGACCGCTCGCCAAGGCGGTCGCCATCTCGGTCAGTCGCTCGACGATCATCACAGTTTCCGGCTCGGCCGCCGCCGTGGCGCCCATGAAACCCGCGAAATCGGCCGCGGCCCGCCGGAACGCCTGCAGATGGTCGTCAAGCGGCGAGACCGGCGGAGCCATGAGCGTGGGGCGGCGGCGCAGATTCTCGGCAATCTTGTGGAGGAGGGCCACGGTTTCACCGGGGCTGTGCAACACCATCTCAGCGAGAACGCCGCCCTGGCTGCCGGACAGGCTGCCGGACAGGCTCTCGCGCAGCCAACCGTCGACAATTTCGAGGAAGGTGAGATCAGCCTGATTGCGATCCATGACGCTGGCGCCTGGATCGATGTCGGCCTCCGCCGGATAGGGCTTGATCAGGCGCTGGCAGAAGCCGTGGATGGTGGAACAGGTGATTTCGTCGATCGCGGCGCTGGCTGCAGCGAGATTGTCGCGATGGGCCTGGGTCAGCCCATCGGGCAGCGCCACGCGCAGTTCTGTCGCGATCTTGCCAGCCGAGAGGTCGGCGACGAACTCACGGACACGCGACAGCAGCTCACTCGCGGCGAGTTCGGTGAAGGTGACGGCGGCGATGGAACGCGGCGAGACGCCCTCTGCGAGCATGGCGGCGATGCGGCCGGCCATGACGGCTGTCTTGCCCGAACCCGCGCCGGCCTCGACCAGGACCGAATGATCATGAAGGCTGATCGCATCGCGGCGCGCGCCGTCATCCTTCAGCTTCTTGGACAACTTGCTCATTATTCCACCTCCCAGACCTGAGCGACTTCGCCAAGCCGTTCTGTCGCGGCGGCCATCTTGCGTTTGTAATAGGTGGCGCTGGCATTGGCCGGTAAGGCGAAGGCGAGGTCGTCATAATCGCCCCCGGTGTCGGGGCCTTGCAGGGCCGCACCTCCAGCAAGACTGGTCCTTGCCGCGCTGAGATAGCCCGTAATCTCCGCGAGCACCGCCTCGGGATCGTCGAGCTGCAGATCGATGGGCTCGCGCGGGTAGAGCAGCGAGGCGCTGATGGCGACGTCGTCGCCGAGGAGCGCCTTTACGGCGAACGCGTAGAGGCAGCGCTGAAGCTCGCGTCCGCCGTTGAGCCGGATGTCACCCCGCGGTGGGCGGCCGGTCTTGTAATCGCGGACAAGCGCGCGCTTACCGTCGCCCGAGATGTCGAGCCGGTCGATATAGCCGGCGATGTTGAAGCCGGTGTCGGGGATCGTGACGGGTGTGCACGTATCCCACGGCGTCTTTGCATCGGATTTTGGTGCCGAGCCGCCGAAGGGGACTTCGCCATAAGCGCGCGCGCCGGGCAAGACATCGTCGCCATAGGACAGGGCGCGGCCAGCCATCACGCGGGCGTCCTCGAGGCTGCGGCCCCAGATGACGGCGGGAGGAAGCGGACGCTCGCTTTCCCAATCGATGGCGACCGCTTGCGCAGCACGGGCCACCGCCGCTTCGACGGTCTCCGCGCCGGCGGATGCGAGTCCGTCTCCGGCTTCGAGGTCCCTCAGCGCACGGTCGAGAACCATGTGGACAAGATCACCGGTCCCGAGCGCGTCGAGCACGAGCGGTTCGGCGGTGCTGTGCGGTTCGCGCCATCCGAACGCATAGACCCACACGAAGCTGAGAGGATTGCGCAGCAGGCGGCGAAGCGAGCTGGCCGACTGGGTGCGACCAAGGATGGCGAGCACCAGCGGATGGTCCGCGCGCACGAGCCCGTCATGGGGGGTGATCTGCGACTGCCGCCAGTCGCGCCAGCAGCCTTGTGCGCCGATAGACTGCGGATCGGCGGCGAACTCCTGAGGCCGGGCCATGAGGCGGTCGGTCTCACTGAATGCATGAACCGGCGTCGCGTTGCGGCGAAGGTAGGTTTCATCGCCATGTCCAGCGAGCAGCGGGCTGCGTCCCAGGAGGCGCCCGTCACTGTCGCGCCGGGCACGAGAGAGGACGACTTCAGCAGCCGTCGTTGCGAGGATCGTCTCGAAGTCGCGGCGGTCGGCGAGATTCACCGGAAGCGGATCGA
The DNA here is from genome assembly GCF_020165595.1 of Mesorhizobium sp. BR-1-1-10. Lineage (NCBI taxonomy): Bacteria > Pseudomonadati > Pseudomonadota > Alphaproteobacteria > Hyphomicrobiales > Phyllobacteriaceae > Mesorhizobium > Mesorhizobium sp. BR-1-1-10. The sequence goes on along the minus strand of NZ_JAIUIL010000001.1, from coordinate 150,847 downwards.
GCACGGAGGTCGGGATGATGTGGTCCGGGATCAGCCGGTCCTCGGCAAGCCCTCGCGGCCAGCGCGAGGAATTGAGCCCGAGGAGCCGAATGAAGCGGCGGGGCGACGCCGCGAGCGCACTGGCCGGCATCCAGGCGACAGAAACGCACGCTTCCAGTCCGTCGTCCAGTTTCAATGTCTGCAGTGTCGCGTCGATCGAGGCGGCGGCGCCGGCGAGCAACGCCTTGCGCCATATTGCAAGCGCGCGGCCCTTGAGGAAGACGTCACCGATCTCGCTGGCGGCGTCCGGTCCTTTTGCCAACGTCTCGACCGCTGTGCGCAGCGCCGCGGCATGGTCCGTGCCGCCGGGCCAGTCTTCCGGCGTCAGCCGGGCCAGCAAGCGGTTCCAGGCGCCGGTCGTCGAGAGCGGGGCATCTGCCGGCAGGACGCGCAGCCAGCCTTCGGGCAGCACCTCGAAAGGGCCCGTGTCCCGGCACAGTGCCGCGAGGCGCCGTAGGCGCGACTGCGACAATCCGCGAACGACGATGTCGGCCAGCGCCGCAGCCGCCTGCCCGTCGCGGGTGGTCACGGTTCGGACGCCGTGGACGAAATGCAGGTCGATATTGGCGTCGGCGCGTAGGGCCAGGAAATGATCGTCATACTCGGCGGGAGACGTGGTCGCGATGGCGATCTCGGATGGCGACACGCCAGAGGCGAGCAGGCGCCGCGCCCAGCGCATCGCTTCGATGGCCTCGTGATAAGCCGTCGCCGCGCTCACAGCACTGATCTCCGGCGTTTGCGCCGGCGCGCGTGAAACGGCAACGCCGGTGCCTTCCAGCCACGCGGGAACGCTCCTGGGGCCGGCCGTCCACTGCACCGGGATCTGCGCGGTAAGGGCTCGGAGCAACGGCCTCCAGCAGGGCGAGAGTTCGGTCAGGCCGATGATTTCCATCGGACCGATGATAGCCGGCGCATGGCTGACACGGCCGGTCGCCGCGGCGACGATGTCGACAGGGCGCATCATGCCGGCGGGAAGCTGGTCGAGGACCGCAGCTTCCAGGCGTGCGATGGCCTCCAGGCGCGGATGATCGACCGCTCGCGCAGCTAGGTCCATGCCCGCGCGCCACGCCTTGTGCAGGGTGCCCGCAGCTGCGTCGATCATGCCGGGCAGCGATTTGATGCTCTCCAGTTCGCCCATTGGCGTTGCCGGCAAGACGGCCTGGATCGCGGCGCTCAGGCTTTCATCATCAATCGGCCGGACGAAACCTCCGGCGAGCCGCACCGCCGCCTGCTCGAACGACATGACCTGCAGGCCATGTCGGCGGTCGCGCGCCGCCGCCAGGCGGCCTTCCCGCATGGCGAGGCGGCCGTGAACGACGAGGGTGGATCGGCCCGAGATGGCCATTGGGGGTCGCCTCCTTTCGAGGTCAGTTCTCATTCGGGCGTCGGCCCAGGGCCGGCGCCGCCGCGCGCGTGACTGTTGCGTTGCAATATTTTCTGACGGGCTGTTTTGTGAGAAGTCTGTCAAACCCGTTCATGAAAGCTATCTATAGCAGGCAAACACTAGAATTCCGGGTGAGATGCTCTGATGGAATGTAATCCACAAGTTTATCGTTAGAATCGACTGGATATCCGGTTCCAAAGGCGCTGCCAGAAGCCTGGTGCCACCTTGGGCGGAAGGGGTTGAGCGGGAGGTTCGGCCATGGGCGGCTGCCCGTAGAAACGAGCTTTGGCGGCGCGATCACGCCGACGCTCGGCGTCCACCTGCTCGTCGCTCCAGGGGCCGGCTTCGACCACCTTGCCGCGGTCGATCACATAGTGCGACCGGCAAGGCAACGTCCAGTTGCCGATCGACGGATAAAGCGAAATGGTCTCACCGTCGAACGTCATCTTCCAGTCCGTGGGGGTGAACGGCGTGACAACTTCCTCGCCGCAACCGCAGCAGCAGCTGTGGGCCGACGTCGCATATTCCATCGACACGTACAGCACGCCTGTCCCAAGACGCTCGGGAATGTGGTCGACGAAACGATGCTCGAGTCGCTTGTGGCGTATCACGTGAGGTCCCCATTGATCAGCATGTTGCCGTCGGTGGTGTAAGTGCAGTGATGTTCGCGCTCGAGGTCTCGGTAGAAGCTGCGGATTTTCTTCCACTTCACCACGGCAAGGACAGCATTGAGGGCATTGAGATCCGCAACCTGAATGTTGGACGCATAGATGTCTTCCTCGCCCCCACCGGCGAATGAAATGCGCTGAGGCACATGATCCCGCTTCTGAGGCGTGCCGGCGGTCACCCGCAGGATGCCGCCCAGTGATCCTTCGTCGAGCTCAAGGCCCATGCCGACATCGATGAACGCAGCGCCGGTCGCCTCGAGCTTCTCGACGATCAGCCGCTTCGCATCGCTAGCATCGAGCGACAGGAACGCGAAGGTAACGCCGTCGAGAAGGTGCAGGTTATCCGGCCCGAGCGCCACGTCATGCGCCACGATATTGCGATGCATCCGGCTATAGATATCCTTCAGATATTCGACTTTCTTTGGCGCTTGTCGCAGTTCCTCCAGGCTCGGAGCGCCCGGTGCCCTAAACGCGTTGTGGGTCAAGAACTCGTCGCTGTCGAAGAGGCGGATCTCGCGAACCGGCGTCTTGGCGACGAAATCCAGGATGTAGCCGCCAGTGCCGCCGACGCCAATGATGGCAACCCGGTCGCTGGCCAGCCGCTCGGCCAAGGCGCCGATCCCGACACGGTCGGAGGCGGTCTCGACATAGTTGAAGACGCTGTCTTCCTCTGCTTCAGGCTCACGGATGGCGCGAGCCGTCATGCCGGGGTTCAGCACCGCGGCCGGACCGGCGATGATGTTAGCGTAGCTGGTCATCTTGTGGTGATAGTCCACGTAGCCCTCGGCCGGTTTGCTTGAGAAGGCATGCGTCGCCTTCAGGCCATGGCCGAGATCGAAGGCGCCGGTCTGGTGCGCGATGCCCTGGATGGGCGACCTGTCGGCGTGACACGGGAAGTCGCCATCCCAGTGGGCAACATGGGTGTCGGGCTTGCGCGTCCGGTCCCCGGCCAGTGTGAGGCTGGAGATCAGGGTGCCAATGCGCAGCTGCCGCTGTGCATCGACATAGGGCACCTCGCGCATGACGAGATATCCACCGCGCTGCTGGACGAAGTAGCCTTCGTCCCTCAGCCGCTTGAGGTCTGGGTTAAGACTGAACAGTGCGTGTGACATTAAACACGGTCCCCTTTTTCTTGACATCGACAGAGCCGCCAGCCCCGAGCTCACCGGCGTGCGGCGTTGATGCCGCGTGGCGGTAGGTCATCGAGAACACGACGTTGGGCTCGTGCTGGCCCGGAAAGGCGAGATGGACGATCTGCTCGAACGTGACCGTGTCGTCGTTCACCGTGCGCGGCCGCGAATTGACGACGATCTCGAACGTTGGCGGCCGCTTCGGCGCGGTGATGAAGCGCTCGATGCCGGGTTCGGCCAGATCGATCAGCTCCCCATGTTCGATCTGGCGATCTTCACCGCCGGGAACTTCGAGGAAAACGCCTTCGCCCTCGCCAGGTTTGGCCAGGCTATAGAGCACCGCGCCGCTGACAACGGGCTTGCCCCAGCGCAGCTCGTCGTCGTTCAAGGTCAGCTTGAAGTCGCGATCCGTCAGGAAGGCGACGAACCGCTCGGCGCCGTGCTCGCGCAGATCGAAGGGTTCGTTCAGCCGCACATCCTCGAAGTCGCCCGAGGGCAGGATAGCGAAGAGGCTGTAGCCGTCCTGCGGGTCCAGGGCGCCGGCCTCGAGCAGCTGACGGCCAAGCGGCACGGGATCGCTCACCTGACGGGACAGGAAGTTGAGATCGCCCTGGGCGAGGAGGAAGCGATATCCCCGCGCCGGACGCAGAGACCGCCCTTCGCGCAGGGCGTCACCGACGTCGTCATAGTCAAGAAGTTCTTCAGTGTTCATTGCGATTGGTCCTTAGGTTGGGGCCGGGGCGGGGCCACGGCTCTAAGCGACCAATCGGATTGAGTTTCGCCGACCGGTAAGGTCAGGCGAACTTTTTTTGCAAGGGTCCGTCGGGTGTCGGTCCGCAGATGAAGAAAGCCGGGCAGTTCGGACAGGTGCGCGATGAGATTTCGGCCGGGAACCGTCCAGCGCGGATGTCGCCAAGAAACTTTGAAAGCTTGTCCGTGCGTCCCTTCAACTCGCGGTCTGAAAGGGAAAGCTCGGATGCCTCGCCGTCGGAGAGATGGACGAGCTCGGCAACAGCGCCGGGATAGGCCTGATTGACCGCTAGGATCAGCGCCGCGGCGCCGACATCCTTGCTCTCCGCCGATCGCATGTGACCCGTGCGGACGCGGCGCACGGCGCGGATACCGTCAGGCCGCATCAGCACCTCGTCCGGCTCGACGAGGATCTCTTCGCCGCCGAGGTTGATACTGACCGCCACAGGCGCCTCAGCGATCGCTCCTACGCGGCCCGACAGAAAGAAACGCAGCATCGCCAATGCGAGATCGCGGAATTCAGCGCGGTAGCCATGCTCCCCCAGTCCCTCACCGGCAAGCGCTGCATCGGTTCGATCAGTGAGTTCCTGCTCGGTCATAGGCAGGTCCGACGCGATAACCGCCTTGACTACCAAGCGAACCGCCTCGTGCAAGTGCATAAAGGCCGTAGTGGTTCGGCGCCCACCGACGTGCAGGACATGGGTGTAGAAAAAGCGGCGCGGGCAGGATTCATACAAAGCGATTTGCGGAGCTCCGAACTGCAGCCGTCCCTCGACGATCAAATCGATGCCCTGCGCTTCCGCCGCCATAGGAAGCGGTCGCGCCGGCACGACCGAGCCGCGCGTCAGGGTGGCTCCGAGACGGTCGAGGAAGGGCGACAGCGCACGATTGTAGCCGTTGCTCTTCTCGGTCGGTGCATAAAGGATCAGGCGATCGCGGGCGCGCGATTGCGCCACATAGAACAGGCACTCCTGCTCCTCGGTCTGGCCCGCGCGGAACGCCTCCAGCGCGCTGCCTGCGGCCCCCGCGATCATGCCGTCGGGCGCCGGACAGGGCGGCGCCGGCGGTGTGCGCGGGATGGTGTCGCTGTTGAGCCCCGGAATATGGACACCGCCGAACTCCAGGCCCTTGGCACCGTGGATGGTCATGAGCCGCACGGCGTCGAGATGCTGGGCGGCTGCCGGAAGCTGACGCAGGTCGCGATCGTCGCCGAGACGGACAAGCCTGCGCACCCGGTCGAGCACACGCGTGATCGGCAGGCCGCGGCCGGCAGGCTGGACGCGCATGAAGTTGAGGAACTGCCAGATCGCGATGCCGCGCGTACGGTCGGCGAGCTCTGCGGATGCGCCAAGGTGCGCGACCATGCGGGTACGATCAAGCAACAGCGTCGCGAGCACGGTCCAGGGCGAGGCTGTCTGGTCGAAGCCGTCGAGCGCAATCGCAAGCCTGGAGAGTGCCTGACGGCCGGCGTCGCTTACGCCGGGGATCGCATCCACCTGCTGGAGCCAGGCGCCCGGCGCGTGGTCGGCTGCCCGCAGGTGCTCAAAGATCGCCGCCACGTCAGAGAAGGAAGTTGTGAAGTCGGGCCAGCACGCGATACGCAGCAAGCCCATGGCGCGCCGATCGACGAGAATGGACAGCAAGGCCAGGAGATCCTTGACCTCGGCCCGCTCGAACAGGCTGCCCAGAAACAAGACGGGAACACCAAGCCGTTCGAGATCCTGCCCGATCGTCGACAGCTTCTCATTGCCGGTGCATAGGACCGCCTGGTCACGGTAGGCAAAGCCCTCACCGCGAAGCTGCTCGATCGCGTCTGCAAGAGCAACTTGCTGCTGATCGGCCCGCTGCACAGTCCGCAGTTCGGGCTTTTGACCTTTACCGTCGCGATGCGCTTCAAGGCCGCTGTCCGCATCTCCGGCGCACATGGTGGTAGCGAAGCTGGAGAAGCTTTCGACAATTTCTGGCACCGAACGATAGTTGCGCTTCAATCGGCCGCGCTTGCCGTTAGCGAAGTCCTCTTTGCCGAACCGTGCCATGTTGAAGGAAGAGGCGCCGCGAAACCGGTAGATCGACTGCTTGGCGTCACCGACCATCCAGAGGTTGCGGCCATCTGGGCGCAACGCATGCAGCAACCGCACGCTGCTGCGGTTCACGTCCTGATACTCATCCACCAGGACATGGTCATATTGCGCTTGTAGCGTTGCACAGATGGCGACGTCCTTCTCGAGCAGTTGCACCGGCAATGCGACAAGGTCGCCGAAGTCGATGCAGTGTGCGTTGCGCTTGAGCTGTTCATAGGCGGCGTAGACGCGGGCTACCTCGCCGGCGCGTTCAGCGACGTCGCGCGTGTCCCCGGCTTTCGCAAGCATTGCGCCGGCGAGTGCGGCGTAGGCTTCGGCGTCGACCACCTCGTCTTTTGCCCGGGAAACGGCGGCCAACATGTCGGCGATGATCTGGGTCGGATCGTAGAGATTGCGGTAATGAGTAAGCCTCAGGCGCGGGAACTCCTCCTCGAGGAGCTCGGCCGCCTCGGTCCGATCCATCATCCGCGGATCTTTCGGCAGGCCGAGTTCTGCATGGAAACGACGGATGATATCGAGACCGAATGCGTGGAACGTGCCGATCCACATCGCGGCGGCAGCCTCGGGTCGCTTGCGGGCGATCCGCTCCGCCATCTCTCCCGCCGCCTTGTTGGAGAAGGTCAGAAGCAAGAGGCGCCGCGGATCGACACCCTCCTCCAGAAGGCCTTCGACGCGAGCGATCAACGTCTGCGTCTTGCCAGTGCCAGGACCCGCTTCAAGCAGATACGCCTCGCCGCGATGAGCCGCCGCCGAGGCTTGCAGCGAATTCAGCGGCCGCTCGATATGCGTCGCCGCCGTCACAGGTGGCACTGGCGGCAGCAGCAAGGCATCGAATAGCTGTTGCGCGATCATCTCGAATGGCGCGCCGAGCTTCGCGGCAATGGCGGACGCGGAGAGCCCTTCGTCAATATGAAGTGTGCGGACGAGCGGGCGCGGTAGCAGCAGCTCGCGTGCAAACAGGTCCATCTGGACCTCACGGCGTTGCCTGCGGCCATAGTCGACAACCCGATCCATTCCAACCGGCGACGGCTCTGCGGCGCGGCTGGGATCAATCGCCGGTACTGGCTCGCCCTCAGGATCGTCGCCGAGTTCGGCATGACCAATCTCGTGGGCGACCAGGAAGGCTTGCTCGAACCGCGAGCCGACATTCTCGTGAAGGATCAGGTCGTCGTCGGTGACGAAGGTCGCACGGCCGCCATTGAGGACGGCTGCCCCAGCGGCCGTCGGTTCGACATCAATCCCCCGTCGCCTGGCCTCGGCGACAGCAAAGTCATAGGGCGACCAGCGATCGGCGCCGGAAGCAACCAGGCGAGCATGAAGCTCGGCGGCGACTTGCCTGGCGAGCTCCACGCTGTCCATTTCAATCCGCCTCTGCCAACAACCGGGTGCGCTTCTCTGCCGGGACGCCTGCGTCGATCAGCACCTGCTCGAAAGTGACCTGCCCGCCGATCGCGGGCTTGCCGTCGGCCTTGTAGCTGCGCCCGGCGGCCAGCTGCGCGGGGCCCCAGGACAATTCCAACTGTGTGACCGAACTGCTCACCGCCTCGGCCAACATCCCGAGAAACCGTCGCGGGATACTGATGAGGGAGATCCGTCGCTCGCGCAGCGCGGTCACGACCTGCCGGGGCACGTCAAGACGCTGGGCGACGGCACGCCAATCGGCGACCGTCAGCGCCACGAAGGGGTCGGTCATCGGCGCCGGCATGGCCGCGGCGTGTTGCGACCAGGCAGCGTCGAGGAGGGCCTGATCGGCAGCGGCCAGCGGCGCGTCATCGTCGTAGACGTCGCGGCTAAGCTCGCGCGACAGATCGACGAGCTCTCGGGCATATTCCGGATAAAGCCGCAAATAGCGCTCCAAGGTTGACCGGCCAGGCTCGCTCTCGACCGCGAACGCGTCAAGCACAGACTCGCGGGTTGGACGTTCTCCTGCCGGGCTCACCGGTCTTCTCCATCGGCCATGGCAGCTCGCAGGGCGGCGAAGGCTTTATCGCGATAGGTTCGGACGGTCTTTTCGGAGCGGCCTAGGGCCTGGGCGATGGTCATGACGTCCGGCTCCTTTGAGTCGATAGGGAAGCCCTGTCTCAGCATGTGAATGATCCTGCTTTGTTCTATCGGTAGAGCCGCAATCGCCGCATCCAGGCGTAACCGGTAAGCCGGATCGTCTAAATCTGACAAGGCAAACGGGTCGTGAGCCCCGGCAGCCGCCTCGACTTCCGGTGACAACTCACCGGTTTCCTCGTCATACTCGAGCGGTCGGGAACGGTTCTCGTTGCGCCAGGCCTGCTCCTGAGCATCGCGCCGCAGGCTGGCCAGCGCGCCGTCGAAACGCACCTCGAAGTAGTCGATCTTGTCGACATAGGCGGCGCGATCCGCCGACAGCAGCTCGACGAACCGGCCCAACACCTTGTCGCGCACGACCCCGCGCGTCAACGATTCCGTCTTGCCATCAGGGCTTTCCGCCCTGGACAAACTACGCATTACCCGTTCAATCAAGATCCGATAGAGGCGCTCAAACCACATCTCGTTGTTGTCGCGACGGCTCGCGCGGATGAAATAGACGAGACACTCGCTGGGGATGTAGGCTGGATCGGAGCGGTTCCTGGTTGCAGCCCTGGCGATCAACTCGTCACGCGACAGGGCCGCCAGTTCGGCGATAAGCGCTTCTACCCTCTGGTCGCGCTTGTAGAGTTCGCCGCTGAGGCGTCGCTTGCGCAGCGGTGTTACTACCGCTTGGCGCATGCGCTGAGCGTCTGCCTCTTGCCCTGCATCGGCAGCTCCCTCCAGTTGGTTCATCCCGACGCCTCGCTTTCCATATCGCCCCTCTCGTTCAGACGCGTCTCGAGCGAGCGGATGCTGTCGAGCACCGCCTCGAACTCGGGAGGATCGCCGAAGATCATACCCTTCATGGCTCTGTAATCGACGCGCAACTGTTCGATCATGGCGTCATGCGGTGCAAGCGCGAACGAGCCAGGCACGGCGCTCGCGAGATCGAAGTCCGGTCGATTGAAGAACATCCGGGCATGCGCGACGCAGTCCGCGCCGAGCGCGCTATTAGCGATGGCGGCGTCGCCCACCGGCGTCGCGTCGAGTTGGTGCAGATCATAGTAGTGTCGAGACACGCGCTGGCCGCCCCCACGCAGCTCTCCGCGCTTGTCGAACCAGCGTCGCAGCCCATGGAGGATGACGATCTTATCCCAGAAGGTGCGTTCAGGGTCGACCGTTCGCACGGCCGGCACGGTCAGGTCGAGCGCCGGCAGATCATCATCGACATAGGGTTTGATCGGCACTTCGCTATTGGGGTCGAGCGCGGATTTCGCGCCAGACTCGATCTTGATCGCCGCTCGCACATAATCCGATCGCGGCGTCGCCGCTGGATACCAGATCAGCAGCGTCTGCCCATCGGGATCGGCATCGTCGGCGTCCACCCGTCCCGCCCCGGTATCGAGGCCGGCAGCCTTGAGCCTTTCTTGCAGGATCGCAGTCAACTCATCGCGCAGCGGGCCGTTGATGTGGGCTTGGCAGGCGTCCTTGATCGCATCGAGGCGCGCCTTGCGTTTCTTGCCGCTCAGAGCGTCAAGCTCCTCAATGGTCGCCGGTTCGCCAATGTCATCCCGAAACACCGTGACGTCGATATCCTCTGAGAAGCGGTTGATCAGACCGAAGCCTTTGGACAAGGAGGTTCCGCCCTTGAAAAGGAGACGGGGTCCTCCCTCTTTCAGTCCATTGAACAACGCATCCAGCGTCCAGCAGACCCAGAAGTCCTTTTCGATATTCTGAGATGCCGTGCCGAGGCGCAGCGCCGTCGTATCGAAGGCGCTTAACATCGTGTCCGACCCTGCCGCGAGGACCTCGTCGAAAGCCGCATTCATGTCTTCGCGGTCCGGGTTGCGCCGCGCTTGGCGGTTCGTGTCTTGTCGGCAGAGTGCGGTTTCAGCTTCCGTCGGCCGATGGCTGCGTGATCGTCGTCGCCGTCCCTCGTTTGTTGTCGCTGACGATCATGATCAGCATCGGCACCAGCATGATCATCATCACCGACATGCCAACGACCAACGCCAGCGTCGTTTTCGACAAGCGGCTTGAGAAACACCCACATCCAGGTTGGCAGCGCCGTCATACCCGCAGTGATGTCAGCTTTCAGCGGCGGGCCCGCAACGGGATCCTCGAAGAGTTTGGCGAGCTTGCGCTTGACGTGATCACTCTCTCCTTCACGGACCAGGAGATCGCGGAGCCAGTGAAGCGCCTGGACGACGCGCATCGCCGGTCGCCCGGCCCAGAACAGCTTGCTGGCCGCGGTCGGACGGAAGGTGATCGTGACGTTACCGAGCTTGATCGCACGACGGCGGGCGTCTGTGTGCACCACGATTTTTGCGGGGACCGCGTCGGTCAGGCCCAGATCGTTTGCTGCGGTCATGCCATCGACAAGCATCCGGGTTTGGTCGCGTCGACCAACGGCGTCGATGACCGAGCGCGGATCGGGCGGGTTGGTTTTTTGGGTGAGCTTGTTGAAGCCAGGCTGATCGTAGAGCCCTCGATCGATTCGCCTGAGGGTTTGCGCCTTCGTCAACCGCTGCAACGCCTTATCGACGGCGTCCCGCGATGCGAGATCCACGAAATCACTCGGCGTCCACACCTTGCGCGGCGCGTCGGCACGGATGCGGTCAAGCATGGCTGTCTTCAGATCGGGTGAGTCGCTGCTCATGTCCGAAAATTGTAGAGGTTTTTCGGACGATCTACAAGCAGTGTGTCCGAAACACATATACAAATTTCGGACGGAGGCTCCCGTCTCCGCTTATGACCGACTCGGTTGCCAGTCGCTCATCTGCAAAATGTTTCCGCCGAGTTTTGCGAACGCGCGTTGGCGGCAGGAGAAAACGAGAATCTGTTGATCGCGTGATTGACGATGCAAAGCATCGAACATGCGCTCAATGCGATCGTCATCTGAATAGACCAACGCGTCATCTAGGATGACCGGTGTGGGTCGCCCGTCGCCGGCGAGCAGACGGGCGAAGGCCAGCCGGGTCAGAACCGAAAGCTGCTCTCGCATGCCGCCACTCAGCCTCTCGACATCCTCGTCCTGACCATTGCGGCGGACGGTCTGCGGCAACAGTGTGTTCTCGTCGAACACTATGGAGATGTCATCGAATAACAATCCAAGCAGCGGTCGCAGCTCGGACATGACCGGCTTCAGATAAAGATCGCGTGCTGTCGAGCGCGCAGCGACCAGCGTCGTGCGCAGCCGGTCGAGGACGGCTTTTTCGAATTCGAAGCGTCTCGCTCGCTCTCCAGCGACTTCCAATTTTTCTGTGGCCTCGCGCAAAGCTTCTTCCACCGCGTCGTCGGACCGAGTGCGAATATGGCCATTGAGATCGGCCAGGGTTACACGCAACTGACTTGCTTCCTGTGTGGCGGCATCCTGAACCGAACGGGCGCGGCGTAGAACGGCTTCGGCGCTGGTGAGATCGTGAGCGCCATCGCGCAGGGGAGCAGCGCGCATCCCGGCCGCTTCGTGCAGCTTTTGTCGTGCTGTGGCCTCGGTGAGCAGCAAGCGCTCCTTTTCCTCGCACGCTGCATCGGGTCCCAACATAACCTCGAGGCTGGTCAGTTCCGCCTGGATGGTCACGTAAGCAGTCTCCGCGGCCATGACAGCCTCGTCGGCATGGCTGCGCAAAGGCAAGGCCTCGCGCACGCTGTTACGTGTTGTCGCCACACGCAGTTCGGCTGCGGCATGATGTTGCCGGATCTGTTCCGGATCGACATTGAGTTCGAGGTCCACGCCCCCGAGGGCACTCAGACGAGCAAGCTCCTCGTGCAATTGCTGTATCCCCTTGGGCGCCAGATCGGCAAGCCGCTGACACGCCAAGCCCAGTTCGGCAGCCTTGTCGCGCGCTTCCACCAGGCGCTGGCGTGCCGTCCTGAGGCAGTCGACACCGAGGGACGCAAGCAGGCTGCGGTGCTTCGCTTCGACGTCTTCGATGGTCCGCTCGGCCAGCTGCGGCCGATTCGATCGGAGGGTCAAGGCTCCGATGCCGGCAATATCCAGGCGCACGGTGCCAGCAAAGCTTTGGTCTTCTGCATGGGGCAAGGGTCTGGCATCGATCGTCACCAAATCGGCGGCGCCGTCCCGGTATTCCATGCATAGCGTCGGCAGGGTTGCCAGGTGAGCTGCACGAAGGCCGGCGATCTCGATTTCGAGCGCTTGCAGCTGCTCGACAGCCTGTTCCGGCACCGCCAACATCGCCAGTGCTGCCTCTCCATCTTCGATCTGGGTTCTGGCGACTTCGGCTTGTTTCAACCGGTTGTCCAAGCCCGCCAGTTGTTCGACAGCGTCACGCGCCAAAAGTGTCGCATCCAGCCGCGCGAGCAATTCGCGAGCTTCGCGCTCTTGCTGTTCGGCTGCTTGAACCTCGGCCATCGCCTGTTCGTTTTCGGCGATGGCTGAAGCGCGACGATCGAGAACCTCACTGCGGCGAAGCTGCGCAATAGTCGACTGCTGGTGCAAATCCGCGGCTCGTTTGAGCGCGGCCCGAAAACTATCGAGGGCCTGCTGCGCCGCGTCGTGGTGAATTGCAGCCAGGGCAGCTTCCGCCTCGGCTGCTTTCAAGGCTTCGCTGTGCGATTTGGCGGCCTCGACTGCGGCTTCCGCGGCCGAGATGGCTTCCCGCCGGGTGGCGCCTTCTTCGGGGTTTTCAAGCTCAGACAGACGCGCTAACGCCATGCGCCGCTTGTCGAGCGCATCGCGCAGACCGGTGACTTCGGCGCTGAGACGCTGCTCGTCTTTGAGCAGCTTATCACGCTCATCCAGCGCTGCCGCATAGAGACCACCACTCTTGGGACGCAGCGTTGATGTGACCAGGCTATAGAGTTCTTCTTCGCACGCCGCGGTGATTTCGGCCATGCGCCGCCCGCCGGTCAGGGCTTCAACTTCCCCCTGAACCGAGGACAATAGGCTTTCGCGCACGCGTTTTTCGCCGTCCTCCTCGTTCTTGCTGCGCCTTTCGATGCCGGTGACCCCTTGGCGAACCCAGAGCAATCCTGCCGGTCCTGCGCTTCCGCCATGGATTAGTTTGCCGATAAAGGCTTCGGCCTCATCGGCTTGAGCCAACAGTCGCCCGCCGTCGAGGTCAATAACGCTGGCCAGCTTGCCGCCATAAAACTGTTTGGCAAGCCGATAGCGTCCTTCTGAAGTGGTGATGTCGGCCTCCACCACCGGATTGCCCCCACTATAAGGCCGCAACAGTCGCACGCCTTCGGGTGTGCCCGTATGAGGCTGGAAAAAGAGTGCGTGCAGCGCTTCGAAGAAGGTTGATTTGCCGAACTCATTGACCGCGCAAAGGACGTTGACGCCGTCGCCGATGTTTTCGATGGCGACGCCTTGCCCGGCGAACCGTTTGACGTTGTGGAGCCGAAGGGCCGTAAGTTTCATGATCCCATCGCCTCGCAATAGCTGAACAGCCGAACCAGTGCTTCTCGCGATATGTCGCGTTCGACAGCCGACCGGGTTTCGTCGCTGCTTTCATCCAACAGTGCCTGCGCTGCCTCGCGAAGGGCACCAGAGCGATCGATCCGATCCAAATCGCCACTTTCGCAGTCGGTCGCGAGCCCGTCCCCGTCCAGCTCCAGATAGGCGAAATCGGGCGCGGCTGCCGCGATCGCCGCTTGAAGGACGGTTCGCCCACTTAACCGCACCCGGCCAGACGCGGCAATTCGCACCAAAGTCTGACGCCGCAGATGTGCCGGTGGAAGCAACGTTTCAAATGCCGCCGCGCTGTCGTCACCAGACAGCAGATGCAGAGGAGCGGTTTTCCAGGAAAAGCTGGCCGTCTCGACGGCCGCGATCTCCGGCATGGCGCCGGGCCCGGCAATGGAAACGACAAGGGCTTGCCCGGGTGTGTCATGTTTGAAACGGTCAGGTTCTGGCGCACCGCTATAGCGGCTGCGCTCATTGATGACGACGGGGCCGTGCCAGTCGCCCAGCGCCAGGTAATCGAGACCGGCCTTGGCCGCGCGATCTGGCGCAATGATGTCGGACGCTGCGGAATCCTCGGAAAAGGTCTGAATGGCGCCATGAGCAAGGCCAAGCCGGATGGCGCTTTGCGGCGTCACGGCGCTGTCCATCCACTCGGTAAGGTCGCGACCGGGCCGGCGGGTCGTACACGGGGCAGGCAGTAGCGCCACGCCTGCGGCAATGGTCGAGACTTCGGGCCGGATCGCCAGCAGGACATTATCCGGCACAACGCTGCCCGTTGCACTCCACAATTGATCAGCCAACAGGGAATCATGGTTGCCGGGCAGCAATATCCAGCGCAGGGGCGCGCTCTGGCTCATCTCGGCCATGGCCTGCCGCAACATCGCTGGAGTGGGCGTTTCGGTATCGAACGTATCGCCGGCCAGAAGTATCGTGGATGCACCATGGATGCGTGCCTGCTCTGCCAGGCGGCTGATCGCGCCATGGCGCGCTTCACGGAGCCGCCCGCGTAGATCCTCTGGCATGTTGCCGAACCGCTTGCCGATATGAAGATCGGAGCTGTGGATGAATCGAAACATGGAGTCTCCGAGACTATGCCGATGCCAGGTTGCGCCGGGCGCGATCGATGGCTTCATCCAGCCGGGAGCGTGATATCGCCGCAAGTCGCTCGACGCCGAGCAGACGTGCAAGGTCGAGAGCGGGGTCGGACTGTTCCAGAATGTCTTTGTCCGCAACGACGACAGCGGCCAGCTCGGCGATTGGAATGTCGGCAATGGACCGGCGGGCATCGGCATCGAACGGCATGCGATAGTCAAGCAGGTCGACTACCGTCCCTCTCTTCCACAGGAAGCTGCCGCTGGATTCTTCAGTTCTATCGAACTCGCGTAGATGCAGGTCGATCCGCTCCCGAATCTTGTTGCCCGTTCTGAGCCAGCCATGCGCCCGTGCGATGCGCTGCGCAAGGACGTCTTCTCGCAGAGGCCCTTCCTGTTCGATCACCGCGTCGACCATGGTCCGCAAAGTGCCTCGGTAGGCGAAGTCGTAAAACTGATCCGGGCTGGTGGAAAATCCGGTTAGATCAGTCAGGCGATAACGGCCGCCCGTCGGTACGGAATCATGCGCCGAATGAGCGGCAGCAGGCAAAATTGCTGCAGATGCCGATGGGTGCTCTACCGACTCGACGGGAGCGGCGACAAGTTCTGGCTCTGATTTTATCGACGGATGTTCCGGTTCTCCGGCCGATGCTAGGTCTTCGGCTGGCAATGGGTCCATGGGGTCGACCTTATGTCCCATGTCCCAATGGATCGCGGCTTCACTTTCCTGTTGTCCAGCCTGTTTGCAACGGCTTTTCTCGAGCAGCGCGGCCAGGCTGGCATGAAGCCTCTCGGTGCAAACTTCGAGATCAAACCACCAATCGGTTGACCATACCCGGACAATGTTCCACCCGAGGCCTCGCAGGACCTGCTCGCGGACCTTGTCTCGATCTCGCGCCGTGGCAGAACTGTGATAGGTCGCGCCGTCGCATTCGACCCCAGCCAGATAGGCGCCGGCGAGGTCGGGATGCCGGATTCCTAGATCCACTCGAAAGCCAGAAATGCCGACTTGAGGAACGATGGTCCATCCGCGCTTCTCAAGCTCGGCGGCTACGGCCTCCTCGAAAGGGGATTCCAGGGCTCCGACCGATCCGCGTTCCTGCGCCGGCAATGCCACAGCACCGCGTTCGGCAAAATCGAGGAAGGCTTTAAGATGCTGTACGCCGATCGCCTTGGTTCGGTTGGGGTCGATCTGGTCGGTGGTAAAACCTGAAAATACGATCAGTTCCTGCCGCGCACGCGTCACCGCGACATTCAGCCGGCGTTCGCCGCCGTCCCGATTCAGCGCGCCGAAATCCATGCTGCGCTTGCCGGCATTATCTTGCGAAAAGGTGATCGAAAACAGGATTATGTCACGCTCGTCGCCCTGGACATTTTCCAAATTCTTGACGATGGCGGGTTCAATACGCTCGTCGGCAAAGAACCATTCAAGCTCCGGCTCCGTCTGTCGCGCCTTGTCGAAAAAGTCGAGGATGAGCGACTGCTGTTGCGCGTTGAAGGTGATGACTCCGAGCGTGGGTCGGTCCTTTTCTGGAAGGGTCAGCCAACGCCGCATCCTGCTGACCGCCTCATCGGTGACCGCTTGGGCTTCAATGCGGTTGGTACGACTTTTTCCACGATCGTAGATGCCGTTGCTGACTTTTCGCAGCTGCACTGCCCGATCTTCCACCGTTGGGGACGGGAAGGTGATGAGCCGATTCTGATAGTAGTGATGGTTGGAAAAGGCGATCAGCGACTCATTGCGGCTGCGATAATGCCAGCGCAGGTCACGCACCGGGATGCCGGCCGCCTTGGCTTCGTCGAGAATGCTTTCCAGGTCCTTTTCGTGCTCGACGACTTCCTCGTCCTCCACGTTGCGGCCAAAGAAATTGGTGGGCGGCAACTGCTTGGGATCGCCTACGATAATGGTCTGACGGGCTCGCGCGATGGCACCGACCGCGTCCCAGGTGGTGATCTGCGAAGCTTCGTCGAAAATCACAACGTCGAACAGCGCTTGGTCAGGAGGTAGGTATTGCGCGATTGAAAGAGGCGACATCAGCATGCAGGGCGCGAGCTTGGCAAAGCTCGTCGGCATCGCGCCAATCATCTCGCGGATTGACCGGCTGGGCCGCTGCAATTCCATCTGATGACGCAACAGGCCCAACTCGGAATTGCGAGGGACGCTTTGCACAGCCGGCAAACTATGAGCGATGGCACTGATGACGCGAAGGCTTGCTTGAGCGCGGACAAGATCGTCGATTTCCCGGAAATCTTCGATGGCATGCTCGTGTTGGAAGCGCCGGAAATTCCGCAGCACCGGATCGGCATCGAGCGTGGCCGGCAGCCACCAGCGCACATAGGCTAGCCGGAACGCGGATTGAGCCTCGCTTGGCTGCACCAGACCCACCTCTATATCGTCGACCAGCGCTCCCAGATTCTGGCTCACGGCCCTGCGACGAATGCCGCACCACGACGTCCAGTCTCGCAAGAGATGTCGGGCATCGAGCAAGTCTCCCATCGTGCTCATCAATTCGGTCAGCGGGTTGTCATGTCCTGCCCACGGCGGCGCGTTTCCAGCGTGGATTGCAAACTGGGCCTTTGCAGCCTCGAATGCCGCAGTGGCCGCAAGGAAGCGGGCTGCCCCTTGCCTCATCGTACTATCTGCTGCACCGCTTCGCAGGCTCGGTGCGGTTGCTTGTAGAAGTGCCCTCAGATCCTCAGTGCCAAGGCCGGGCAGCCGTAGCGTCTGTCGAAGCCTTTCGGCCATCGAGAGTATCTGGCCGATACGGTGGGTGTCGGTATCAAGTCCAACAAATCCGATCGGTTTGCCGGACAGGATATTGGCTTCGACAGCGGCGCGGCGGTCCTGCATCACGCGCAACAGCGGCAAGTCCTGCTGAGGATCGGCCATGCCTTCTGTGACGTAGAACTGAAGCAGCTTTTGGACTTTGCGTTTGCCCAACTGACTGTTCGGCCAGAACGCAGCGACGGCTCGTTGCCATTGCTGCTCGATGTCGTCTACCGGTATGCGCGCAACAGCTTCCTGGTCATAGTGTGCTGACAGGCCTGAATGAGACGTGCGGTAGCTCCCGATTGCGTCATTGAGAGCCGCCACGGCTTCCCGCAACTGGGCGAAATCTCGATCAAAGGCGATGCTGAGGTCATAACCCGCACTATCCTGGAGCACCCCTGCCAGTTTTCGCAGCGCTTCGAGCTCGGCTTTTGGCGCATCGCCTTTGGCGCGCAGGCCTATGCTCGCCAGGAAGGCGTCCAGTGCGGTGGCTAGAACCTCGGACGCACTTCTGAGCGCCTTTGCCGCTTCGAGCAAATTGTCCTGCCAGCCCGACGTCCACTCGGTGACATCTATGAGACGCAAGATCGGTCGCATCTCCACCGACTGAAATGCGAGACCTGTTTCGGCGGCAATATGCTCCAGGGCTAGCCGGTTTGCCTCGTCATGGGAATCGCGCGATGGCCAGGACAATTTCGGAGCATGGTGCCGCTTATTCTTGAGCGCAATGCCGAGCGCCAGATAAGACGTCAGACCATTGACATGGCGCCGATGCAGCGCTTCGACATAGGCGTTGAGTTCGTCGCGGCGGACGCGAAGCCGCTCGTTGACCGCGATCCATTCGGCTCCGTCCACGCGTATGCTGCTTTCCCAGCTGTTCCTGAGCTGGTTGAGAAAGTTGCGCCGGTCCGCCTTGCTGGAATGGAGTTCGAGACAGTGCGCGCCCAGGCCATGTTCGCGAAGGCGACGATAGACGACATCGAGTGCTGCCGTCTTTTCGGCGACAAACAGCACGGTTTTGCCGACTGAAAGACAGTTGGCAACCATGTTGGCAATGGTTTGGCTCTTGCCAGTGCCGGGAGGGCCGATGATGACAAAGTCGCGACCTTCGGCGGCGGCAAGGCTTGCGGCGGTCTGTGAAGAGTCGGCCGGCAACAGCGAAACGATATCCGACGGAGCATAGTGGTGATCAAGGTCACGTTCGTCTCGGAATGATGCGCCATTGCCCTCGAACGCTATCTCCGGCGTGTCGATCAGATGGCGCACGACACGGTTTTCGCGCAGCGCATCGGTACGCTCGACTAGATCCTTCCACATGAGAAACTTGGCGAAAGAGAAGGTTGAGAGCGCCGTCTCGTCCACCACCTCCATGCCGGGGACATCGCGCACTGCCTGGCGCATAAGACCGAGCAGCCGCGGCACATCAACGCCGCTTTCGTCCTCGGGCAGCTCAGCGGAAAACTGTGGCAGTTTGAGCTCGAAGTCGCGTTCAAGAAACTGCAACAAGGTTGCGTTGAATCGCGGTTCATCTTCATGGAAGCGCAAGGTAAAACGCGATGTCGCACTGCGGCGCTCGATTTTGACCGGTACGAGCAGCAATGGTGCGCGATAGCTGCGCTCGTCCTCCGGCTTCTTCTTCCAGCGCAGGAAGCCGACCGCCAGGAAAAGCGTATTTGCGCCGCCCTCGGCAAAGTCGTTGCGCACTTGCCGGTAAAGATCAATCAGCCGGGATTCCAATTGGCGCCCATCGAGCGTCGACGGGAGCTCGTCGCGCAGGAGCGCTTCTGCTGCGAAACCGCGCTGCAGGTCACGTCCGTGCACCTCGCGATAGAGGGCAGCATCCCGCTCGCCCAGTGGATTCTGTTCGGGCAGCGAAATCAGCCGGATCGAAGCGCCCGCCATCAGGCGGTCCTCGAGGTAGCCGACGTCAGTACAAAGAAACGGAATTGTCTTCTTGGAGTCCGGAAAATTGAGCAGGCGATTCCGCAGTGTCAAATCAAGAAGTTTTTTCTGCCAGCGGTCGATCCGTCCGGCCGCTGTCGTCGGCTTTACCTCGACGATCTCGACCGGCAGGGCTACCACGGCCGGTGCGGCTGGCAACGGCAACGCGATTTCGGTTGCCACCTCTGCATCCACGCTGCGACGCATCGGTTCGTGCGAGGCAAGCGGCGTAATGCCGCCGCTGCGCGAGCGGCGGATATCGATAGCGGCGACAAAGGTGCCTACCTGCGTTTCATCGAGCCGCTGCTCGATTGCCCGTTGCGCAGCCTCCAGCGTCATCGCCGGCCGATGCGTTACGCCGGTCGTCTCGAATATGATCAGTTCGCGCGATGCCAGCGCCTTGCGGATCTCCATGGCATCGGCTTCGATGGCGTTGGCGAGCGTCTTTTGCGTCATCCAGACGCCGACAGCAGCATGGCCCTGGAACATAAGCACGACTGGGTGCAGCCCCGTCGCCTCCAAGGCGGAGGCGAACAACAGACTGGCATCGAGACAGGTAGCCAGCCTCTCCGCAACAATTGTCGAGGGACGTCGGATTTTTTGGCCTCGGCTTTCGAAACTGGCAGGTGGCTCAGCATAATGCAGAGATAGACCGGCAACGGCCGAATAAATTGCGGCCGCCAGCATGAATGCGCGTTGCGGATTCCCGCTTTGATAGCCATCGAGGCTGGAGGCATGACCATGCGCTGCGAGCCGCTCCGCTGCGGAACGCAGCAGTCCTGCGATCGCCGGGTCGTTCGGCATGACGAACGCAGGCAGCAATTGCGCCATATCGATGACGCCACCCCATTCGTCGCGGGCAAGCAGGCGCACCGCAACGCGCTGCTCGGCCAGTACTGCACCTCCCGAGGTCAGGCGCAACGTTATCTCTCCGCGCTCAGCCTCGTTGAGCCCGGCCAGATAGCTGGCGTCGAGATCGATCTTTCGATCGCTTAAGGGAAGCCGGTCGCCAACAACGATCCGATCAATTGTCCAGCTTTTGGCGCGCAAAAAAGGGGGGTTCGATGTCAGCTCGAGAGTGCATTTTTCGAAGCCCTGCTGGGTTGGGTTATTGAGAGAGATGGACCGGATCACCGGAATGGCATTTTGGAAGGATGCATATGTAAAGCTGGCCGCGATGTCAGCCACTACTTCTATTACGGGCGCGGCTGATATACCGGCGGCGTCGCCAGTGTCCGAACTCGTTTCCATGCCCCATCCCCTATTTTCATTCACGATAGAACTTTGCGACCAGAATTTGAAAGTAAATTCTCGCTATGGTGTCCGCTTCGTTTTTCAGCAGCGTAAATATATACGAAATACGAGGCGCATCCGTCACTCGACAGTTGTCGGCCGCTGAAGGGATGTAATCTTTGCCGCCGGTACAGTACGCTTCTGGCACCTGGCTGAGGAAATTTGCCTGTCTGCAGGTATTCGTGGTGAGGCGACTGGTCGATGAGGGCGGCCGCGCTTGCTTCCACGTTTCGCTGAGCTGCGCGGCTGCCGTTTGGGGCCGGACTGCGCGTTCAACTGGGGGGTCTTTGGTCCGCTCCTTTCAAGACCATAAGTGGTCGCCCCTTTTTTGGCACGAAGCAAACAATCGCGGTGATGCCGTGCATAGCCGCATTGCGCCCAATGTCAGTCATTCCAGAGATCACCGCGAAATCTGGAGCCGGACAATGTTGGTGACTTGCACGTCCATTTCTGATCTCGTCAACCCACCCGATTCGGGCCGTGGCATAAGTTCGTTTCAATGCTGCCGCACCAAGTCACAATCCTCGCTTGTTCATGGGCCGGCCAGAACAATTCATGCTCCCAACACACCAAATGCCTGACGACGAGGCACCAATGACGACTGCCCTCTCGACCATGAATGTCGGGGATATAGAGGGGCAATTCCGCATCTGCGCTTATCAGCGCGGATATCGCTGGGGCAGGCACGAAGTCCACCAACTGCTCGAGGACATTTGGGAAAGTAAAGGTCAACCGTATCGGCTGCAGCCGATCGTTGTTCGGGCCATCGGCGAGAACGAATGGGAACTAATCGACGGACAGCAGCGCCTGACAACGCTCTACCTGATCTATCTGTTCATGCAGAGATCGGAGCTGAAAAAGTTCGGCCCCCAGTATTCGATCGTTTACGACACGCGTAACAAGAGCGCCGAGTTTCTCAGGGCGCCGGATAATGCGCAGGCCGAGGATAATATCGATTTTCATTTTCTCTACGCGGCTTATGCTGAAATCGAAGCCTGGTTCGGTCCGGACGAGCACAAGCAGCAGGAACGGGCCGACAAACTGTTCATCTGGCTCAAGGACGGGGTCGAGGTGATCCGGTATGAGACGGGCGCCGAAGAGGATCCGATTGCCCTGTTTGCCCGGCTCAATGTCGGGCGCATTCCGCTTACCGACGCTGAACTGGTTAAGGCTCATCTGTTGACGCAGGTACAGGCACCGCAGCATCGTGCGGACCGCGCCTATTCGGTCGCCGCGCAATGGGACGGCATCGAGCGCGACCTCCGTCGCCCCGACATCTGGGCCTTCATCTCCAATCGGCAGGGCGACGATTACCCCACGCGGATCACCCTGCTGCTCGATACGCTCGCCGATCAGCAGCAATTATCCGATGCACAGCATGGCCAGCGCCAGACTTTCGAAAAGCTGAGGGCTGCGATCACGCGCGATCCCATGAACTTCTGGAACGCGGTGGTGGAATTGCACGCCCGCGTGCTGGGCTGGTTCGAGGATCATCATTTGTATCACCGGATCGGTTTCCTGATCGCCAGCGGAGACAGCTTTGGGGAGATACTCACCTTGGCACGGGGCAAACTGGTCAGCGAATTCACCCGAGCCCTGGTCGGACGGATTGGAGAAAAGCTAGACCTCAGCCGCAAGGCGCTTGCCGAGCTCAGCTATGAGGGTGGGGCCGGCCGTAACAAATGCCAGCAGGCATTACTGTTGATGAATGTCGAGACCATACGCCACCGCGACATGTCGGGCGAGCGCTTTCCCTTCGCGGCGCATCATGGTGACAACTGGTCGCTAGAGCATATCCACGCCCAGAATTCGGAAGTGCTGCGGAACGAGGAGGAGTGGTACAGCTGGCTCGCTCTGCATCGCAAGGTGCTGGCCGACCTGCCGATCAGCGACGAGTTTCTGAATCAGCGCGACAGCCTGCTCGCCGAACTGATGGCTGTCTCCCGGCCCATCACCAATTTGGTATTCCAGCGGCTTTCCGTAGCGGTGACCGACCTGCTGACCGCGACGGACCAGGCCGTGGGCGCTGCCAATATGGCCAATGACATGCATGGCATCGCCAATCTCGCCTTGCTGCAGAGCGGCAAGAACAGCGTGCTGAGCAATTCGGCCTTTGAAGCTAAGCGGCAGGCCCTGCTCGCGATGGACAAGGCAGGCGCTTACATCCCTGTCTGCACGCGGCAGGTCTTCCTTAAATATTTCGGCGACCATAGCGCCCGCAAACCCTATTTCTGGAGCCTGCAGGATCGGGAGGCCTATTCTGCGGCGCTCGAAAATCTGCTCGGTCCCTATCTCAAGGCGCCAGTCTAATGCGGGAAAGCTTCATTACTTCCTATGCGCACTTGTTCGAGGCGCGGGACGGCGGTACGCAGATCGATCAGGTTGAGGTGCCTCTCATCCAGCGCGACTACGCACAGGGACGTAGCGACAGCACCGCGTCCCAAATCCGCAGTTCCTTCGTCAAGTCCCTCCATAAGGCCATCGTCGACGACCACCCCATCAGCCTCGATTTCGTCTATGGCGACCTCGACCATGGCACGTTGAAGCCGCTCGACGGTCAGCAGAGGCTGACCACGCTGTTTCTGCTGCATTGGTATCTAGCATCCCGCACCGGACGGCTATCGCCGGATGACAGCTGGACGCGCTTCCGTTATTCCACCCGTCCGACGGCCGAACTGTTCTGCGAGTTGCTGGGCCGGCATGCATTTGCCGGGCCAGACACCGTGTCTCAATGGCTGACCGACCAAGCTTGGTATCTGCACACCTGGAACCATGATCCGACCGTGCAATCCATGCTTAGAATGCTGGACACCATCCATGCTCACTTCGGCGGCGCGGATTTCCAACAGGCATGGGCGCGCCTGACTGACAAGGCGCGGCCTGCGGTATCGTTTCACGTCTTGCCGCTCAAAAGCGCCGCGGAGGGCAATGCGCTCTACATCAAGATGAATTCGCGGGGAAAGCCGCTAACGTCATTCGAAAACTTCAAGGCGCGGCTTGAGCAAATAACGACCAGTCTGCCGAAGGCAGATGAATTCGCCCGGAAAATGGATACGGCCTGGTCGGACCTTTTCTGGGTCTACCGCGGCAGGGACAATCTCGTTGACGACGAAATGCTGCGGTACCTCGAATTCGTGATGGAGATTGCGCTATGGCGGCAGGGCCAATTTGCCCGGGACGACGCGTTCGAGCTGACCGTTCAATTGTTCGGGCCCGCCAACAATACGGCGGCCGCGGACAATCTGGACTGGCTCGCCCGGTCCATCGACATCTGGAGCGATATCGACATTGCTGCCTATTTCGGGTCGCAGATGCGCAGCAATACGTCGGACGCGACCTTCGGCCTGCCAGTTTTCCGTGATCAGGTGGACCTGTTCGAGCAATGTTGCAACAGTTATGAGCGACGTGAGGGCGGTCGTCGCTTCGGCTGGCCCGAGACGCTCCTGCTGCATGCCTTTATCATCCACCGTAGTGAGAAAACCACGGACTTCCCGCGGCGGCTGCGCATGCTGCGCAATCTGATCGAGGCCTCGCCCAACGAGTTGCGCCTCGAAAACATGCCCGGATTAATCAAAGACGTGGAGACTCTTGTCAGCGAACCCGACATTACAAATGCCTTGCGGCTGACGACGTTCAATACCGGGCAAGTCGGGGACGAGAATGATAAGGTCGCCGCCATCATCCGGGAACCGGCCATTGAGGCGGCACTGCTGCGCCTCGAGGATCATACCCTGCTGCGCGGCTCCCTGATCGCCTTCGACCTCGATGTCGATGCGGCGACCTTCAATGCTCGCGCCGCAAAATTCGAGAGCTGCTTCTCTGACAAGGCCCTGTGGCCCACACTGACGGCAGCCCTGCTGTCGGTGGGAAACTACAGCAGGCCCAAGGGGGCACGGTTTTATTTCGGCAGTGCCAAAGACAATGCGACATCCTGGCGTGAAGTATTGACGCGGGGCAACCGCGAGGATGCCAAGCGGACTCGGGACATCCTGGCGATCCTGCTCGACCGGCTGTCGCAATCGACGAGTGAGCCAAAGACCTTGCTGGAGGGCGTGATTGCCGACTACCTGGCCGCCGCACCAGCTTCGGATGGCTATGACTGGCGCTGGTATCTGGTCAAATATCCCATCATGCGCGACGGCAATTCGGGTATCTATGTCGGTAATGACCGTGAACTGGGCTATGGCCTATGCATGTTGGACAAAACGCAACTTAACAGCAACTACCGCGATCCATTTCTTTCGGCGATCATCAAGCACGCTGGCGCGCCCGAAGATTCCGTGCGTGACCGGTTCAACGGTTACGCGCACATTCCGCGGCTGATGGTGCTGACCAGGAGCGGAACGAAGATCCAGTGTATTCCTGACGGCTACCAAGTGGTTCCGCCAGAGGATGCGGCGCAGAATATCAGTTATCTCGCCATAGCCGCAAAATATGGCATTTCCAATAACCTGCTCTCTATACCCAAGATGTCGGCCAATAGCCCCATCGATGCGGTGGACCGGATTGTTATTGGCGGAAAAATTCTGGGCGAACTAATCGATGCCGGACTTTAGTTCGATTACGTATCTTGCAACTTCCGATGCCTGTGACTGTCGGAACCTGAAGTTCAACGGCAGTTGGACGAACGTCAGCTCGGCCCGTCCCTGAAGCCGCCAGGCAGTTTTAGGCCTTAATCCGGTCATTTCGGAACATGCGACGCCGACTAAGTGGCGATTAGAAATCCAAAAGCACTGCGCCGCAGTGTTCATGGTTTGTGCCTCGAAAGTCGCATAATTGGCAGTCCGGAACTGCGGCTGCTTCGTCTCATATCGCCGACGCGATACCGACCTTGATCAGGACTGGTTCTGTCGTCTCGCCGAGCGTTATGAGGTCGGATATGACCCCATGGGCGAGCCAGGCATAATCGTTGGAAACCGCACCACCCCAATCTGCAGTGACGCCTTTCGCCCGCATTGTGGTGACGTCCTCAGCTCAATGCGTGGCCGGCCAATCCATAAACCCACGGTCCGTTTTCTTCCCGGTTCAGGAATCGGCGCCCTTTGGACATGGTCGTGACAGTCTCGGCAATGCCGAGGCCGCTCTGCTCGAGAAACGTGGCAAACACGCCATCCTTTTCCCTGGTATCCACTCGGACGAAGCGTCCTGCAAGATTTCTCATATGAACGCCGGTGAGATGGACCGCGTCCAGATCGCTGCGCGCGACCATCGGCCCGATCACATAACCACGTCCAAACTCGCGACACATAGAATAGCCGACGATCTCGCCGCCGCGGCTCAAAGTTTGGATTGAAGCATTCGCTGAAAGCAATGCGAGCAGCCTCTCGCGGTCTGTCCCAAATGCGCGCCTGTCGAGCGCAATGATCTCCGTCAGCCTCTCGCTCGGCAACGCCTGCAATTCACCGTCCAAGGCCGGCGGGGCCGAGAGTGCCGGCGGAACCTCCCCTTGGCGCATGAATACAATTCCCTCGGTCGTGAAACCGAGTGAGACATAGAGGGGATAGGCGGCATGGGTGGCGTTGAGCGCCAAATTGCGATCGCCACACTGCTCGAGCACCTGGTCCATGAGCCATCGGCCGCCGCCTTGCGCTTGTGTGCGGGGCGTTGTGATCACCACGCCGATGGTGGCGAAATCATCCCCTTGCGGAAACCACATCGCGCTGCCGAAAACTCGGCCAATGCCGTCTACGGCAACGATGCCGCGGCCCGCGCGGCGCAGAATGTCCCAGTCCTTCGGCCGATGCGGCCAGCGGACTGAGATCGAGAGCGCGTGGAGCAGATCGACTTCGACTTCGTCGATGTCCCGCGCGACCAGTTCGAAAGACTTCAGGCGCACTGATCTCTGCATTTCAGTCGACCCGCTCCTTATCCAAGTCCCGTGCTCGCGCCCCACGTCCTGACGCCGCTGGCGGTTCCGCAGCCGTCTTTTGCCCTATGATTGCATCCGAAAGCCAGCAGGTTTCGCTGGTTACAGACCGATATTCGAAATCTTCGGCCAAAGCATAGCTTCATTCGGCACGGAATGCTCTCGCCTGCTGCCACACTTGTTGCATCCAGCGAACTGCGAGTGGAGCGGCGCCCGGTGAATGTCGAAGAGATTCTTGCGAGGCTGATCGCGTTCCCCTCGGTCGTGGGCTCGCCCAATGGCGCGATCGTCGACTGGGTGCGTGAATATTGCGAGGCGGTCGGTGCAGAAGTGACTGTCCTTCGCGGCCCCGAAGGCGATCGGTCCAACCTGTTTATCACAATCGGACCTCGGCGCACCCGCGGCTACATCTTGTCAGGCCACATGGATGTGGTGCCGGCCGGGGAACGGGAATGGAATTCGGATCCCTTCGTACTGCGCCAAGACGGCGCCAGGCTCCATGGTCGGGGCACCTCCGACATGAAGGGCTTTCTCGCTTGCGTGCTGGCTGCCCTGCCGCGGCTTGCCGCGATGAACTTGCAGCGGCCCATTCATCTCGCATTCTCCTATGACGAGGAAGCAGGTGCCCGTGGTGTGCCCCATCTCATCGCCGCCCTGCCAAACCTGTGCGAGAAGCCGCTTGGCGCGATTATCGGTGAGCCGAGCCAGATGGAAGCCGTGCGGGGGCACAAAGGCAAGGCAGCTGCGCGGCTCGAGGTGATCGGACGGTCCGGCCATTCTTCACGACCTGAGCTCGGACTGAATGCAGTGCACGCTATGGCAGGTCTCGTCACGCAGCTCGTGGCCTATGGCCAGACCCTCGCAAACGGGCCGTTCCACACGGATTTCGCGCCTCCATACTCATCATTGCAGGTCGGGGTTATTGCCGGCGGCCAAGCCGTCAACATCATACCCGATCGCTGCACCGCCGATATCGAGGTCCGCGCCGTGCCGGGTGTTTCCCCATCATCTTTGCTCGAGCCCGTAAAGGCCGAACTCGCCGCTTTACGCGACAGAGGCTTTGAGGTGGCGTGGCATGAATTGAGCGCGTATCCGGGGCTTTCGCTCGCTCAGGAGAGTGACTTGGCAGCCCTTCTGGTCGAGTTAACGGGGCGGGAGCCCCTGTCTGCAGTGAGTTATGGGACGGAGGCTGGCCTCTATCAGCAGGCTGGCATCGACGCGATCATCTGCGGTCCCGGCGATATCAGCCGGGCTCATCTTGCCAACGAATATATCGAAATCGGCGAACTTGCTGCCTGCCAGAGCATGATCGAGCGTCTCGGCACGCGCCTTGCCGCATAGCAGGAGGGAGCGGTTTATGGCCTTTCTTTTCAATTCCGACCCAGTGCGCGCAGCAGTCTTCCGCAAGGTTTTCGCACGTGAGCTCCCGGACGTCGAACTTCTCCACAGCAGCGAATGTGTCGACCCGGAGAAGGTGCGCTACCTCCTGACCTGGACGGCGCCGGACGATATCGAGCACTACCGCAATCTCGAAGTGCTGTTTTCGCTTGGCGCCGGCGTCGACCAGTTCAAGCGTGAAAGCCTGCCTCAGCAGGTGAAGCTGGTGCGCATGGTCGAGGACGGCATCATTCGCATGATGCAGGAATATGTCGTTCTCGGCGTACTGAGCCTCCACCGGGATATGGTGGCGTATCGTGAACAACAGAAGCGCCAAGCGTGGCTCGGTCTTGCCGCTCCGCAAGCCGCCGAGCGCCGCGTGGGCTTTCTGGGCCTTGGCATGCTGGCGCAGGCGGCTATCGAGCGATTGATGCCGTTTCGCTTTCCTCTCGCCGCCTGGAGCCGAAGCAGGAAGGAGCTCGACGGCGTCACCTGCTTTCATGGCGCGGACCAGCTTGCCGGCTTTCTCGCGCGCACGGACATTCTCGTTTGCCTGCTGCCATTGACGGAAGAAACCCGCGGCATTCTCGATGCGGAACTCTTTTCCCTCCTGCCGGCCGGGGCGAGGCTGCTGCATGTCGGCCGCGGGCCGCAGTTAGACCAAACCGCCCTGATCCAGGCTCTCGACAACGGTCACCTCGCCGCCGCGATGCTCGATGTTACCGATCCCGAGCCGCTGCCGGACGACCATCCACTCTGGCGGCACCCGAAGGTGGCGATCACGCCGCACATTGCTTCCATAACGCAAGCAGATTCCGCGGCGCAATCCGTCGTGGACAATATCCGGCGCCACCGCGCCGGAGAAGAACTGATCGGCCTCGTCGATCGGACACTCGGCTACTAACCAGGGAAGCATGACATGTCACTTCTGATCACGATCGACACAGATCCAACCTTCGCGCCCAAGCAGGCTTTGCCAACTCCAGAGCGGCTCATTTCGGGCAATCCATCCTTCAAGACTTGGGCGCAGGATGCTTCGAAAGGCGACAAGGTCCTGACCGGCGTGTGGGAGGCGACGCCCGGCGAAACGCATTCGATCAAGGGCACTACCTGCGAGTTCTGCCACATCGTTTCAGGCCTCGTCGAGATCGAGGAGACGGGCGGTGAGACCAAGACTTATCGTACCGGCGACAGTTTTGTGATGAAGCCCGGCTTTGTCGGCGTCTGGCGCACGATCGAAACCGTGCGCAAGATCTACGTCAGCGTTTACGACTGAGCTCAACGCTCAAGGTCCGGCCGAATAGCGTGCGTAGTGGCTCCAGAACAATCGACTTTCCAAGTCCCGCCCGACGCGATTCGACGCCGTCGGGCGGCTCATCCTCGGCGGAAAATGCGGCGCGCTGTCGACTACTGTCCCGATGAAACCCGGTAAGAGATGCCGAATGTCGCTGCCGTGTTGAGCAAGCTGCGACCATCGGTGCCCATCGGTCTCCAGGAGGATCTCAATGAAGGCTTACACGATAGCGCACATCCCAGGCGACGGCATCGGCAAGGAGGTGACTGAGGCTGGATGGGAGGTGCTTCAGGCCGCGGCAAAGCGAGGCGGTTTCGCCCTTGAAGATACAAGGTTCCCATGGTCGTGCGCCTACTACCTGGAAACCGGTGCGATGATGCCGCCAGACGGGGTCGAGATCCTACGGAAGTTCGATGCGATCTACCTCGGCGCTGTGGGGTGGCCAGCGAAGGTGGCCGATTCCGTATCGCTTCACGGACTTCTCCTGCCGATCCGGAAAGGCTTCACGCAGTATGCCAACATACGGCCGCACAGGCTGTTGCCAGGCGTTCAGGGACCTCTTCGCCGTGATGGTTTCGACATCCTGTGCATCCGCGAGAACACGGAAGGCGAATACTGCGGCGCCGGTGGGCGCATTCATTCCGGCACGGCCAATGAGGTCGCGATCGAGACGGCAATCTTCACGCGTGAGGGTGTCGAAAGGATCCTCCGCTTCGGATTCGAACAGGCGCGGACGCGCCGCATGAAGCTCGCATCTGTCACCAAGTCCAACGCGCAGAAACATTCCATGGTTTTCTGGGATGAGGTCACGCGCGAGGTGGCGAAAGACTATGCCGATGTGGAGGTCTCGCACTACCACGTCGACGCCATTGCCGCCCGCATGGTCCTGGCGCCTGAAAGCCTCGACGTGATCGTCGCCTCGAACCTTTTTGGCGACATCCTCACGGATATTGGAGCGGCCATTCAGGGCGGACTGGGTTACGCCGCCTCCGCCAATATCAACCCCGATCGCAGTGCGCCCTCCATGTTCGAGCCGGTCCACGGTTCGGCGCCTGACATCGCGCATCTCGGCATCGCCAATCCGATCGCCGCAATCTGGTCGGGCGCCATGATGCTGGGGCATCTGGGCGAGGGGCAGGCCGCGGCCGAAGTAATGACGGCAATCGAGTCCGCAACCGCACGCGGGATAGGCACGATTGCGGGCAAGGACAGCACTGAAGCAATCACGCAGGCCGTGCTGGCAGGATTAAGCTGAAAGAGCAGAGGAAAAGAATCATGAACGCAATAACGAAGATTGGTTTCCTGAAGGATGCGGACCTGTTTCGCCAGCGGGGGCTCATTGGCGATGTCTGGCAGCATGCACACAGCAACGCGACTGTCGATGTCATCGATCCGGCCAGTCTGGAAGTGCTTGGAACCGTGCCCGACATGGGCCGGGATGAGACAAGGGCTGCAATAGATGCAGCGCACGCGGCGTTCAAGGACTGGAAGGCCAGGACCCACGCCGAACGCGGAGCGCTTCTGGAACGCTGGCACAGCCTGATACTGGAAAATGAAACGGACCTGGCGTTGCTGCTGACGCTGGAACAGGGCAAGCCTCTGGCGGAGGCCCGCGGTGAAATCCGCTATGGCGCCTCCTTCGTGAAATGGTTCGCCGAAGAAGCACGCCGGATCGGCGGCTCGACCATTCCGTCTCCCACGGCCGATCGCCGCATTCTGGTGCTGAAGGAGGCCGTCGGCGTCTGCGCCATCATCACGCCATGGAATTTCCCCAACGCGATGATCACGCGTAAGGTGGCGCCGGCGCTGGCCGCGGGTTGTACGGTTGTCATCAAGCCGTCTGAATTCACGCCATTCTCGGCGCTGGCGCTCGGCGTCCTGGCGGAACGGGCGGGTATCCCTGCCGGCGTGATCAACATTGTGACCGGCATGCCCACCGAGATCGGCAACGAATTCATGGCTAACGAGACGGTACGCAAGATCTCGTTCACCGGCTCGACCCGCGTCGGAGCGCTGCTCATGCGTGGCGCGGCCGATAGCATCAAGCGGCTCAGCCTCGAGCTCGGCGGCAATGCGCCGTTTATCGTCTTTGACGACGCCGATCTGAGCAATGCAGTGGAGGGTGTGATCGCATCCAAGTTCCGCAATGGCGGTCAAACCTGCGTCTGCGCGAACCGGATTCTCGTGCAAGCGGGCGTTTACGACGCTTTCGCCGAAAAGCTGAGCCAACGTGTCAACCGCATGAAGGTTGGCGCGGGGACCGACGACGGCACTGAGATCGGCCCGATGATCAATGCGGCGGCCATCGACAAGATCGAGCGTCACATCGCGGATGCACAGGCGAAAGGCGCGCGGATCATCGCCCAGAGTGAGACGGTGCCGGAGGGCAAGCAATATGCACGGCCCGTCGTTCTGGGAGGGGCTACGACCGAGATGCTGCTGGCATCGGAAGAGACCTTCGGCCCGGTGGCACCGCTGTTCCGGTTCGAGACGGAGGACGAGGCCATCGCGATCGCAAACGGTACGCCGTTTGGCCTTGCCGCCTACTTCTACACCGAAAATCTCAAGCGGTCATGGCGTGTTGCCGAGGCGCTGGAGTTCGGTATGGTCGGGCTCAACACGGGCATGATCTCGACCGAAGTTGCGCCTTTCGGCGGTGTCAAGCAGTCAGGGGTGGGGCGCGAAGGATCCCAGCTCGGCATCGAGGAATATCTCGAGGTCAAGACGCTTCATGTTGGCGGGCTGAACTAGTTTCTCTTGCGAGCAGGTTGAAACCCCTGCAGCTTCCAAAGTGTTGGAACAACAAGAAAGGGGCGGTGAAAACCGCCCCTTTCTTGCTGCAACCGGTGATCATTAACGTGGTGGAGCGCGCCTCAGCCTGGCGCGGCTGCAGTAGCAACAGACGTTCAGGCGAATTCCCGAACGGGCTCCAATCCGACGGCGCCGGCCAGCCCGCCGATATCCTTGATTTCGGTGTACTCGTAGTAAGGGTTGGCGGGTTCGTGGCCGCGATTCACCCACACCTTGCTCTTGATGCCAAGATCGTAGGCGGTCATGAGATCGTAGCGGAATGAGGACGACACATGCGTGATGTCTTCCGGGCCGCAGCCGAGCTTGTCGAACATGTACTCGAAGCCCTTCATATGCGGCTTGTAGGCGCCGGTCTCCTCGGCCGTGATGATCATGTGGAAGGGTGCGCCAAGTTTCTCCACGTTCGACATGATCAGGCTCTTCATGGAGTTCGACAGGATCACCAGCGGAATCTCCCTGGCGATCCTGGCCAGCCCCGCCGGGACATCCGGGTGCGGACCCCATGTCGGTATTTCCGAATAAATGCGCTGGGCATCCCCGGGGCGGAACGTCACATGGTTGCGCTTGCAGGCGCGCTCCACGGAATTGTGCACGACCTCGCTATAAGGCTTCCAGGCGCCAAGAACCTCATCGAGGCGATACGCCGAGAAATCCTTGATCAACTGCGTCATTACGGCGGGGGAGAGCTCCGCACCGTAAACTCGTCTTGCCGCGCCGGCCATGTCGAAGTTGGTCAGCGTACCGTAGCAATCGAAGGTGATGTATTTCGGTCTGAAACGCGTCATTGGCGTCTATCCTTCCAATCCTGGCGGCACCGCGTGCCTTTAACGACAAGGATCATAACGAGCAGCGGAAAGGACTAGTCACCGCATTCTTTGCCGCTTGAAGCAGATTGTT
The DNA here is from genome assembly GCF_020165595.1 of Mesorhizobium sp. BR-1-1-10. NCBI lineage: Bacteria > Pseudomonadati > Pseudomonadota > Alphaproteobacteria > Hyphomicrobiales > Phyllobacteriaceae > Mesorhizobium > Mesorhizobium sp. BR-1-1-10. The sequence continues at coordinate 117,987 of NZ_JAIUIL010000001.1, read as the reverse complement.
TTGTATCGTGGCAGGGCTTTGGCAGAGAGTTGCGCACGACGTGGTTCCGAGCTTGCCAGGCGTTTCCCTCGTCCGCCGGCTGGTCGGCATAAGATGCGGCGCGGGCGGCAAAGGAAAGTCAAAACACCTATGGCTCAGGTTCCGGTCGGGAGGAACTGCTGTCGGCCGCAGCCTAACTTGGCATTGAAGAATTCAGGCCGGGAAACGACCCATGACCGCAGAGCGGGTCACGCTCAAAACGATGACAGCCGAGCATCTGAGCGATGCTGTCGAATTGTCCCGTCATGTTGGATGGCCGCACAGTCGTGAAGACTGGGAACTGATGCAATCGCTCAGCCAAGGCGTCGTTATCCAGGAGGAAGGACGCGTGGTGGGGACGATCTTGATGACGCCCTATGGCGACGATGCCGCTACCGTCAACATGGTCATCGTCGATGCCGCACTGCGCGGTCGCGGGCTCGGCCGCAAGCTGATGGAGAAGGCGCTTGCCAAGGCAGGCGGGCGCGCCTGCTATTTGGTGGCGACGCAGGAAGGACTCCCGCTCTACGAGAAGCTGGGATTTGTCGCGACCGGCAAGATCGTGCAGCACCAGGGCCTGGCGCCGTCTGTCGACGCGCCGGCACATGTGTCATGGGGCGAGCCCGGCGACCACGCGCGCCTTGTTGCTCTGGATCGCACGGCGTTTGGTCATGACCGGTCGGCACTCATGAGCTCATTGCGCGAGCGCGCAAAGTTCGCCGTCGTTCGCGATCAAGGTGATGTTCAGGCGTTTGCGGCAATTCGTCGGTTTGGCCGAGGGCTGGTCATTGGGCCGGTGGTGGCAAGGAAGCTTCACGAAGCGAGATGCCTTGTCGACTTCCTGCTGGCCGACAGTGCGGGCGAGTTTGTCCGCATCGACACTGATGAATCCACAGATCTCGGCGAGTGGCTTACCCGCCGCGGGCTGGCCCGCGTAGGCGGTGGCATAACGATGCGACGAACCGCAGGCGAGCCGAAGGACGAAACCAAACCACACCGAACTTATGCGCTCGTCAGTCAGGCGCTACGCTGAAATCGGAGGAAGAAATGCTTGCAAACTCCCTGATCGAACTCGATCGCGCACATCTGGTTCACCCGTTTTCATGCTACCGGAGCCACGAAGAGACGGGCGTGCGTGTACTCAAATCCGCCAAGGGCGCGACAGTGACCGAGGCAAGCGGGAAAACCTTGCTGGACGGATTCGCGGGTCTATGGTGTGTAAACATCGGATACGGGCAGGAAAGCGTCGTCGAGGCGGCGGCCAAGCAGCTAAGAGAGCTTCCTTATGCGACGGGATATTTCGGGCTTGGGTCTGAGCCGGCCATTCGTCTTGCCGCCCGGCTTGCCGAACTGGCGCCTGGCGATCTGAACCATGTCTACTTCACGCTGGGCGGGTCCGACGCGATAGACAGCACGATCCGTTTCGTTCGCTATTATTACCACGCCAAGGGCACGCCGCGAAAAGACCAGTTTATCTCGGTCGAGCATGGCTACCATGGATCCTCGACGGTAGGGGCAGGTCTGACCGCGCTGCCGGCTTTCCATGCTGGCTTTGGCGTGCCTTACGACTGGCAGCACAAGATCCCCTCGCACTACGCCTATCGCAATCTGGTCGGTTCCAACCCGCAGGCGATCATCGATGCATCGGTCGCGGCGCTGCGGGCCAAGATCGCTGAACTGGGCGCCGATCGCGTCGCGGCCTTCTACGCCGAACCCATCCAGGGTTCGGGGGGTGTCCTGGTTCCACCGACAGGTTGGCTAAAGGCCCTGCACGCCGTGTGCAAGGAACACGACATTCTGTTCGTCGCCGACGAAGTCATCACCGCGTTTGGCCGCACGGGCCCCCTTTTCGCCTGTGAAGAGGACGAGGTCGTGCCGGATCTGATGACCACGGCGAAAGGACTGACGTCGGGCTACGTGCCGATGGGCGCCGTCTTCATGACCGACCATGTCTACAATACGATCGCGGACGGAGCCGGCAAAGCGGCTGTCGGCCACGGCTATACCTACTCAGCCCATCCGGTGAGCGCGGCAGTCGGGCTCGAATGCCTGCGTCTCTATGAAGATGGCTTGCTCGAGAACGGGCGCAAGGCCGGGAAGCGCCTGATGGACGGCCTCCGCTCGCTCGCCGATCACCCGCTGGTTGGCGATATTCGCGGTCGCGGCATGCTGGCTGCGATCGAGCTGGTCACGGACAAGGAGCGCAAAACGCCGCTGCCGGCGGCGGCCGACCCGGGGCGCCGCATCTTCGACCGCGCCTGGGAGAACGGCCTTGTCATTCGCGCCTTCAACAGCGGCATCCTCGGCTTTGCGCCGCCGCTCTGCTGCACCGACGACGATATCGATGGTATCCTCGAACGCACCCGGATGACGCTCGATCAAACACTCGAAGACAAGGATGTGCGGGAAGCGATGAAGGGGTGATCCTTGCCATCGCCGAGCCGCCTCGGTGGCGCTGCTCTCCAGACAACAAAAGGGTGATGGTTTCCCGGGAAAAGCGCATAGCGCTTTCCCTTGGGAATTGCGTCAAACCGAAGAGTTAGAGCGGTTAGCCGTTTTCGTGAAACGGTGAGATGCTAGGTCCAAGACTGCGGAGCGGCTGTTCATTTGTCGAAAATGACATCGAGAGGCAAATGGGATTTTACGATCGGTGACTTCAGCACGACGAAGCTGAAATATTTGTCGATCCCGATATCCAACTCGAGCATGCGCTCCATGATCGTTTGATACTCGCTTATGCCCGCTGTCACGAATTTCACAAGGTAATCGTAGCCGCCCGAAATCAGATGGCATTCGATGACGGAATCTACTTTCTGAATGGCGGTGAGAAATCTCGCGAAGTCGTTCTGTTGATGGTGCTTGAGCGTAACTTCGGTGAAGATCGTTAGGGTCTGTCCGAGCTTGGACACATCGATCTGGGCGGAATAGCCGGTAATGAAGCCTTCCGCCTGAAGCTTTTTCACCCGCATCAGGCAAGGGCTTGGCGATAGATTGACCAGGTCGGCAAGCTCGACGTTGGTGACCCGCCCGTTCTTTTGCAGTTGGGATAAGATCTTGATGTCGATCTTGTCGAGCTTCATTGCATACCCGTCACACGTTAGAACCGCGGATCGTGCGGCAGACGGCGTCCGTCACGTCCTGCGTGGTCGCTGTGCCACCCACGTCCGGCGTCAGCACGCCCTCACTCGTCACTGTTTCCACAGCGCTCATCAACCGGACGGCGGCTGCGCTTTCGCCCAGATGTTCGAGCATCTGGGCAGCGGTCCAGAAGGTGGCGACTGGGTTGGCGATACCCTTGCCGGCGATGTCGAAGGCCGAGCCGTGAATTGGCTCGAACATAGAGGGATAGCGCCGCTCGGGATCGATGTTGGCGGTCGGTGCAACGCCGAGACTGCCCGCGAGCGCGCCTGCAAGGTCCGACAATATGTCGGCGTGAAGATTGGTGGCGACGATCGTGTCGAGGCTGCGAGGTTTGAGTGTCATGCGCACCGTCATAGCATCAACCAGCATCTTGTCCCACGCGACGTCAGGGAAGTCCTGCGCTACTTCGGCTGCGATTTCATCCCACATTACCATGCCGTGACGCTGCGCGTTGGATTTCGTAACAACAGTCAGTAGCTTTCGCGGCCGTGACCGCGCCAGCCGGAATGCATAGCGCATGATGCGGGTGACGCCGACGCGCGTAAAGATCGCGACTTCGGTTCCGACCTCCTCGGGGAGACCGCGGTGAGCACGGCCGCCATGGCCGGAATACTCGCCCTCGGAATTCTCGCGCACGATCACCCAATCCAGGTCGCCGGGGCCAACGCCCGCCAGCGGCGAAACGATGCCGGGCAATATCCTGGTCGGCCGCACGTTCGCGTACTGATCAAAGCCTTGGCAGATCGGCAGCCGGAGACCCCAGAGCGTGATGTCGTCAGGCAGATCGGGGGAGCCTACCGCGCCAAAGAAGATGGCATCGAAGCGCTTCAGTTGCGACACTCCATCTTCGGGCATCATCAGGCCATTGGCCTTGTAGTAGTCCGAGCCCCAGGCGAAGTGCTGGACGCGCAGCTTGAAGTCGCCGCAACGCTGCTGCAGCGCCTCAAGTGCCTGGAGACCGGCTGCGATCACCTCTGGGCCAATCCCGTCGGCAGGAATGGCGGCAATCTCGTATTCTCGCATCGTCTCTTCCCTGTTTCAGCACCGGCTGCTCGGGCCTCAATCTCGTCTGCGACCGATTGTACCTTGGCTGATCTTCTCAGAATTCAGCGACCTTGCCCCACGCACCGGTCTTCAGGCGTTCTGGCCTATAAGGACGCGGATCGACGATAGGCTCGCTGCCAGTGATGATGTCTGCGATCATATGCCCCGCGCCGAGGCCAATGCCGAAGCCGTGACCACTGAATCCCGCCGCCAGGATGAAACCCGGAATCCCTTCCACTTCGCCGATCGCTGGAATGCCGTCGGGTGTGCTGTCGATATAACCCGCCCAGGCATCGGAGATCGCGACGCGATTGAGTTCGGGGATCAATTCGCAGGCTCTTCGATATGTCAGCCGGATCTGTCCCATGTCGGGCTTCGGGTCGAGAATCCGGTTCCGTTACATTGGCGTAATATCGTCAAGGCCCCATTTGCGCAGGCTTTCATGTCCCTGACGCCAGCCCTCGAAGGCGCCCGGGGCGAGATTGCGCCAGCGGCGGGCGAACATCGGCAAAAACTCGCGGCTGAACCTGAATTGCTGCGGCGTCGGGTCGACGCGAGCCCGTCCGCTGATCGCCAGCGTGTATGCACCGTTGCTGCGCCGCGTCAGCGAGACGCTCGCTGTGTGCAGGGCATCGGGCAGGCCGATTGCGCCTGGCGCCACGGCTAGAATGGATTGACGCACGGCAGCTTGCGGGAAGCGCATACCAAGCTGGTTGCAAAAGGAGGAGGCCCACGCGCCTCCGGCCATGACCACGATCTTCGTACGGATGGTTCCCGCTTCCGTCACGACGCCGCTGACCCTGCCGGCGCTCAACTCCAGTCCACGCGCCGCGCAATGCTGATGCACGGTACCGCCCGCCGCCAAGATGCCGCGCGCGGCAACCGGCACTGCCTTGGAGGGATCCGCCGTTCCGTCAGTCGGTGAGAAAACGCCGCCCTTCCATTTGCGTCCGGTCGCCTTGCCCTTCTCGGTGGCTTCCTCAGCGCTCAGAACATGCGTCGTAACGCCTACCGTCCTGGCGAAGTCACGCCATTTCGCCCAGCCCGCGAGTTCATTTTCGTCCTGTGAGAGATAGAGGAGCCCGCAACGGCGAAATCCGGTATCCCCGCCAGTCTCCTGTGCCACCTTCTCCCAGAGATCGAGGCTCTTGGTTGCCATAGGCAACTCGCGCGCATCGCGGTTCTGCTGGCGGCACCAGCCCCAGTTTCGGCTGGACTGCTCGGCGGCCACGCGCCCTTTCTCTACCAGGGCGACGCTGACGCCGCGGCGCGCGAGATAATACGCCGTGAACACGCCCACGACGCCGCCGCCGATGACGACGACGTCCGCCTCGCGGGGGAGGGAAGGGCTGCACTCGATGTGCATTAGCGGCGCGGGCATCTGCGGAACTCCGGAAACTCTGAAGCATTCTAACTCGCGCCGAGAATAGGCAGGCTGCGGAGTTGTGTGCCTGGACGGAATGTCCTGCGGTTAGTGACCCTTAGGACGTGCAATTATTGCGTGAAAAGCTCGCTGGCGTCCCACCTCACAGAGGGAGGTAGGCTGAAGCCTAAAAGCCGCCAGGGGACATGATGGATCTCGCTCTACGTCAGGCCTGGACGCTTTGGACCACGAAAAACTTCGCCACGCGATCGTTGCTTTCCCATCCGATAGATGCGCCCTGGGGCACGAAAAGCGCATCTCCGGTGCCCGCCGACAGTACGCTGCCATCGAGCGCGGCGAATCGTACACTCCCGGCCAGCAGATGCATGAACTCGTTCTGGCGATGCGGGCGAAAGGCCAAGCAAAGCCTCGGCCGGTAGCGAAGCAGACGGCTTGAAGTCGGCGTCGGCGCGCAATGGGACAAGGCCGGGCTTCGTCGGTTTGTCGCAAGCGGCCGCGCAGAACGAAAACCGCACGCCTGATTCAGTCTGGATGCGAAGCGTGGTGCCGCATCCGATGACAGCACCCGCTTGCGGACCGAGCACCAGCGGGGCCGCGCCGGCCGCCGTCAGGATCAGCTCTCCTTCCACCACGACGATGGTTTCGATGTGGGGGAAGCTTGCGACTTCGAGCTCACCAACAAAGCTGGTTCGGCCCACGATCATCGAGTCCGGTCCTTCCCAGGCGATTTCGCGATCTCCCACAAAGGGATCATCCGTGCCGAACGCTGTCCTGCGGAAAGGGGTTGCAACGGGGGCGCCGTCGGCGCGATGCAGCACTATAGCCACGGTCATGATTGCTCCTGCGAATTGCGCCATGATGTCACTGAAAACTTAGCAGACGGCACCGTCGTGAATTGGCGAAAGGTGCTTGTTCAGGACAGCGACGTCGCGAATGATTGCGGTGAGTTGGCTTGTTAGGTCATTCCCATTGGCCGGGTATTTGCCATCCAAAGCCGCAGTCCCAATCGTAAAGCCAGCTGCGCCGGCGCTTTGCACAACTGCAATTCGTTCAGGGGTGTCGATCGAACCTGCAACGTAGACAGGCTTGGTGACTGCAGCGCAGACAGCCTTCATCAGCTCAGGCACGTTCTCCGCCGAACGGTATGCCAGCAGGTCCAGGCCATGCACTCCATCGTGCTCTGCAACCGTCTTGGCACTTTCGACAATTTCGTCGATGGCGCCTTCAAGCACGCTCGGATGACCTGCGATCCGACCCGGAAACGGGAAGTACTGGATGCCGGTGTCCTTGATGATCGGCAGCACATCGTCGACCCGCGTGCCACCAAGAAGAACGTTAACGCCGATTTCGGCAGCTGCCCTTGCCGAAGCAATTTCGCTTTTGCGGTCCAGTGACACGACTTCCAGATAGGAAGTTGCACCGCCCGCCCTGATGGCTGCACTGAGGCCTTTCAGCTGCTCGATCGGCAAGCCGATATCCTTGAACCCGATGTGCCGCACGCCGAGGCTGAGCGCAGTTTTTAGCTGCTGTGAGGCGTCCGGAACCGTTCGGTCGTTGCGCGTGAGCATGAAGATGAAGCGTAACCCCATTGGTGTGATTCCTTTCGTATCTAGTTCTTCTTGGTTTGCGCCAACACGAGGCGCTTGGCGTAGGCAAGTGCTGTTTCCAAGCTGGCGTGGTCTGCAATTCCACGGCCCGCGATATCGAACGCCGTGCCGTGATCTGGGCTGGTGCGGACGAACGGCAGGCCAAGCGTGATGTTCACGCCTTTTTCCAGCCCGAGATACTTCACAGGGATCAGCCCCTGATCGTGGTATTGTGCCACCACAAGATCGAATCGACCTTGACGTGCTTGCATGAAGACAGTGTCGCCAGGATAAGGGCCAGTGGCATCGATGCCCTCGGCTCGGGCCGCGTCGATTGCAGGTCGTATGATCCGGATCTCCTCGTCGCCGAAGAGGCCACCTTCACCTGCGTGCGGGTTGAGACCTGCTACGGCGATACGCGGGGTCGCGAAGCCGAGAGCTTTTCCACCCTCATGGGCAAGCCGGATAGCGGATAGCTGAGCGTCGAAATCGCCTTGTTCGATCGCCTTGCTCAGCGACGTGTGGATCGTGACGAGCACTGTGCGGATGTCATCGTTGGCAAGCATCATCGCCACGCGCTTGGCACCGCCGTAGTCGGCCAGAATTTCGGTATGGCCGGGGTATCTGATACCCGCGCTGGCCATCGCCTCTTTATTGATCGGCGCCGTGACGATGCCGCTTACCTCGCCGGACTTCGCTGCTGCGATCGCTGCAACGAGGGCGTCGAAGGCCGCCTGCCCGGAGATCGCGCTGATACTCCCGATTGGAGGAGGCTCAGTAATCCGGGTGGTGTCGATGACTTCAATTGCCTGCGGCGGGAACTGGGCTGCATCGGCCGCATTGATGCGTCGCACCTCGACGTTCAACCCGAGCCGCCGCACGATGTCCTGCATGACAACATAGCTGCCGAACACGACGACGCGTTCGCCGCCCTTCGCAAGCACCTTCGCCACGATCTCCGGCCCAATGCCGGAGGCGTCGCCCATTGTGAGAGCAAGCGGGGGAATGTTCTTCATTGGGTTGCTCCACGTATCCGCGCGACGGCGCGCTCCAGAGCGTCGTCACCGCCAAAGCCACCCGCCTTCATAGCGAGCAAGAGCGAGCGCCCATCGCCAAGCCTGGCGAGACCAAGCGGGAATCCGGGATCGAGTTCTTGCAGGATCTCGAACTCACGGACGTTGAGAAGGTCCAGGATCGCTTCCATCGTGTCGCCGCCGGTGGCGATCAAAGCGCCGAAGCGTAGGCTTTGAAGCTCTCGCGCTGCGTCTTGTGCGATACGGCGCAGCACCGCTGCCGAGTCCCCTTCGCGCGTTCTTGGTCCGCGCAGCAGCATAACGCCGCTAGCCTCCTGGAGTTGATCTGCCTGCTGATGACTGCGCAAATTTGCGCTCCCAATGACGACCAAGACATCGCTGCTGATGCCATCGAGCAATGGCAGTGGTAGGGTCTTCGCCGGCACAAAACGCCGCGATAGCGCTGTAGCCATTCCAGGAGAGCCAACCCAAAGGATCGACGCTGGATCCTCGATGGCAGCAATCTGTGAGTCGAGTTCTTCCTGCGTTTCAGCATCAAGCAGCGTGACATTCTTGATGCAGCTTGGGACCAGGTCGACTAGCGCGGAATGCCGCACGGGATGCACAGGGTCATGGCCATACGAACTTTCCGAGACCGGAATGCCGTCAACAAGCTGAATGCCCCTCACCGTCGTACGACCGGCCTGCGGGAACGCCGGTGCAAACACCAGTGCTTTGCGGCCGCTCGCCGCAAAACATGCTTCAAGCTCAGCCGTTATGTGACCGCGAAGTGTGGAGTCTACCGTTTTATACAGCACGGTATGGCTGGCAAGTCGGGCGGTCAATCGAGCGACCGCCTCGAACGCTTGCGATGGAGTAGCAGACCGCGAACCGCTATCGACTGCCATTACCGCTGCCGCTCGGCTCGGAAGCTGGCCCCTGCCGATCGACGCAGTCAAGCCGCGGGCGACGAAAGGTGCTGCGCCATCTGCCGCGCTGGTGAGGTCGTCGGCGAGGACCGCTATACTGGGTTGATGATTGGTGCGCATGCATCAATTAACAAAACTCCACCAACCACGAATAGCGATAGTTTCTGACGGGATCGGTGATATATTGTCACCGATGGATCGCTCAGACATACCATCGCTCGACGACCTGCGAGCGTTCGAAGCAACAGCGCGGCTGGGCTCGGTCCGGCTTGCAGCAGACTCGCTTGCACTCACGCACGGCGCCGTCAGTCGCCGTATCACCAAACTCGCCAATGACATCGGGGTCAGGTTGTTTGAAAAGAATGGGCGAGGCCTGCGGCTCACCCCGGCCGGCGAGACGCTCAACCTTACCCTCAGCAGGTTTTTCGGCGAGTTGGCCGCCACAGTGCAAAGCCTGCGTGCTGCCAATGCCGGGAGGAGTGCCCTGGTGCTCTCCTGCGAGCCTTCAGTTGCCATGCGTTGGCTCATTCCGCGGCTTGGGGCGCTTCAAGTGGCGCATCCGAACATGGCCCTCCACCTCTCCGTTGGTGGAGGGCTTGTGGACTTTCATAAGAAACAGGTCGATCTCGCTATTCGACGGCTGGACTTCGCTGTGCCTGAGACGTGGAACGTCCGGCCCCTTTTTCCCGAAAGGGTTGGGCCTGTCATGAGGCCGGAACTCGTGCCAGAGTTCGAACATGGCGACTATCTCGCTCTCGGGTCGAAGACCCGACCTGAGGCGTGGGCGCAATGGCTGAAGACCCATCCGTCGGCGCTTCGACCCACAGAAATCCGTTACTTCGACAATCACGCCCTGATTGTCGAAGCTGCATCTGCAGGCCTGGGTGTAGCCCTCAGTCCGCTCGTACTCGCGATTGACGATGTGGAACGAGGAAGCCTGGAGGCACCTGCTGGCTTTGATCCTGACGGCAGTCAGTACGGGTTGATATGGTTGGGCTCGACTGAACTACAAGGTGTGGAGTTTGAACTCGCAGAGTGGCTCCAGGCGCAGTTCAGCCGCCTGGGCCCAAATCACCTTTGAAAGAGCGCCCTGCGAGCTTCGCCCAGCTAAATGTGGTCGACCGGCATCGAAAAGCAGCAACCGAGCATCGATGGGCCGGGTAGAGTTTCCCGATGAGCGGCACAGTTTGCCGTGCTTGGTTCTGCACTACCTTTTATTGGTATCCAGATGAGGCATCGCATCGGCGCATCACGGGCTTCGTGCAGGTGGCGCCGGTTGTTGCCTGCCTTCAACGCCTGGATGGTCGCCAATCTATTTCAAATGCGGAAAATTCCGGCGCGGCGGATCCTTCAAATTTCCTGGGCAAGGAATGCCGTGCCCGCCTTGGACAGGTCGGCACGGCCGCTGGCGTCATTGCTCATTCATTTTCGGGCAATCACACTCAGACTCTCACCTATGCCACGCTACCATCATCCATGCCAAACAGAGTGAAATGCCAATTCGGACGTTTTTTTCAGAAGTTCATGCCGCCCGAGCGCCAACTTTCGAAGACTCTGCGGAAACAGAACAGTCACACTGGCTGGAACAACGGGGTACCCTTCCTTACGGCAGGCAAGCTCCCGAGGACCTCCGATAGGCAGAGCTGCCCGATTGGAGAGTTCTCCAAGAAAAGGGAACAATGTCCGGTACACGGCCGGATTTTCATAAGGGAGCCGCCAGGGTGAGCAGAATCCGTCTCTCGCAGCCTCAGGGCGCGAAGCGCCGAGATGGCCAGGCTACGGCTGCTACGGTGACGTGTTGCTGCTCAAGGGGCGATGATGCGGTCCGCAACAGGGTGGATACGCTTCGATGGAATGGGAGGTGATCCAGATGGTCGCAAGTATCCAGGCTGTAGCCTCTCACGATGTGGCGCTTTCGGTGCGCGACCTCACGGTGAATTTGCCGAAAGGCATGGAACGAACCTATGCGGTCGAGAACATTTCCTTCGATCTGAAACGTGGCCAGATCCTCTGCATCATAGGCGAGTCAGGATCAGGCAAGTCGGTCACGGCGAACGCGATCATGGGGCTCCTGCCCAAGGTGATCCGCGTCTCATCGGGTTCAATACAGTTGGAGGGGATGAACATCATCGGCATGTCGCCCGACAAGCTGCGCAATCTGCGTGGTCGGGTCGTGTCGATGATCTTTCAGGACCCGCTCTCGGCGCTCAACCCCTTGATGACGGTGGGTGCACAAATTGACGAGGTCATGGCCGCGCATGGCTTCGGCACATCACAAGCCTGTCGAAACCGCGCCATCGAACTGCTCACCGAAGTGGGCTTGCCAGATCCCGAACTCATGTATCACCAGTACCCTTTCCGGCTTTCGGGCGGGCAGCGGCAGCGCGTCATGATCGCCATGGCCCTGGCGCTCGAGCCGACGGTTCTGATCGCGGATGAACCGACGACAGCGCTCGACGTGACCACCCAGGCACAGATTCTGGAGCTGATCCGCGAAATTCAGCGCCGCAAGGGCATGAGCGTGATGTTCATCACCCACGATTTCGGTGTGGTGGCCGAGATCGCCGACAGTGTCGTGGTGATGGAAAAGGGTCACATCGTAGAGCAGGGCAGCGCCGAACAGGTGTTGAAGGCACCCAAGCATCCTTACACCCAGCGCCTGATCGCGGCCGTACCTCATCTGATCGGCGAGGATCGCCCTCGTGCGGAGCCTGCCAGCAAGGTGCCGATCCTGAAGGTCGAGGGTCTGGTGAAGACCTATCGTGGTGGCGGTGCGTTGTTCGGCGCGCAGCGAATTGTGAAAGCTGTGAACGAGGTTTCGTTCGAACTGGCGCCTGGCCGAACGCTGGGGGTCGTAGGCGAGAGCGGTTCAGGAAAATCCTCGCTGGGCCGGCTTCTGATCAAATTGCTGGACAGCGACGGCGGCGAGATTTTGTTCGAGGGATCTGACATAGCCAAGCTTTCCGAAGCGAAGTTCCGCCCACTTCGACCGCGGATCCAGATGATCTTCCAAGATCCCTTCGCTTCTCTGAACCCACGCTCGACGGTCGGCCACATCATCACGGTAGGCCCGGTGGCACACGGGATGCCTTATGCCCAGGCGCGCGAAGAAGCGCGGGTGCTTCTGGCCCATGTCGGTCTCGATGCCGGCGCCTTTGGCCGCTATCCGCACGAGTTTTCTGGTGGGCAACGCCAGCGCATCGGCATCGCCCGGGCTTTGATGTTCAAGCCGAAGCTTTTGATTGCTGACGAAGCGGTCTCCGCGCTCGACGTGTCGATCCAGGCGCAGATCCTGCAGCTTCTGGATCAGATCCAGCGCGAGACCGGCGTGTCGATGGTCTTCATCACGCACGACCTGCGTGTCGCCAGCCAGATCTGCGACGAAATCGCGGTGATGCAGAAGGGCCGGATCGTCGAGCGCGGACCGCCCTCGCAGATATTCCTGAACCCGCAAGCAGCCTACACGCGCCAACTCGTGGCGGCGATTCCAGGGGAGAGACCGGGCAATGCCCATCCAATTGCAGCAAACGCATGAAAAGTACGCGAAAATCGCCACAAGAGAGGAACTGCTATGACCAAGAATTCAACGACTCAATCCAACTACTCAAGACGCCAGGCGCTGCGACTGATGGCGCTAGGTGGAGCTGCAGGCTTGATCGCGCCCAATTTGTTTGGCAAGCCCGCTTTCGCCAAGACCCCTGCCGGAGGTCCGGCCGGCCGCGTCGTCGTCGGACTCTCGCAAGAGCCGACCGTGTTCAATCCGTTGATGGCGCATATCGAAGTCGATGACGCGGTCCATTTTTCGATTTTCGACGCTTTGGTCAGGATGGATGCCAAGGGAGTCTTTCAGCCGAATCTAGCGGCCGAGGTGCCAAGCCAGAAGAACGGCGGTATCTCAGCGGACGGCCTCAACTGGCGCATCCGGTTGCGTGACAATGCACGGTGGCACGACGGTGAGCCCTTCACGGCCGAGGACGTGAAATACACCCTTGAGCTCATCACGAACCCGAAGTTTCGCGCCTGGCGTACAAGCGGCCATTCGCTCGTGCAGGACATTACGGTGGTTTCGCCCACCGAGATCACATGGCGGATGAAGGAGCCTTTTGCACCCTATCTGTCGTTCCTGGCCGAGACCTTCATCGTGCCCAAGCATATTCTGGAGAAAGAGGCCGATCCGAATGCAGCCGCGTTCAACCAGGCGCCGGTCGGCACCGGCGCATTCAAATGGAGCCAGCGCGTCGCGGGCGATCATATCGAACTCGTCGCCAATCCAGACTACGCCGGCGAAGGTCCGTATATCGAACAGCTCATCTTCAAATACATTCCCGATATGACGGTGCTCTACACTCAGTTCAAGAGCGGCGACGTGGACCTTGTCGATCAGTCATACATCACTCCCGACCACTACACTGAAGCCCAGGAACTGCCAGACCGTCTGGTGACACTGGAGACCGGCGCATCGCTCGAGTCGTTCTACCTGAATATGGGCCGCCCGCAGTTCAAGGACCTGGCAGTGCGCCAGGCGCTCTACGCCGCCTTAGACAGGAAGGCGATTGTCGACACGATCTATTACGGCGTCGGCACCCTCACCGAGACCTTCATGCCGAAGGAGTCCTTCTACTACGACCCGAACCTGCCGGTTCAGGAGTTCAATCTGGACCGGGCGCGCCAAATCCTGGATGAGGCCGGCTGGAAGCCGGGGCCGGATGGAATCCGCGCCAAGGATGGAGTGCGGCTGGCCTTCTCCAACTCGACAACTTCTGGCAACAACCTGCGCGAGCAGACGCAGCAGTTCATGCAGCAGACGTTTGCGGAGATCGGCGTTGAGATGACGATCTCAAACTTGCCGGCTGCTGTCATGTGGGGGGATTTCTGGCTGAAGTCGCAATTTGACACCGCCATGTCCGGCGTCACCTATCTGATTGCCTCGGACCCCGACGCCACAAACCGGCTGCATACGAAGGCAATCGCCGCACAAGGCGGACACGGTTCGAACACCGCGCAATATTCCAACCCTGAGGTCGATGCCCTGCTCGACAAGGGGGCTCGCAGCTTCGATCCGGACGAGCGGCGTGGGATCTACAATCGCGTGCAGGAAATGGTGCGCCATGATCTGCCCTTCCTGCCGCTGTTCGCGTACACAACCGTCCTCGGGCGCAAGAAGGGCCTGGATGGCTTCGAGCCCAATGCCAACACGCGCACCGCGTCGTGGCATGCCGCAGCCTGGCAGTGGAAGGCCTGATCCACTCAGTTGCCGCCGCCCGATTTCAACGCGGCGGCAACAAACAAAAATCGCCAACCCACAACGGAGGACACGAATGCGCGGCTTCCTGCTCAATCGCCTCTCGCAGAGCCTGGTGATGCTTGTGATCGTTTCGATCATCGGCTTCGGGATTCTGAACCTTCTGCCGGGGGGCCCGCTGGCGCAATTCGGGCTCGACCCCGGCATGACCCAGCAGGATATCGAGCGCCTCAAGGGGCTGCTGGGCCTTGATCGCCCCATATGGATCCAATATCTGGACTGGGCTTGGCGGCTGCTGCAGGGCGACTGGGGTCACTCCTTCCGCGACGGAGCGCCGGTGTTGCAGATCATTGGCAGCCATCTCTTTGCCACCCTGCTGCTGATGGGATCCTCAACGGCGATTGCGATCTCCCTTGGCGCCTGGATTGGAATCCGGGGCGCCACGCGCCGCTACTCGCTATTCGACTATCTCGCAACTGTCGGTGCCATGGTTGCATTGTCGGTCCCTACCTTCTGGTTCGGCCTCGTCGGCATCTACATCTTTACCTTGAAGCTGGGCTGGCTGCCCGCGGGCAATATGTCCGAGATCGGCGATAGCTCGATCCTGGGCTATCTCCACCATCTGATCCTGCCAAGTGTCGTGCTGTCGCTGGTCCATGTCGCGATCTGGAGCCGCTACATGCGGACGGCGACCCTCGATGCCATCAGCCAGGACTTCGTCAAGACGGCTCGGGCCAAGGGGTTGAGTGAACGCCGGATTTTAATGAAGCACGTCGTCGGCAACGCGCTTTTGCCGATGATTACGTTGGCCGGGATGCAGCTTCCCAGCGTCCTGACCGGCGCGCTGGTGACCGAAACTGTCTTTACCTGGCCAGGAATGGGACGGTTGTTCCTCGATAGCCTTGGTTACAGCGACTATCCGGTTGTGATGGGGCTGCTGATGTTCTCCGCTATCCTCGTTCTGCTTGGAAACCTGATCGCCGACATTGTCGTCGCTATCGTCGATCCGCGCATTCGACTGGCTTGAGCGCGCAACTTCCCCGACAGGAGACAGCCGATATGACCGCTCTCACCGCAAATGCAGCTCCAAGCCGATGGACAAACAACCGGGCGGCCCTTCGTTTCATGCGGCATCGCCTGGCGCTGCTCGGCTTGGCGATGATCATCCTTCTCAGCCTCGCTTGCGCCGTCGGCCCGCATCTCTTGCCTTATGATTCATTGTATATCGATCTGCGGGCCCGCTTTGCTCCCCCGCTTACGGGGCACCACTTTCTGGGTACTGATCCACTCGGCCGTGACTTGGCGGCAAGGCTCTTGATGGCGGGACGAATCTCGTTGCTGGTGGGCTTCTTCGCCATGCTGTTGTCAACGCTGATCGGCACGCTCGTTGGGGTAATTGCTGGATACCGCGGCGGCTGGATAGGAGCCTCACTGATGCGCTTGGTAGACGGCTTTCTGGCCTTTCCGTCTATCTTCCTTGTGCTGGCCCTTGCCGCAGCCCTGAAACCCAGCCCAATAATGATTACCGTCGTCATCGCTGCGACCAGCTGGATGGAAGTAGCCCGAATTGTAGAGGCCGAGGTCCGCTCGCTCCGCGAGCGCGAATTCGTCCAGGCCGGGCGAATGCTGGGGCTGAGCGGCACACATATCATGTTCCGCGAGATACTGCCCAACGCGATGGGACCGATTATCGTTGCTTCCACTTTGACCGTCGCGCGCGCCATTCTCATGGAAGCTTACATCAGCTTCCTCGGCTACGGCATCCAGCCGCCACTGCCAAGCTGGGGCAACATGCTCAATGGCGCCCAGCAATATCTGGGCAGCGCACCTTGGTTGGCGATCATTCCCGGAGCGGCAATCACCATCGCGGTGACCAGTTTCAATTTCATTGGTGACGGACTGCGTGATGCTCTGGACGTGCGAGATGACCATATTTGAATACCGCGACCGGTAACGTTCCTAACCCCTGAAAGCGCCAAGAGAAGTCAGTCACGTGCAAGAGCCAAAAGTCGCCGAAAAGAACACGCCCTACTGGTGGGAAGCGGCGCCCGTCATGCCGCTGCCGCCGCTGCCCGTTGCAAAGAAGCTCGACGTGGTGATTGTCGGCGCGGGCTATGCCGGGCTTTCTGCCGGGCTTGTGCTGGCGCGCGAGGGGCGCTCCGTAGCCGCTTTTGATGCGATGCATCCGGGCGAGGGTGCTTCCACGCGCAACGGTGGAATTACCAGCGGGAGCATCCGGCCCAACTATGCCACGATCACACGGCGCTTCGGTGAACAGAAGGCCATGGCGATTGAAACCGAGGGCAAGGTCGCGCGCGAATTTCTCTATGAATTGATTAAGACGGAAGGGCTTGACTGCGATTTCCAGCTGGTCG
Source organism: Mesorhizobium sp. BR-1-1-10 (assembly GCF_020165595.1). Lineage (NCBI taxonomy): Bacteria > Pseudomonadati > Pseudomonadota > Alphaproteobacteria > Hyphomicrobiales > Phyllobacteriaceae > Mesorhizobium > Mesorhizobium sp. BR-1-1-10. The sequence continues at coordinate 101,255 of NZ_JAIUIL010000001.1, read as the reverse complement.
GCCGGTTCATGGGTGCTCTCGGATACGACCAGTACGAGAAGATGGCACGCGGCGCCGAGGCGCTGGCGAAGAGGCTGGGGATCGAATCCTACGCTGTTCCGCGTGCCGAGCAGTGCAACTACATCGGCACCGACTTCTACCGCGGCGGCACGGTTCGGATGGACATCGGTGGGCTGCACCCGGCCAAGTTCCACGCCGAGCTCTTGCGGGTGGCGCTCGCCTCGGGTCTGACGGTGCATTCAAAAACGCCTGTGACCTCGATCGAGAGGGATGGGTCGGGGTTCCGCGTCGCCACTTCGGCCGGAACGGTGCAGGCGCGGCAGGTCCTGGTCTGCACGAACGGCTATACCGATGGGGCCAGTCCCTTCCTGCGCCGCCGCCTGGTTCCCGTCCGCAGCCGAATTATCGCCACCGAGGAACTTCCGCATGAATTGATGGCGCGGCTGATGCCGAAGCTGATGATGATGGGCGAGAACCGGGAGCTAGGCTTCTACTATCGTCCTTCGCCCGACGGCACGCGCATTCTGCTCGGTGGGCGAGACAGTTCCCGCGGCAACAGCGATCCGGCAGCCCCGACGCTCCGCCTGCGTAACGGTCTGGTAGAGCTTTTCCCGGAGCTGGAGAAGGTTCGCTTTTCGCACAGCTGGTTCGGCAACGTGGCCATGAACCGCGACATGTTGCCCCGCATCTTCGAAAAGGATGGCATCGTCTATGCCACGGGCTTTTGCGGTTCGGGTGTGGTCTGGGCACCGTGGGTCGGTACGCGTGCCGCCTCCAAGCTGATGGGTCGCGCGACGGAAGCCAGCACGGCTTTCGACTTCCGACCGCCGGCTTCCATCCCTTTCTATAGGGGCGACCCCTGGTTCTTGCCGGCGATCATCAAAGGCTATGGTCTGCAGGACAAGATCGCTTGGTGGCGCGCCCGCCGCTGACGGCCAAAGGTGACGGCCTTTTGACCGTTCGTCGCTGCGGACCGGCTGTAGGCACCGCGAAGCTTGAGGGCGCTGGCGAAGCGGTATGGAATCAACCAGAAGACGTTGCCGCCCATAACTTCGCATGCAGGCTCAAGACCCTCAAGCGCGAACCAACGGACTCGCGACCAGGCTGCGCCGCCCTGCGCCGAACTGGAACTCGGTCGGGCTTGAGCAGTTCGTATCGATCGGGGATCAAAAACCCGCACATCTGGCGAAGTCCTGGATGATTTCGGCACATTCTTTCGAGCGCACGATGCGATGAAGGGCTGATCGGAACTTTGCTTCCGCATTCTTGGCAGCCGAGGTTGGTTGGAACATGTCGCCCCGAGTCGAACGTATTCACAGCGATGAGCGTCTCCCGGCCGAAGTCGACGTCGTCATCGTCGGCGGCGGCATCCTCGGCTCTACGGCCGCCTATTTCCTGGCGAAGCGTGGCCTCTCTGTGGCTCTGCTCGAGAAGGGCCACGTCGCCTGTGAACAATCGAGCCGAAACTGGGGTTGGTGCCGCCAGCAGAACCGCGATCGGCGCGAACTGGCGCTCTCGGTGATCTCCATGCGACTGTGGGACGAACTGACGCGCGATATCAATCGCGACCTTGGATTTCGACGCTGCGGTCTGGTCTCTGCGACTCACGACGAGGCTGTACTCGCCGGCTGGGAAAGGTGGCGCGAGGTCGCCAGGGAATACGAGGTCGACACCCGCATGCTGAGCCGGGCGGAGGTGGCCGAGCGCGTCCCCGAAGCGCGCGACAAATGGGTCGGCGGGACCTATTCGGGCCGGGATGGCAAGGCCGAACCTGCGCTTGCCGCGCCGGCTATCGCCGAAGGGGCCAGAGCTCTGGGCGCCACCATCCATCAGGAATGCGCCGCGCGCGCGCTCGACTTGGCCAATGGCAAGATTGCGGGCGTGCACACGGAGAAGGGCTACATCAGAACCAGCGCGGTGCTGTGCGCCGCTGGCGCCTGGTCCTCGCGCTTCCTTAGGCCGCTCGGGATCAGTTTCCCCCAAGCGAGCATCCGGCAGACCGCGCTGCGTTCCACCCCGACAATCAACATAGGCGAGGCAATCTCCACACCCTACTGCACGATCACGCGCCGACTGGACGGCAGCTATACGCTTGCGATCAGCGGCAAGGCAAACCTCGAAATCACGCCCCAGGCTATCCGGTATAGCCGGGAATTCATGCCACAATTCTTGCGTCGCCTGAAGAACGTCAGGCTCGGCATCGGCCAATCGTTCGTTTCGGGGCCGGATTCAATGCCGGCGCTGCTGACCAACAACGATCGGATTTTCGAACAGAATCGCGTGCTGGATCCTCCGCCCTTGAAATGGCTGGTGAGCCAAGTTGTGGAGAGTGTCCGGAAAACCTTTCCCCAACTCGGCGATATAAAGATCGATAGCGCCTGGGGAGGCTTCGTCGATTGCACGCCGGACGCAGTGCCTGTGGTGTCGCAGGTGGACGGGGTGAAGGGCCTCGTCCTCGCGGCGGGCTGCTCGGGCCACGGCTTCGGTTTGGGTCCGGGGCTGGGCTATCTGGCTGCAGAGCTTGTCGTAAACGACACGCCTTGCGTCGATCCTACACCGCTCCGCCTGTCGCGTCTGGTCGACGGCTCGAAGCTGGACATCGCCGCTATCTGAAGATCAGCCGGAAGTCACGCCTGACGCGCACCAACAATCGTCGCTATGGCCTGCAGGACAAGATTGCCTGGTGGCGGGCCCGACGCTGACGGCTAGAGCTGGCGGCCCATCGACCATGGAGCACTGCGGCCCCGGCTGAACGATCGCGTCTACAAGGAAGAGCATCACATGCACTACATCTCGACGCGCGGCCACCCCGAACGCAGGAAGTTTTGCGAGATACTGCTTGAAGGTCTGGCCCCGGATGGCGGGCTCTATGTGCCCGAGACCTACCCGCGTGTGGATGACGCAATGCTGGATCGGTGGCGGAGGTTGTCCTATCCGGACCTCGCCTTCGAGATCCTGTCGCTCTACATCGACGATATTCCGCCCGCCGATCTGAAGGCTATCTGCGCGAAGACCTATACGTCCGAAATTTTCGGGACCGCCAGGATCGCGCCGGTGCGCGCGCTTGAGACTTGTCTCCACGTTGCGGAACTGTCGAACGGCCCCACGCTGGCGTTCAAGGACATGGCGATGCAGTTGCTTGGCAATCTGCTCGAGTATGAACTGGCGCGACGGGGTGAGGAGTTGAACATCCTCGGGGCGACCAGTGGCGACACGGGCAGCGCGGCGGAATATGCCATGCGCGGCAAGAAGGAGGTGCGGGTCTTCATGATGTCGCCGCACGGACGCATGAGCACCTTTCAGCAAGCCCAGATGTTCAGCCTGCAGGACGAAAACATCCATAACATCGCCATTGAAGGGGTGTTTGACGATTGCCAGGATATTGTGAAAGCCGTGTCCGGCGATGGTGATTTCAAGAGGCGCCACCGGATAGGCGCCGTCAATTCGATCAACTGGGCCCGGCTGGTGGCTCAGGTCGTCTACTATTTCTCCGCCTACTTCCAGGTCACTGCGGGGAACGCATCAGAGGTCGACTTCACTGTTCCTTCGGGCAACTTCGGAAACATCTGTGCTGGTCACGTTGCGCGCACGATGGGACTTCCCGTATCCCGTCTCGTCATTGCAACCAACGAGAACGATGTGCTCGATGAGTTTTTCCGCACCGGCGTATATCGCGTGCGGGGCCGGGCGGACACGTACGAAACATCAAGCCCATCGATGGACATTTCCAAGGCCTCCAATCTCGAGCGTTTCGTCTTCGACCTGCTCGGTCGCGATGCGAGCCGGACGAAATCAATCTTCGACGACCAACTCAGGGGACGAGGCTCGTTCGATCTCAGTGGGGATTCCGCCCTCGCGCAGGTGGCCGCTCGTTTTGGCTTCTGCAGCGGCAAGAGCACGCACGCCGACCGGTTGGAAACGATCCGTGACACTTGGCGCCGCTTCAACACGCTGGTCGACCCACACACAGCTGACGGCATCACGGTCGCACGCAGGCACTCCGTCCCGGAGGTGCCGATGATCGTGCTCGAGACGGCCCTGCCGGTCAAATTTGCGGAGATCATCAGGGAGGCTTTGGGCCACGAGCCAAGCCGTCCAAAACGGTTCGACGGAATAGAAGATTTGCCGAGGCGATTTAAGGTCCTTCCCGCCGATGGACAGACCGTAAAGACCTACGTCGCCGAAATTTTGCACGGTGCGGCCCGTTGAAGACCGGCTTGAGCAATCGGAGACCGCTATTTCCGCCATGGCTGTATATACGGAGCTATCAGTCGACGAAGTCGCAGCGTTCTTTGGGGCGCTGGGTCTAGGCTGGCCGCGTTCTGTTCGCGGCATCACGACCGGAATTGAGAACACGAACTACTTCGTAGATACCGAATCCGGAGAGTATGTGCTCACCTTGTTTGAGCGCCTCACATTCGAACAATTCCCTTTCTACCTCCATCTCATAAAACACCTTGCGGCGCGGCGAATGCCGGTCCCGAATCCGGTTGCCAACGCGAGGGGCGAAATCCTTCACTCGCTGAAAGGCCGGCCTGCTGTGGTCGTCAACAGGCTTCCTGGCGAAAGCTTGACAGCACCGACAGTATCGCATTGTCGCTCTATTGGGGACATCCTGGCGCAAATACACCTGGCGGAACCGATTACCCACGACACCAGGTCAATCTGCGGGGGCTCGAATGGTGGAACGAAGTGGTGCCGGTGGTCGGCCAATACGTGTCCGATGAACAACGGTCGCTGCTCACCAGCGAGTTGACCTTTCAAAACCGAATTGCTGTGTCCTCCGCCTACGAGCAACTCCCCAAGGGGCCGGTGCACGCTGATCTCTTCGTGACAACGTGTTGTTTGACGGTGGTCAGCTAACCGGCGTTTTGATTTCTACTTCGCCGGATGCGACGCCTTCCTATTCGATATTGCCGTGTGCCTCAACGACTGGTGTGTCGATGACTGCACCGGCCGCCAAGACGGTGAGCGGGCAGCCGCTTTCTTAGGCGCTTATGAATCCGTTCGAGCGCTTACTCCAGCCGAGCGCATATTGCTTCCCGCGATGCAACGCGCTGGAGCATTTCGCTTTTGGCTTTCGCGTCTCTGGGATCTTTACCAGCCCCGGGAAGCTGCAACCCTCAAAGCACACGATCCAAGCCACTTCGAGCGCATGTTACGCGTGCACAGGGAAGAAATCGTATGAGCAAGGCCGCGAAGATCACCAGTGGAAGCGAAGGCAGTATGGCACCACTCTCAAAGACCGCGTTCTCGAGCTGCTTTCGCAGATCGAGGCGGAGGGCCTGTACAAGCGCGAGGCGCGTCATCACTTCGCCCCAGTCGTCCCAGATCGAGGTTGGATGCCGCAAGCTGCTCAATTTCTGTGCCAACAACTATCTCGGCCTTGCCGACAGCGAAGAGCTGCGCGAGGCGGCGAAGGCGGCGCTCGACCAATACGGCTACGGCATGGCCTCGGTGCGCTTCATCTGCGGCACACAAGAGGAACACAAGCAGCTCGAGGCAAAGATATCGAGCTTCCTGGGTATGGAAGACGCGATCCTCTACGGTTCCAGCTTCGACGCCAACGGCGGCCTCTTCGAGACGCTGCTTTCCGAAGAGGATGCGATCATCTCCGACGCACTCAACCATGCCTCGATCATCGACGGCGTGCGGCTCTCCAAAGCGAAACGCTTCCGCTATGCCAACAACAATATGGAGAGCCTCGAGGAAGAACTGAAAAAGACTGAAGGCAGCCGCTTCAAGCTCATCGCAACCGACGGCGTCTTCTCGATGGACGGCATCATCGCGAATTTGGCGGGCGTCTGCGACCTCGCGGAAAAATATGATGCAATGGTGATGGTGGACGACAGCCACGCTGTCGGCTTCGTCGGTGAGCATGGCCGTGGCACGCCGGAATATTGCGGCGTCGAGGGCAGGGTGGACATCATCACCGGTACGCTGGGCAAGGCGTTGGGGGGTGCCTCCGGTGGCTATACGGCGGCGAGCACGCCGGTGGTTGACTGGCTGCGCCAGCGATCGCCTTACCTCTTCTCCAACACACTGATGCCAGCGATCGCGGCAGCATCGCTCAAGGTTTCGACATCATCGAGAGGGGCGACCGGCTGCGTGAAAGTCTCTACGAGAACGCGCAGCGCTTCCGCTCCGGCATGGAAAAGCTCGGCTTCACATTGGCCGGAGCTGATCACCCGATCATTCCGGTGATGATCGGCGATGCTGCGCTGGCTTCGCAGATGGCCGATATGCTGCTTGAGCGCGGCATCTATGTGATCGGCTTTTCCTTCCCGGTCGTGCCCAAGGGCCAAGCCCGGATCAGGACGCAGATGTCGGCGGCCCATTCGGCAGCCGATATCGACCGGGCAGTTGCAGCGTTCGGTGAGGTCGGCCGCGAACTCGGAGTGATTGGCTGATATCCAACATGATGCGCGCACTCGTCAAAACTCGCGCCGAACCGGGCATCTGGTTGGAAGAGGTGCCGGTGCCGGAGATCGGCCCCAACGATGTGCTGATCAAGGTCAGGAAAACCGCGATCTGCGGCACCGACGTGCACATCTACAATTGGGATCAGTGGGCACAGAAGACCGTGCCCGTGCCGATGGTGACCGGCCATGAATTCGTCGGCACGGTCGCCGATTTCGGCGCCGCGGTCACCGAATACAAGATCGGCCAGCGCGTCTCCGGCGAGGACCACATCGTCTGCGGTCATTGCCGCAACTGCCGCGCCGGGCGAGGGCATCTCTGCCGCAACACGCTGGGCGTCGGCGCCCATCGCCCCGGCGCCTTCGGCGAGTACCTGGCGATCCCGCAGCACAATGTGGTGCCGATCCCTGACGACGTCCCCGACGAGATCGCCGCCATCTTCGATCCCCTGGGCAATGCGGTCCACACGGCGCTGTCGTTTGATCTCGTCGGCGAGGACGTGCTGGTCACCGGCGCCGGGCCGATCGGCATCATGGGCGCGCTGGTGGCGCAATGCGTCGGAGCGCGCAAGGTCGTCATTACCGACATCAACCCGGTGCGGCTGTCGCTGGCCAAAAAACTCGGCGTCCAGCATGTCGTCGACGCCTCGAAGGAAAAGCTGCGCGATATCATGCCGGCGCTCGGCATGACCGAAGGTTTTGACGTCGGTCTCGAAACGTCTGGCGCCGCACCCGCCTTCCGCGACATGATCGACGCCATGAACAATGGCGGCAAGATCGCCATTCTAGGCATCGCGCCGACCGGCTTCGAGATCGACTGGGACAAGGTCATCTTCAAGATGCTGCATCTCAAGGGCATCTATGGCCGCGAGATGTTCGAGCCTGGTACAAGATGATCGCACTGGTGCAAGGCCCGCTCGACGTCACCGGCCTCATCACCCACCGCATCGGCATCGACGATTTCCAGACGGGGTTTGACGCGATGCGGAGCGGCAGTTCGGGCAAGGTGGTGATGGATTGGTAGCCGGCGGTCGGGACTAGCCTCGAGAGGCGCGATCTACCCATGAAATTCCGGAGCCCCGCGATTTCCGATTCCTGAGGTGTTCCACTCAGGGCTGCCTTGTGTGGTTGGCGGTAGGCCGGCGGATTTGCGCTCGCACCGGGCCGCGGAGCTCCGTCGTAAGGCTCTTTGTTCCAGTGCAGCCGCACCATCGAGGCGGGACTTGTCGGTGCGAAGCTGATCAGCGGCGGGGCGTCTTGGCGCTGATCAGCGCGTCAGCCATGTAGAGGTCCTGCAGGGAGATACCGGAGCTGTCGAAGACAGTGATTTCGGTGTCGGAGAGGCGTCCGGACACACGCTTGGCAATGACGTCGCCGACTGGTGCTACTGCAAGCACGCCGGCGTCGATCTCGTCGCGCACGTGTTGGAACTCGCCGATCTGAACGGACTGGGAAAGCAGATCGCAAAACAGACGCGCGTTGGGAAATAGTTCGCTCGGCAATTCGCGCTTGCCTGGGGCATCCGACCCCATGCTGACGATATGGGTTCCGGGTCCCACCCAGGCGGCATCGAACAGCGGTTCGCGTGAGGGGGTCGCAGTGACCACGATGTCGGCCGCGCGCACGGCTTCTTCGGGCAAGACGGCGCGCGCATCCAGGCCTTTTTCGCCGATCTGATCGACAAAAGCGTCGAGCCGCGGCGAAGGCCGCGCCACGACCAGCACGGTTTCGATTGGGCGGATGCGAGCCAGCGCCATCACTTCGAAGCCTGCCTGGTTGCCGGCACCGAATATCGCCAGGACCTTGGCTTGCTTGCGCGCAAGGAAATCCGCAGCAACCGCGTCGGCGGCGGCCGTCCTGTAGGCGTTGACCTTTCCGGCCTCGATTACAGCGCGGAGCCGTCCTGTATTCTGATCGAGCAGCACGATGGTGGAGTTGTGCCGGGGAAGGCCACGTGCGGGGTTGCCCGACCAGAAGGAGCCGATTTTCACTCCGGTCAGGTCGTCCGACGAGCCGGATTTGATAGAGAAGGTATTGCTCGCCTCCTGCGTGCGCCCGATGACAGCAGGGAAGACCCAACTCTGCCCCGAGGCTGCTGCCTCGAGAGCCTCCCGCGCCGCCTCGAAGGCAAGTTCATGCGTGACAAGGGCGGCTGACTCGTCTTCGCTGATGTAGATCATCCGAAATTCCTTCTGAGCATCAAGCGCTCATCGCTGAGACGTGTCCCGGCTATGCCATCGTGGAGGCTGAGAACACATCCGTTTTGGATGGGTGCGGAGGACACGCCGAGCGAGGGTAATCACAAACGGGGACTCAAGCTGCCCGATATTGTTCGCCCGATTTGTGCAACTTGGCGTGCCGAGGAACTGCCGAAAACGAATGATCTCGCTTATTTGAAAGGGCAAAACAGCAGAGAAATCTGCTGTTGGGGCGCAATTCTAAGGTCCGACTTCAATTCGACAGCGATCAAGAGACTGCACCTCCCATGGCCCCCCAACTCGAGCGAGACATCGTCATCCCTAGCGAGCTGATGAAATTGGAAACCCGTCATTTGCCGGGCGCACTGAAGCTGTCGCAGGAGATGGGCTGGCCCTATCGCCTGGAGGATTGGGAATTCGCCGCCGCTGTCGGCAGGGGCCTGGTTCTCGAGCAGGCAGGGCAGGTGATTGGCACCGCCATGTCGTGGATTTACGGCAAGGCTTTTGCCACCGTCGGCATGATCATCGTCACTGGCCCCGCGCAAGGCGGTGGCAACGGTTCGCGGCTGTTTGATGGATTGCTTGAGGCGGCGCAGGGTCGCAACGTGCTGCTCACGTCCACCGAAGAGGGGCTCGCGCTTTACAAGCGCCGCGGCTTCACTGCCTGGGGCACGGTGCTCCAGCACCAAGGCCTGCTGACCACTGCGGTGACGCGGGGGGGCGGTGACGGTGTGCGTCAGGCGACGCTCTCCGACCTCGCCGCGATCCAGGCGTTCGATGAACGGGCCACGGGCATGCCGCGACCATCGATGGGCGCGGCACTCGCCGATGTGGGCAAGGTCGTCGTAGTCGAACGCGACGGGCGGATTGCCGGCTACGCCATCAGCAGGAGGTTCGGCCGTGGCTATGTCATCGGCCCCTGTGCGGCCGAGTGTGACCAGGATGCGCGGCTTTTGATCTTGGCGCAGCTTTCTAAGCTTCATGATCAATTCGTTCGCATCGATATCTATGCCGAAGATAGATTGGGCGATTGGCTCGAGAGCCTCGGCCTCCAGCAGGTCAGCTCGGCGACCGCCATGGTCAAGGGCCAACGGCCTGTCTCCGAGGGCTCAGCCCATATGTACGCGCTGGCAAACCAGTCGTTCACCTAGGAAACGAGAATGAACAAGATGGCGGCAAACCTGGCAGCGAGCGAGACGACCGAGACGTTCGACGCCTTGATTACCCCAGCGCTGCTTTTGGATCGCGGACGGGTCGAACGCAACATTCAACGGCTGGCTGAGCGTGCCAAGAAGCTTGGCGTGGTGCTGCGCCCCCATATGAAGACGGCCAAAAGCATCGACGTCGCCCGATACGCGTTCCCTCGCGAGCCCGGTCCGATCACGGTCTCGACCATCGCCGAGACGGAATATTTCGCGGACCACGGCTTTCGCGACATCACTTATGCGGTTGGCATCTCGCCGGCTTCGGCCAGGCGCGCCATGGAGCTTTGTCGCCGTACCGGCGCTGATGTGAAGCTGTTGCTCGATACTGTGGAGCAGGCCGATGTCTTGGCCGACGCGCGCCAAGCCACCGGCATGGCGCCATCGGTGTTCATCGAACTGGACTGCGATGACCATCGCGGCGGATTGAAGCCGGACGACCCGAGATTGCCCGACGTGGCCAGCAGCGTCGTCGCTGCCGGTGCCAAGCTCGTCGGGGTGCTCGCTCATGCGGGCGAATCCTACGGCTTGAACACACCCGATGCACTGGTCAGGGCAGCAGAGAATGAGCGTTCAGCCACCGTGCGCGCAGCTGAAGTCTTGCGCGCCCATGGCCATGCCTGTCCGATCGTCAGCGTCGGCTCGACGCCAACCGCGCATTTCGCCCAGAATCTCGAGGGTGTCACGGAATTGCGCGCCGGGGTCTACATGTTCTTCGATCTCGTTCAGCACGGGGTTGGCGTCTGCGACCGCGACGATATCGCGATGTCCGTATTGGCCACGGTGATCGGCTCCAAGCCGGAAAAGGGATGGGTGCTGGTTGATGCCGGGTGGATGGCACTTTCGCGCGACCGGGGAACCGCAAACCAGCAGATCGACCAGGGTTACGGTGTGGTCTGCGACGAGAAGGGGCGGGTGCTTGAAGATGTGATCGTGGCCCAGGCCAGCCAAGAACACGGTATCCTCGCCATTCGTGCCGGCTCTCGAAAGTCCATGCCGGAGTTGCCGCTCGGGGCTCGGATCCGAATTCTGCCCAACCACGCATGTGCGATGGCCGCCCAGCATGATTTCTACAGCGTCGTTAACGGGGACAGCACCAGGATTGAAGCGCGTTGGGAGCGGATGCGCGGCTGGTAGGCGCGCAACTATGCCTCGGATTTCGCCCAATCAAATCAGCATTGGTGGTCAAGAAAATGAAGTTTACCTCTTACTGGCTGGATATGTCGACGCTGATAGGCAGCACCACGGCTGATGTTATGGATGGGCGCCCCGACTTGAATCCCTGGAAGGATTTCAACTGGCCGGCGATCCCCGGCTATTTGGGGCGTACCTTGTTCCTGCCGGTTCTCGGTGCCTATTACCGCATGAAGGACCTTATCGGGTGATGACGCCCCTCGAACACCTGTCGCGCAACGGCCACCTGGACAAGTTCTTCATCGAAGGTCGATGGGCCGAGCCGCGCGGCACCGCGCCGGGAGTCGTCATCAATCCCGCCACAGAAGAGGTCGTTAGCCAGTTTCCGCTCGGCAATAGCGAGGACGTGGACGCAGCCGTGTCAGCGGCTCGAAGGGCATTCGCCACCTGGAGCCGGACCACGCCAGAATACCGCGCGGGTCTGCTCGATAGCCTGCAAGAGTTGCTGGAGGCCCGCGGCGAACTGTTGGCTCAATGTCTCACCCTCGAAATGGGCGCGGCGATCGGCTATGCGCGCAGCGCTCAGGTGCCGCTGGCTATCGCGCATGTTAAGGTTGCGCGTGATGTGCTGACAGCCTTTCCCTTCGTCAAGCAGCGGGGGCAAACCGCCATCACCCACGAACCGATCGGTGTCTGCGCCTTGATCACTCCATGGAACTGGCCACTTTACCAGATCACCGCCAAGGTTTCGCCGGCTCTCGCTGCAGGCTGCACGGTCGTGTTGAAGCCGAGCGAGCTTTCCCCCCTGGACGCTCTTCTGTTCGCCGAGGCGATCGAGGAGGCCGGCTTCCCTGCCGGAGTTTTCAATCTGGTGCAAGGTGATGGTGCATGCGTGGGTGCTGGTCTGGCATCCCATCCGGATGTCGACATGATCTCCATTACCGGGTCCACCCGCGCGGGCATTGCGGTGGCCCAGGCGGCAGCGCCGACCGTCAAGCGTGTCGCGCAGGAACTGGGTGGCAAGTCCCCCAACGTGATCCTGCCTGACGCCGATCTCGACCGCGCCGTTTCCGTGGGCATAGCCGCCGCCTTCCGCAATCTCGGCCAGTCATGCAGCGCCCCGACGCGCATGATCGTGCCACGCGAGCGGCTGTCCGAGATCGAGGCAATCGCCAAGAGGGCCGCGGCCCAGGTCGTCGTCGGAGATCCTCTTTCGGAAGCCACAACTCATGGGGCAATTGCCAACCGTGCCCAATTCGAACGCATCCAAACCATGATCGGCGTCGGCATATCGGAAGGAGCCAAGCTCGTCATCGGCGGGCCGGGTCGTGCACACGATCTGAACGTCGGCCTCTTTGTGAAGCCGACGATCTTTTCGGACGTGCGCACTAGAATGCGCATTGCACAGGAAGAGGTTTTCGGTCCAGTTCTCTGCATCATCCCCTACGACACAGTCGAGGAGGCCGTAAGTATCGCCAACGATACGGTGTACGGCTTGGGAGCCCATGTGCAGGGCGAGGACTTGGATGTCGTCAGGGACGTCGCGTCGCGCATTCGCTCCGGCCAGGTTCATCTCAATTACCCGGCCTGGGATCCGCACGCCCCGTTTGGCGGTTTCAAGCAGTCCGGAAACGGACGTGAATATGGGATCGAGGGCATGTTGGAATATCTCGAGGTAAAATCCATCCTCGGATATTTCTAGGCGACAGCTTTGCCCGGTGCAGAGGCGCGCCGGCTGCGCCATCCATGCCAACAGGCGCCTTCAATGGGCACCCCGCATCCAGGGGCACTATCTTCGCATTCTTCCGTTGGCAGTGGTGGCGCTAAGGGACGGACGGCCGCCGATTAATCATGAGGACGTCGATGCGACCAGAGGCGGTCGACAGCTGTCGTTTTCAATCCGGCACCATAGCCGGATTGGAAGGGGCAAGAGGCTTTGTCGCACCCCAAGTGGTCCGCACGACCAACGGCGCATTGATGTTCGAGCAAGGGGGAGTATGCGGCTATCTGCAGACCCGAATTGAAGGGATGCCACTGCATCAGGCGATGCCCACCCGCGACCTGCTTTTTCGAACCGGCAGCGCTCTGGCCCAACTGGACCTAGCTCTTGATCGGGTCAGCGTGCCCGCGGCCCACCGTCCCGCTCTATGGCATGTCGGTTGCTGGTCGAGATTGAAGGAACTGCAGGAGTACCTGCCCTCCGGGACGGTCGCCGGCTGCGTTCGCGTCGCGATGGGCGAGTATACCGAGTTTGTTCAGCCGCAAATCTCGGATGTGGCGTGGCAGGTAACGCATAATGATCGCAGCCCGTCCAATATGATGGTGACCAAGCGGGGAATGGGTTTTATCGATTTCGGCGATGGCTGCTGGAGCCCCAGGATCCAGGATCTGGCGATCGCTGCAAGTCATGTTGTAAAGGATGCGACACTTCCTTTGGGTGGCGCCGAACATCTCATTGCTGGCTATGCCTCTGTCATTACCCTTTCGGCGCTGGAAGCAAGGCTGCTCGTCGGACTGATGCGGGCGCGACAAAGCGCACTGATCTTGATCAACTACTGGCGATCTCATCTCTTTCCGGTGTGCCGGAATCGCAGGCAGCGGACTTTTTCGAGGCGCAGATCCGTTCGGCCATTGTGGATCTGAACCCTCGCAGCATTGGCGTCGCGGCCCTGCTCATCGACAGTATTTTTTCCAGTGATGGCGTTTGGGTGGATCCTCCCCGCTTCATTGCCAGTGGCGTTGAGGCGGTGCGGGAGGCAGGTGGTCTCATCATCGCCGACGAGGTTCAACCGGGCTTCGGACGAACCGGGGCTCATATGTGGGGCTTCGAGCGGCACGAGATCGCTCCGGATCTGGTTACCCTCGGCAAGCCGATGGGCAATGGATTTCCAATTGGCGCTGTTGTTGGTCGCAGAGCACCGATGGAGCAATTTGGTGCCACATCTCGCTACTCGAACACTTTCGCCGGAAATACAGTTGGCATAGCGACGGCGGACGCCGTGCTGACAATCCTGCAGCGTGATCAGATCCCCAGAAAGCGCATGCCATGGGTCAGCGCCTTCGAGCCGGGCTGGAGAAAGTCGCGCAGCAGCCTTGCGGGGTTCGCGGAATCCGAAACGCTGGGCTTTTTTGGGCGTCGACATTGGGCCTGAGAGCGCGCCCTCGGCGGACCGGCGTGCAATGGCTTTGGATGTCGTGAACGCACTGCGCGACGACGGGGTGCTTGTCAGCACGACAGGCGCCAACGAGGATTCACTCAAAGTGCGGCCTCCGCTCGTCTGCGAAGCCGAGCATGTTGACCTTTTCCTTGCATCCATGAAACGCGCGCTGCTCAAGGTCACAGGCTAGAGGCGGGCGAGCCGTTAGGCATTCCCTGTCTGCCCGCCGTTCAGAAACCGGCCAGCGTGTGCTCGTACACCGTGACGACGGAGCTGCCGAAAACGGGCAGCTAGCGGGTGTCGATCAGCTTACGCGAGCCAGTCTTGATTACACAATGAGCGAAGCGTCCCCAGGCCGGTTCGGCGTCGTAAGCAAAATCCAGCACAAATTTCCTCAAGCCAAACAGCGCCCTTCATCCAAGATCATGAGAAATCATCGGGGTCGATCGGAACGGAAAAGCCGACTTTGACACGGTCCATGATCACCATTGTTTTAAACCCCTTAATATCTGGGTTCTCATAAAAAAACTTGCGGGTAAAACTCTCATAGTCTTCCATGCTTTTGGCCGTGACGATCAGCACGAAATCCGCATCGCCGGTTATATAATAGCCATTCATGACCTCCGGCGTGTGTCGAATGGACTGCTTGAAACGGTCGACTATATCCACACGCTCACGTTCGAGAGACACCAAAACCAGCATTGCGATCGGACGGCCGACGGCCTTGGGTTTTACGACGGAGATGTCGGCCTCGATCACTCCCTCATCCCGCAAGCGCTTGACGCGCCTTTGCACCGCAGTGGCGGAAAGGCCCACCATATCGCCGAGTTCCTCGCTCGTGTGGCGATTGTGTGTCTGCACCATTCTCAGCAGGCGTGCGTCAAGTTGGTCAAGCCGCATAAACATTCCCGCACATTTGATTTGTTGATCGCGATCACATGACCCCGAGAAAGCTGCAGATTGTCGTCCTCAGAATGCGAATCGCGGTGCCTTGGATGCGGGGTCGCTTCAGAACGAGGTCGAATAGATCCTTGGCAGTTACCGCCATTTGGAAATCGACAAGCGCGCCGCAGCACTCAAAGTCAGCGAGTTCGGCCTACGCGATCGATGTCCTTCGTTCCCATCAAACTGCCTTGTAGATCAAAGGTAGGCCCAACAGCATGGCAGAATGTGCCGCAATGCGTGCTCATTCCGCAGGACCTCGATCTGCCGGTCGCAAAAACCAGCACGAACTGCCGTCTCATTCGCCTCTTGAGCGAACCGGCCGAAAGTCGCTGTCCCTCTGTCTAGCTACAAAACGCCGTCGACATGGGGTCTGTTGAACCTGCCAGTTCGAGTGCTCTTTCACGTTTGGGTAAAATTCCAAGCCATGAGATATGTCGCTTGTGATTGGGCCGCCCCGTCGACGAAACCCAGCCTGCCCGAAGTCGGCGATTCATGGAGCTCTCCCAGAGAGCCCGCAACCATGACAGCGGGCGGACCGCAGACGGTCTTCGGCTTGCGAGGGTGATGTCCGCCGCGCTCGCCCCTGAGTCACGAGTGCTTGAGGCGCCTTAGCACCCCAGTGCCGGAAAGGCGTATCATGTGGCCGAGGCTTCGGTTGTGTGATGGTTGGGCGTCTGCGGGCGCCCATCAAACGGTCAATCCGCGTGACTGTCCTGCTGCGTGATTTCTGCATCCTGCGCAAAACAAGGCAGGAATCCTGCGTCATTGTTCCGGTTTCATCGCAAAATCAGCGCACTCGTTCCATTAGCCTTCACTCAACGAGTCGATATGTCGGAAGACGTGCCTCACGGCAGGCGCGGCGTGGCTGCGTAGGGACAATGGCGAATGGTAAATGTTGCTGAAATTGCGGAGATGGACCGCAGGACGGTGCTCCATCCCTTCACTTATCTGAAGGATTATGCATCCGGCGGGGTCGATCCTACGATCGTCGAGACAGGAAAGGGCGTCACGATTCAAGACGCCACCGGTCGGGAATATATCGACGGCTTTGCCGGCCTATATTGCGTCAACATCGGCTATGGCCGCACTGAGGTCGCGGAGGCGATTTCCCGGCAGGCCTACAAGCTCGCCTACTATCATTCCTATGCGGCGCACACGACGGAAGAACTTGCGCGGCTTTCGGACCGGCTGGTCAGGATGGCACCGGGCAACATGTCCAAAGTCTTCTACGGCCTGTCCGGCTCGGATGCGAATGAGACCCAGGCGAAGATCGTTTGGTATTACAATAACCTGCGGGGAAAAACGAAGAAGAAGAAAATCATCGCGCGGGAACGCGGATATCATGGATGTTCCGTCGTCTCTGGCTCGATGACGGGAATGAGTTTCTATCACGACCACATGGATCTGCCGGTCTCCGGCATTCTCCGCACCGGCGTCCCGCATTTCTATCGCGGTGCGCATCCGGGAGAAACCGAGCAGGACTTTTCGGCGCGGCGCGCCGATGAACTGGAGGCGCTCATCCTGGGTGAAGGCCCGGATACCGTGGGCGCGTTTATCGCCGAACCGGTGCTGGGGACCGGTGGCATCACGCCGCCGCCGATCGGATACTGGCCGAAAATCCAGGCTGTGCTACGCAAATACGACGTTCTGTTGATCGCCGACGAGGTGATCTGCGGCTTCGGGCGCACCGGTGCCATGTTCGGATCGGACCTCTACGGCATCGAGCCCGACCTGGTAACCGTCGCCAAGGGCCTGACATCGGGTTACGCGCCTCTTTCGGCGTCCATCGTGTCACAGAAAGTCTATGAGGTCATGGAGGAGGCAACGCCGCGCGTCGGCGCCTTCTCGCATGGCTATACCTATTCCGGACATCCCATCAGCGCTGCTGCGGCGAACGCCGTCCTCGACATCGTTGAACGCGAGGATCTTGCCGGTCAGTCGGCTCGGAAAGGTGCTTATCTTCTTGCCCGGTTGAAGGCGGAGTTCGTACAGAATCCTATCGTCGGCGAGGTTCGGGGCATTGGCATGCTGGCAGCCTTGGAGTTCGTCGCCGACCGCGGAACAAAAGCCACTTTCGATCCGGGGCTGAAGGTTGGCGCACGCATCTCGCAGGCAGCCCGCGACCGAGGCCTCATTGCTCGCGCCATGCCGCATGGAGACATCCTAGGCTTTGCGCCGCCGCTGGTCATGACGGAGGCGGAGATCGATGAGATGGTCAGTATTGCCAAGGCGGCTGTGGACAGCGTGCTCATAGACATGGATGCGCAAGGCGCGGTGGCCGGTTAACATGCTGCACCGCAAGATCTCACGTGCGGCCGAAGTCCTCAAGGTCAAAGATCTCGCTAAGGTATTCGGCGCCACGAAGGTGCTGGACGGAGTTAGCTTCACCGTAAGGCAGGGCGAGGTCGTCTCGCTGATCGGGTCGTCGGGGTGTGGGAAAAGCACCGCGCTTCGCTGCACCAATTTTTTGGAGACGCCGACTTCTGGGCAGATCGAATTCCTGGGAGAGGCCATCTCTGTGACCACCGACGCGCGCGGAGAGCCGAAGATTGTCAACGCAGCTGCGGTCAGAGGGCTTCGACGCCACGTGGGAATGGTTTTCCAGAACTTTAATCTCTGGCCGCACCGCACCGTTCTCGGCAACGTGACCGAGGCGCTCGTATGCGTACTCAGGCTGTCGCGGAAGGAAGCAGAAGAGACTGCGCTGTGGGCGTTGTCGAAGGTCGGCATGGAAACCTTCCGCGACCGCTACCCGCAACAGCTTTCGGGCGGCCAGCAACAGCGCGTCGCTTTCGCGCGCGTCCTGGCGATGCGCCCGAAATTGATGCTGTGCGATGAACCGACATCCGCGCTCGATCCGGAACTGGTCGGAGAGGTCTTGAAGATCATACGCAGGCTCGCGGAGGAGGGTGCGACAATTCTCCTCGTGACGCACGAAATGCGGTTCGCAAGGGAGCTGTCGAACCGAATGCTATTCCTGCAAAAGGGCCGCCTCGAGCAGGATGACACGCCGGAAGAACTGTTTCGAAACCCCGCGAGCGAAGCGGTGAAGCGGTTTCTTTCGAGCGTTATGCCGGCCAATGCCTGAAGACAGGCGCTGGGACAATCAAGAATCAAACAAGGGGAACTGAGATGAACATCAGCAAACTAATCAAGTCCGCATTCGCATCCGGCCTGCTGGTCGCCGGGGCGGCGACCATGGCCTCGGCCGAGGAAGGTGTTTTGCGAATCGGCACCGAAGGCGACGCGCCAAAGTTCAGCATGGCCGACCCAAGCGGCAACGTCACCGGCTTCGACGCTGACATCGCCAATGGGATCTGCGCCGAAATGAAGGTCCAGTGTAAGTTCGTCGTCCAGACGTTCAGTTCGCTTGTGCCCTCAATGGACAGCGACCGATTTGACGTCATCATCTCAGGTCTTGGCATTACGGCCGAGCGAGAAAAAAAGATCGACTATTCGATCCCCTACGCAACGACACCTCTTTACTTCGTCGTTGCGAAGGATTCGCCGCTGGCCGGCCTGAAAAGCCTTGATGAAATCAAGAAGGCGATCGTTGGCAAAAGTGTCGGTGTCCCCACAGGCACTACTTATGCCAGGTTCATAGAAAAGCGGATGACGGGCGTCGACCTGAAAACGTACGACGCCGTCACCCAGTTGACGGCCGACCTCGCTAGCGGTCGCATCGACGTAGCTTTCGGAGATTCACCGACCTGGGTCGACTTCCTGGCAACGCCGGACGGCGCGAACTTCGCGAAAGTCGACGTCAAGATAATTTCCACGGATGATCCGGAAGTCCTCGGCCGAGGCATGGGCGTCGGGATACGCAAAGGCAACACCGACCTCAAGGCGAAGATCGACGTGGCCCTGTGCAAGATGATTAACGACGGCACGGTCAAAAAAGCTTCCATGCAGTGGTTCCAGGACGACTACACCATTCCCTGCAAGCAGTGATCCTTCGATAGTAGCGGCCTGCCTTGGCGTCGCCCAAGGCAGGCGGATGGGGGGCCTCTATGCAGGATTTCTGGGTTCTGATGGTGGAGCATGGCTGGGCGCTGGCTCTCCTGCGGGGCAGTGCAGTGACCATAGCGATCGGGCTGCTCGGCATGCTTCTCGGTTTCGTGGTGGCGACTCCACTGGCCATCCTGCGCTGGCAGAAGGTCATGGTCGTCTCACAGATGGTGGATGCCTACAGCATCCTGATCCGCGGTATCCCAGGACTGCTGGTGATCTACCTGTTGTTCTACGGCTCCTTGGGCTGGGTGAGAACCGTCGCGGGGACGTTCGGCTACGAGCAGGCCGCCGAGAATGCCTATCCGATGATCGTCGGCGTCATAGCGATTGCCTCGATCTCCTGTGCCTACTCGATCGAGGTCATCCGCGGCGCTCTACAGGCCGTGCCCTCCGGCATGCTGGAAGCCGCTCGCTCCCTGGCGCTTCCGCCAATGGTGACCTTCTTTCGCGTTACGTTTCCGCTCGCCTTGCGGCTCGCGCTCGGCGGAATCAACAATGTGTGGCAGATGACGATCAAGGATACGTCGCTGATCTCGGTCGTCGGCCTGCAGGAATTGATGCGGACCGCTGCAATCGCCGCCGGCATCACCCGGTCGCCGCTATTTTTCTACTGCATTGCCGCAGCGCTGTTCTTCGCCATGACGCTCGCCAGCCAAACCGCATTCTCGAGGATCGAACGGGGCCTCAACCGCGGCTTCGGAGGGATGTGACATGGACTTGGGCATCATGGCCTACGCGTTCCCGTTTCTGCTCGAGGGCGTCAAGATAACGCTTATCATCTCAGTCTTCGGCATTGTTCTGGGTCTGCCGCTGGGAGTGCTGGTCGGCGTTGCGCGCGGATCGAAAAACCGGATGCTTCGCGGTTTTTGCGACGCCTATTGCGCGATATTTCGCGGCACGCCAATGCTGGTGCAGATCTTCGTGATCTACTACGGCTTGGCCCAGGTAAGTTTCATCCGGCACAACCCGGTTCTGTGGTGGATGATCGGCGATGGGCTCCATGCAGCCATCCTGGCCGTCGTCCTGAACTCGGGCGCTTACACCGCCGAGACCTTCCGCTCAGCCTTCAACTCGCTTCCCAAGGGGCTGATCGAAGCGGCGGAAGCTTGCGGCATGAAGCCATGGCACATTTTCCTTCGTATCAAGTTCCCGCTGGCGCTGCGACAGGCACTTCCCGCCTACAGCAGCGAGGTGGCCATCATTGTCAAGGAATCGAGCTTGGCTTCCGCGATCACGGTCCTGGAGATCACCGGCTACGCCAAGCGACTGATGAGCGAAACCTTCGCGGTGATGGATATCTTCGTCATAACCGCCGCCTTCTACCTCGTGATCAGCGTCATTGCGCTGATGGCGATGAAACTTCTTGAACGCCGTTTAGCCATCCCTGGCTAGAACAGTCCTGAAAGGAAAGACCATGTCCAACCTCACTTTCATCGACCAGAATAACCTGCCCAAACCCCGCGAAGGCAAGCCTGCTCCGGACAGGCTGATCGAAGGCGATCCGCGCTTTCTTAGTTGGGACATCGCACAGACCGCCGACGGAATAGTTCAGTCCGGAGTGTGGGAGGCGACGCCTGGAGCCTATCGCTCGATAAAGGGCAAGACTTTCGAGGTCTGCGTTATCCTGTCAGGCGTATCCGAACTGACAGAGGACGGGAAGGAGCCGCGTCGCATCACGGCCGGCGACGCCTTTGTCATGCATCCGGGTTTCACCGGCGTCTGGAAGGTCATCGAAACCACGCGCAAGCTCTGGGTTAGTCGCGACTAGTCGGCTCCCGAGCTTTCCTTTGCAACCAGCAGCAGTACCGGTTCATGACACAGACGCTTTCCAAAACGATTAAATCGACGCCATACTGGTGGGACGATTGTGCCTTTCCGCCTTTGCCTAGGCGCGAACTCGATCGGAGCTGCGACGTGGCGATCGTCGGCGGCGGTTATACTGGTCTCTCCGCCGCAATCGAGTTGGCGCGGGCAGGCAAGCACGTCCAGCTTTTCGATCGCCAGTCGCTCGGCCAGGCGGCTTCCAGCCGTAACGGTGGCATGGCAAGCGGCAGCATCAGGCCTAGCCGCAAGGAACTGATCCGTCGCTTCGGTTTGGATAGGGCGAACGGCATCCTGCTGGAAGGCCAGACCGCGCGGCAGGACCTTTGGCGGTTTCTCACCCCGGAGTGTATCGAGGCCAACTTCACGCTGTCCGGCTTATTCGAAGGGGCGATGACCGCCGAAGAGACAGAAGAGCTCCGGCGCCATGCGGGCTTTCTCCACGACAGCCTTGGCATCGAGACCTTCGCCGTCAAAGGATCGGACGTGCGGCAGTATATCGGAACCGACCTCTATGTTGGTGGCATGGTCCGCATGGACATCGGCGGCCTTCAGCCCGCGAAGTTGCTCGCCGGGATGATCCGGGTCGCGCGCGAGGCCGATGCCATACTGCACGAGAACACCGCTGTCCTGGGATCGGTCAGCGATACGGCAGGCGTGCGGGTCACCACCGAACGCGGCGATGTACTGGCAAAGAAGCTGCTTGTATGCACCGACGGATACACCGACGGGTTCGATCCATGGCTACGCCGCCGCTTGGTGCCGGTTCGCAGCCGAATCGTAGCCACCGAACCGCTAGACAAGCAGGTCATGGACCGGCTGATGCCCGCGCGCATGATGTACAGCGACATGCGCAAGCTGAGTTACTACTACCGCCCGTCGCCCGATGGGTCTCGCATCTTGTTCGGCGGACGCGACGGCACGACCGCAGGCGATCCGCTCACGCCGACCGTCAATCTGCGGACGGAGCTCGCCAGACTTTTCCCGGAACTAAAGAATATCGGCATTACGCATAGCTGGTTCGGGAATGTCGCCATGCACCGGGATATGATCCCCCGCATCTTTTCACGCGGCAACACCATTTACGCGACTGGCTATTGCGGTTCCGGCATCGTGTGGGCGCGGTGGCTCGGCAAGAAGGCGGCGCTCAAGATCCTCGAAGACGCCGAGCAGCCGCGCTCGGCTTTCGATTTCGATCAGGCTCCCAAGGCCGTACCGTTT
Organism: Mesorhizobium sp. BR-1-1-10; assembly: GCF_020165595.1. Classification (NCBI taxonomy): domain Bacteria; kingdom Pseudomonadati; phylum Pseudomonadota; class Alphaproteobacteria; order Hyphomicrobiales; family Phyllobacteriaceae; genus Mesorhizobium; species Mesorhizobium sp. BR-1-1-10. The sequence goes on along the minus strand of NZ_JAIUIL010000001.1, from coordinate 79,146 downwards.
TACCGCGGCCGACCATGGTTCATTCCGCTTGTGTACTGGATGTATGAGCGCCACGACCGGAAGACGCTACGTCGTCGCAAGGATGCGTGAGGCGGTATGGCGTTCCTGTTCCTCTGTGATGCAACCCGAGGGGCCGTGTTTGCCGAGGTGTTCTCGGAGCACCTGCCGGATGTTCGGTTCTGCATGGGCCCTGACGCCATCGGCGACGAGGACATCCGTTTCATCATGACCTGGAAAGTGCCGGAAAACCTTCGGCGGTATCCCAACCTTAAGGGGTCGGAACAAGAGCAGTGCGAAATCGTACGTTAACGGCGAACGAAGCGGGAACTCTAGGCAGCCCGCCGCAACCCACCTACGCAACGTGCGCCGCGAGATTCCGGATCACCTGCTCAAGCACATCTCGCCGCTGAGCTGGGAGCATATCAATCTGACAGGCATTTACACCTGGGATAGCGAGCAGCATCTGCCGGAAGGTTTCCGGTCGCTTCGCCTTCCAGTTGGGTTGCAGCGGGCTGCCTAGAGTTCCCGCCTAACGGCTGTTTAGTGCGATTCGTTGGCCTTATTCGAAGGAGGCCTGAATGCATGAGACCATGACCGAAATGCTTGCCAGGATCCGAACAATCGAAGAGATGGTCATGGCTTTCCGCGATGAGGAACATTGTCGGAGATTGTTGGAAGGCATGGTGTGGCCGGAAGGTCGAATTTGTCCCTCCTGCGGATATAAGCGCTCAATCGCCATAGCCGGTCGTGACATGGGCAAGCGGCGGGCTCGACCGGGACTATATCAGTGTTCGAGCGGTGACTGCCGGTTCCAGTTCACGGTTACAACGCACACGCCGCTGCACTCCACGAAGCTTCCCTTGCGTGTCTGGCTGAAGGCGATGTGGCTGATCCTGCAATCGGACAAGGGCTTGTCCTCGGTTCGGCTCGCTGAGAGCCTTGGAGTGAGCCAGCCGACGGCTTGGCGGATGGGACATGCTCTGCGTTTGATGATGGCGCGAGAACACATGCTCGATGGGACAGTCGAGATTGATCATTTCCATCTCGGTGGCCGCCAAAAGAAGCATCCAGACGATCCGCCGCCCGGGCGAGGCTCGGAAAGGTCAGGCGAATACGGAGAAAGCGCCGGTCCTGGCAATGGTGCAGCGGCCAAATGACATCACCCCTGGCATGTCTGCAGGTGACGCGCGCGCCACGATCGTGGCCGACCTCTCTTCGCGAGCAAGCGAACGCGTCATTGAAACGCGGATCGAATTGGGGGCTCATTTGATGAGTGACGAGTGGAAAGCATTCATGTCCATTGGCGAGAGCTTCGCCGAGCACGAGACCGTGAAGCAAGCACCGGCAGATGCTGCCGGAGGTCATGGCGCTCGCCCGCTCAATGGGCGTTGACAGGCAGGTCGACTATTGGGGCGACCTGAAGACGGAGGCAGACCTCTCCTGGATCCGCAAGGAGGTGGAACCACACGGCGTTCTTTTCATGGCCAAGGCCCGCCTCGACCATCCGGACGCCGACAGGCAACTCGACCTGTTGTTCAAGCTTTGCCCTGCCTTGTGCGAGATCTATTTCGATCGCCTGGACCAAGTAGCGGCACTCAAGGATAGATGCAGCGATGCCGGCATCGCCCTCTGGTACAATACGCGCGATCCGGTTTCCTGCGCCGGGTTCACCGACACGGCGGCGCTCAAGGATCCGGAAGCAATATGGGGCCGCCTTATCGATGCGGTCATCTCCGCCATTCAGACTGATCATGCAGAGCTCCTGAAGGCCTTTGTCGCCCACCGTGCGAAGAACACCGAAAGTCCTTGAGCGGCCCACCAGGATCGCAACCCTGTCAGCAGATGGTGGTCACTCGGCGATCAAAGTGGACCAGCGGCTCCGCTACTCCCTCCGTGACCGCGACATCGATTGCTTCGCCAACTAAGCGTCAAGACCAACGATCTCTCGCGCGAAAGTTAACCGGCGGGATCGCCGCGTCGGTATCGGCAGCCTTTAAGGGACCAGCAAAATACGCCCCTTGATCCCCCCCTGTTCGAGCGCGGCATGGGCACGGGAAGCATCAGAGAGTGGCATCGTTGTCCATTTGGGCGTCTGCATAGCTCGTTTGGCGGCGAGGCGTGCCAGCGTTGCGACGGCAACTTCAAGTGCCGTCCCGTCAAGGCTCTCTGATGAGTACCCAGTCAGCGATACCGGCCGGATCAGGTTCCAGAGATCGAACCGGACATCACTACCTCCTACCGCGCCAACAAGGGACAACGTCGCGCCAGGTTTCAGGGCGGAGAGCGATGTCTCAAAGACGGCAGCTCCCACCGTATCGAAAACGCCATCGACGCTTTCCGGCTCGACCAGAGACAGTTCACCGGCTTTTGAAGCCAGGACGCGTCCCGCCCCCAGCGAGCGAACATAATCAGCCTGCTCCGGCCGCGACACGATGGCCAGAACATGTGCGCCCAGTGCGGTGGCAAGTGAAACCGCCGCCGAGCCCACGCCGCCCGCCGCGCCGGTGACCATGACTTGCCGTCCCTTTAGAGGTCCAAGAGGGCGCAAACCCTCGTGCGCGGTGACGCCGGCCAGCCCAATCGCTGCCATAACCACCGGATCCGTGCCAACGGGCAGTTGAGCTGCCGCGTTGGCTTCGACTGTGACGAACTCGGCATAGCCCCCGGGCCGATCGGCCCGGACCCCGCCGAGGCCCTGCATCATCGTGATCACCTTTTGGCCGATAAGTGCGCGCGCCACCAGGCCTCCGGTCTCAACGACCTCGCCGACGACTTCAACGCCCGGCACGTATGGAAAGGGGTCTGGCTTGCGGATAGGCCAATTGCCCGCCCTTACCTCAAGGTCCGTGTGATTGACCGCGGCGGCGATGGTCCTGATCCTGATCTCCGACGCGCCTAGCGGAAGGACCGGAACGGCCTTCCACTCAAGGACGTCCGGACCGCCGTAGCGGCTGACGACGATCGATCGCATTTCGCTTTGCATAACGGGTGGTTCTCAGGTTCAGGTTTCGTCGAGCCAGACGTCGAAGTATTCATGTTCTTGCGTTGGATGGACCCGCACACCCTTGAGGGCGGGAACCCAGTGCTTGTAGAGTTTCCGCCAGTAGGGCTGGATCAGAATTCCAGCATCCTGCAGCATGGCCTCGATTTCTTTCATCGAACCTTTGCGCTTCTCGGCATCCGGAATGGCCAGTGCGGCATTGAGCTTGGAGTCGAATTCAGGATTTGACCACGCACTTTCGTTCCACGCCTCGCCCGTCCGGTACGCGACGGCAAGGACCTGTACGCCGAGTGGCCGCATGTTCCAAGTCGTCATTGAAAACGGGTACTTCGTCCAGTCGTTCCAGAAGGTTGAACCCGGCAGGACGGTCCGCTTGATCTTGATCTTCGCTTCACGCAATTGGGCCGCGATAGCGTCGCCTGTGTTGCGGTGAAAGTCCTCGTCGGCCGTGATCAGCTCGAACTCAAAGTCCGTGCAACCGGCCTCTTGAAGCAAGCGGGCGGCCTTGTCGATGTCACGGCCGACTGCGGGCAGTTCGACGTACTCGGGATGAATCGGCGAGACATGATAGTTGTGGGCCACGTCGCCGGCGCCGCCATAGCCAAGATCGAGCACAACCTTGTTGTCAACCGCCAACTGCAGCGCATTGCGTACCCGCTGATCGTCAAAAGGTTTATTGGTGACATTCATGCGAGCCAGCAGAGTCCCCGCGGTCGCCGCCTCACCTTTGACCAGCCCAAGTCCATCCAAGCCTGCCAGCTGGTCTATCGGGGACTCGTAATTCGTGTGAATCTCGTGCGCTTCGAACGCCCCAAAGGTTGCGTTCGGATCCGTCCCATAATCAATGAACTCGATGCCATCGAGGTGAGGCTCTCCACCCCACCAGTTTCCATGTGTACGACGTTTCAAGACAACGCGAACGCCGACGTCGTAGGAAATCAACTCAAACGGTCCGGTTCCGATCGGGCATGCGCTGAAAGTTGCCCCTTTTTCGTCGAAACTTTTGTGAACCAGCAATGCCGGGTAGTCGGCTAGGTTGGGAATGAATGTAATGTCCGGCCGCTGAAGCGTAATGCGCAGGGTCATGTCGTCGAGGCGTTCGATCGCTGTTTCGCGCAATTTGCCGGTCGACTGGTCGACGAGCGTGCCCATCCGCCCGGCCATGGAGTTGCCTGCGGCATCCCGCTCGCACCAACGCCGCAAATTGAAGATAACGTCATCGACCGTGAACGGGTCGCCATTGTTCCAGATCGCGCCGCGCCGGCAATGCAACACAAACTGCGTCGCATCGGCGTTGACCTCCCAGGATTCGAGCAGACGGCCTTCAAACGTGTAGTCGGCAGTGTATTTGACGAGCGGCTCGAGCGTCTGGCGCTGTGCATTGGCAATCTCCGACCAGTCCGCGGTCCTCGGGTCCTTCGGATCCTTTACGAACATCGCGACCTTTAAGGTGCCACCGCGTTTGGGCTCCGCCGCCAGGGCCGGCGTCAGCGACGCACCGATAAGCCCGTAAGCCATAGGCGCCGATGCGCCGAACGCACTAGCCAGTGCCAGGAATTCGCGACGATCCAACTGGCCATTCAGACAAGATGCCGCCGAGGCGAAGATGTGTTCAGGAACCTTGTCGGAATTGCTCGTAAACATTGGCATTTTGCTTCCTTAAAGCCACAGTCCCGCGCGCAACCGTCATGCGCCCGCGCGCGAACCGTCATGCGGGATCTCAAACCGAGTCCGGCCGCGACACTTCCATATGAAACGTATTCGAGATAAGTGGGCGTAAGAGAGCAACACTTGAAACGAATTGTGTTGAAATGGACCGCTTCGCCGGCATGACCGTCTTCGTTAAGGCTGTGGAGCTCGGCTCCTTTTCAGCCGCGGCGGAAGCCATGTCGACCTCGCCGCAGCTCGTCGGAAAATACGTTCGCGCGTTGGAAGACCATCTTGGTGTCCGCCTTCTAAACCGAACCACACGCCGGCAAAGCGTAACGGACTTCGGCCGCGGCTATTATGAGCGAGCCAAGCACATCCTCGCCGAAGTTGAGATGGCAGAGGGGTTAGCCGAGGAGACAAAGTCGGTTCCAACAGGCAGGCTGAGGATAAACGCACCGGTAAGCTTCGGGATACGCAGCCTAAGTCCTAGTCTGCCGGAATACCTGAAGGCCCATCCACAGATTTCTGTGGAATTGACGCTTTCCAATAGAGCGGTCGATGTTATCGACGAGGGATATGATGCGGTGTTTCGAACCGGCGAACTTGGCGATAGCGGCCTCATCGCCAGACCTTTGGCTGCTTACCGACTGGTTCTGTGCGCCTCTCCTGCATACCTTAAGACACATCCACCCATCAGGCACCCACTCGATCTCCAACAGCATGAGTGTCTTGGCTTTTCCTTCACCGAGTTGAGGACGCACTGGACGTTCGACGGCCCGGAGGGAAGGGTTGTGGTTCCGGTATCTGGCCGTGTGATGGCCGATCACGGCGAGCCCCTGCTATGCGCGGCTGTGGCGGGGATAGGCGTCTTGCTACAACCGAGCGAAATCGTGAGTGAGGCCCTGGCAAGCGGCGACCTAGTCGGGATTTTGCCGGACTATCGCCCGCCGACCCGACCGCTCAATGTGATCTACGCTCCCGATCGCCGCACAACCGCCAAGCTTCGGAGCTTTCTGGATTTCGCCGTAGCCAAATTTGGACGATAGTGCCTCGATCGCAAAACCCCTGCCTAAGGCCGCGCGGGGTGTAATTGGAGCGAATCTGTTGTAGGTCAGCAACCATTGGCGCGATTTATCCCGCCCTGTTTCAACCATACATCTCTCAGTATCGCCGCTACCGCGGCTGCAGCCAAATTGGGACGTTTGTTATGAGCAGCACCGCTACCTCTTTTATGGCCAGGTTCGTCGAATTCATCAACTCGGCGGATGAAAACCTGGCGAGCGAGCTCGTCTCACCGAATGCCATCTTCCATGTCCCTGGTAGGCCAGAGCCGATGACCGGCCCTGCCGGCTACATAGCGATCGTCGCAATGATGCGAGGAGGCTTTTCCGACATCCAATGGACCTTGGAAGAGGCGATCGCCGAGGAGAACAAGATCGCGGCCCGCTTTACGATGAGCGGCACCCATACCGGACCATTCATGGGCGTGCCGCCAACTCAAAAGACGATCCGCGTCCAGGCTCTGAACATTTATCACCTTGAGAATGGCAAGATCGTCAAAGAATACGGTCAGCCCGACATCCTCGGCCTCTTAATGCAGCTAGGCGCGTTTCCCTCCTAGCTTCAAGGGGAGACCAGACCATAGGCAGGCCGCGTTTTCGCCCTCCACCGTCGCGCGGTTGAAGGTAATAAAATCCTGGATTCGCGGCGCGATAAGCGGGGAGTCCCCAGTCGACTGCGGGTCGCCATCGCGACCTGTGCACCAACACGCCGCTCTCTCCTCGGGGAGGGCCGTTGGGTAAGCGCGTCTCGGCGCGCGTGGCGCTTGCTTTTCATTCCAGCTTCTGGATGCGCCCCTAGGCGGAACACGCCATCATTGCCGCCCTGGCGCTCCAAGTCGGTCAACTCCGCAACCTGGGCCAGTCGATCATGGTGATCGACAAGAACGTGAAGCGCCTCGCGACATTCGTCGACCAGTTCTACGTGGTGGAGAAGGGCTGCGTTGCGTGGAGCGGCAATGCACAGGAGGTCGTCGATGAAGAGGCGACGATCAATCCTTCATCAGCATGTGAGTGCTTGTAGCGCATCGCTTGCCGATAGGGGCGGGCGTTGCGTCAGCGCGCCGATGGCACGGTGGGAACGCCGGACCGGGACAGCTGCTTGCATTTTACGCGCAAAGGCACGAATACCTATAAAATGTTGCCATATCAGGTTGTTACAGAGCTTTCTATATGCCAGACGAGCTCACAATGTTTTCCGTATTATAAAAATCATTGCACAAAACAAAAAAAGATGTAGCGTATATGGAACGAGGGGGAGAGGTTTGGCGTCGGGAATTTGCACAGGACGCAAAGCGCCGGAAAGTGATCGTGCCTGGACACGGCCGCCTTGACCCAATGAACAAATGATTGGGAGGAAAAGTTGGATACTCATCTTTATATCGGGAATGAAGAACGGGGTTCGGAAACTGGTGCGACGTTCGAACGGCTGGGTCCGGCGTCTGATACGGTCGTCACGCGTGGCGCCGCCGCCAGCGTGAGGGATGCCAATGCCGCTGCGGATTCGGCTCAGGAAGCCTTTGTCGAATGGTCGAAGTCCGGTCCGTTTCAAAGGCGGATGCTGCTGCTCAAAGCCGCGGACGAGATCGAGAAGCGTGGTGATGATTTTGTCAACGCGATGAAGCTCGAAGTCGGCGCGAACGAACTTTGGGCCCGCTTCAACGTCTACCTTGCCGCCAACCTCTTCCGGGAGGCTGCGGGGCTTGCAACACAGCTGCAGGGCGAGACGATCCCAACGGATAAGCCCGGCACGCTGTCCATGACCATTCGCCAGCCGGTCGGTGTCATCCTCAGCATCGTGCCGTGGAACGGCGCCGTGGTTCTGGCGGCACGCGCTATCGCCTATCCCCTGGTCTGCGGCAACACCGTCGTCTTCCGCGCATCCGAGACCAGTCCCCGGACGCATGAAATCATGGCTCAGGCCGTGCATGCCGCAGGCTTCCCTGTCGGCGCGCTCAACTTCGTCACCAACGATCCCAAGGACGCGCCTGAGATCATCGACGCGCTCATCGCCCATCCGGCGGTGCGTCGTATCAATTTCACCGGATCCACGCATGTGGGCCGCATCATCGCGGAGAAGTCGGCAAAGCATCTCAAGCGCTGCATCCTTGAGCTCGGCGACAAGTCGCCGCTCGTCGTCCTGGACGACGCCAATGTCGATGATGCCGTATCCGCCGGCGTGTTCGGTGCTTTCCTCTATCAGGGTCAGATTTGCATGACCACGGAACGCATCATCGTCGACGAAAAAATTGCCGACGAGTATGTCGCCAAGTTCACCGAGCGGGCCAAGGTTCTGCCGGCGGGAGATCCGGCCCAGGGTGCCTGCGTTCTCGGCCCGGTCATCAGCAAGGACGCGGCCAAGCGTCTCAACGGCCTCTTGGATGATGCGCTGTCGAAGGGCGCGATCCTGCTTGCCGGCGGACGGTCCTCAGGCAACCTGATGCAGGCCACCGTGTTGGACGCCGTGACGCCCGCCATGCGCATCTATGGCGAGGAGACCTTCGGCCCCATCGTGTCGATCATCCGCGCCAAGGATACCGACGATGCCGTGCGGATTGCCAACGACACCGAATTCGGCCTGTCCGCCGGTGTGTTCGGCACCAACATCAGCCGCGCGATCGACGTGGCGCGCCGTATCGATACCGGCTCGGTCCACATCAATGGTTCGACCGTGCAGAACGAGGCGCAGGCGCCTTATGGCGGCACCAAGTCCAGTGGATTCGGCCGGTTCGACGGCCGCGCCGTGATCGACGAATTCACCGAGCTGAAGTGGCTGACGATTGAAAGCAGCGGTCAGGGCTATCCGTTCTGATCCTGTCATGTCTCCCCGGATGACCTCCGCGGGGATTTCAATGCAGGGCAATTTCAGGTCGATCGGGGCACGGGCTGATGCCCGTGTTCAGGCGAAGCGTGGTTGAGTCCGGCGATGCGAAGGGCTGCGCCCATCGCTGGGGAGTTGTCGTGCGCTCGCGCGCGCAGTGCGCCATATTGGGAGGACATAAATGGCAAATCAGAAAGACCGGCAGCTCGAGGCATTCGAGCACTCGCTCATCACGGGGCGAATCGGCCGCCGCACGTTCGTAAGGGGAGCGCTTGCAACAGGCGTGCTTGCGATTTCTGGGGTTCAGGCGCTCGCCGATGAACTCGACGCGATCCGCGCCAACCAGGACAAGCGGCGTGCTTCGTTGGGGAAAAGCTATGATTACATCGTGGTCGGCACGGGCAGCAGCGGTTGCTCGCTTGTCGGCGCGCTAGCCAAGAACAGTTCCGCCAAGATTCTGGTGATCGAAGCAGGCGATTGGGATACTGCGCCGTCCGTGCAGGATCCTCGCGTCTGGTTTACGAATCTCGGCACCGAGCGCGACTGGGGCGATGCTGCCATTCCGAGCGCTGGCGTCAACAGCCGGTCGATCCCGGAACACACGGGCAGGGTCGTTGGCGGCGGCAGCAGCATCAACGCGACGATCTGGGCGCGTCCATTCAAGGCTGACCTCGACCATTGGGCCTCGGAGAGCGGCGACGACAAATGGAGCTATGACCATGGTCTCGAAATCTTTAAGAGGGTCGAGAACTGGCAGGGCACACCGAACGAGAAGTTCCGTGGCAAGGGCGGTCCTGTCTGGGTGCAGCCGGCCGCCGACCCGCTGCCGCTCGCATCGAGCGTGCTCGAGGGTTGCCGCGAGGTAAACCTGCCCGTGGTCGACGACCTGAACGGCGATCGCGAGATCACCGGCAACGGCTTCGGCTACATGAACCAGATCATCAAGGATGGCCGCCGCCAGAACATGGCCCGAGCATTCCTCTACCCGGTGCTCGGCCAGGAGAATGTGACGCTTCTCATCAATACCCAGGTCAACAGGATCGTGCTCGATGGTGACCGCGCGGTCGCGGTCGAATGCGTCCATCAGGGCCAGCCGCTGACTGTCGCCGCGGATCGCGAGATCATTTTGGCTGCGGGTGGCTTCAACACGCCGAAGCTGCTGATGCTGAGTGGCATCGGCGATGAGGCCGATCTGAAAGCCGTCGATCTGAAGACCCTGGTGAGTTCGCCGGAGGTCGGCAAGAACGTTCAGGACCACATCCTCCACGGCGGCTGCCTGTATGAAGCGCCGGCGGCGTTCGAATACAAGAACAGCGCCGCCAATATCTCCGGCTATTACAAGACGGACTCATCGCTGGAACTGCCCGATGTCAGCATCGTGCAGATCGAAATCCCCTATGCTAGTGAGGTCATCGCCAAGCAATATGCCCCACCGCCGACCAGCTGGGCGCTCTGCGCGGGTCTCGTGACACCGAAGAGCCGCGGAACGGTCAAACTCAAGTCCAGCAATTCCGACGATCGCCCTGTTGTGGATATGCAGTTCCTGAGCCACCCCGACGACGTCAAGACGTTGTCCAACAGCATCGAGATCGCACGCTCGATCGCCAATTCCAGCGCCATGAAACCCTTCGTGGTCCGTGAAGTCGCGCCCGGCAAGAAGCTCGAAGGCGAAGCCCTTGCGACCTTCGTCAGAGACGGCGCCACGACGTATTTCCATTCATCCGGTGCCTGCCGCATGGGCAAGGACGACAAGGCGGTGGTGGACAGCCAACTGCGTGTAAACGGTGTCCGCAACCTGCGGATTGCCGACAGCACGATCATGCCGCGCATTGTCGCCGTACCGACGATGCCGGCCTGTGTGCTGATCGGCCAGCGCATGGCCGAAATCCTCGCGGCCTGATCGTCAACGATGCTGGCGCCTGTACCGTAGGCGCCAGCCGGAGATTCCACGGGTTCTCTCGAAAATTGTACGACAGGTTCAGGCATGCGGATAGAGCATCGCTGCCTTGGGAAGCCTATCAGTCAGGCGCTCGGAGCATCCCGCAACAAGGCCGGAATATCGGCAAGCCGTCCGCCGGCATCGAGCTCCAATGCGGTTCGCCAGAGCGCACGCGCTCGCAGCAGCGGCGTATCCGTAATGAGCATGGAGTTGCCCACTGCGTCGCGCACCTGCAACTGCCAACCATCATCGGTCAGGTCACGCCATTCGACGTTGAGGTGAACCTCGGAGTGCGCAAGGAGATTTCGCAATGCCTGGGCCGGCAGCGTGGCGGCGAGATCGATCTCGGCCGGGTCAACCGTCAGATGGAAGGGCAGGATGTCCAACGCCGTATTCGAGCGCGCCCAGCCGACGCTTTCGGCAAGCATGCGAGCCTGCAATCCGATCGAGGCAATGAGCCAGCGCCGGTTCTTCTCATCGATGCGGGACGAGCCACTAAGCGCCTCGTCGTCGAGATTGTTGACCAGCCGCGCGAAATAGGCCGTGCCGCGCCTGGCCAGGTCGAGTGACCTGGCGGGAGCACCCGGTGCATCATAGCGCGCGCCTGCGCCCTGGCGGGCACGCAGTTCCGCGCGTGCCTCCGCCTCGTTCACGGCCGCGCTCCCTCGACCAGCGTCCGCCCGAAATTCAGGCGCTCGACGATCGGCGCATCCGAGAAGCGGAACAGGTCGAATTGCGTTTCGGCCTGAAGCGACCACTGTACCCAGGATGGGATAACGAAAATGTCGCCGATGTCGAGTCCATGCTCGGTACCGTCGATCACCACGCCGCCGCGTCCCTCGAAAACCTGGAAGATCGTCGATCCGACTTCGCGGCGGGGCGCGGTTTGGGCGCCGGCGCGCAGGCGGTGGAACTCGCAACGGATCGTCGACATGACGTCACCGCCGGTGGTCGGATTGACGTAGCGTATCGCGGCATGGCCCTGTTCGACCGTTGCGGGCTGCCCCTCTTCCTCAAGCAGAAGCTGCTCGGTCAGTGCGCGGTCCGTGTGCTCCCAGCGATAGGCGCCGATGGGGGTATTGGCGGTATCCTGAAGCTTTGAAAGCGGGCGCAAACCGGGATGACACCAAAGGCGCTCGGAACGGGAAAAGCGCGGTGTTGCATAATCCGTCACGCGTTCGGCGCCGAATTCGAAGAAGCCGACATCGTTCTGGAATGAGAACGGGATGTCCAGGCCATCGATCCAGGCCATCGGATGATCGGTGTCGTTATGATGGCCATGGAAGTACCAGCCAGGCGTAAGAAGCAGATCGCCGCGGCTCATACGTACGGAATCGCCGTTGACCACGGTCCAGACGCCATCGCCCTCGACGACGAACCGGAAGGCGTTCTGCGAATGTCGATGTTCGGGTGCGGTCTCGCGCGGGCCAAGGTACTGGATCGCGCACCACAGGGTCGGGCTGATATAGGCGTGGCCGCCAAGGCCGGGATTGGCGAGGCCGAGCGCCCGCCGTTCGCCGCCACGCCCGACAGGAACGAGATCGCCCGAGCGCTGCGCCAGTGGCAAGAGGTTTGCCCATTTCCAGATATGGGGAACGGCCCGTGGCCTGGGATGCTTCGGCATCAGGTTGCCGATCTGCGTCCAGAGCGGCTTGATGTTTTCCCGCTCGAAGCCGGCATAAAGTTCGCGCAGTTCGGGCGTATCCTCAGGCTGCATGGAATGTGCCTTGGGCTTCGCTGCCGTGTCATCCATGAAAGTTCTCCTTCGTCGGGCTTGGCGGCCTATCTGGCATCCGGCTGAACCAACGGCGCGGCGTCTCTGAAAGCCGGAATCGCATCGAGCCGGGTGAAAATGCCGGCGATCGTGGGCCAGGCCTGGAGATCGATGTCGAAACGCTTGTTGTTCCAGACCTGTGCATAGAGGCAGATGTCGGCCAAGGTGGGCACCTCGCCGTGGCAAAAAATGCCGGTGGCCGCATCTTTCGACAAGGACGCCTCGAGCGCGTCGAAAGTCAACGTGACCCAACGCACGAACCAGGCCTTCTGGGCATCGTCGCCGGCGCCGAACGCGTCGCCCAGATATTGCAGTACACGCAGGTTGTTCAGCGGGTGCACCTCGCATGCGATCATGAAGGCAAGGGCACGGACCCTTGCCCGGGCATCTGGATCGGCGGGAAGCAGCGGCTTGTCGGGATATGTCTCGTCCAGCCATTCGATGATGGCAAGGGACTGGGTCATGAACGATCCGTCTTCGCGCTCCAGCACGGGAACAAGGCCGGCGGGGTTCATGGCGAGATAGTCGGCCGTACGGGTATCTCCACGCCTCAGCACATAGGGAATGTAGTCGTAGTCGAGACCCTTGAACTTCAGCGCCGCCCTGAGCCGGGTGGACGTCGAGGACCTGAAGAAATTGTGCAGCTTGAACATATCACGCCGCCTTGGGGCCGATCGTGAACATATCACGCCGCCTTGGAGCCGATCGTGGTGGAAATGCTGCCGAGACCATAGATCGCCACCACGCAGGTATCGCCCGGAGAAAGGGCGCCGACGCCGGCGGGCGTGCCCGTCATGATCAGGTCGCCTGGCTTGAGGGTGAAGGACTGCGACAGGATCGAGATGATCTCGGGAACCGACCAGATAAGCTCCTGGAGATCGGCGTCCTGCTTCGTCTCGCCATTGACGGTCAGCTTGATCGAGCCCGAGGACGGGTGACCGGCGGTCGCGACAGAATGGATCGGGCCGATGACGGCGGAATTGTCGAAGCCCTTGCCTTCATCCCAGGGCCGGCCCTTATCGCGGGCCTCGAGCTGGATGTCCCGGCGCGTCAGGTCGTTTCCGACCGCATAGCCCCATACGTGCTTGAGGGAATCTTCCACGTCGACATTGGTAGCCTCAACGCCGATCGCCACGACCAGCTCGGCCTCGTAATGGAAGTTGGATGTTCTCGGGGGATACGCCACGCTTACGCCGCTATCCACGGCGGCATCGGCCGGCTTGGCAAAGAAGAATGGCGCTTCCCGGTCTGGATCCTTTCCCATCTCTCTTGCATGCGCGGCATAATTCCTGCCGACGCAGAAAATCCTCCGCACCGGAAAGCGATCTTCTGAGCCCTGCACGGCAACGGACGGTTGGCGAGGAGGGGCAATAACGAATTTCACTGGATACTCCTTTAATCAGGCCGGGCGCGGGCGGGCATCGCGGCGTGGCCCCACATTCTGGTTTTCAGGCGGCCGAAGCATCCTGAAGCAGCGCTTGACGGTCGATCTTTCCCGTTCCTGTCTTGGGAATTTCCCGCACATACTCGATGATGCGGGGATATTTGTGCGGTTGCAGCCGGGCCTTGACGAAGTCGGCAAGCTCCCGGGAGCGTGTATCACCGGCAGCCAGCCCGGAACGGAGCTGGACGACTGCACGAAGTGTCATGCGCTGATCGGGAAGCTTATGCGCCATGACGGCGCACTCCTGCACATCCGGATGCTCGCTCAGGCACCGTTCCACCTCCAGTGGCCAGACCCATTGACCGGAGACCTTGATGAGATCATCGGCACGTCCCTGGAAGTAGTAGTAGCCGTCGGTCTCGATGAAGCGGTCGCCGGTATAGATCCAGTCCCCCCGCATCGTTTCACGGGTCTTGTCCGGCCTGTTCCAGTAGCAGGGCGTCGATGAATGGCCGCGCACGAACATCAGGCCCTCTTCGCCGGGCTGGGCCGGTTGGCCGTCCGGCGTTTGGAGCCGGATTTCGTAACCCGGCACCCGGCAGCCTGCCGAACCGATGCGATGATCGTCCTTCTTGTTGGAAAGATAGATATGCAGCATTTCGGTGGAGCCGAGCCCTTCCGTCGGCCCATGACCGGTCAGCTGTTTCCATGAAGTGTAGACTTCCTGAGACAGGATCTCGGCCGCGGACATAGACAGGCGAAGCGAGGACAGGTCGCGCTTCTCGACCTCCTTGCTGTGGACAAGTGCCGTGTAGAGTGTGGGGAGGCCGAAAATGACCGTCGGCCGGTATTTCTCAACTGCGTCGAGGACAGCTTCCGGCCGGGGCTGGCCCGCTAGCAGCAGGCTCGTCGCGCCCACCGCGAACGGAAACAGCAGCGAGTTGCCGAAGCCATAGGCAAAATAGGCCTTGGGCACGGAGAACCCGATGTCATCGACCTGCAGATCGAGCACGCGGGCGCCGAAGGTCTGCTGGCTATAGGCCATGTCATGATGAAGATGCACGATGCCCTTCGGACGTCCCGTCGAACCGGACGAATACATCCAGAACGCCATGTCGTCAGGCGTCGTCGGCGTGCATTCCAGTGTTTCCGAATGCCCCGCGAGAAAGGCGTCGGACCTTATCAGCCCAGGACCGTCGCATTCGCCGTTGACGATGACCGTCTGCTTCAGCAGCGAGCCCTCGACAGCCTGATCCGCGAACATTGTGGCGAAGGCCGCTTCGCAAACCGCGATCGTCGCCGATGTGTCCTTCAGGAAGAAGTTCAGGACATCCGGACGGGTCTGGATGTTGAGAAGCACGGGAACGAAGCCCGCACGCACGGCGCCGAAGAATGCCTCGGGGAAGGATGGTGTGTCGTCGAGGAAGAACGGTATTCTGTCGCCCTGCGCCAGGCCGGCCGCCTTGAATGCGTTGCCCCATCGTGCCGCTTCCGCGATGAGCTCCCGATAGGTCCGCGACCCCGCCGGTCCGATGACCGCGAGTTTTTCCGGATTGCGTTCGAGATTGTCCCAGAGGAACGAGGAGCAATTCGGATGGTCTGCCTTGCGGAAACCGATCTCCTCGGCACCCGACGTTCCGTCGCCGACGGGATCGATGATCGCGGCCGGCGTCGCCGCCTTTTCGCGCTCGTAACGCGCCACGAATTCCGGCGCGAGTCGCCGCATCCGATCCAAATCCATGCGGCCCGAACGCGACATGTAATCGAATGCGAAGTCGAGCGGCGGAAGCTCCATCTTCGATGCGAAATCTTCGTACCAGCGCGCGGATGTGTTGGCTGCATTGACGATTTTCTTGGCGATCGGCGGCCGCTCGGCCTGATAGGCGGCGAGAGCCTCATCGACATCGTCAATGGTCGACAGCTTGTCGACGAGAGCGATCGCGTCCTCCAGCGCCAGCCGGGTCCCCGATCCGATCGAGAAATGCGCGGTATGTGCAGCATCCCCCAGGAGGACGTGCCGGCCCGCGACCCACTTTTCGCACCATAGTTTCGGGAACTGGCGCCACATGGACTTATTGGTAACGAGTTGAGCGCCTTCCAGCACTTCCGAGAACAGACGCTCGCACATCTGTGCGCTCTCCTGCTCGCTCTTGGAAGCGAAACCATACCGCTGGAACGTTGCATCGTCACATTCCACGATGAACGTGCTTCTGTTCTTCTCGAACCGATAATGGTGGGCATTCAAGGCGCCGAGCTCAGCGTCTATGAAGGTCTGCGTGAGCGTTTCGAACGGCCGGTTCGTGCCGAACCACGCGAAGTGGTTGGTGAAGTGCTCGAGATTGGTCCCGAACTCGGTTTCGGAGCTTCGACGGATGAGGGAGTTCAGTCCATCTGCGCCGACGATCAACTCAGCATCGAGCTCGTCAAGGGTCATGACCTGATGCGAGAAACGGAGTTCGACGCCCATGGATTGCGCCTGTCGCCGCAGGATTTCGATAATCTCCAATCGCCCGATTGCCGAGAACCCTACTCCATCCAGGGTCACGTTGCCCTTCGGCAGATTGAGCGTCATGTTCTTCCAACGCTCCATATGTGGCGTGATCAGATCATATATCGCAGGATCGGAAGCCTTGAGGAAATCCAGAGCCTGGTCGGAGAAAACGACGCCGAAGCCAAAGGTCGCGCCCGAGGGATTTTGTTCGGTCACGCGCAACTTCACGTGCGGCATGAACCGGCGCATTAGGATGGCCGTGTAGAGACCCGCGGGACCTGCCCCAAGAATTTCGACGTTAGCAAGCCGTGCCATCTCTCCTCCTCTAAGATCGCTCGACAATCATTGCCGGCCAGATTAGTCTCATTTCCAGAATGTGCAATGAGTTTTTAATCGTGGAAAAATTGGACATGGAGCATCTGACCCGGGTCGAGGTGACATTCGGCGATTGCGATCCCGCTGGCATCGTATTTTATCCCAATATTTTCAGATGGTTGGACAAAACCTTCCATGATTGGCTGAAGACTGCGGGGGGGCATGCCGCCATCTGTGAACAACTGGATGCGATAGGTCTTGGCCTATTCGACACCAAGACCCAATTTCACAGGCCGCTGACTGATGGCGATATCCTCGAAGTGACGCTGGCCTTAAAAATATGGAACCGCAAGGCCATCGTCCTGGCCTATGAGGGAAAGGTCGACGGACAGTTGAGGTTCGCCGCACAGGAGACCAGGGGGCTTTTCAAGCGCAGCAGCGATGCTATGTTCGCGGCCGAAGTCGCACCATTCAGGGAGGTTATGGAAGCAGTTGGCCAAGGATGAGGGAGCCGCGAGGCAAAGCGCTGGAATTCAGTCCCTCGATGCAGCGCTGCGCGTTCTCAACACGGTCGTGGCCTTTCGTGAGCCTGTAACTCTTTCTGAGTTGGCTCGCACGTGCCGAATGCCGGTTAGCAAGGTGCATCGCTACTTGTCTTCCTTCATGAAGGTTGGGCTGGTCGCGCAAACTGGGAGGTCCGGAAAATATCTGCTTGGGCCCGGCGCACTTCAGCTTGGTCTGGCTGCCATTGGCCGGCATGATTTCGTCAACTTCGCGGCAGACGGTGTCGCCGAACTTTGCGCCGAAACGGGCATGACGGCGCTTCTTTCCGTGTGGGGCAACGGTGGTGCAACCGTTGTTCGCTGGGAGCGCGCAGAGTCCCCCACCGTTACGTCGATGGGACTCGGCACTACGCTGCCATTGTTGAATTCGGCCACGGGAAGAGCCTTTCTCGCCTGGGCTCCACCGGCGGCCATAAAGGCATCTTGTGACGCGGAACTGCGCCGCATCAAGAAGAACCCCTCTATAGCGCCCGATCTCGAACCCACCGTCAATGGGATCGAAAAGTTGAACAGGCTTACAAGGGAAAGGGGCTACGCCTTCGTTGAGGGTAAATTTATTCCGGGTCTGGTCGCCATTGCCGCGCCTATCTTAGACTGGCAGCATGAAGCCCAAGCAGTTATCACCCTGATCGGGACAGATACGGAAGCGATCAAGCCGGGCTCCTCGGAAGTTATAAGCCTCGTGGCATTCTGCGCGGAGAAATCCGTCGTGCCGCCGTCAATCTGAAATGATAGGTACGACAATCTTCGCGCGCGATGCAGGCACTGTTATTGGTCAATCAATTGATCTTTCACACTTAGCGACAATCAAGTAATCCGATAGTTACAGTCGGTTCCTGCCATTCACAATTACTATTGCATTTGCCCGGAAACGAAACGCGGGCACGAGGAAGTTTTATACTTCGTCGATTGGCTGATCGCCGAGGCCTCACTGATTCTGGGCTATCGTCACAACACGCTATTTCCTTAAAGTCCGAAAGTAGCTTCGCGGCATGGAATAGATAGGAGGGGTTACCAACCGCCCCTCGTCAAGATCTCGCGCGGAGATGATCTCATCGCTGAGGGCGACACCGAAACCGTCTCGAGCTGCCTGAAGAACGATTCCGAAGTCGTCGAAATAGACGTCGGTCAGGCCGACATGGCCGCCTCCAACCGCTCCCTGATAGCGCCGCCACTGCGAACCATCATCTTCATGCAGCAACCGGTGATAAGCTAGGTCGCTTGGCTGCCGAATAGCGGTCGGACCGCGCAGAAGTTGCGGGCTGCATACAGGGGTCATGTGGATTCCGTGAAGAAGCCGCCACCAAAATCCCGGCCATGGCGGGATGCCATATACAACCGCGACATCGGTTTTCTTCCAGTCCACGCCCTGAAACTGGCCGGACGTCGTCACGGTAAGCCTGAAGCGTGGGTTGTCGGCCATGAAGTTGAACAAGCGGCGTTAAGCTATTGAATTTCTAGTTCCATAAGATGATTATGCGACTTTCATCAGTAAAAGATAATACTTCTTAACATTTCAACGTATTTATAGCACCTTATTCCGCCTTGCCGATTGTAATCTACAGCATTACTATCAGTTTCCCTCAGATCGACAGATCGATGTTAAACGGCCCCCATCTCACCCTCAGATTAAAACTTGGTGGGCGACTATGGACTCTTCTTAACCGCCCGCGTCCCAAGTGGGACCCTATCGGCCTTCGCTCGCTCGCCTCCCCTCTCGGTGCACTCACTTGTGTGGCATGCAATAGACCCCCTTGGATTCCATCAGAACCGCGCCCCCCTTCAACTCGCTCAGTGCGCCGACCCACGCTTGCGAATAAGTGCGTCTGGCATCCACGGCCGTCAGCCAAAGAACGCGATTGTCGGACAGTTCAACTTTAACTTCCTGCTGCAAAGGGCTCCCCTGCACGGTCTGTTGATAGTGGCGTTTGATCCTGACATTGCCGGCCGGAAACTCGGCTTCGTTGCTGCCGTAGTTCAGCACAAATCCAGTGCGGTCCTCAGCCGCCGAGCAACTGCCATCACGCTCGCACACGATTTTGGTAGCTGTGTTGCAGTCCCATTTTAGTGAAGCGGGCCACATAGGATTGTCCACGTTTGATCGCGGCTTGTCGCTCTGACCAGCCGCTGTCAACACAGCGCCTGTGTTCAAAATCACAGTGGACAGGAGAAGCACCTTGAACACTACAAACCTCGCTGAATTGTGACCCCCATAGCGACCCGTCCTGAGTGATCGCCTTGCCTATGGCATGTTGAGGTTAAACCAGCTTTTCTGGCGTATGCCGTTCGCATCGTCATACTCGATGAACCAGGGTTTTTCTCGCATCGGTCGATAGATGGTGAAGTAGGTGGGACCATTTCCAGCGGAATGCCCACTATCGTTGCCCGTGCTCTGGATTTCTGCCGTCACCAACTTACCGTTGATTTCGATTTGGACCGGACGTGATCCGTCTCCATGATGCCCGCCGAGGGCGTTGTTTTTGAAATCAACGGGCCGGGAGAGCCTATCGGCAGCGATGCGGCAGATATTTCGTTCTTGACCTAAGCCCGGCCGATCGGATTCGGAGCTGCCAACTGCTTGCCAGCCAGACGGACAATCCTCATACTTCTCGAATCTCGCCGCGCTGGAGTTGGCTTGCGGACAGGTCGGCCAATTAAAACCCGGGGCTTCCATCGCTGCGATCAACTTGTAAATTGGAGGGTGGCACGAGGGGGTGCCTTGCCAGTCGCCGGAAAGACATAGGAGGACCTGACATCCCCATTCCGACGCTTTTGATTGGGATGGAAGAGCCGCTGTGCCCGCCAGCGCGACGGCACTCGCCAGAAGGAATTTGAGTATGGTCATAGCCTTTTCCTCGCTGCGGATTTGACAGTTTACTATGGATGATCCGCGCGAAAAAGGACAGATCGAAAAGGCAGGTTTGTGCGAGTACACCGATTTATGAAACGAGACGACGCGGGCGCGGTCAACAACCCGTTGCGCGCCAACATAGCCCTGGCGCTTGAGCGGGAGAGAGCCAAACGTGTCCTTTCCCATATGCACATGGCCGAGCTGTTTCGGACCGCCGAGGGCGAAAAACTGGCCTATCGAACCTACATCCAGACCGTGCGTCAGAAAAATAATGTCACATTAACGACGCTGCAGATCATGGCAAACGGCTTGCAAGTTTCTTTTGCAGGGCTGCTCGCCGGCGGCAAGAAAGTTCCGGAATGGGCGCATCGGTTAGACGACAATGCGATCCGCAAGAGGCTGGCACACATCATCGATTTTGAGCGACAACGACGTACTTTGCACCGCTATGAAATGGCCGAGCTCATCGGCGTGGCGGAGGCGACATACATGAAATTGGAACGCGCGAGCGGCAATATCAGCGTCGACACGATTGCCGCGATCGCCAAAGCGTTGAGGCTTGATCCAGCGACCTTCCTCTTTTCTGATAAAATTCCGCCAACAACTGATCCACCCGTTATTAATCCAGCCGGGCGCGCAGGTAGTCCTCTCAGTGAGACATGAGACACCTGCACAACCAATATCCGTCCCTGAGGCAACGACGGTAATGATCTAATCTTTGTTCTCGCGAACGGGTTCAGTTGACAAATGGAAACTGACCCTCGTCAGATGCAAAAGCAGTGTTGGTTCGGATCGGGCCACTCTACCCACGAGCTTCTTTTCGCCCGCGCCTGAGGAGCGACTGCCATGAAGTGGCGGCAGTCGAGTGCACTGGAATCCTGATTCCTACGGTTGTGCCGGCACCGGGTGCGCTGTTGATAATAAGTCTTCCTTTCAGCGTCGAGACCATCTGGGAACATGCGGTCAGTCCAAGGCCAGTATGATTTCCAGCCCGCGTTGAAAAGAATGGGGTCGTCGCTTTTGCAACGATTTCAGGTGGCATGCCTGTGCCTTTATCCGTCACTTCTAGCATGAGATAACTGCACGGGAGGAATGGGTGCCGCTTGAGTGTCGCGGAGATGAGAACTCGTTCGTTTTTGACGCTGAATAACGCGGCCAGAGCGTTTTCTATCAGCTCGTTGACCACCAACCGGAACGGCGCCGCCGGTACAGGGTGCAGGCGCGCTTTGGGATCGACCAAGACTTGCACCAAACTGCCGCGATCGCGCGTGATATCCTCGAGCAGTCGGCCGAGCGCCATGGTGCTTGAATCTTGTGGTGCATAGGCGATCTGAAGCACACCGTTGGTGATCGATTCCAGTTCGGCAGCAGCACTGCGCGCAGCCTCAAGCATTTCGCCGCTCGGCTGCTTGTCTGGTTGTGCGTGCTCAAGAAACAGCCTCAAGGCGCCACTCGAAATCGGTCAGGTCATATCGGCTCATGTCGAGCTTGAATCAGAATCCAGTGCAATATGAAAGACGTCAGTTGGAAAACGACGCATTGCAGACGTTGCGACAATTCAGTGGCAGCCGCTAACTCTTCCGCAATCGGCATCATGTAGAGGCGGGGAATGATACGACGCCCCTTGTCTTCGTTCGTTTTGGTCACTTGCCTCGTGATGGTTAGCAACAATTTGGCATCGTGCTCGCCCTCGCCAAAACATGTCTCGGATGCTGATATCGATTTTCTCGCCTCCGATGCTCATGTCGTTGTCGGCGACGTGCCTCTCGTCTTGCCCTTTATTGCGCTCACCGGTTATGTCGCCGCGAAACCGTCATTCTCGCTAAACAGACAGCAAGATCGCCATGCGGCGACAGATCGCTTGGAGGCGTTTCGCAAGGCTGCCACCAACCCCCAAGGCGCGGCGAAGATGGATCAGCTTGAGATTGAGGTATATGCGTATGGATGGAATGACCTCGACCCGCAGCCGTTCAAAAGGATCTGTGCTCGGCTTAGCCGGCAATGGTCCAAGTCCGTTTGCGATGACCCATGGGCGGCGCTTAAGCAGGCGATGCCGGAAAATCGCTTTTATGTCGTCGACGACAGGAAATTTGATGCGTTCGACAACCATTTCACCGTTGGCGGCGAACGCGTCTCCGACCAACTTCATTCGATGCAACTGAGGGTTAACGAAGCTTCTGTCGTTTGTGATCGGAACCTCAAGTCTTCCAAAACCAATTTTTGCACGGCAGCAATACCAATCAAACAGCATCTTGCTGCAGTATGGACGGTTTGGGATAGCACTGGTGAGAGCCATTCTCGGCAAGCTGAGCGCGAAGGCAAAGCCATCACGGCATTTGTGCGCCACGCTATTGGACCGTCCGAGGACTTCCCGGCTCTTTTCGCAGAGGCATGCCGACTGAGGAACCCCAAGAGCAGTATCGGGCCGGGTGGCAGCCTTTGCGGTGGTCCTATTTCAAAATAGCGCTAACTCCGCTTCAACCCCATCTCGGTCAATCCCATTTATGAGTTCACGGCCTAGCACTCTGGCGCGCTCGCGCGGCACGGGCGTTATGCCGTCGGGAAGCCTGATTGGTTCGTCGTTCATCTGCGGAAAGATGCCATGAGACCGCTTGACGGGCAAGGAATTTGTTCCTTTTCTGTTCTCATGGCGCAAGATCCGATCGACATGCTGGGGAAGGCGACTCGGCACAATATGCTTGTGAAGGTGGAATGCAGTTGCGGCAACGTCCGCTACTGCAGATCGGCCGATCTCATAATGGTCTATGGCGGCGGCGTTGATCCTTGAAGCTGAAATTCGACTGCAACCGGTGCAGCCATCGGTCAAGATCACGCTCCTCGAGGTCCACCCAAACACCTTCCCAAGAAGCTGATGATCCACAAGCCGATGAAGATGGACGGCAAGATCACCTGGTACACCGAAAGGTTTCGGGGATGAGCGGCCTTTCTCGGCGGCCCGAAGATGCCTGCCGCGTATCTCTACAACTAGCGATTTGGTTTCGCTTCCCCTTCGGGCTACCTCTGGTCGTTTGTCTGGCCCACCTGCCGGGCCAATTCCGAGAAGGGCGGCACCCCGGTCTCGTCCTGCGAAAGATTGGCGAGCTGCAGCAGCCTCAACGGGAAACAGATCGCATCCCTGTTGGCCGGCGACATGTCCTCGTAGACCCGCTCTTCCCCTATAACTGAAGCTTCAGCCTTGCGTAGCGCATCGTCGATTGCATCGATCGACAATATCCCATTGTGGACGAGCGCGTTGTTGATGGCCGCTACTGCCATCATCAGCCCCTCTAGTTGCAGGTTTGCGACGTTCATCGTTGCTCCGTTTGACGATGTAATCAACTCGATGCGCGTCAGGAGGTTCCTGCATGCGAACACTTGGCGCCAGGTGCTCCGGCAGAAGTGTCCGGAGCTGCCCGCTTCACATTGGCTCACCTCAGGGGCTCGCATCGATACGTGGCACGAGCAGCCGACGATGGAGAGGCAAAGCCTGAAGTCGTCAAAGGGCGCGAACGCTAGCAGCTCAGGTGGACGCATTGGCGACGCTGCCGGCCCTTGCCGGCCGCCAAAGTAAGGCCCTGAAGCTACACGCGTTGGCACGGTCCATCCATGACCAGGATCGCCAGTTGCCGCACTCGGTTTGAGCAACCAAAGCACGGCGCGCTGGGGCCTGGAAGCCCGCGCCCCTCGGCAGAAGAGCGCGGGCCGACCAAGTTTGCCCTTGGCCAGCAATGCGAAGGGATGCGCGACGTTGACCCTCGGATGAGAAGCCGCGATCGCCGACAACATCTCCAGCATCACCCTAGCTCCCATCAAAAGGAGGGACATGTCCCTGTGGAGAGGCGGCGTCCTGCGGCGCGCTGATCCGAGATCCAGCGCGACAAGCCGCTAGGTCAGCGCGCACGCCGGTAATGCATGGCGACCGCGCCGCTACGGAGCGGCTTGGCCGAGATCAGTTCGAGTCGTCGTGTGCTGGGCAGCCCGCCCTGGTAGAGGGTCGGTCCGTGGCCGGCGATCCTCGGGTGGACAAGGAATTTGTACTCGTCGATCAGGTCCAGTCGGCCCAACTCGGCCGCTAACTTGCCGCTGCCGAGGAGCACACCAGCAGGGGTTGCGTCCTTGAGCCCCTGGACCACCGTGCAAAGGTCGCCAGCGATACGGTGGCTGTTCGTCCAGGGGAAAGCCTCTCGCTTCGAGGACACTACGTACTTCGGCTTGGCCTCCAACTTAACCGCCCATTCCCATATCGCCGACGGCGCCTCCACCTCGCCGCGGGCGACCGCGGGCCAGTAGCTTTCCATCATTTCGTAGGTGACGCGACCCCACAGCATCGCCCCGGCCTCGTCCAGAAGGCGTGTGAAGAAGGCATGGGTCTCATCATCGGCTATACCCTCCTGATGGTCGACGCAGCCATCCAAGGTAACGTTTATGCTGAAGGTCAATACTCCCATGCAGCGACCCTAGCCAATACCATGCAGAACACCTACGCCCATTGCTTACGGCTCATGTTGAATTCGTCAAATGAGGTCGAAAGCCGTCGCTGAAATCGGAGCCCTTTAACGGCCGCATTTGATCCTCGACATCCGATAGCGGACCGGAGACCGCCCGTTGTAGCCATCCAATAAAGATGCTTGCGGGAAGAAACTGTCGCGTTCACTAGGCAGCGAGGCAGCGGGGCAGCAAGGTAGGCATCTTGTGAAGCAACGAGGCTGTGACAGTAGATTTTGAGAGACCGGACTGTAAGTGGCGGTGCTGTCACAGAGCTTAGCCAGCCCGTCGAGCCTCGATCACGCCAAAATTGATTGCGGAATTCACACTCTTGTCGCACTCTCCGAGCTTCGTAGCCTTTTGGAGGAAGGCTATGTTGTACCCCGGTCATGTTGTCATGGACGACGAGCTCGCCATGCTGACCCGCGTCTACAAGGCCATCTGCCTAGAGCGTGGGATTCCGTTTGACAGCCCGCGCCGGGAGAAAGTCGCGGCCCACATTTTCATGCTCTTCATGAACGGGTTCACCGACGAGGATGAACTGCTGTTCACCATGCGGAATCGCGGTCCGCTTGTGCCGCCTTACCAGACAGCCGACCTGGCGCAGGTTCGTTAGACAGCAATCAGCTTGCCGAGCATCTTGCGCTCTTCCACGTTGTGGCCGACAGCCAGACGCACAATTCGCGTCAAGGCCGCAAAGAGAAATATTAAAAACAACAGGCTATCTATCGGATCGCTCCCAGCCATTGACTTGCGCCCGCACCTCGGAACGATCGTCTCCATTGCGAAGGGCTGACGCCGAACCGATCTAGGAACTGCGTACGGAAAGTCACGGCACTACCGAACCCCGCGTCGAGTGCAATTTGCTCAAGGGAGCGGTTACTCGCCTCCAGATGATGCTGTGCCAGTGTTAGGCGCTGGTCACTCAGCCAAGAAATGAAGCTTGTTCCCATCGTCTCATGGAAATTTCTAGTGAAACTACGGCGGCTCATACCCAATCTACCGGCCACTGCACGCCGCGGTAAGGTGATTGCTATCATATCTCGATCTGAACCGCACCGGGTGGATCGGAGGCTCTAACTCCTGAAGGTGGAGCCATGACAAGCAAGACGACCAACAAGTTCTCTCCCGAGGTCCGAGCCCGTGCGGTGCGGCTGGTCCTGGATCACGGAGGCGAGGATGCCTCGCAGTGGGCGGCGGTGTCATCGATCGCCGCCACAATCGGCTGCACGGCGCAGACGCTGCATGAGTGGGTGAAGAAGGCCGAGCGCGACAGTGGCGTGCGAGCCGGTGTGCCACGGATGTGGCGACGAAACTCAAAGCTTTGGAGCGCGAGAACCGCGAGCTTCGCTAGGCCAACGAGATCCTTCGCAAGGCTTCCGCGTATTTGCCCAGGCGGAGCTCGACCGCCGGTTCAAGCCAATGATCGCGTTCATCGACGATCACCGCGAGGCGCATGGGGTCGAGCTGATCTGCAAGGTGCTGCCGATCGCCTCGTCGACCTACCACGACAATGTCGCCAAGCGCATCGATCCCTCCCGGTTCGGCTCGGGCGAAGCGGGACGAAGCTTTGAAGGATGAGGTCCGACGCGTGTTCGAGGCTAACGTCCGCGTCTACGGCCTTTGCAAGGTCTGGCGGCAGTGCAGCGCGAAGGCTTCGATGTCGCCCGCTGCACGGTTGCCCGCCTGATGAAAGCCATGGGCCTCGAAGGCATCATCCACGGCAGGCCGATCCGCACCACGGTGAGCGACAAGGCGGAACCTTGCCCTCTCGATCACGTCAATCGCCAGTTCCATGCCCCGGCGCCGAACATGCTGTGGGGCTCCGACTTCACCTACGTCGCGACTTGGACCGGCTTCGTCAATGTTGCCTTTGTCATTGACACTTATGCCCGTCGGGTCGTTGGCTGGCGGGCGAGCCGGACGGCGCATGCGAGCTTCGTCCTGGACGCTCTGGAACAGGCTCTCCACGATCGGCGGCCAATCAATTGCGGTGGGCTCGTGCACCATAGCGATAGAGGCAGCCAATACGTCAGCTTCGATACACCGAGCGTTGGCGGAGGCCGGCGTTGAGCCCCTCTGTGGGTAGCGTCGGCGACAGCTACGACAATGCTCTCGTCGAAACGATCAACGGTCTCTACAAGGCCGAGGTCATTCACCGACGCGGACCCCTGGCGCTCATTCGAGGCGGTTGAGTTCGCGACGCTCGAATGGGTCGACTGGTTCAACAATCGCCGGCTGCTGGAGCCCATCAGCAACATCCCGCCGGCCGAAGCCGAGGAGCGCTACTAGCCAGGGGGAGCTGTCGTTCTGGAAGAGCGGCGACCTCATGGCGACTGAAAAGTCTGCAATCTCGAAAGCGGTTCCGTGAGCGGCCGCCTCTCGGCGGGAAAGATGACCGCCGCCTACTGAAACTCTCGGTGTTGCGAGGCGACAGATTGCGGACGTTTGGACCTTGCATCTGTTAAGGGCTTGTCGGAGTTCGCAGTGTTCAACCTTAACCGAGTTAGAAAGGGGGTGATCCCAGATCGCTCAACTTTTGCGACGGCAAGTCTGCAAGCGTCAACGTTTACCCGCTGTCACAGCCGAAACCTCTTCCTTGATGACGGTCACAGAGCTCACCGGCTAATTGAAAATGTCTATCGTTACCACCCGCCCAATGCCGAATGGTGGCGGGCTTTTTATTGACACTCGTCCCGCAACTCGAACTGCTCGGTAGGGCAAGCTGGCGTACTGGATACTCGCCAGCTCCGGTAGTCTGTCACTTCAAGGAAATGATCAACTCATCTGGGAAGCGTCAGTGGGCGCCCTGTAGCTTGCTCGGCGGCTCTGAAAGAGGTGCTGGCCTCTATGTGATACTCGGCAAGCATTCGCCCCGACATCTCGCTGCTCGGGGACGAGGGCAAATCCTTCCAGGCGATCATGAAGGAGGGGGTTTTCTATAAGAACGAACTTTCCCACTAAGGGCGTTCGACAAGATGGAGGCTGTGGCGAGGGCGACGGGTCCTCGCGGTTTATGCCGGAGGCCGCGAGCGCCGCGCTGACGGCGGCTTCGTTATCGTACATGGCTGCCATATCGATAAGGCGGAAGCCGAGGGGGCAAGCCCGCTTTCGACCAACGAACGGGCGGCGTCGCCCGGCATCCGGAATGTACCGAGCCCCAAACGGGGAATACGACGCCTCGAGTTAATCCGACTCCATGATCGTTCCTTTGAATTGCGTGGGACGCGGCGGCAGACCCTCCCTGCTCAGCTGTTCGCGAACAGTTGCAAATGGAGGCGCTGAGAACATGCCTCGCAACGCCAGACTAGAATTTTACAATTAAATCGATCTTTGTCCCTTGATCAGCCACAGCCTCGCCAAACTGCCTGGAATAGGAAAGTCCGAGGGTGGCATTACGGGCGAGCCACAGGTCAAGACCAACTTCCAGCAGCGCTGCATCTTTGAGTATCTGCACGCCGGCAACGCCGAAGGGATCGCCACCAGCGAAGGCCACGGTCGACAGCGGCGTGATATCGCGAAAGGCGTGACGCCAGCCGAGCATGCCGCGCGCGGTGGCGTCAAGTGTGCCGAGCGCCAGGCCGGTCGTGCCGCGCAGGCCGAGCGTGGTGAAGGTGGCATCGGTGGTCGAGCCTGTGCTGGTCAGGGCCGCCGGACCACCCCTTTCGGTGAAGCCATAGCTATGTACTCTGACATAAGCGAGGTTGGCGAACGGCTCGAACTTGACGCCGCTTCCGGCATCGATCTTGTTCGAGTTCGCCAAAGACCTGCGCGGTGCCGGCATCGTAGTCGGCCGACAGGCCATCGGCAAAACCGGTGAAGGCAACGGAACGATGCGCCGAAAGACTGTTCCAGCTATAGGCGGCACCGCTGCGGATGGCGAGGGCACCCCAGTTGGTGCCGCCGTACAGGCCGAGATGATAGCTGTCGGCCTTGGCGGAAGAATTGCGATCGGCGGCATCGAGGGAGGAATGGCTGTAGCCACCGAGCAAACCGAGACGCCAGCCGCCCACCAGCGTGTCGGCGCCCGCCAGCACGCCGCCGCTTGAGCGATCGAGTGCGGCGGCGTTGCCGTCGGAATCCGCATTCCCCCACGCACCGAAGGTCTGGCCCCAGACGGCGAACCGGTCAGTGTCAGCGGCGGCCATTTCGGGACCACCTTCGCCATAGGCCATCACCGACAGCTCGGTTGCGTCGGGGTCACCGAAAGCGGCACGAATGCGGCTGGTCGCGGCATCGCGCAGGAAGCGGCTGTCCTCGACCAGCATGCCCTTGACCGATGAATGGATTTCGCCCGAAAGCTGGTCGAAGGCTGCCTGGGCCTGGGTATCGGTGGCGAGATCGGCGAGGGCGGTGAACAGCGGACCGGATTGCGGCATGCTGTCCAGCCCTTCGCCGGTGGCGATCTGATTGGGCGTCCGGCCCGCATCGCCGAAATCGCGCACCTTGGTCACGTCGAGATAGGCGTTGTTGATGTCATAACTGTCCGTCACCGACACGAATGCTGTGTTGGTGACCCCGGTAACGGAAGCGAACTCCGTTCCGCCAAGCCCGCTATCGGCGGTCAGCACCTTGAACTGACCAATGGCGAGGCCGTTTGTGCTGACCGCCAGCGTGGCCCCGCTCAGATCGGCGCTGCCGGTCACGCTGGCGAACGACGACGTGACAGGATCAACGAACACCTGGTAAGTGCCGTCGTTACAGCTGAGATTGCCGGCAACCGTGAGGGAGCTTCCCGGCCCGCCGGACCCTGGCGCCAACACACCACCGTCAACGATGGTGTCGCCGACCGCTCCCTTCCCCTTCAGTGTGCCGCCCGGCTTAATTGTGATCAGAGACGATGATGCGAGCGAGCCATTTACGACGAGTGTGCCGCCATCCACATTGGTCGCCCCCGTGAAGCCCGAACTGTCGGCGGTCAGGAAGGTCGTCCCGCTGTCATGGTTCAGAGTGTGAGTACCGGTACCGGTGCTGGCGAGGGCCGCGGAGAATTCGTAGGCCGTGCCAGTATGGTTGAAGACCAGGGTGCCGATGCCGTCGCCAAAATTCAGCTGCGCGGCATCCAGAGTTCCCGGCGCGGCGGCCGTAATGGTCGCCGCTGCACCGATCACAAGCGTGCCGGTGCTGGTAGCCTGGTCGCCTATCGAGACAGCGCCCGCGCCGCTGGTGCCGACGCAATCGTGCCGTCATCGGCGATAGCCAGTGCGCCGGTGCCGCCATCACCGACATGGAGCTCGACAGAATTCTCCCACAGCGCGCCAGCCCCGGAGACCGTTCCCGCACCATTGCCGGTACTGCTGTTGCCGATATAGCCATACTTGTTCGTGACGGTACCGCCCGCCCCGACATTGAGCGCGCCCGTTCCTGAAACGCCAACGATGAGGATATTGGAATTCTGCCACAGCGCGCCTGTTCCCGCGACCGTCACGGTGCCATTGCCGGTGATGGCCTGAGCAATATTGCCAAACGTACTCTTGACCGTGCCGCCCGCCCCGATATTGAG
Organism: Mesorhizobium sp. BR-1-1-10; assembly: GCF_020165595.1. Lineage (NCBI taxonomy): Bacteria > Pseudomonadati > Pseudomonadota > Alphaproteobacteria > Hyphomicrobiales > Phyllobacteriaceae > Mesorhizobium > Mesorhizobium sp. BR-1-1-10. The sequence goes on along the minus strand of NZ_JAIUIL010000001.1, from coordinate 49,311 downwards.
GGCGCCGTTGCCGGAATAGCCGACACGAAGGCCCAGGGAGTTGTCCCACAGCGCGCCTGCCCCCTCGATCGTCGCGGTGCCATTGCCGGCGCTGCTGGTGCCGATATAGCCGTCCGTGCTCTTGACCACGCCGCCGGCCCCGACACCAAGCACGCCGGCGCCGTTATTGCCAACGTTGAGAGCGAGAGAATTTTCCCATAACGCGCCTGTCCCGGCAACTGTTACCGTGCCATTGCCGGTCGAGCCCCAGCCGAGGTAGCCAGAAGTATTCTTGACGGTCCCACCCGCTCCGACATTGAGCCAGCCGGTGCCAGAATTGCCGATACTGAGTTCCTGCGAACTCTGCCAAAGCGCGCCAGCCCCTAAGACCGTCACGATACCATGGCCGGCGGTGCCCCAGCCGCTATAGCCATAGGTGTTCTTGACCGTGCCTTCGGCGTCCACATTGAGCGCACCGGTGCCGGAAATACCCACACTGAGTTCTTGGGAATTTTCCCACAGGGCGCCAGCCCCCGATACCGCTACGGTGCCGTTGCGGTGCTGCTGGTGCCGATATTGCCATACCCGTTCGTGACCGTGCCGCCAGCCACGACGGTGAGAGCCCCGACGCCTTGGGTGCCGACGAAAAGATCACCGGCGACGTGCAAGTCGGGTGGAACCGTCCGCGTCGTGCCGTCGATGATCATCTGGGCGATGGTGGGTGTTGGTGCGAGAGCCGCCCATGGTGCGGCCAACGTCAGCGCCAGAAGGAGGTTGCGATGGTGACGATTTCGGTCGCTGAAATTCATGTCCCGCCCTTGCCCAAATCCCGACAGCCGGCCTTCGGCACGATGCCGAGGTGGCCGTCGGTGCGTCCGATGCAATGGCTGATTGAATGCGGCCAACTTTCATAGTCGTCATATGACGAGGGTTGGTGCGTTTGTGGCGCGGCTACTGCCTTGCTGGAACCAATGGTTGCCGCCGGGATATACATTCATTTGCGCTAATCTTCAGCGACGCAGGATTGGGCAGCATCGCTGGATTCAGCAAAGGATTCTCGCCGGCTGCTCCGGGCGCGGTACATCGTGGATCTGTCAAAACGCTCCAATATCGACGCGCGGTTTCGGCTCGGTGAAGGCACGACCGCGTCGACCTACGCCACTCGCTATGGCTGGACCTTTTTCGGCTGGACGGCGATCGACGGCCCATCCGGTGGCGGGCCGCCAGCGGCTGGCTTCGACTGATCGGCAACAGGCGTCTCCGGTGCCTGCGGGCCGCCCGATGTGAGGTTGACCGATACGCCGTAGATTTTCCACTGCCTGTTCACAGCCTCGAATAGAAGCTCAAAATTGACCTGCAGCGGCACCGACGGAAAGAAGCCCGCCATGTGCAGCATGCCGCTTGGCTCAATCTGGGGCAGGAGCGTCAGTTGTGGCTCCAGCACAGCAATCGCACTGAAGTCGAGCCCCTGCTTGCGCTGGCTCGCAAAGATGTCGCCGAGCCCTGCCGCGCTGTTGGCCTGGAAGTTCGGCGAGCCAAGATCGCGCAGCACGGTATAATTGCCGGTCTTGTTGGCCTGGTCGAGTGCCAGCAAGGCACTCCGTGCCAAGATCAGCACGCCATTACGATCGATGTTGGCGGGATGAGCCGTCTTCTGTCCGACCCTCTTCTCTTTGGCCTGGGCATGAGCCGCGGACGGCGGCCCGACGATCGTCACCAGCGCCAGAATAGCACCGGCAACGATCGCCCCCCGCCGAAGACAGCCTTCCCGCACGCCGGTCCGCCGTGTGCCTGCGGTTACCGCTGTCCTTGCCCAGATCAATTAAGCGTCCATGAGGCGCCGAGGCTGACCCCGACATCGCCATGGTTGGTGGTTGCCGAAATAGCGCCGTTGAGGCGGAAATCCAGGCTGGGATTGTAGCCGAGTCCCAACGCGAGGCCCGATTGTCCCTTGAAATTGCCGAACCCGCCGGCGAGCGAAAGCTTGCCGGGACGATCATCGTAACGCAACCCCGCCGCGGCGAGGGCCAGCGCCGTGCCGGCACGCGCTTCAGTGCGGTTCTCGCTGATCTGCTCGCCGAGATCCTGGAAGCCGGATTCCAACGCACCGATGCGGCCGTCGAGTGCGGCGATGTTGGTGGTGTTGCTCGTCACTCTGGTATCGAGGTCGATGATCTGAGTGGTGTGCTCATTCAGCGTGTTGGTGTTACTGGTGATCCGGGTTTCTTGATCGGCGAGTTCGGTCGTGTTGGCCGCGATCTGCGTCGTGTTGTTGGTGATGCGTCTCTCGTGGTTGGCCAATTCGGTGGTGTTGGCCGTGATCTGCGTCGTATGATTGTTGACATTGGTGCTCAGGTTGGTGATGTCGGCGCTGTTCTGTGCGACCTGTGCTGGCAGGTTCTCAAGAGTCGCCAGATCGAAGGTGGAGGTGGCCATATTCCCGGCGTCATCGGAGGTCACCAGATAGGTTGTCCCGGATTGCGCGTCTTTGCTAGCCTGACGGTTGATGCCGGACATTGTATATGTCTGATTACCGTTGCCGATCCTGATCTGGTTGTCGCGATCCGTGACAACGCCGTTACCGATTGCGATTGATGCTTGGAAGTTTGCTTGCGCTCCATTGCCAAGTGCGACAGCGCTGCTTCCCCCCGCCTTGGACTGGTAACCCAGCGAGATTGCGGCATAGCCGTCTGCACCAGCCTGATTTCCCACCGCGATTGAGCCGTCCCCGGACGCCTGAGTTCCCGGCTGCAGCGCTTCAGGGAGGCTACCACCTATAGCGACCGAGCCTTCCCCCAGCGCTTTAGATCTGGATCCGATCGCGACATTGGCATACTTGCCAGACAAACCGGCTTGGGCATTGTATCCGACGGCAGTTCCTTCATGTCCCGCCTGGCTGGAACCGCCGATGCCAGTGCTCGCTCCTCCCGCCGCGTTCGAGGAGGATCCACAGGCGAAATCGCCTTGGTCATCTCCATCGCACCCGTCTTCGTCGCCTATTACCGCCTGGGCAAACGCCGGGCCTAAGGTCGCCAACGCCGACACCAGTACCGCGGCAACTACGTAGACGCCTCGAACTCTCCAATAGCTCATGTGCCGCTCCAAACCATCGTCTGCCTGCCCCCAGTTCCTGGTGTCCCCCGCCACGATTTTGGTCGGCCAGGACACGTGGGGCGAAATTGAAGGTCAGATGAGTGTTCGGACAGTCGGCAAATGACGACTGTCCGGCCATTTGTGATGCAGCTGGTGCCTTGTTGAGCGAGGCTGTTGCCGTCAGGTTACACATGCATTTTTGCTAATGATCGACGAAGCTGGCTTTATTCCAGCTCGTGCACGTTTCGATCTCGGCCAACCTTGAGAAGCAGACGGCCGGCGCCGATTTTGGGCAAATCGATTTGCAGGGAGGAGCCCGGCGGCGCTCAGCCCGCCGCATTTGGGCGTCAAGCGACAGCTGTATTGTTCTTGCCGTCATCCGCGGCTGGGCAGCTCCGCATTCCTCAGCAATGCCACAAGCTGGCTTTGCTGACGGGTTCCGGTCTTGGCGAAAATCCGCTCGAGATATGTGCGGCCGGTCTTTACCGTGATGCTCAAGTCGAACGCGGCGTCCTTCAAAGGCTGCCCCCGCGAAAGGGCTGCGGCAAGGCGCGCTTCGGCAGGCGTCAGGTCGAACAACCCCGCAAGCAGAGTCGGGGACGGCACGACCGAACTCGCACCGACGGCAGTGGCGGCAATCAGAATGTCGCCTCCCGAAAAGATCTCGTGCGCCGCGCGGCGCAGCGGCAAAAGATGAATGACCAACGCCGGTTGATCCTCTTTCGCAGGAATGGGAATCGAACGTACGACACGACTGTGCTGGTTTTGGATGACTGCTTCCTGGAAAAGCGCATTGGCGGATGCGTTGCCGAGTGCCAGGCCGCCGCGAGCGATCGCGATAAAAAGGGACGGCATGCTTTCCAGCAGGACATTGGCCGTCACCACACGTCCCGACGCGGTCAACACCGCGGCTGGCAACCCGATGGTCTCTAGCGCAGAGACGGTGGCTCTGGCTTGCTCCACTCCCAATCGCGCCGATATCAGGCCCGCGCGTGCGAGATGGGGACGAAGCTGGTCGAGCCGGTCGACCGACGGCTGATCGTAAAAGCCGTCCTTGGTCCATCGCTGAAAGACGAACGTGACGAGTTCGCCGCTTGGCATGGCAACCGCGGAACAGAGGTGAGCGCCGATCCCTGCTGCCCTCAGCCGCAGCCGCACCAAGTCGCGCTCGATCTCTTCTTCGCTCATGAAAGCTTCGACATGGACGAAACTGGCCGGATGCATGTCGTACATCCGCATGACGCCAGGAGATAGCTTCCAGTTCTCGCCGGTGAGGAATTCTTCGAATACAGGCCGGACGCTTTCGAGCGCGTTGCCGTGACCCATGGAATTGTCACTGATCCTGCCGCGAGTCGGAGAATTGTCGTTCATAACGAAGATGGAACCGCTGGCCGAGCCCGAAAGCTCGCTGGCCGCCTCGAGCGCAGCCGCCCACATGTCCGGGACAAAGGCGGCCTCGTAAATCTTATCCGTGAGATCATCGAACATGGGTGTGACGCTTCGTTGAGCTGTGGTGAAACAGGGAAGCGGCATGCCAGCTCCTGCGCCAACATGCCACGCCTAAAACTCCGGTCAAGCGACGGATGTCTTTGAGGCGAGTTGATTGGAGCTCAACGAGACGCGTGCCAATCTCCCCAGTGCTTAACGTCGCTTTGCAAAGCTTTGAGCCCCAGCTTGCGTATGCCTGAAGCGAGCGGCTACGGAACGGCTGCTTCTGACCAAATCTCCCTGTAAGCCGACGGTCCGCTTCTGATGCAGTGGACGGCTCTCCTCCCGCCCTGCGGTATGATCGTGGGGCCAGAACTGGAGGAGCTCTATGATGGGCAACGTTACGACAATTTGTCTGGATATTGCGAAGTCTGTGTTTCAAGTCCACGGGGTGGATGCGGCGAGTGAGGTTGTCGTTCGCAGGAAGCTGACGCATGGGCGCGTGCTGGCATTCTTCGAGGGAGCCGGTCATCGTATAGAACAAGATAAGGCGAGCGATCGCTGACGAGGTTGGAAAGGCGGACAGGAGCTAATGTCGGTTGTTACCGCCGGATCAGGAAAACCCACTGGGGCCGTGCACCTCGAGTGCGAGCTTACGATCGGGACCTGAGACGCGCGAATGGTATTATGGCCAGCGGCACATGATAGGCCGCACCTACAGGTCGGATACATGGCCGCACCAACCAGCAAAGGCAAAGCTCAAGCAATCCCTTGCCAACGGAGAGCCAACGATGGAGGCACCCGAGCGGGCCGGGACCTGCACGCCATGACCCGGCATGGAATGGTTCAGCCTTCAGCTGGAGGCACTCAGCCTGCGGCGACGGATCGACGCAGGTCTATGGTGATTGTCGACTCCGACAGCGCCGCGCCCAGCCGCCCACCGTCCCGACAATACCGCGCGGAGGCGCAACGAAGCTGTCTGTCCGCATTCACCCCAGAGCTTCCCGGCGGCGGTCGCGCCATCGCCGACATCAGCCGCAAATCGAAATCCCCATAGTCAGCGCCTGTTGCCCGCGGGTTTCTGCATGAGAGGCTTTCGTACGCCTGACGGCACCCGAAACCCTTCCCAATGTAAAATTTCGAAGCAAATTCCACCAGCTGACTTTCAGCTTTTATGGCGATGACGCCTGGTAGGACGTGGGTTCACTGCTGCCCGACGCGGCTACCGTCAATTGCTTCGCGCGCGACGGCGCCTTTCCTGAAGGGGTTCGACGCCGCCTGGTTCACTTGATGCGTGGTCTCCAAGCCGGGCCTACGATCCTGAAGTGAACGGCGTTTTTGCGCCTCCATGCGGTCGTTTCAGGCGCAAGCGATACTCCCTAATAGCAGACATAAATCACGACTAGCCCTAGGCAATGTGGAGAGTGAGGCTTAGGCGTGGCTCGAGCCGAATTTCGATCCCGAGGCGGCGGAAAGACCGCAGTGGCGTCCACTTCCGCAAGAGCTTCTCAACGAACTCAGGGTCGAAATTTCGCGTCTCGAAAGGATAGGGGCAAAGCGCCCATTTCTTCGTCGCGACGCTTCGAAGAAGTTCAACTCCGCCTACGGTCCTCGAACTGTACGATTTGTCCTGATGCCACGCTCCAAATCCTTACTGTCCGCACTGCCCAGGTTGAGGCTGATCTGTTACCCGGCGGCATAGCTCGGAAACCTGACGGGGTCGATCATGGTACGGATGCGCGCACGATGACATGTGCGCTGGGGACCTTCGCATTGAAGGTAGGACACGAAAATCGACTTCGGTCGGGGCGGGCAGTGCAGCGGCCAATGGGGTAGGTTGCGCCGCGACTATTGCAGATATCCGACCACTAGGCGGGTGGTTTCGTCGATGAGCGTTCCGATCGCTTCATTCGAGAGCCTTTTGGAGCTGTGCAACACCGCAGTGTGCGCCAGCGCCTCGATCGAAGTCACGCACACGAAGGCTGCAAGCCCTAGATCGGCCACGCGCAGCTCGTTGCTGTGATCTTCTAGATAGGTCTTGAATAGGGCATGGGCTTCGCGATTGAAGGCTTCGACGTTTTCAAGGCGCCCTGTACGCGGGATCTGCTCGGCAAGGACACGATGCAGCTTGGGGTCGATGCGATGCGCCTCGATCGCCACGGCGACAAGCCTGCGCACCGCTCGATCGACCGGCAGCGACGCGACCTCGGCAAACGCCCCACGCACGACCTGCATGATCTCCCGGTTGTGACGATCGATGACGGCGGCGACTAGCGCCTCCTTGCCGGGGTAATATTGATAAAGCGAGCCGACGCTCACGCCTGCTTCTTCTGCGATCCGGTTGGTGCTTGCCTTGTCGAAACCTTCCCTGATCAAAATGCGAGCGGTCGCTTCAACAAGCGCGTCAACCGTCGCGCGTGATCTCTCCTGAGACGCGTCCTTCCTTGGATTCGTGAGCAGCTTGGGTGCCATGTTCCTGTCGTTTCCAATGCGAGTAGACAATTGTGAGCTATCGCTCGCATTATGTCCACCAATGCTTTCGATCGATGTGGACGATGACAAATGCTTTATGGAATTGTTTTGGGAATCCATACGTGCACCCTGTGCGCCGCCTTGCTGCTGTTCGCCGTGAATGAACTGCTGCTGATTCCTGCCCGAAGAGGGCAACGGGGACCGGCCAGAATGGCCTTTTTCGCCAGTCGCTTTGCGGGGCTTCTGATAACTGCCGGTGTGCTCGCCGGCATCGTCCTTGTCTTTATTGGCGGCTGGTCCTTATTGACACCCTGGCTGGTGCTGTCGTTTGCGCTTATCGCCGCCTTGATGGCGGTCGAGCACAAGTTCGTTCGTCCATGGGCGACGCAGGCCCAGGCGGCGCTTCGCGGTGCCGTCTCGGCCGTCGAGGTTAAGGCAATCGCTAGCGACAAACGCGCACTGGCTGGACGCATGGCCATGATCACGCTGTTTGCGCTCATTGTCGCATTGATGACCACGAAGCCCGAACTGAACCGGTTTGCGTGATCTCGGACTTTGGCGGTCTCCGGACGACGCCGACGCTGAAAACGGAATGCATGTGAAAGCGAGCCCAAAATGACACAACAGTTTCGAGACGGCAAAAGAACGTCGCGACGACTGGCGTCGAACAACGACGGGCCAAGCTTACAAAGCCGAATCATCGTTGGTTTGCTGAGGCTGCTTCCGATCAAGAAGCGGATGGCATCCGCGGCCGTCGTGCAAGAGCAGGTGCGCCGATTGGCATTATGGCCCGCGTCCTACGGACCAACGGGCCTAGGGCGTGGCGTGGAGGTGACGAGAAAAGACGTGGCTGGGTGGCCCGTCTACCATACGGCCCCGTCAGCGCATCACGACGTCAGCAAGATCGTGGTGTTCCTGCATGGCGGCGGCTATATCAACGAGATCGTTCGCGCTCACTGGCGCATCGTCGGCATGCTGACCCGCGAGGCTGGCGTCCGCTGCGTCGTCCCCATCTATCCGCTGGCTCCCCATGCCACCGCCAGGGATGTCGTGCCGGCCATGGGCGAATTGCTGCGCAGGTTTGTCGAAGATGCGGGGCCTGCGAAGATCACGGTGGTCGGCAATTCGGCGGGCGCCGCACTGGGGCTGGCGGCAACCCAATGGCTGCGGGATCACGGATATCGGCAACCGCACGGACTCGTGCTGATCTCACCTGGCGGAGATTTTTCGATCGGCCGCCCGCAGCAGGTGGCGATCGCCGAGCGCGATCCGATCAACGATATTCCCGGCGCGCGCGAAGCGGGACGCCTCTATGCCGGCGACCTCGATGTCACCCACCCCTATGTCAGTCCGCTGAATGGCGATTTCCGTCGGCTGCCTCCGATGATCCTTTTCTCGGGCACGCTCGATCTTTTCTATCCCGACTGCATTGATCTTGCCGCAAAGGCGCGAGCCGCGGGTGTGTCGGTGGAGCTTCACCTGGAACAGGATCAGCCGCACAACTATGCGGGAATGCCGACGCCAGAAGGCCGGCAGGCGCGGGCGATCATCCTGCGCGCAGTTGCTTGAGGACCGGCGTGAACGGTGATGCGACTTTCTCCTCGTGATCGCACAGCCGTTCCCAATTCTCCGCCTGCGACGAACCGCTTAGTGGCAGGGCAAGGTCATCAACAACTCGTCATAATACCGAGTGCCGCTCTTCAATGCCCGTCGTTCAAGTCCGTTCCTTGAACCCAAAACGGGAGTAGATGCGAACTGCGGCTTCATTGGATGTAACGACCCGCAGTTGGATTTCTTCAACAACGCCCTGAGCCTCGCCTATCATACGCTGGACCAACTCTGCTGCCAAACCAGTCCCTCGCGCCTCCGGGCGGACATACATACCCCAAAGCATGCCCTTATGGCTTTGCTTCGGGGCTTGTTGGATACCCAGGCCAGCGGTGCCCAAGAGCGGTAAGTCGTCAGCGAAACCAGCTATCACGATATTACGCTCCAGCCGGTCAGAGAACCAATCCAATGGCATGATTGCTTCTTCCTCCCATGATCCGCCAAAGGCCTCAGGATGATTTTGAAGCCCTTCGAGGCGCAAGTCGCGATAGGCATCGGCATCGGCAGCGCTGAGGCGGCGAAGCAGGTACGGAGACGATGTGGAAGATGTCTGGTTCATCTATTTTTGAGCGTATCGCGGCGGCCGGACGGCAGCAACGGGTCACGGGGGGAATTCGGCCGAGAGGGACGAGCGTCTGCTCAGGGTCGACTCCATCCTCGCGATGAGAACAATAGAGCGGAGGGAGCGTTCACGCGGCGGCCCGCCGTCCTGTCCACGCCTCAGCCTCATACAGATAGGCCGGGGCGTGGACACGCAACGCCTTTCTATACGGCTCTGCAATGCTGGCCGACAGGATATCTGCAACGCTCAAGCATAGCCACCTGACCCTCGGGCAGGGCCTGATCGCTGCTGCGCCGACCAGAGATTCTTTGTGTGTGTGTCACATTGACGGATCCTGACTCGTCATGATGTCGACACCAACAGAAGGAAGCCAATCATGACTGCAAAACTTGACCTTTTCGCCGCCGCCCCTTCGCTGATGAAAGACTGGCAGCGCGCATCCATTGCCATTTCCTCCAGCCTCGAGCCCAGCCTGGCCGAGCTTGTGAAGATCCGTGCGTCCCAGATCAACGGCTGCGCCAACTGCCTCAACATGCACACTGTGTTTGCACGCGAGGACGGCGAAACCGAGCAGCGCATCTATCTGCTGTCGGCCTGGCGCGAGGCGCCTTGCTACACCGATCGTGAACGCGCCGCGCTCGGCTGGACCGAGGCGCTGACGCGGATTAGTGAAGGCCACACGCACGAAACTGCCTATGGCGCCCTGAAGGCCGAATTCACGCCCGAGGAGCAGGTCAAGCTCACCCTGATGATCAATGTCATCAACGGCTACAACCGCCTTGCGGTTGGGTTCGGCGGCTGGGCTGATCCGGCGGCCATACGGTCTGCTGCCAAGGCGGCGGCTGCCTGATGACGAACGCGGGATCCGAGCATGCGGGAGCGGAGTTCGACCCGCTGCGCCCGACGCTGATGCGGGTCGCCTATCGCATGCTTGGCTCCGTGGCCGATGCCGAGGACGTCGTGCAGGAGGCCTTCATCCGCTGGATGAGGGCCGACCGCGGCACGGTGCGCGAGCCCGAGGCATTCCTGCGCCGCACGGTAACGCGGCTCTGTCTCGACCAGCTCAAAGCCGCGCGACACAAACGCGAGACCTATGTTGGCCCGTGGCTTCCCGATCCCGTCGTCGAAGAGGACGAGGTGGACGATGTCACCTTGCCGCTTATGCTGGTGCTGGAACGCCTGTCGCCGCTCGAGCGCGCGGCCTTTCTGCTGCACGATGTGTTCGGGCTTGGATTCGACGAGGTGGCGGCCGCCATCGAGCGCGACCCGGCGGCCTGTCGCCAGCTCGCCGCCCGAGCACGCGGCCATGTCCGCGAGGCGCGACCGCGTTTCAAGGTGGAAAGGCAACGTGGCCTCGAAATCGCCGAGGCTTTCTTCGCCGCCTCGCGCAGCGGCAACATGAAGGAGCTTGGTGCAATGTTGACGGCCGACGTCAGCGCCCATGCCGATGGCGGCGGGAAGCGTCCGGCAGCCACGGAAGTGATCCTGGGCTTCGATGCCGTCATGGCGCAATACGAGCGTGTAGCGGCCTGGCTCCAGAAGAACGGCTCCACACTTGTCCGTATTGGTTTCGTCAACGGATTGCCCGGGTTCGTTACGCTGGAAGCCGATGGCGAACTGCAGACGACCGCACTCGACGTCGAGGACGGGAAGATCGCGGCGATCTATGTGGTGCGGAATCCCGAAAAGTTGAGGCATCTGCACTAGACTGGCAGACTGTAAAATCCCGGGATATTGCGGCGCGGGGTTCGAGGTCGGCATTTGGGGTTGCTTTGCCTGGTCGACAACGGTGGCCCCGCACGTCTGCGCCGATTTAAAGCAATGAAGCGCTTATCGTTCAGAACCTGCAGGAGGACCTTAGATTTGCGCTCTAGCTCAGAAGATATTGCTGGTGAAAGGCGCGCCAAAGGCTCCGCGGTGACTGGCCATGCTGTGGTGATCGCGGGAGGAGGTCCGACGGGGCTGATGTTGGCAGGCGAGTTGGCTTTGGCAGGGGTCGACGTTGCCATCGTCGAGCGGCGCTCCAGCACTATCCTGAAGGGCTCGCGCGCAGGCGGCCTGCACTCACGCACCATCGAGGTTTTCGATCAGCGTGGCATCGCGGATCGGTTCCTTTCGGAGGGAAAGGTTGCCCAAGTCGCCGGATTCGCCGGCGTTTCTTTCGACATTAGCGACTTTCCCACCCGGCACCCTTACAGTCTCGGACTGTGGCAGAATCACATCGAACGCATACTCGCCGGCTGGGTCGCCGAATTGGCGGTGCCAGTCTATCGCGGAATTGAGGTGACGGGCTTCGTTCAGGACGATGCCCGCGTCGACGTCGCATTATCCGATGGTCAGTCGTTGCGGGCGCAATATCTCATCGGATGCGACGGCGGACGCAGCCTGATCCGCAAGGCAGCCGGCATCGCATTTCCGGGATCGGATCCGGCCGAGCTGGCCGAGAGGCCACCAGAATGGGGGATCCGCCGTGACGCCCTCGGCATCCACTCCCTCGGCAGGGTTGATTATGAGATCCGCAATGGCGAGATCGTCTATCCCGACGAGGGGCCGGTCCGCGTTCTGGTGACTGAGCGGGGCGTCGGAGGAACGACCGAACCCACCCTGCGCGATCTCAGCGATGCGCTCATCGCCGCCTACGGGACCGACTACGGCATTCACTCTCCCACCTGGATCTCCCGGTTCACCGACGCGGCCCGGCAGGCTGCGTCATATCGCAAGGGGCGCGTGCTGCTGGCCGGCGACGCCGCGCATGTGCATGCCCCCGATGGTGGCCAGGGCCTCCAGACTGGTGTGCAGGATGCGGTGAACCTGGGATGGAAGCTGGCCCAGGTGGTCAAGGGGACGTCGCCGGAAAGCCTGTTGGATACATACCACGCCGAGCGCCACCCGGTTGGTGCGCGCGTGTTGCGCAACACGATGGCGTCGGTCGCCCTTCGCCGCGAGGACGACCGCACGAAGGCGCTGCGCGACACCGTGGCCGAGCTCCTGGGCATGGCAGAGCCGCGCAACCATTTCGCCGCAATGATGTCAGGTCTCGATATTCACTACGACCTCGGCGAGGGACATCCGCTGCTCGGACGCCGTGTGCCCGATCTCGGCGTGCTTGCCGCCAATGGCCCGCTGCGGGTCTTCACCCTGCTGCATGGTGGCCGGCCGGTGCTGCTGAACCTCGGCAAGTCCGGCGGCCACGACATCGCATCGTGGGCGGATCGGGTCCAGCTGGTCGATGCCAGATACGATGGCGTGTGGGAGCTTCCGGCTCTTGGCGCGGTCGCCGCGCCCACCGCCGTGTTGATCAGACCCGACGGCTATGTGGCTTGGGTGGCAGACTCGACCGGGATGGGCCTAGCCGAAGCGCTAACCATTTGGTTCGGACCGCCTACCACGGCGTAGCGCACCGGCTTCCACGTTCATTCTGTGAAACCTATAACGTCGTCGGTCGCAGATTCGGCATTGTCCGCTGGTGGCTGCATTGTGGAGAAACGGCGCGGCGCCATTGGCGCGAACACAATAGTGTGGCGATCGCCTTTTTGCGTGCTGCTGCACAGCGGCTTTCCAGGCTGATGGACAAGCTCGAGGCTGGAGACATTTTGATTGTAACCAACCTCGACAGGCTCAGCCGCGACACGATCCAAGTCTGCATCACGGTCAAGACGCTGGCCGAGATCGCGGTCCGGGCCTGCTTCCTCGCCCTTGGGGGCGCTGACCTCACGAGTTCGACCTGCACGATGACGATGAACGCGTTCAATACCGTCGCACAGTTCGAGCGGGACTTGCTGATCGCGCGGACGCAATCCGGCCTCACGCGCGCCAACTCGGAAAGGTCCCCGGTCGCCCTTCGACGGTCAGCGAAAAACAGAAGCAGAATGTCCGCAGACTTAGCGGTAGGCGCCGGCATTTCGGCTACTGCCGGGAAGTTTGCGTTAAGCCGTCCGACGATATGCGTTTAAGAGATACACGCCGATAGAGAGGAGCTTCGATTGAGGACAGCAAACGTGGGAGCTTCCCATCCTTGGCGTGGTCGCCTCGCCTACCGCCGTGTCGGCCAGACCCGACGGATATGTGGCTTGCGCAGGTACTCGACCCAGATGAATCGCCGACTGGCGCATGCGTCACCGGTTAAAGTCAAGTTCACTTTGATCCTTGCGCCCGTTCTCGGATTTCGGCGAGTGTTGAGCGAGCAGTGCCAGTAGCATCGAAATTGTTATCGTCCAGCCATGCCAAAAGCGCGGCCTTATGCGATGGCCACTCGTCGGCGAGCATCGAGTGCCAAGCAACGTCGCGCTGCCAACCTTTGACGACGGCCGCCGCGCGCCATATACCCTCAGCTTTGAACCCGTAGCGCCCCGCCGCGCGACCTGAAGCTGTATTCAAAGCTTGGCAGCGCCATACCAGTCTCGTGTATCCGAGTTCGTCAAAAGCATGCTGCATGAGGAGGAAAATCGCCTCCGTTGCTGCGCGTGTTCGCTGTAGTCTCGGCGAAAACCAGATACTGCCAATTTCAATCGCCGCATCGGCCGGATAGATATCACAGAAGGACAACCATCCCTCAACCTTGCGGTTGGAGCGAGGACGTACAGCCCAGAACGGCTGATCAGCCCGTCCAGCCAAATTCCGGACATGGCTGGCCAGTGCGTCGGCTGAGGAAAACGGCCCATACCGCAGATAGGTCCAGGATTGTTCTGCGTTTTTGGCAGCGTCCCAGAGCTCGTGGATATGATTTTCCGCAAGAGGCTCCAAAGACACCGAGACTCCGTGGTGAACCTCGCGCTTGGGAAACGGGCGAGGCGTAGGATCCACGGCTATGCCGAGAACAGGCTCATTCATCGAAATATCTACTCCGCATTCGTCGTCCAAGCGAAAGTCCGACTTTCGGGTCAGCTTCGGACTTTGATCTGGCTGGGCTGAACGTCCGCTATCTTTTCTTCAGGCGACAAGAGCCGCAATTCCGCTTCCGGCCCCTAATGAGACATTCAGACAATGCCGGCGACGAAAAAAGGTAGCATCAAAACGTCTTTCGCCGCCGATTCCCAAAGTGTCCAGCAAACGTCATCATAGATCTGCGGGAAGCGCGATCCAAATGGCGTTGCACCCGTAGCACGACCCGTCGACGCTGCCGCGCGGGCGAACGCATCTCGATTCGAGCAGTAAGCCGCTCGAAGGTAGCGTGCGATTGGCACTGGAGGAAATGAGGCTTCGATACAGTACTTGCCGAGTCCGTGTCAGGAAATCCGCTGGCGAAACAATCCGCTTAATCTTTGTTGATCCCGCATGCCGCCATTGCCTCCGTGGGCCGTTTCGCGGAGCGCACCAGCGACCTCTCGAACGGGCTGATCTGGCCGAAGGACGGCTGAAGCCTCGACCGCCTATGCCGCAATGGCGCCGCGCGAGTTTCTTCCCCTGGGCAAGCCCATTCCTCGCGGAACCAAGAAACGCGCGCCTGCGCCATCCTGCGCTGTGCTGCGGTCGCAAGCGATGCGGCGGCGGTCGCCTCCGGCCTCACGATCGCCATCGAGGCCGCATGGTGCGGGCTCGGAAAGGAAGAACGGAGACTGAAAATGGCTACCATCGGCATCTTCAAGAAGACCAGTGCGAACGAGTTCGCCGGCGAGATCGTCACCCTCAGCGTCCAGGCCAAAGGCGTGCGCATCGTCCCCGACACCCGGGCCAGCGGCGAGAACGCACCAAGCCACCGCGTCGTGGTCGGCAAGGCCGAGATCGGCGCCGCCTGGTCCAAGCGCTCCAACGAGGGTCGCGATTATCTCGGCCTCAAGCTGGATGATCCGAGCTTCACCGCTCCGATCTACGCCAACCTCTTCGCCGACGAGGAAGGCGAGGGCCACAGCCTGATCTGGTCTCGCCCCAGCCGCCGCAACGGCGAGTGAATTGGCAGACGCCTCGCCCGGTACCGGGCGAGGCGTCTCCTGATGAGGCGAAAGCTTTCCGCGGGCTGCCATGCCCGGGCCTCCTGTCATCAGCTACGGTGCTGATGCGCGACGGCGTGAAGATGGTCGCGCGCCGCGCCAGCCAATTGCAGCACGCGTCGGCGGCACTGCCGAAGGCCTCTTAGCGGTGCGAAATAGCGCCCCTCAATTGCGCACCTGATCATGGTGCCCTTGCTCCTCCATCCTGGCCATCGATCGCCGTTCAACCTCGACGGCCGGAAGGAGACACCTCATGAACACCGACGCCGCGCCATTGCCGCCGCGCTACCTGCGCACTTCGGAAGCCGCGCATTTCCTCAGTCTCTCGGCGCGCACACTTGAGAGACATCGCACCTACGGCACAGGGCCCGCCTATCGCAAACTCGGCGGCCGCGTCGTCTACGCCGTCGACGACCTCCAGGCCTGGGTTCAGCGCGGCGCGATGACATCGACATCCGATCCGTATGGCTCGCTGCTGCCCGCCAAGCCTCAGGCCGCCCGCCTGATCCCCTATGCCGGACGCGAACGGCGCTGAGCCCGCCGATTTCCCCCATGTCGGCACGGCCACGCCCACCATTGGAGCGCGAACAGCTCGATCTGTTTCAGGCGGTGCCCGGTGTCGTGGCGCCACGCGATGCGCAGGACCTCATGGCATATCCCTTCTTCTCCCTCGCCAAATCCAGGCGCATCGCGCCGATCGACTTTCACGCCGGCGATGTGGCGATCCGCGTCGAAGCGATGCCCGATCACGGCATGGCGACGATCTGGGATGCCGATATCCGGATCTGGGCAGCGAGCCAGATCGTCAACGCTCGGGACGCCGGATTGCGCACATCCCGCCTGATGGCCGCGACGCCATATGAGATGCTTACCTTCATCGGCCGCGGCGTCTCGAAGCGAGACTACCTGCGCCTCAAGGCGTCGCTCGACCGCCTGCAGTCGACAAGCGTTGTCACCTCCATTCGCCAGCCGGCCGAGGGCCGCCGTCACCGCTTCTCTTGGATCAATGAATGGCAGGAGCGCTGCGGTCGAAACGGTCGCCCGCTTGGCGTCGAAATGATCCTGCCCGATTGGTTCTATCGCGCCGTCATGGTCCAGTTTCCGCGCGGCATCGTGCAAGGCGAGATGCCGCCGATTTTCGTCATCGGTCCGGACGGCGAGGCTGAAATCATCAACAGTCGCGTCTATCAAAACGTCCTCATCATCGACCGCCTTTTTGGTGCGGCCGAACTGCGTCTTGGCGCAGGCAAGCGGCAGCAGACGGTCAGGATAGTGCGCGTCGACAGAAGAAGCGGTGGATTGGGGCGGGGCCCAAGCGACAGCGCCGCGTCGGAGCTGCCGAACGCAATGCACAGGGGAGCGCGGCAGCCATGAACGGGAAGAATATGGCTGAACCCATGCGGCTTCGCGCCGACCCGCCGCGTGTGACGCGTCTGTCGCGCAAGATGCTCGCAGCGATCGGCTTCGTCGCCTCGCTCGGTGTCGGCGGCGCGCTGGTTTACGCTCTGCAGGACGCCAGCACATTCAAGCAGGGCGAGGAGCTCTACCCTACCTCCAATCGGCCGCCCGCCGACGGGTTGGCAAGACTGCCGTGCGACTATGCCGGCCCGATCCTTGGGGCGCCGCTGCCTGGCGATCTCGGCAGGCCGATTCTCGATGCACAGAACAAAGGGCAAGCCGTGGTGCCCCCATCAATCGCAAGTCCCGCGATCAACGAAGGCGAGCAGCGACGCCAAGCCGAAGAGGAAGCGGCCAGAACCTCGCGCGTGTTCTTCCAGACAGCGCAAGGAGATTCCAGGACCGCCGAAGCGTCCGCTCCTGCTATCAGCGATCTTGCCAGTCAGTACGCTCAGCCAAATGGGCAGGATCGCCAGCTTTCCTTCCTGTCCGCCGCCGCTGACCGGCGTACCGTGGCCTCGGATCACATCACCCCTCCCGCGTCACCCTATGTGCTTCAAGCCGGTGCCGTGATCCCGGCCGCGCTCATTACGGGTATCCGGTCGGACCTTCCAGGGCAGATCAGCGCTCAGGTGACCGAAAATGTTTATGACAGCCCCACCGGCCGCTCGCTGCTCATCCCGCAAGGCACTCGAATTGTTGGGCAGTACGATAGCGCAATTGGTTCCGGGCAGCGCCGCGTGCTGCTTGTCTGGAACAGGCTGATCTTTCCCGACGGACGCTCCATGGTGCTGGAGCGGCAGCCTGGTGCAGACACTCAGGGCTATGCCGGCCTAGAGGATGCGGTCGATTATCACTGGCGCGAGTTGTTCAAGGCCGCGGCGTTGTCGACCGTTCTGAGCGTTGGCGCGCAGGCCGGTTCTTCTGATCAAGACAGCGATATCGTGCGGGCTTTGCGTAGCGGCGCTTCCGATAGCGTCAGCCAGGTAGGCCAACAGGTCGTTCAGCGGCAACTCGCTATCGCCCCGACCCTCACGATCCGGCCGGGGTTTCCCGTTCGCGTCCTCGTCACCCGCGACCTTGCCCTTGAACCATACGGAGGTTGACATGGCCAAGTTGAAACTTGCAACGATCGCCGACGACAAGCCGGTGAAGATTACGGTGGAACTGCCGGCGCCTCTGCATCGCGACTTGGTGAAATACGCAGAGATCCTTGGCCGCGAGACCGGGCGGCCATCTGCCGATCCATCACGCTTGGTTGCGCCGATGCTTGAACGGTTCATCGCAACCGACCGCGGCTTTGCGAGAGCAAAGAAGGAAGAGGTTTAGACCGAGCTTTCCTACGGCCGACGAGCGGCGGGCGTGTTGAGCCGGGAGGCCGATAGGATGCGCTCCTGTCGATGGCTTACGGCCACTTAGGCCTGAACGGCCAAATCGTTCGCTATAGCTTTGATTAACTTCAAAGCGACGCAGCTCGATCCGGCTTTACCTGCTGGCAGTGGCAATGAACGATCGGACGGCTCCGCAGCGCTCGGCTGGTCCGGCTTCGGAGAAACAAATGATCCTGAATAACGGCACACCGGACTGTGAGGGACATGGATCAAGAAGAATGACAGCTCTGCCATCCAAAGGTGTATGTTGCCAATCTATTTTAGATAGAGCTAAATGAAGGTTCGAACCGGGTGGACTGGTCCCCTCCAAGTCCCCCGCGAAGATGGAGGTCGATTGGGCTCCTGGCCTAGTCGGCCTTCTTCGCTGGTCAGTTGCGTGAGGGTCCTTGCCACAATTTTGATTATTTCGGAACGATTGGCCGGCCGCGGATATTGTGGGACAAATCCGACATCAACTATCGTGAGAATGCCAACAGGCCGACGGCTCTAGCTGCGTCTGTCATGCGTCAGATGGCTCAAAGGCATTGAAGCACTACACGGCGACCTTGCCCATCTTCCGCGTTGACGAAACCCTCCCGAATAGGGTCAAAGAACTCCTTGAACGGCTGGACCATGCAGAAGAAGCCAGCCTCTACGAGGAACCTCCCCGATGGCACTCAGCTGGTTTAGCCCTGCCGTCCCTGTGACAACGGGTGAGATGGGCCCCACGTATCACTGCTCCAACGTTGAGGGCGCCGCTGCCGAATTACTGAAATGGAACAAACGCGGCCCCACTGGGAGAAAGCAGTCCGCGCCTGCATGGCCTGTCTTGCCGATCAAGCGACGCCGCAAGAGGCCCGGCGGCTGTTCCGTCTCGCAGCCAAGGAGGCGGGTGCGCTTTGGGAGAATGTCCACTGAGACGGCTAGGGAAATGCGGCAGACCGTGGAAGCGATGTCGCAAGTCCTTTATCTTACCAGCACATTTCGCAATGCGGATTGAGAGTGCTGTGATCTCGCAAACGGCGATTGGTTTGAGTGGACAATCTCAAGCGCCTGGCCTCTGGTCGTTGACCACCTTTGCGGTACGCTGGATGCTGAGCACCTAATCGGCGAATGTATCCAGTAGCTATGGATCGTTCTGTTGCGTTCTGGCCTAAGATCATTGTGAATTTCATTGAGCTCGTCTTGCACTACCTCAAACCAAGCAGCGCCGCCGTGTGCGTGCAGAGCGGCACGACCACCGAGCTCAACCTCGCCGACTACTTCAAGGCGAACAAGATGGAGTACAATCCGGTCGTCTTCGAGAAGCTCGAAGAGGTCAATGCCGCTTATGATGCCGGCCGTTGCGACGTCTACACAACTGACCAGTCGGGCCTTTACGGCATTCGCTTGACGCTCGGCTCGCCGGCCGATCACGTCGTACTGCCCGAGATCATCTCGAAAGAGCCGCTCGGACCCGCCGTTCGCCAGGGCGACGACCAGTGGTACCACATCGTCAAGTGGAGTTCGCTCTGCTCGACGCCGAGGAGCTCGGCATCACCAAGGCCAATGTCGACGAGATGAAAAACTGCGCCAGCCCGGAGATCAAGCGTGTGCTCGGCCAGGAAGCAGACACCAAGATCGGCACCGACCTCGGCGTCTCCAACGACTGGGTCGTCAACATCGTCAAGGCCACCGGCAATTACGGCGAAATGTTCGACCGCAATGTCGGCTCCGGCAGCCCGCTCAAGATTGCCCGTGGCATCAATGCGCTATGGACCAAGGGCGGCCTGCAATACGCGCCGCCGATCCGCTGATCGAAATGTGATCCGGAAGGCAGGCTCCTGCCTTCCGGTTTCTCTTTCACAGGGGACGCTCTCGAACAGCCGCTCGTCAGAAATTTTCCACCCTCAGCAAGCTGTCGGTCGGTGGCTGCGGATTTCACATCGCTCGATGCGCCGCGCTCTTGGCGAGCACCACTTCACGGCTCCGCACTTCTACAAAGTCCATGAAATCCACGTGCCTTCTGGAAAGTCTGAGGTTGATCCGGGATGGAAGGGCTGGATGGATTAAGCGGCAATAGAGGTTACGGCCTGCAAATCGGGCGGGGAGGAAGTTTCTGGCGCTCGGGGGTCGTAGCGGCCGGGGGCTACCGCCAATACAGCGCTGGCGATCTTGCATGACATCTCGATCTCGCGGGAGAAAGGGCGGTGGTCTCGTGGGCAAGGTCGCTGCCCGAGCTTTTGTACATCCAGAGGAGAGAAATCGATGTTGCGTTATCTCACTCTCACCGTTGCGTGCGCCTGCATTGGCGTACCGATTCACGCCTGCGCGCAACAGGCAGTCCGATGCCATTCGGTAAACCGCCAATACAATGAATGCTGGGCAGGACCGATGCGGCGACCAGTAGTCGTTCAACAGACGTCAGGAGCGCCTGCATTCCGGATCGCTCGTGGGGCTACAATCCTTAGGGACCAGAAAGGGAACTATCGTTCTAGGAATGATCGTTTCTATTTGTTATGATCATAACTCGACCTGAATAATAGTTCCTTCGGGATCGCCGCCAAACATTAGCGATTCGATACATGCTTAAGCCGCTTCTCGATCCCGATGTTGCCGACGTCGCGCCGAATGCCTCGGTCCTGACCGGCTATGATGAGGAGCGGCTGCTCACCTACATCCGCCTGCTCGACGCGGCGGCTGAAGATGCGGATTGGCGCGAAGGTGGCCAGGATCGTCCTCCACATAGATCCTGACCAGCAACCGGAGCGGGCCTTCCGGTCGTGGGAGACGCATCTGGCCCGCGCCCGCTGGATGACGACGAACGGCTACCGATATCTTCTGGCCGGCGGTGCGCCACACTGAGAGCCCCAGGCCATGGTTTGCTGAATCAGCACAGCCATTTGCCGACGGTTTGCCGACTCTCCAACTACCCGATTGCGTATCGGCAGGAATGCTCATTCCCAAGTCCGCTGCCTGGTGCGGGTACCGGGAGAGGACTTTGCACATTGCTATCTACCTGGTCTGCGAGCGGGCCTCGTCCCTCTCGCAAGCGAGCCACTGGCACCCAGATGGTCGACCGTGCCCGCTGCCCGTCGAACTGCAAGCGCCGACTTATGTTCCGGATGATCGGGAAGAATCTCGCTGTTCTCAGCCCGAGTCCGGCGCGTCCGTCATGAGTCACGCTGGCGAAAGCAGCGCTCACTACGGTCGCGGCAGCTGTGAGTTGATCCTATTGATGTTCTTCCTGGGGTTGGAGTTTCATCTCCAGATAGCCACCTCCTCCTCGTGCCGGGCTTAGGGCAACTCGCGGTGATCCTGCCAGTCGCCAAGTCAATCATTGCGAGGTGCTCAACGAGGGGTCAGCCGGCCCAACCGGCTCGAGTCGACGTGTATGAAGTGTGGGGAACATCCTCACGTCAGCGTCGTTCGGGATTGGTTTCAAAGGAGACAATGCACATGACCTCTGGCGTGGACACCCGGGACCTGGAAGAGAAACTGCCGAAGCAGCAGCAGGACATTCCGGGCGAAACGAACGAAATGTCTCCTCGACCCGATCACGGAGAGTATAGTTACAAGGGGAGTGGCAAGCTCGAAGGGCGAACGGCGATCATCACTGGTGGAGACTCCGGTATCGGTCGCGCCGTGGCGGTCGCTTTTGCCAGAGAAGGTGCCGATATTGTTCTGGCGTATTTGAACGAACACGATGATGCGCGCGAGACGGCTGGTTGGGTCGAGCGCCCGGGACGACGTGCAATCCTCGTTCCCGGCGACGTAGGGGACGAAAGCCATGACATTGAGATATCGAGACGGCCATGCGCCAGTTTGGGCGAGTTGACATTTTGGTCAACAACGCTGCCCACCAGACCGCCGTCGATGATATTGCCGATCTCACAGCAGAAGAACTGGACCGGACATTCCGGACGAACATCTACAGTCAGTTCTTTTTGTCGAAAGCCGCATTACAACACATGGGGGAAGGTGCCAGCATATCAACACGGCATCCATCCAGGCAGCTGACCCATCTCCACAGTTGCTGGCTTACGCGGCCACCAAGGGCGCCATCGTGAACCTGACCAAAGGGCTAGCCAAGATGGTCGCCAAGCGCGGCGTCCGCGTCAACGCCGTTGCTCCCGGACCCGTCTGGACACCGCTTATCCCTTCGACCATGCCGCCGGAGAAAGTTGCCGAGTTTGGCCGAAACACGCCTATCGGCCGGCCCGCTCATCCGGCGGAGTTGGTAGCGGCCTATGTTCTGCTTGCCTCGGCAGATGCAAGTTACGTCACTGGCGCGGTCATAGCCGTCACCGGCGGCCGCGCCATGTAGCGGTCTGATGAAGCTCCTCCGCCAAACTGCCATTGTCCGAAGCGGGGGCGCCGAGTCATTGTTCGGTGAAGAAGGACCCCAATCCGCAATGTCATCTTCCGGCGCCGCCGCAAACGTCAGCGGTAAGGTCAGGGTCAATGTCGATCCCTGGTTCGCGCGTATGGTGCTGACGCCGAATCGTGGCGGCTATCGTTGCTGTCGCTTGACCTGATCGCCAGCAACCACGGCGAGGAGACGGTAGCGGGTGTCCACGTAGCGGTGCGCTTCGGCCTGGCCGACGGCGCATCGCTCGTCGCGCGCAAGATACTGGAGACAAGGGCGCGGAGGGCAGACGCTGACCACGGATGACCGCTTTCTCGGGAGATCAGCTTGGAAGCTGACCGGTAGCCAGCGGCCTCAATCCCGGCCTTACTGGTAATCGGGACCTTCCAAGCGCGTGACCTATCATCGGCGCGTCACATCAGGTTTTAAGCCCAGCACGACGTTGTAATAAATGGCTGACCTTGGCTCAAAAGTTACGCCGAGAAGGGGAGTTCGAGGACGTCACGTAGGAGTATACCCTACGCTGTCGCGCCTCTTCCGACCAACCTAACCGTACATTCAACAGACTCAAGGTTTGCTCCGGTAGCCCTTGTCGGGCGCCCATTTGGTACGTTGCAGCCGCCGCAGGCGAGACACTGACGCCACCGCACCACATCCAATCTCCCCTTGTGGGGGATCGTCCACGTCACTGCGTCAGTGCCGTCTGCGAGGGCCGCTTGTTGAAGTCGCATTTGCCGGTCACGTTGTAGAAGAAGTCGGCATTGCTGACTGGGGCCGGGACCGAGTTGCCGCCGTCTTCCCAGGCCTGATAGGCTGTCGCGCCACAAGGCACGACGCTGAAGATATCGACAGGCTGACCGGTGGCCGTTTCGGTCAGGGTGGTCGCACTCAACCCGCTATAGAGCCGGTTGGACGTCGTCGGATCATTCGAGATCAGCTTTTTCGGGTTGCCCGACGGTACGTCCATCTGCAAATAGAGGCCGCCCATCGCGCTGACGTCGATCGCCGCGCCGGCGCTGTTGGCCGGATACATCGTATCGACGCAGTAGTATTTCGTGCCGCTCGCATCGGTCTTGAGGGTCACGCCGCTTGGCGGATTGTTGCCTACGGTGCAGACCTGCTTCTGGACCAGCGTGGTGACGGTCTTGCCGGCTGAATCGGTGGTGAGGACGTTGACATTGGTCGTGCCATAGCCCTTGGGATCCTTGGTGTTCCCATAGGTATAATCGATCGTCATCAGCGGCTTGGCCACCGTCGCGCCGAATTGCGTGCCGTAAAGCGTCATTGTCTTGTTCCAGTAACCCGAAACCCCGGAGACCTTGAAGGTAGCCGCAACCAGCGCCGGCGGCTTGCTGACCGCCGCGCCGACGGCGATCGGTACGGTGTTGATCCTGGCAATCGACATGAAAACGGTCGGCATGGCGAAGCTTGCCGTGGCCTGCGCCGTGGTGGCGGTGGTGGTGTTGCCAGCCGCGAAGTTGGTCAGCGTCGCGGTGCCCTGCCCGCCATTGGCGGTAAAGGAATCCTGGAGCAGCGTCTGGCGCTGCGCCAGCGTCGACGTGGTGTCCATGGTGGTGATCGTCAGGATCGCGGCATCCAGCGCCTGCTGCTGGTTGGATTTGGTCTGGACGGCGCCGGTATAATCGACCGAGAAGCCGATCACGGCGATCAGGGGCATCAGGCTCACCAGGAAGAGCGGCATCATCGACCCGCTGCTGGAGCGGGCAAAGCCGCGCAAAATCCTGAACATTCCAAACCCCCGACAGACATTAGCGAGCGTGCAATTACCACGAGCCGGCGAACCAAGCTCTAATGTGACCCATCAAAGTTTATGTATTCCTTCCCCGCGGGCCGGTTTTTTCAATTCTTTTGCCGATCTCACTGTCCGCTGTTACGGCCGGAACCTCTTCGTCGATCACGGTCACAGGCCCGACCAGCTAACCGAAAGATCTGCCGTTACCACCGCCCGCTGGCTTCCGCCGGCGGGATTTTTTGCTTCCGGCCGGGAACCGATCCTGTCGGCCCAAGTTCACTACTCGACGCCCCCGACAGAGGCGCCCGAGAGTTGTTCGGACAGTTTTCAAACAAGGCCCGCCACCGTTCC
This sequence comes from Mesorhizobium sp. BR-1-1-10, assembly GCF_020165595.1. Classification (NCBI taxonomy): domain Bacteria; kingdom Pseudomonadati; phylum Pseudomonadota; class Alphaproteobacteria; order Hyphomicrobiales; family Phyllobacteriaceae; genus Mesorhizobium; species Mesorhizobium sp. BR-1-1-10. The sequence continues at coordinate 25,022 of NZ_JAIUIL010000001.1, read as the reverse complement.
CTCAGTGGCGGGCTTTAGTGTGTTTAGCCGCGGCGAGGTGGATTTGAGTACCTACGTGAGACAGCGTATGGCTGAAATCAAAGATGATCCCTCCGCGAGCTAAGGGCCGGCCTTCGCTAAGGCAGCTCTCCGCTGCCTCGCGGCTACTCGCGGTCCTGGGTTTCAGCAAGCGGTTGCTGATCCTTGTTCATCTGATGGATGGTGAGAGATCGGTGTCGGAGCTGGTCTCTTTGGTCGGTGGGACACAGTCCGCCCTTTCACAGCATTTGATCGATATGGCCAAACTCGGAATTGTCAAATCGCGAACCGAAGCCCAACGGCGGTTATATTCCTGCACGTCCGAGCAGGCGAAGATGCTCGTCGGCTTCCTCAGCAACCTCGCCGACAATGACAAACTCCCGGTGGGAAAAGGATCGGGAAAGAAGTCGTCTTCCTGGCGCCTCGGGTAAGCCGCAGACTGGCCGGCCTGAACAATCGCATACTCGTGGCCGACGCAGATCCAAGGGGGCGTGATGCCGGAACTTGCCTCATGCGACATCGTGTTGGCGTTGGCCTGCCTTTCTGAATGCTCGCACCCTATTTTCTCGGCGGCGCTGTTCGAGGCCGTGCCGTGATCGTTGGAGGCAATGCCGGAGATGGCGGCTGCCTGGGATCGGCCAAGGTGTTGCTAATATACAGCACCCCGGCTGCTTCTCGAGCGGCCTCGCTCGGACCGGCTTCCATCGGCGACCCGCTAGCGTCAAAATGACAGCGAACAATGCGAGACGGCGAAGATGGACAAGCAGCAAGATACCAGAACCATCGAGATGTGCTGCCTTCTAGCCGTGCCAGTGTCACTGCTTCTCACTGTGGTATTCGCTGGAATGGTCCTTGGCTGAACTGATACGCTCCAGGCAGCCTACGTCGGCTTGTCGACCAGTGTCGTCTTCCCCACCGATCACATGAACGAGAGGCGGGTAGCTGCCCCCCTGGTCGCCGTGCCCCCGGGGAGTTTACGATCCAGAATTGCTTCAAAATTTTGTACTTGGCTCTCGGAGCGCCAGCCGATTTGCAGGCGCTGCAAATCTGCAAATTAGAGCCCAGTGGACGAACGCACTCGACACGTTGTTTCAGACGATGGTCGCTATCAGTGGCCGCGTGCAATGTGAAAACAATTGGCATCACGGTCGGAGGCAACGGCTGATCCTTAATGTGGCGCGTGATCAGCCGCCCCGAAGTACGCGCCAGATGTCGGGCCAGTCGGCGGTAATCAGGAAGGCAGAGCCGCCGCCATTCCAGTTACGCCGAGGGACCCAACCCCACGAGCTGCAGCACGTCACTTCTGCAGTGACTTCCTTGACGCTGGTCCGCTTGCCAAGATTGTGTGCTGGTCCGATCGCACCCAGGTGAAGTGCATGGCGCTAGCCGGAGCGGCAAGCTTGTGGCGCTATCTGGCCCGCGCAATCCCTATCAGGGAAAACTCAGCGTCGCGCGCAGGCGGCGTGCGAAGCCTATCAGGAGAGCTTCGCCGCCCGAGTGGGCCGTCAGTCACCTGCTCGCGATTGGCGCGCCACCATTCGACCAGGCGGGTGAGGCCCTGGTCCAGGTCAATGGTCGCCTTGAAGCCCAGCATCTTCTCTGCCTTCGACGTGTCGGCCAGGCGCCGTGAGACGGGGTTCACCTTGCGCTCGGGCCCGTACTCCGGCTGGAGTTTGGAGCCCATCACGCGCAGGAGCGAGGCGGCCAGGTCGTTCAGGCTAGTCTCCACGCCGCTGGCGATGTTGAACACGTCGTCCTCCACGTCCGACAGCAGGGAAAGGATGTTGGCTCGGGCGATGTCCTCGATATAGACGAAGTCCATGGTGGCGGACCCGTCGCCGAGGATCAGCGGCGGCTGGCCGGCGTCGATGCGGTCCATCCAGCGGATCAGAACCTCGGTATACTTACCGTGCAGGTCCATGCGCGGGCCGTACACGTTGAAATAGCGCAAGGCCACGTAGGGCAGGCCGTACATGTCGTTGAACGAGCGCAACAGGCCTTCCAGCATGATCTTGCTGGCGCCGTACCAGGTGCGGTTGTTGTAGGGATGGTGGCTCTCATCGGTCGGGAAGAGGTCGGCCAAGCCGTAGACCGAGGCCGAGGAGGCCGCGCAGATCTTTTTCACGCCTTTGGCCTGGGCGGCCTCAATGACGTTGTAGCTGCCATCGCACATGACGCCGAGGGCTTCGCGAGGCTCGGCGGCGCAGGCGATGACCCTCAAGGTTGCCATGTGGATGACGGCGTCCATCCCGTCAGTGGCCTTGTGGACAGCCGCCACGTCGCGAATGTCACCTTCGACGAGTTCGACGCGCGGGTCTTGCAGGGCGTCCTGGACGTTTTGCAGGCTGCCACGGACCAGGTTGTCGAGGATCACGATCTTTTCCGGCGCGTGCTCCTTCAGTAGCAGGTCGATGGTGGTCGAGCCGATCAGACCGCAGCCGCCGGTCACCAGGATGCGAGAGCCTTCAAGTTTCATCGTATTTCCTTGTCATCGGTTTGGAGGCGCCTTAGTAGGCCTGTTTCCGGCTGAGCGGGGACCCGCTCGTCAAACGCTTGCTTGCAATTCCTTGACGGCGGCCACCACCACGTCCTGCTGCTGCTCCGTGAACTCCGGAAACATCGGTAGGGACAGAACCTCGGCGGCGGCCTTTTCGGAGTGCGGGAACTGGCTCTGCTTGTAGCCGAGGTCGGCGTAGGCGGGCAGCAGGTGCACCGGAATGGGATAGTGGATGCCTGACTGGATCCCCTGGGCGTTCAGCGCCTCCTGCCAGCCGGCGCGGTCGGGCGTGCGGATGGCGTAGATGTGGTAGACGTGGCGCACATCATCGCGCACGAAGGGGGTCGGCAGCCCGGTGCCGGCGAACATGGCGTCATAGCGGGCGGCAGTGGCGCGGCGCTGCTCGGTCCACCGGTCCAGGTACTTGAGCTTCACGCGCAGGATAGAGCCCTGAAGGCCTTCCAGTCGGTAGTTGTAGCCCTTGACTTCGTGGTGGTACTTCCGCTCGGCGCCCCAGTCGCGCAGCATGCGTACGGCGCGGTTGTGGTCGGCGTTGTCGGTCGTCAGCATACCGCCTTCGCCATAGGCGCCAAGGTTCTTGCCGGGATAGAAGCTGAAAGCTGCCATGTCGCCGATGGCGCCGACGCGCTTGCCTTTGTATTCCGCGCCGTGAGCCTGGCAGGCGTCTTCCAGCACCATCAGGCCGTGCTTCCGGGCGATGGCCATGATCGGGTCCATGTCGGCCGGCTGGCCGTAGAGGTGGACCGGGATAATCGCCTTGGTGGCCGGCGTGACCGCGGCCTCGATCTGAGCCGGGTCGATGGTGTAGGTTGCAGGATCGATATCGACGAGCACGGGGGTCGCGCCTGTGTAGTAAATGGCCGCCACTGTCGCCACGAAGGTGAAGGGGGAGGTGATCACCTCGTCGCCGGGCCCAATCCCGGCGGCCAGCAGGCCCAGGTGCAGGGCGCTGGTGCCGGTGTTGACGCCGGCGCCGAAGGCCGCTTGCGAATAGGCGGCGAATTCCTTTTCGAATTCAGCGACATCGGCGCCCAGGATGAACTGAGAGGTCTCCAGGGTGCGCTGAATGGCGGCATCTACCTCGGACTTGATCGAGACATACTGGGTAGTGAGATCGACGAACGGGATCATATCAGGCGGCGTCTTTGCGTCGCAGGTGAACGGTTTCGCCACGCCCGCGCATGGAACTGGTGGCGGCTTCGATGATTTCCACCACGCGCAGGCCAAGCCGGCCATCAGCGGTCGGAACCTTCTTTTCGATGATGCAGTCGATCCACTCCTGGCCAGCGATGCGCAGGGCCTCCGTGGAGTCGAGCTTGGGCGCCCACATGTCGCCCGTCCGGTAGCCCACGCGCATCTCGTGGATCTTGGCCGGGTCGTCGGTGAAGGACACGCCCTTGTCGTAGACCTTGACCTTCTCGGAGGGCTCCAGATCGTCATAGGTGATCATCTTGTTGGAGCCGCCCACCAGGATGTTGCGCACCTTCACCGGAGCCAGCCAACTCACATTAATGTGCGCCATCATGCCGGAGTCGTAAAACAGCGAGATATAGGCCAGATTTTCCGGCGTGCCGGGGAAATGGTTGATGCCGCTGGCCGAAACCGCGGTCGGATGCTCTTCAAACAGACGGTCGATGATCGCGAAATCGTGGACCGCCAGGTCGGAGATGACGTTCACGTCCTTCTGGAAGAGGCCCAGGTTCACCCGGGTTGCGTCGTAATAATAAATCTGGCCGAGGTCGCCGGCGGCGACGATCTCGCGCATCTTCCGGACCGCACCGGTATAAATGAACGTGTGGTCGACGATCAGGGTCAATCCGCGCTTGTCGGCCTCATTGACCAGCATCCTGGCCTGTAGCGAGGTTTCGGTCATCGGCTTCTCGAGCCAGAGATGCTTGCCGGCCTTCAGCGCCGACATGCCCAGTTCGAAGTGGCTATTGACCGGCGTCGCCACGGCGATGGCGTCGATCTCGGGATCGCGGAATAGCGCCTGGACGTCCCTGGTGGTCTGGACACCCGGATAGCGACGCTCCACCAACTCGCGCTTCTTGGGATCCAGGTCGGCGACTATGCGGACCCGGGCATCGGGAAACTCCATGAAGTTGCGCAGGAGGTTCGGCCCCCAGTAGCCGTAACCGATGATGCCGATATTGATCATTTTGACCTACCCTTCACTCCACCCCCGGCCCGCCGGAGTCTTGGAGGCCCGTTGAAGCCTGTCGTCGGTTGAGAAAGGAAGTCGCCAATTGATCGTCCAATGTCGTGCCATCTCGACCTCTTCAACTCGTAGTTTGAAGCGGCAAAGCCGTGCGGTCACTATGGCCGTTGGGTCATCAAGACCTAACCAGCATCATCCAGCCAGGCGAGGGCGGGCCCTGGAAGTACCTCAAACGATCTCTCTAAATCCACCAAAGATCGCAATTCGGTGTATAGAAACCCTGCCGACAGGGGAGTCAGCCAGGCTTTGCGGTCCTTACGTCTCCGACCACGCGGGCTGGAACGCCGGCGGCAATGGCGAAGGCGGGGATATCACGGGTGACGACGGCGCCGGCGCCGATCAGTGCCCGCTCTCCGATGGTCACGCCCGGGGTGATAGTGGCGTTGGAGCCGATGGAGGCGCCCTTCTTGACCAGGGTCGGCTCGACCTTCCAGTCGGCATCACTCTGGGCGCTCCCGTCCAGGTTGGTGGCTCGGGGAAGGCGGTCGTTGGTGAACATCACCCCATGACCGATGAAGACCTCGTCCTCGATGGTCACGCCCTCGCAGATGAATGTGTGCGAAGAGATCTTGCAGCGCTCGCCGATGCAGGAATTTTTCTGAATCTCGACGAAGGCGCCGATGCGCGAGCCGTTACCGACCTCGCAGCCGTAGAGGTTCACCAGATTGGGGTGATGGACGACGACCTCGCCACGCAGAACCACACTGTCGGAAATCGGCATCGCTTCCCCCCTGGAGCTGTCTGTCTCGCGCCATCTCCTGCAAATCGGATGCGAGCCTTGGCGCGCGCTCAAAGATCGGATTGGCAGCGTCGGTGACCATTTCTATGTAACCTGCCTTGTCGCTTGGCAAGCCTTGGCCACTCGGTATAACAAGTTTTAAGGCAGGCTGCGACCTTGGGGGAAGGATGCCGGAAACGATGCGATCTGAAAGCGTGCCCTGCGAGCCAGAGGTGGTGCGTATGCGTCACAACTACGCAGAGTTCCAAAGCCTTCGGGGTGAGGCTGAGCGCTGCCTGGAGGCTGATGACCTCAACTCCGCGGCGGCCTATGTAGAGGCGGCCGTCACGCTTGCACGGAAGCGGCACTGCGGCTTCTATCGGTCAGAGCCGCTTGAGCAAATACTGATCGAGATCGCGCGACGGACGCTCTCCGCAAACGCCGAAGCTGCGCGACCGGCGCGGACGCAGGTCGGCCGCGTGCTGCATGTGGCCACCGCTCTGAACGAGGTCGGCGGCCTCACCCGGATGATGCGCCGTTGGATCGCCGCCGATGAGGCGCGTCATCACTCCTTGGCCCTGTTGCGCCATCCCGGGGAGCCGCCGCCGTCGGTGCGCGAGGCCGTGGAGGCTCGTGGCGGACACGTCCATATGATCGGCGCGACGCGCGGCGGACCGGTGGAATGGGCCCGTGCGCTCCGCAAGTTGTCGCTCGATTTCGACCTCGTCGTCCTGCACGTCAGCAACGAGGACCCGACGCCGGGCATAGCCTTTGCTGACGAGCGCAACCGACCGCCCGTGGTCTTGATCAACCACGCCGACCACGCGTTCTGGGTCGGGCTATCGGTGTGCGACCTGATCGCCAGTTCGCGGGTGTCGGGCGAGCGGCTGGTGGTGGAACGGCGTGCGATCCCAGCGGAGCGTCACGCCATCCTGCCGATCCAGATCGATTTGCCGGTACGCAAGCACAGCCGGGCCGAGGCGCGGCAGAGGCTCGGCATTCCGGCCGGCGGACCGCTTCTGGTGTCCGTGGCGCGAGGCGTGAAATACCGCACGATGGGCGGGGTCTCGTTCGCCGATATGCATGTCGAGGCGCTCCTGGCTCGTCCCGATGCGCGATTGTTGGTCATAGGGCCGGGGGAGCCGGTCGACTGGCAACAGGCCACAGCGGCGACTGGCGGGCGGATCATGGGACGGCCGGAGACGCCCGATCCGTCGCTCGCCTTCGAGGCGGCGGACATCTACCTTGACTCGTACCCCTTTGTTTCGATTACCTCGATGCTGGAAGCCGGCGGGCTGGGCGCGCCCTGCGTGACGCTGTTTCCCTATCCGTCGGATGCGAACGTCATGAGCACCGATATGCCCGGGCTGGCGCCAACCATTGGCTTTGCCACCTCCATGGCGGACTACAACCGCATCCTGGCGGACTGGCTCGCTGCCCCAGAGGCCCTGCGTCAGCGGGGCGATGAGACGGCGTCCAACGTCAAGCGGCTGCACACCGCGCCCAATTGGCTGGCAAGCCTGGAGGCGCTCTACGCCAAGGCCCTGGCGATCCCGCCAGTCACGCCGCTTCGTGGGCAGGGCGCGCCCGCGGACGAGGAATTCTATGACGGTTATCCCGACATCCTGCTCAATGGGGTGTTCGGCGAGTTCGACACGGTCGAGGCGATCCTGAAACGTTCTGTGCGCCTGATGTCGCTGCCCGAACGGCTACGGGTATGGGGGCGCCTGGCGCGGACCAGGACCTTCGACGGGCCCTGGGACGCCATCCGAAACCTGCTGCCTGAATGGCTGCCCCGGTTGGTGGCCGGCTAAGGAGCGGCAGTTAATTTTTGGGTTCAATTGTAAAGTTTGCCGGCCGGCACTTCGGCGGCCGCGTGTGCGATGCCAGGACGCAGACTGACCGGCCTTCAGGAGCGACCCGCACGAAGGGGGCTTCCAGTTCCGGCAGCCATCGTGATTTACACTTTTGATTTAGCAGGCTGCCCAAAAAGTGGCGGAGATACCCTTTTTGACTCTGGTCTGTGCATGGTTTGAATCTGATACGCTCCTCGACCAAAACAGTTTCGACAGCCTGTCAGAGCCTTGCTCTTTCTCCCGATAGAGGGGTGCCGTTCGACGGGATGGGGCTTTAGGCGCCTCGGGTTCGTCAGAAGCCATAGCTGGCTCAGGCTTGCTATTCGACTCGGGTAAAGGAAAGAGGGCGAAAGTGGGTATGCTTGGGCGAGCACCGAAGGTTCTGAAGCGCGCTGTGCGCGCGTTCGGTGTCGAAAGGCGTCATGTGGTCGGGCCACGTATGGCCATCGAACGTCAAGGTTTGTCCATTCTAGGCCGACGCGTACCCCGTTCAGGAGGCCGGATCCTGGCCTACCACTCGGTCGGCCAGCCGCTGATGGACCACAACGATGTGCCGCCGAAGCTGTTCCGTCGCCAGTTGGAGTGGGCTGCGGCGCGGGGCTACCGGTTCGTGCCAGCCTCGGAGATCGCGCGGACGGGGGGCGACCCAATGGACCTCGCCATCACGTTCGATGACGGCCTCCGCAGCGTGATGACCGTGGCTGCGCCGATCCTGAAAGACTTCGCGGTACCATGGAGCCTTTTCGTGGTCACCGACTGGAGCGAAGGTGGCTCGCCCTGGGCGACCGACGAGGTTCTGGGCTGGCGCGATCTGGAGCGCCTCGTCGCCGACGGCGCCGAAATCGGCAGCCACTCCGCGACCCATCCCGATTTTGGGCAACTGGACGGCCCCGCCGCGCGCGAGGAATTGGACCGCTCGCGCGCTATGATTGAGGCTCGGCTCGGCTTTGCGCCGACGTCGTTCGCAATCCCGCTTGGCCAGTCGGCCAACTGGACGGCGGTTGCTATGCGGGAGGCCAAGGCAGCTGGCTATGATCTGGTCTACGCGCAGGCCGAGGAGACGCGTTCGGCCGGCACCATCGCGCGGACCTTCATCACGCGCTTCGACAGCATCCGAGTATTTTCGGCCGCCCTGTCGGGCGTCTTCGATCGGTGGGAGGAGTGGGGGTGAATAAGGTGCGCATCGTTTCTGTGGTCGTCCCGACCCGCGACCGTCCGCAGTTCCTGGACCCGGCGCTGGCGAGCATCCGCGCGCTGGAAGGCCCCGACCTGACGTTCGAGATTCTGGTTGGCGACAACGGCTCCAACCACGACGCCACCGCCAAGGTGACGCAAGCCCACGGCGCGCAGCACCTCATCGTGACAACTGCTGGCGCCGGGGCCGCGCGTAACGCGGCGATGCGGGCGGCCACAGGCGAGTTTCTAGCCTTTCTGGACGACGACGACGTCTGGACCGAGCAACATGTACGGTCGCATTTGCAAATCTTCGACTGCCAGCCGGAAGTCGAGGCGGTCTTCGGTCAGGTCGTGATGACCGATCCTAATCTGCGGCCCATAGCCGCCCCAATTCCCTATGACGTCCGCCTCGACGGCGACCATCTGAAGATGATGCTCGACGGCTATTTCCCGCAGATCGGCGCCACGATGGCGCGTGTCGGGGTACGCGACGTGTACGGTTATTTTGACGAGACCCTGCTGGCCGACCAGGACTGGGACTGGCAATTGCGCCTCGCCCGAGGAGGGCATATGGAGCATGTGACCGTGCCTTGCGTCTTGTTCCGCCAGCGTCCGTCGGGATCTTATGATGCCTTGGTCCTGAGCCGGATTCCCTATACGCGCAAGGTGTTCATGCGGCATGCCATGCCGGTGTGGCGCAAGTGGCGCTCGCCGAAAGAGTGGCTGCATTCCTATTTCGCCACGCTCTTGGGGTTCTACACCTATTTCGCCGATGCAGCGGTGGAGCGGGCGGCCAGGGGGGATGCCAAAGGCGTGCGATTCGCGGTGCGTCATGCGCTGCTGGTATTTCCGTTCCGGGCGGTAAGGCAGCTCGTGACGCCGACGCCGTTGCGCGCCGCATTCTTTTGGTCGATCGGCCTGGGTGCGCGCCCGGCGGCCGCCCAGGACGCGGCGTTGGACTGAATGGGGATGGAATTTAACCGTCGAATTGGCACTAGGGACGCCAACGACGCGCCGAATATCAGCGCCGGTGCCCCGGTCATCAGCATCGTCATCGCCACGCACAATCGCAGCCACGACGTTCTGGAGAACGTCAATGCCCTGCTGCCGCAGTGCGCGGGCCAGCCGGTGGAGGTCATCGTCATCGACAGCGCCTCGGCGCCGGCGCATGCCGAGGTGCTGGAGGACCTGAGGGGACGCGATGGACTGAGCCTCATCCGGCTCGACAAGCCCGGCGTTGCCCTGGCCCGCAACGCGGGTTTCGAGGCCGGTAGGGGCGAATGGATTGCGCTGCTGGACGACGACGCTGTGCCGCGCGCAGGCTGGGTAGAGGCGGCGATCACCTGCGCGGCCCGCTGTGACGTCCACACCGCCATCCTGGCTGGGCGGGTGATCCCACACTGGCCCGACAACGCCGGCAGCCTTGAAATGCCCCCGAGCAGCCTCGGGCCGCGGGCGCGCCTGTTATTGTCGGTGGTCGATGAGGACGGCTTCGTGGACACGACCCATCATCCCATTGGCGTCGGCGCCAACATGTTGTTCCGCCGCAGCGCGCTGGACGCGCTCGGCGGGTTCGACGTCACGACGGGTCGGGTCGGCTCGAACCTCGCCAGCGGGGAAGAGGCCCAGATGATGACCGACCTGATTGCGGCCGGCTATCGCTGCTGGTACTCGGACGCCTTCGTGGTGGACCACAAGGTCCATGCTGGCCGTCTTACGCGCGCATGGCTCACCGAGCGTGCCCGCAAGGAAGGCGAGGTGGAACTGAGGAGCTTGAAAACGCGGAGCCAGAGAATCGCGCGCGCGCTCAAAATGCTGATCGCAACCCCGCCACTGGCCGTGCTCCAGATCCGCGACCGGCCGGAACGCGAGTATTACCTTCGCCTGAACCACAACCTTGGCCTGCTGCGAAGGGTGCTCGGCTGGGCGAGCTGAGGGGCTCAGGCAGCGGCAGGCGCCGCTTTCTGCGTCGGCCGATGGGCCCAGGCCATGATGGGTCGTTCAAAGAATTGCCAGGAAAAGGTCGCCAGGCCTATGGTCAAAACAAGCTCGATGGGAGCCGAGATCCAATCCGACGCTTGGAATACGACGCCGAACTTCCGGGCCGCTGCCTCGACGTTGTAGAAATGAATAAACTCGTGGAAAACGTAACAACCGTAGCTGATGCGTCCCAGGTTGCGCAGGGGCCAGGTCTCCAAAAGGGCGACGAAACGCGAGGCCTGGTTCCCCGCTATCTGGAGGACCAGAAGCGCGGCTGTAGCTGCGACTGCCGGCGCATAGACGCGCCAGATGATCTCGTCCTTAAGGATAGTGAGGGGCACGATGAGAAGGGTGAGCGCGGCGATGGCCTGGGCCGGCGTGGAAACCAGCCATGCCGGCACTCGCCGGTCGAGGTTCAGTCCTGCCAGACCGCCCAAAGCAAGATAACCAAAGCCGGTCATGGGATTCAGGCCGATGACCTTCGCTGACACTCCGGCCCATTCGAGGCCCGCCTGAGTGAAGAGACCCACAACTACGAATGCAACGCAGATGTGTCCGGCGGCCTTGCTGTGGGTGAACAGCAGCAACGGTGCAAACAATAGATAAAATTGCTCTTCGATCGCCAGCGTCCAGAAGTGGTTGAAGTGGCCCACCCAGTGGCCGGTCGTCAACACATAGATGTTCGTGGCGTAGAGCAGCATGGCCAGGCGCGCGCCGCCTTCGAAGCCGTCGAAATGAACGAACAGCGACGCGATCAGGAAGAAGCCGATCGTCGCGTAGTAGACGGGGAATATCCTGGCCGAACGCCGAAGATAGAAGCGGCCAAGACCTGCCAGCTTCGTCGTCTCGCCCGCCTCGACCGCCACCCGCGTGCGAGTCAGGATACGGGTGATCAAGAGGCCGCTGAGTGCGAAGAAGAGCATTACCCCGTCGCCGCCAAGGGATGCATACGTCCCTTGATGGAACTTGTGGCTTATGAACACGAAGATGAAGGCGATCGCGCGCAGGCCATCGAAACCCCTGATGCGGCGTTCGTTGTCGAGTCGCATTGGCCGAAGCTCCGCCCGCCTCTACCGCGTGGCCGCTTGCCGTCCCGGGGACAAGGCGGCGGCTGCGCTGCTGGCCTCGGCGCCCTCCCGCGCGGTCAATCTAGCCCCCAACCGTAGGAGCGGCCGTTCGAAGAAATGCCAGGAGAGCGTCGCCAGCGCGACCGTGATGAACAGCTCCACGGCCAGTTGCACGATAGGCGGCCCGTCAATGTTCATGTGCAGCTTATGGAACACCGCTTGGACTTCGTAGAAATGGACGAACTGGTGCAGGATGTAGAAGGCATAGCTCACCCGGCCGAGCGAGCGCAGAGGCCATAAGTTGAGGAAAGCCACGACTGGAGTCTGCTGGTTGCGGGCGATCTGGAACAGAAACAGGCCGGCAACCGTGCAGGTCAATGGTCCCCAGACGTTCCATGTGTCTCGGTAATAGCCGAACACCAGCGGGATCGCGATCAGGGTCAGGCCAGCCGCCGCCTGGGCTTGCGCACTCACCAGCCAGGCGCGCGGTTTGAGGTTTTTCAAGGAGGCGACGAAGCCGCCGACGCCGAGCATGCCGAAAGCGATCAGCGGATCGACGTGGATGGCGTTCGGGTGGGTCCGCACGGACACTAGCCAAGCCAGCATGGCCGCGCCGGCGAGCATGAATCCGACGCAAATCCGAAGCAGGTATTTGCGCGGGGTGAACAGCAGGATCGGCGCGAAGAGCAGATAGAACTGTTCTTCCGCCGACAGCGACCAGAGGTGACCGAAATGGCCGTGGTCCCCAGTCGGCGTCATCGCGATATAGATGTTGGTGCCGTAGAGGGCGTAGATCGTCGCTTCCATGCGCGAGAATCCAACGAATGAGGTGAACAGCGAAGCCAGCGCGAAAACACCCAGACAGGCATAATAGAGCGGGAAAATGCGCAGGCTGCGGCGCAGATAGAAGTCACCCATCGAGCGCCATTTCGACTGCGTCCCGGCTTCGACCTTTCCGCGCATCTCCGACAGGATTGAGGAGATGAGCATGCCGCTGAGCACGAGAAAGAGCCAGACGCCGACGGAGCCATAGGAATCGTGATGGGGCAGCGTCGTCTTGTGGCTGATGAAGACCATCAGTACCGCGATCGCGCGCACGCCGTCGAAGCCGGCGATACGGTCTTCCGCCGGCCGGACCATGGTCCGCGACGGCTGAACGGCGAAAATCGCACCCTGATATATCGTTGCCATAGATCAATACTCGAGCCGATGCTCCGCAACCCAGCCATGCCCACGCCTGGGGCGGTCGGACTTTCGCGATTATAGACGCCTAACTGTTCGTCACATCAATTCGACTAGAAGGCGTAGGCTTTGAACGCGCTACCTTCCAGGGCTCCATCGCGCCAACTTTAGATTGATGATCTTCTTTAGGCGGCCGCCCCTGATCGGGCCGACGTGGCGAGCCCTTCTAGCACCGGGCGCTGCCGGGCACGTGTTGTCCAGCGGCCAAAGCGCGCGTTAGAGTCTGCCGAACTAGCGCCCCAGCAAGGGGCAAGGCCACAACGAAGGCCCGCTGACGTCATAGCGGCAGCGCCTAGTTAGGCTTCATTGATGATGCCGCGCCGTCCCAAAATGGAGCAGCGGGGCCTGTGCCACATTGGCAGCGCCGCCGGCTCCGGCGTATCAGTCGGCCCGTCCGTGGATCCGTATCTGCAGACGGCGAGTCACCGCGTAGCAGCGTTAAGAATGCCGACTTCTTCGTCGGTCAATATTATCTCGTAGCGCTGCTTTGAGTTCTTCGTATAAATATCATCGGCCGTTATGGAGATTATAACGTCTCCATTTTGGTTGGTCTGCACATCCCTGACATGGATTGGCTCGCAAAATATGCATTTTGACAAGCCTGCTCTTCGGCTTGGCTGAGTGTTTACCCGCATTTGGAAAATCCCCAATTATTGCCTAGTAAGCTGGTTTAAGCAGTATTCATGCCAGATCCCTGTGGAGCCACTCACGGCTAGGTCATATTGCTGAACCCCTCGCTGTCAGCGTTAACCTATACGTCTAAAGGACGGTGCTCTGGCCATACATTGAGCTACCGGGAGGCCCTACACATTTGGGGTCACCCGTCAAAGCGTTGGGTCCAATATTGCCTGCCCCAGCGCAATGGTGCCGGACTCGGCAGATCCAGCTCCAATGTCGCGCGAGGCGGCGGGCGTTCAGCGTTTCACCGCAACGGCGAAAAGCTCTATCTCTCTGTTTTTGCGAAACTCCCAGAGGGCACCGGGACCTCGTCTCCTACAGCTCTGCCTCGAGGTGATCGGCCCGGCTTAGACCCCTCTGCGGGCGTCGTGCCGTCGACCCCCTGCAGTTAAGTGTCCTCATGTTCGGCCTGGTAGTCAGGAAGGGCGCGTTCCTTACAGTTCCTGCGCTCTGCACGACAGATTCAGGCGGAGCTGCCGAGTTAGAACGGCGACGTCACTTATTCCACTACGCCCGGCTCGTTGGCCGTTCCTGCCGTATCCCACAATAGGAGAAGGTGAGCGACCGGCTTTATCGTGATACGACGACTGCAACTTCTCACGCCGAGATACAACTTCGTTCAGCTGAGGTCCTCACATGATTCCGATCATCAAGCCCACGATGGATGGGGCCGAGGCCGAGGCGGCGCGCCGCGTCATCCTGTCCGGCTGGGTCACGCAGGGCCCGGAGGTCGCGGCCTTCGAGACGGAGTTCGCCACCTTCACCGGCGCGCCGCACGCTGCGGCCGTCTCGAACTGCACCACAGCGCTGCATCTGGCCCTGCTGGCCGCCGGGGTGATGCCCGGCCATGAGGTGGTCACGGTTAGCCACTCCTACATCGCCACGGCTAATTCCGTTGCCTATTGCGGCGCGATCCCGGTCTTCGTCGACATCGATCCGGCCACTTACAACATCGACCCGGCCCTGATCGAGCGAGCGCTTTCGGCCAAGACTAGGGCGATCCTGATCGTCCACCAGATGGGCTTGCCCTGCGACATGGCCGCGGTCGTCGATATCGCCAAGTCCAAGGGCTTGCCCGTGATCGAGGATGCGGCCTGCGCCAGCGGCAGCGAGATCTTCTGGAACGGGCGGTGGGAGAAGGTCGGCAAAGTGCACGGCGACGTGGCGTGCTTCTCCTTCCATCCGCGCAAGATCATGAGCACCGGCGACGGCGGTATGTTGACCACGAAGCACGCTGACTGGGCCGCCAAATTCAAGCTGTTGCGCCAGCACGGAATGAGCGTGCCCGACACAGTCCGCCACGGCTCGGCCCAGGTGATCTTCGAGAGCCACCCAGTGCTCGGCTACAACTATCGCATGACCGACATCCAGGCCGCTGTCGGCCGCGAGCAACTTAAGCGCCTGCCCGGAATCGTGGTCCGCCGCCGCGCGCTGGCCGCTCGCTACGCCGAATTGCTTGGCGAGGCGCAATGGCTGGGCCTGGTGCGCGAACCCTCCTACGTGCGAACCAATTGGCAGAGCTTCTGCGTCCGTCTGCCGGAGTCCGCCGACCAGCACACCGTCATGCAGGCTATGCTGGATGCCGGTATCGCCACACGGCGCGGCATCATGTGTGCCCACCGCGAGGACGTCTATGCCTCCCGACCGTTGCGCATGTCTCTGCAGGAGTCGGAGGCAGCCCAGGATCATGCCATCGTCCTTCCGCTTTACCCCCAGATGACCGACGAGGATCAACAGAAGGTCGCCTCGACCCTGATCGAGGCCACACGGTTTTAAGGGCGCGATATGGTGGCGATCCTGCATCGGGCCAGTCTCATCGAAGGTGAGCGATAGAAATGGCAAACGTTCGGCGCGCGGTGGTCGCGGTCTATTTCGAGAAGTACGCCACCCTCATCCTCAATTTCGCGACGCTCTACGTCTCGTCGCGGCTTTTGACCCCCAACGACATCGGCGCTGCCTTCCTTGGCGCCAGCATCCTCGCGCTCGCCGAGGGTCTTCGTGACTTCGGCGTGACCAATTACATCGTCAACGCCGAAACGCTTTCCAAGGAGGAAATACGCACCTCCTTCACCATGATGCTGGTGGTCGCCATCGTCCTTACGACGGCCTTCGTCGTGACGGCGGGCTTCTACGCCGACTTCGCGCACGAACCGCGTCTGGAGAATTTTGTCCGCACTGTGGCCTTTGGGTATCTGTTCTCCAGCATCGGTTCGCCGATCGTGGCTCTGCTTCGCCGCGACCTGAAATTCTGGAGTATCGCGGCCATAAACCTCGGCTCGGCCCTGGTCGGCAACATCACCACCACCGCTCTGGTGATGACGGGTGTCGGCTATATGAGCTTCGCCTGGGGCTCGCTGAGCTATCCGCTCTCCACCTTCGTCTTCGCCGTTCTCATACGTCCGGACCTGTCCATCTTTCGCATCCAGTTCACCAAATGGCGCGACATTCTGGCGTTCGGTGGATTCAACACCGCGACCGGCCTCCTGACCGGCCTCGGCGAGGTCATTCCGACCTTCATGCTGGGTCGGGCCAGCGGCACCACGGATGTCGGCCTCTACAGCCGAGGCCAGCAGGTCACGGAAATGCCCAGCCGTCTCGTCATATCGGCGATCTCGGCGGTGGCACTGCCGGGGTTCGCCGCCCTTGCGCGCACGGGTCATCCCCTCAAGGGGCCCTATCTCAGAGCCGCGGCCAGCCTGACGGCGTTCCACTGGCCGGGCCTGGCGATGGTCATCCTCTTCGCTCATCCCCTGGTGCACACCATACTGGGACCGCAATGGTACACCTCCATCCCGCTGGTGCAGGTGATGGCCGCGGCCACGATGCTCTACTTCCCCGTCCCATTGATGTTCCCGGCCTTGGTCGCCGCCGGCGGGATCCGCGACACGGCCAAGGCCTGGATCATTTCCCTGCCGATGACCAGCCTGATCATGATCCTGGCGGCCCAGCATGGCCCCTTCGCGCTGGCGCTCTCGATCTTCGCCACCACGCCGATCCAGGTGGGCGCTGGCCTTTGGTTCCTGATGCGGCGACTGAAGTTGAGCGTTGGCGAATATCTGTGGGCTCTGGTGCCGAGCGCCACCGCCACACTGGCCACGGCGCTGGGCCCGCTCGTCGTCATCGTGCTGAATGGCTTCGACATGAACATATCGGTCTTGCAGGCGGTTCTGGGCGGCGGGCTTGGCGCAATGTTCTGGTTCCTGGCGATGGGCTTGACCCGTCATCCCTTCGCCGCCGAACTGGCCTACCTGCTGAATAAGACCCAGGCCTTGGTGCCTGTGCACCTACACGTCCCCCTCCTCCTCATCCGGGGCTTCCTGGGCGAAGAAGCCGAACAGGGACGGGCGGCCGCGCCAGGCCCCGCGGTCGGCGAAACGTGATCCGCCCGGCCACGTCAACAAGGTCGCGCCCGCTACATTTTGGCACGCAATGGTTGAAACATAAGGACGCAATATTGCGGGCCGTCCGGGCGGGGTGCAAGCTGTGTAATCTGCCGCCAACGGGGGACGGGCCGCCCTCTTTCAACAATTGCTTGGATGGCCGACAGGCAAGGACGGCACAGGGAAATCGGGGATGAGTCGCTCTGACGCCACAGATACCGCCCGGGCGAACCCCGCCGGCTCGGGCTTGAAGCGCGCGATGGCCCATGTCGCCGCGCCCGCTGTGATCGCCACTGCCCGCATAGTCACCCGCTTCACGACGCGGGGCGTTCATATCGCCTGGTTCGACGCCTGGAACTCGACCCTCGACCAGGCCCTGGGCTTCTTGCCGGCCATTCCCGGCTGCGACCGCGACCTTTATCGCGAGCTCACCCGACCCACGAGCGCCCGCAAGCGCCACGCCCTGGCGACGGAGAATGGCCACCCGACCGCGCTCATTTCCCTGCGTCGCCGTCGTCGATACTGGGAGCCCGTCGCCTATCAATCGCTTTCCGGCGTGATCGCGCCTGCGTCCTCTCCCGCCGCCCTTGCTCGGGCGCTGCACGCCTTGGGCGTCGAGGTGCGGGTTGAGGCGGGGCTCGACAAGAGCGTCGTGGAGCTAAATCCGCGATCCTACTGGTCCCCGGACAACTACAGCGTCAATCTGCGGGGCGACTATGAGGCGCGCTGGAGCCGCAATCATCGCAAGAATGTGCGCCGGGCCCGCCAGCGCTGCGACGAATTCATGCGGCTTCGCATCGACGACGAGACCGACCTGGAATGGTGCTGCGCTCAATGGGGCCGCATGTGGGAAGGCAACGATGCCGAGGAGACGGTCGCTGCCGAGGATCGTCTGCGGTTCTGGCGCGCCTTCATGAAGCGGCAGACCGCCGGCAGCCCAATCCAGTTCCACACCTTGCACCTGCTCGATGGTGATCGGCGCACAGCCGGCGTCGTCCTGATGTGTCAGGACGGCGTCGTGCTCGGCCAATGCATCGTCCGCGATCCCGAATACGACCGCTTTTGGGTCGGTGTCCGCATAATGGAGGCTTCGATCGAATGGGCCGCACGCGTTGGGCATCGCCAGTTCGATCTCGGCTCCGGGCAAGACTACAAGCAGAGTTGGGGTGAGCCGGTGGCCGGTCGTTACGGTGCCATCTTTCGCCCGCGTGCGGTTAGCGCGCTGTATCGGCTCGGACTCCTGTGACTTCGCTGGGTGAATTCTTTTTTGTTTGATAGCGCAGCGACATTTACCCAATCGAGCGAACCGGTTCGAACTCTGCAAGACCGGGGACGACGGCCGACCCACCGCGGTGATCGCCTGGGCGAGAGCAGTCACTTCGCCGCTGAGGCACAAAGCCGGGGAAAACGGCTTTGTGAGGTATTAATTCGAAGATGCTAATATTATTGTTGCGTCCAGCCGGCAACGCCACCCACGGAGCCGGTCAGGCCCGACGGTCGGACAAATTGTACCCCAACAGGCTGTCGGGCCGCTTGCGCAGACTGCCTTATGTGAGTGCGCGCGGCCCGGCGCCTGCGGGGTTGGGGGTTATGGCGCCGGGCCTTGACCGGCAGGATCCTCAAATTTGCGCGCCGGCGACGTCGACATATATGCTATTGATTATATGAGTAGAATTCATCCAAACGAATAACGAAGGAGTAGAAGGCGAAGCGTGATTGGCACCTGGCCTACCCGAATTAAAAACAGGAAAGGTCGGACATGCAGGCCATATTGCCAACCAACCGGGCTGATGGCGGTTTGTGCTCCATCTATTTACCAGGGCGTAATAACCCCCAATAGCTCGCCTAAGCGGAGCGGTAAATGCGGAGAGGTTTGCAATTCCGCGCAGCTCTCTTTCCATCGCTGCAGATATTCAGCGACGGGAATTCCGCTGCGGCCACGCCAGCGGTTGAGAGCGCCGAGCGCTTCTATGCAATCGGGGTTCTGGTCGTATTCGGCGAGGATCGTCACGCTCATTGCCTGCGCGAACGGATTAAGACCGGGAATTTCGATCGCCCCCCGGTTGTCGGCGAACCAAGCGGCGGCGTCACGGGTGAGATCCTGACCATCGGCAAGGGTCGCGTAGGCGCGAACAATGTTCTGGCAATATTGGGCGATGGCGTCACCGAAAGCGTTATCGCCGACGAACGGGGGATGTTTTCTCCAGTCCTCCGCCAGACGTCCGAGGCCGCGCAATGAGAATGCTTCGACCATGGCTTCCTCAAGCCATTGACAGGGTGCGGCGGGCTTGGCGTCGGCTTGCCAACTGTTGGCAAACACATGGCCGAGTTCATGGCCAAACTGATACGCGAGCTTCGACCAGTCTCGCTCGCCGATATCGACGATGATCCATGCCACGCTGCTTCCGTCCGGGTGCAGCCAGATCGCGGGTTGGCCGGAGGTATGCGAGTCGACGCGCACGCGCGCTGGCTGTCGATCGGAGACAAGCCGGACGTCAGTCAGGCAGGAGCGCCGCATACGTTTGATGACCTGAGTGGCCGCGCCCTCCAACATGCGGCCCCAGTCACCGGCAAGCTCGATCGGAGCGTTAAGAAGGGTCGCAGAAGAGGCGTTTGGGTTTATCGGCATGGCGGCGTGACTGGTCTCCGAGTTGATCCTGAGCATCGCCGCGATTGATCCCGCCACAACGGTGCCAAGTACCAATTGCCGCCGCGTAATAAAGTTGGCCCTTTGCCGGGTTCATGATCCAACCTTGGCGCCGATCGTCAGAGACACTTTGACCCCTTCCGGCATATCGCTTCTACCGTTGGCGGTACTTGATCAGATCTGGGGCAAGTCGGTGACGCCGGACCGCAGCATATTTACGTCCTCCAGCACAAATCGTACTTCCGCCTCATCGACGGTTGCCAGCCAGGCCTCTCTGTCGGTTACGCCGTACGAAATCAACAAACGACTTTCATCAGGATGCCAGGCCAGGCCGGCTGCGAATTCGATGCCCTTTTTGTTGAAGAAAAACGGGCGGGTCACTTTCTGTAGAGAGTTCTGTTTGTCAAACCATACGAAGCGGTGAAGATAGTAACGTCGATTTTCCGGTTGCCTCCATTGCACCTCGTGGATCAGGCACAGCCATCCTCCGTCGAACGCTATGAGCTGGCTGCCACCTCTGAATCGTTGCGCCGCAATCGGGGGCAAGGTTTCGCTGAGAGTGCGGGCCTGATCGTCGATGGTTCGGGTTGGGTCGCATAGGTACATAAAGCGAAGCTCGTCTCCGCCTATATCCGACGGATTGGCCACCACTTGCGGCATCCAGTTTTTCTGATGAATCCGCTGCCCCGCCGGATGTAGAATGCGCCAGTCAGTAAGGTGGCAGGAACCACTTTCCTCGATCCGCGCTATAATCTGTTGGCACAGCGCGTCTTGCGAAAACTCGCGCACACACGCCGAGCCCCAGAGTTCACCATTTATCGCGAACAGACGCAGGTCCTCGAAACCAAGTACGCCTTTGTAGACAGGGTCCGGCATGTCGACCGGCGGCAAAATCTCGCTTGCTGATTGAATGTCCAAATCGTCGCTCAATCGGAGCAGAAAATTCCGGGTGCGGATTGCATCGCCGTTTGTTTCATACTGCAGCTCATCTTCCGTCATCGTGTAGTTCACGGTCCGCTGGGCGAGCACAATTTGCTTGCCTATTCTCGCCACCGACGGATTAGTTGGCCGGTAGCCGTCCGGCGCCGTGAAGCCCAGCGGACGGGCACTGAAGGACGGCATCAGGGCCAGGGCGGGCTGCACATAAAAGAAGGTGTTGGACCACGCCTGGTCTCTGGGACCGTCGCCAGCCCCTCTGTTCAGAGCAAGCCAGTTGCAGGCCGCGCGGCCGCGATCCTTCCGAGCGGGATCGCGGGCGTAATTCGCGACGATCGAATATTCCTCCTGGAGGCCGGTGGCATAGACAGAATCCTCTATGAAAAGGATATCCTGTTCGGGCCGCGCGATTGCCAGCCCGGCCTCACAGAAAAGCACGCTGGCATCGTTCATACCCTTTTCGCGATAATGACGGGCAAGGTCGTAAAGGGGCTCGGCGCGATGCGGTCGCTGGTTGAACGCGGCGAGTGCCTGTCGAACGAAGCCGGCATCGTCGCCCATCTTCTTCAGGCAGCGAGCCTCCTGCAGCCTGGCGTTCCAGGCCTCCTCATCCCAGCCACCCATCGCGGCACGCTTGGCATAGGCGACCGCAGCCTCGGCTGTACGCCCGGCGTCGCGGTAGGATTGCGCCAAATAGAACCAGGAGCGATGGTTCTCTGGATCCTTTTCGAGGGCGCCCAGCAGGAGTTTGATGTCCCGCTCGAACTTGTCGACCCGGTTCGAGCCTGTGGCGTGATCTTTATACCAAACCCCCCGAAGCTCCTTCGCGCCACCGGGTATGTCGATATATTCGTGGGTTACGCCATGGTAGCGCGCGCCGACATCGCGCTTGACCAAGCGCGTGTTCCAATAGGTAAGGCCCGAATCTGCCCGTTGCAGGAACCGATAGCCCGGTGCATCGAGCCGCTCGCGAAATGCCTTGTTTTCAACAACAAGCTGCATGTCCGCATCGTCGAACAGGAGATAGTCGTACGCAAGTGGCGAGGCATAGGCGTGGTCGAGTGCTGCATTGCGCGCTTGCCCGAAATTGTAGAAAGGAAACTCATGCAGTTCGCCCGGCAGATTGCGTGCGGCGAAGAAGTTGCGGATGAAATCCTGGGTTCCATCGGTCGAGCCGGTATCGCCAATGACCCAGCAATTGATGTGCTCCGCAACCGCGCCAAGACAGCGCTCGAGATTAGCCATCTCATTCTTGACGATCATGTTCAGACAAATTCGCCCGCCGTTTGTCATTTTCCGACTGCCCGCTCCTTGGATAATTGCGCACAGAGGCCGCCATATTTGCATTGCGGCTGTATAAGGGACCCTCGATTGTCCCGGTGGCCATGGACTAGCAGCTGTTGAATCTAGCTAGCCGCAGGCGCAATCGGATGCGGACCATGCCCCGCCAAGCTTTGGGTGTCTCAGCTTCTTGCATGATCACTCATTTCATCGCCTGCTCTTCTACTTCGGTCGCAATCGACTCCTTGGAAAATGCCGGCGCGTGCCGTGTTAGCCAATGTTTGCGCCGGCGTAGAGGGATACTCTTTTTGGAGGAGCTTGCTCATACCAGCCATCGTCGGCATCAAACTTTTGGAGTATACGAGATTGCCGTGGTGTCAACGTAAGGTGTCTAAGTCACGGATTCCAATTGGATTTCGTAATAAATTAAATCTACCACTCGCAGTTACCATTATAAATTGATCCATTTACAACCAGATTATTTCCAATTTACTAGACGTTTAGGTAACGAGAGTGGGCCACTGACTAGCCGAAGGGCGGCCGGGTCGTGGAGATCTGCAAAGCTAGGAGAATGTCGGGAGGGAGGCCACTTTGTGCGTCAGAGGCACAGGGTGTTTGCTTGCCACCATGGCGTCGTGCCGACTTCACCCGGGCGACGTCTTTCCGAAATTGATGTTCCTCGCATGCAGTTCGGGTCCCTCGCAAGTTGTCGCTGGCAAAGCAGTGCCACCGGGATGGGGGGGCGTTTTGTATCGCATCGGATCTCACGAGAGTCAGGGCAATGAAACCCGCGGCTCGGACAAGCGTCGGGTCAACCGGCGGTCCGGCGCTGGAGAGAGTTCTTCCACTGCATTGGAGCTTGGGCGCCAGGTGCCTCAACAGGCCACTGCCTCGATCAAGGCCGGACTGCCTCCTGTTCGAGACCCCGGCGTCGCCCTCCACGGCGTCTCCGAAATCCTCTTCGTTGATCCCAACGTATCCGATGTCGGCGCAATCATCCGGCATCTGAGGCCGGAGATCGGGGCGATCGTTCTCGACGCCTGGCGGCCAGCGGCGCGTCAGATGGCGGCGGCGCTGGTAGACCGTTCGGAACTGCGCGCGATCCACATCATCGCGCACGGCGCGCCTGGCCGGGTCGCCTTTGCTGCTGGCGACTGGTCGTCCCAGACGCCGGCAGATGAGGCGGGCGACCTCGCCACGATCGGCGGCTCGCTCGACGAAGGCGGCGCTCTCGGGCTGTGGAGCTGCCGGGCGGGCGCCGGCGCTGAGGGATCTGATTTCATCGTTTCGCTGTCTCGGGCGGCCGGCAGGCCGGTCGCGGCAGCGTCGCACAACGTCGGTGCGCATGTGCTCGGCGGATTCTGGGAACTGAACGTGCGGACGGAGGGCGCCGAGGCGCAGCCGCCGCTAACGGAGGTGGGCATGGGAATCTATGCGGGAATTCTGATCGCCGAGGTGATGGTTACTGGTACCTTGCCGGTCGGCAATATGGCCGGGTCGGTCACCTACTACATCGTCGACATGAACCAGAAGGCCATCGTCGGTCAGGTCATGTTGCCCAGTGCGATGCCGAAGGCAATGCCCGTGTCCATGGCGGTCAAGGTGCCGAACGCAACAGCCTCGCTAGCCATCGGCACATTCGACGCCGCCGGCGACTTCCAGCGTTCCAGCATCCTGAGCGTGAGCGCCTCCGCGGAGCCAACCGGAGCGCTTGGACCGTCTGCTAGATGATCGCTGGATCCTCCAGACTCCCATTTCGCAGTGCCGGCACTGCCGGCCTTTGTCGTTCTCGTGAGCTGACTTCGAGTCAAAAGGACCTCGCCATGGCCCGCGTTTCTGAAATTCTCTTTGTCGACCCCTCCGCGCCGGATCTGGGGACAATCCTGACCAACCTGCGGCCGGAGGTAGAAGCGATCATGCTGGACGGCCACCGACAGGCGGCGCGCCAGATTGCCGAGACACTGGACGGGCGCAGCGGGTTGGTCGCCGTGCACGTGGTCGCCCACGGCTCGCCAGGCCGAGTGCATTTCAGCTCGGGCGACTGGTCAGTCGACATGTTGGAGGATGCGGCGGATGACTTCGCGGCGATCGGCAGGGCGCTGAGCGTCGACGGCGATTTCAGGCTATGGAGCTGCGAGACGGGCAAGGGCCAGACAGGCGAGACGTTTGTCGAGGCGCTGCATGATGCGACCGGCGCGGAGGCCATGGCCGCGGCAGGGCTCGTGGGCGCCGAGGCGCTGAACGGAGCGTGGAACCTTGTGTCTGATGGCGAACGGGTGATGCCGCCTTTAACTGAAATGGGGGTGAGAAGGTTCGCCGCCATTCTAAGTCTTGAGGTCACCCTTACCGGTTCGCTTGACACATCCATGGGGGTGTCAGGCCTGTTCCCTGTGCAATATTATATAACAAATTCATCTGACGTTATTATAGGCAGTTTTACGTTGCCTTCTAGAACATCAACAGGTAACTTTTCTTCTGTTCAGATGATTGGAGACGTGCCGGTAAGCGGGAGTTATAATATTATAGCTCTGGTTCCCACCAGCAGCGATGACAATAATTCGAGCTATACCGTTGTAGACGCGGGCACCTTCACAATTGCATCCTCAGGGGCGGGAACGATTGCGAGCCCAGACACCAGTAATTCAAATGGTGTCTTCAGGCTGACAGCTGTTTCTTCTAGCAGCAACGCAGGCGCCACCGGTGCGACTGGAGCTACAGGTTCGACTGGCGCCACAGGCGCCACAGGTTCGAGTGGAGCCACGGGTCCTACTGGTGCGACCGGCCCGGTGGGTTCGACTGGAGCGACCGGCGCCGCTGGCGTCACCGGTGATACTGGTGCAACCGGAGCCACGGGTGCAACTGGTGATACCGGAGCCACGGGTGCAACCGGCGATACCGGAGCCACCGGTGCTCCTGGCTCAACGGGTGCCAGCGGCGCTACGGGTGCCACCGGCGCTACGGGCGACACCGGTGCGACTGGGGACACCGGCGCCACAGGTTCAACGGGTGCGACTGGCGCGACCGGCGACACTGGAGCGACTGGCGCGACCGGCGACAACGGAGCAACTGGCGCAACGGGCGATACCGGAGCCACGGGTGCAACCGGCGATACCGGAGCCACGGGTGCGACCGGGGATCCTGGCTCAACAGGTGCCACCGGCGCTACGGGCGACACCGGTGCGACTGGCGCAACGGGTGACACCGGTTCAACCGGTGGGACTGGCGCGACCGGCGACAACGGAGCAACTGGCGCAACGGGTGATACCGGAGCCACGGGTGCAACCGGCGATACCGGAGCCACGGGTGC